>PANC01000013.1 GCA_002708315.1 Lentimicrobiaceae bacterium
TGATATGGTATAATCTAGGCTGTCCTTTATGGTCATGTCAACTTCACCATCAATAATGCCAATATTCCTGATGTCAAATGCAAGCTTGTTATCCGATTTGCCAGATGTTTTATCCTTTTTACTCTTTGCCTCGCCAATGGTACCAGCAACTACCGGTTTATTTAATTTAAGATTATCGATGATGAGTTTATTATCAGATAACATTTTTTTGATATCAGAACCATCAATATTAAGGTCTTTGGCCTTAAAACTAATATTATTATCTCCCTTATCTATATTGGAGGACATATCATTTATTCGTACCGAATTATTAGTGATGCTTGAGCTCCCTGTCTTAAGGTAAATTCCATGTTGCATTAATTCCATGTTTAATAACATAAAATCAATGTCAAGGTTGTCGGTATTTAAGTTGTGAATTTCTTTGGGGCTGGAAAGGTTTATATCATTCCAGTTCATGTTTAATCCTGATATATCAACGCCTAGCTTATCTTTCTCTAAAACATGAATCATACCATTGTTAATGTAAATTTCATCTAATATTAAACCAGGTACTTCAACCTTAGTCCCATTGGTATTTTTCTTCTTGAGCTGTTCCACATCTATGTTTATAACAGGGTTTGAAACTTCTATTCCCAGTTTCATTTTATCCGGTTTTAAACTATTATTAAATGATACTCCATAAATATCAAACGTATCTGCCCTGATCATATATGAGTGCTCACCTTCAACCTTGTCATCTATGCTAACGTTTTCAATTACTAGGTGCTCCTTAATTTCATTTAAATCCAAATTGTTAAATGACACTTTCAATCCCTTGAGCATATCATCAAGTTTAAACTTCTGTATTGCCAAATTAACGCTGGAGGTATCAAACTTGGGTACCTTGTTTTCAATCATATTGGAATCAAATACAAGGCTATCAATTTTAAAGTTTAAGCTATGGATACTAACGGTGGTATCATTATAACCTCTGCCAGCGAATACATTGGCGTCGTTTATTTTAAACCGTCCTAGCTTAAGGCTTTCAACCATCTTCTTAATGCGACTTGATTTGCCATTCTTTGATTGCTTGGGTTTTGATGTTTCATTACCGATGATAAGAATGTTACTTTTATTAATTTCAAGACTATCAATATATATGTCTTTAAACCTTTGAAGGTTAGTGAGGTTAATACCTGAAAATGCTATCTCGGAAATATCAGCATCTATGGATTTTATGGGAGCAGCATCTGATGTGTCTACAATATGGGCTCTTATGTTACTAATTGCCAATCTATTATTCACGGAGCCGAGAATTAGTGAATCAAAACTTATGCCATCTCCATTTGGAAAATGATAATCGAAATTGGTTAGTTTTAGCAGGTGTTTATTTGAAAACAGAAAACTATTTTCATCAAAGATATTTTCCTTTTGTGTATTGAAATCTTTGAGCATAAGAGTGTATTCCACATAACTCTTCTCCTTGCCAGAACCCACGATTGAAGTTAGGTCTACGCGCCCTTTAGATATGATAATCTCATTGACAATAACCACCAAGTTCCCCAATAGTTTTGGGTTTTCTTTTAGTCCTTTTATAACCTCCTTGGGTTTCTCCTGAAACTGCTGTTTTTTGTCCTTTTGACTGAACCAGAATGAAGGCTCAACAAGGTTAATTTTGTCGGCAATGAATTCTCCATGAAAAATAAGCTTATGCAAAGATAGGTGCTCTATTGTTAGCTCTGCAAACTTAAAGTCTGATAACTCAATGGACTGTTTCTTATCCACATATACATTGTGGTACTTAAACCGTGAATCCTTAAAGGTAATGGTAGACCCCAGCATGTCGTAATAAAGATGTCCAATCTGTAGCTCAACGGTTTTATTTGTTTTCTCACTTATACTGATTTTAAAAGCATGGCTTAAAATCGCATGTCTGGAAACATATAAACCCGCCAATAAAATGACGATAAATAAAAGTAGAATCTTTAGGAATTTGTACTTCACTTCAATATTTTAAAACGTCCTTATCATTAATATCATCAAACTTAAAACATTTTATTGAATTTAAGTAGATAATAAATATTAAAATACATCCATAAATTTTCTGGATTGGGCTCATTTATTGCTAATAGAACAATATTTATTGGACATGAAACATATCCAAATATATGGGCAAATGATCACTAAAACCACCATTGTAACGAAACCCAATATTTGTTCTAAATGGTTTATAACCCAGGTACTTTTCATCATATTCAAGTAGGAAATCCGGATCAAAAATCACTGCACTTGTGCTGGATTTAATTCCACTTTTACCTGTTATTATTGACTGGGAGACAATAATCTGATCGAATTCATACCAGCTATGCTGATATTTTAATGTTCCAGCTACATTATTAAACTGGGGTACTAAATTAAGATTGGTGAGATCTCTATTTTCCATTAAATGTGTCATACTTTCATCATCGCGATTATCATTGAAATCTCCCATAATGATAAGATTAGCATTTGGGTCATTCACAAAAACTGAATCAACAACATTACCAAGCTTCATGGAAGCTATCATCCGGAGCGGGTCGGATTCCAACAACCCTCTGTATCTGGATGTCCAATGATTAACAAGTACATGTAAAGTATCCTCTCCAACAAGACCCTTTGCATAAATAATATCTCTTGTAACATAACTGGTATCACTGGGATTTGAGAGTGTAATTGGCTCGGAGTAAACAAGCTCAAAATAGCTGGTGTTATATAGCAGCGCAGCGTCTATACCTCTGTGATCATTGGATTCAAAATGGCAATATTCCAAGGGTAGAACAGATAAGGGAGTATTGTGTATCAGATCATTAATAACATAAGCGTTCTCTACCTCGGCAAGACCTACCAATATTATGTCATGCCACTCTCCCACTGCTACAATTGTCTTATAAATTGAGTTTCTTTTCCTTAGAAATTTCCCATATGTCCACCTAAGGTTTCCTTCGTTTGTGAACTCATTATAATCTCTTGTGGAGTCCACATTATTGTCAAAGTAATTTTCCACGTTATAAAATACTGCCCTAAGGGTTTTAGTATTTTGAGAATATAGTTCAGAAATAACAAATAACAGAAGTATAATTGGGGCTAATTTTCTCAATTGGGGTTGTTTAATCCCAAAGCTAGCAATAAATTAGGTTTGCCCATGAAAGTAATTCAAAGCAACAAGTTATTTAATCATGGTATTGTAATTACTCGTACCTAAGCGATTCTATGGGGTCAAGGCTAGCTGCTTTATTGGCAGGTATTATCCCTGATAAAAGGGCTACTACAAAACACAATCCCAAACCAAGCACTATCCACAACCAAGGAACTATGAATGCGCTTTCTGTTATTGCGCTTACACCATTTCCAATCATTATTCCTGCTATAACACCAAGAACTCCTCCTATCTGAGCTATAACAACTGCTTCGACTAAAAACTGGTTTCGTATGGTACGACTGGTCGCTCCAATGGCTTTGCGGATTCCTATTTCTCGTGTTCTTTCTGTTACTGATACGAGCATGATATTCATCAAACCAATTGCAGCACCCAATAGGGTTATAAAACCTATAACAGTAGCACCAATTTGTATTTTAGATGTTAGCCCTATTAGCATACTGGATAAATTATCACTTTTTATGATTGAGAAGGAATCGTCTTCACCAAGTTTATCATCTCTTATCCTCCTAAAAACTCCGGTTGCTTCACCAGTTGCAGCATCCATCTGCGTTTGATTTTTAACCATAACGCTTATCTTGTAGTTCATATTGGGTCTGGAAAAATACTGCCTTACGTTACCCAGTGGTGCCAAACAGCTTCTGTCGCCATTAAAGCCGATGCTCGAGCCCCGTTCCTTTGTTACTCCAATTATTTTGTATTTACCTGCTCCAATTGAAATCACCTTATCAATGGGATCCTCATTTTTTTCAAATAATTTTGAAGCTATTTCACTACCAATTATAACAACATGGTTTCCCTGCCGGATTTCCTCCGAATTAAAATTCCTACCCTTCTCCAACTCTAAGCCTGCGGTTGACAAATAATTACCATCAACACCCATAACCTGTATGTTAGGATTTGTTTTCTCTGATTCATACTTAATGGTGGCAATACCTGTTCCGTAAATATATACTGAAGTTACGGCAGGAAAGTCATAATCTTCCTTGAAGCTCATTGCCTGGTTATAATCTATCCTTTCGAACCTCTTTGTTTTATTTCCGTTACCACCAATATTCACTCTAAGCTCTCGGTTTTGAACATTGAATGTATTTGAGCCCATCATGGCAAAATTGTCGTTTAGAAAGTACTCCACAGCATCAATGGCAGTTAATATGCCAACAAGAGACATAATACCAAATGCTATTATCATAACTGTGAGAATAGTTCTTAGCAGGTGACTCCTTATGGAGGTGAGAGACATTAATATGTTCTCTTTTATGAGTTTGTAGTTAGTCATAATTATCAATCAAGTTTTGTTCCGTAAGCCAAATCACCTGCATCACCTAGCCCTGGGACAATATACCCCTTGGCAGTAAGTTCGGCATCAATGGCACCAATCCATATGGTTGGTTTATACAACGAAAAATTTCTTTTAATTAATGATATACCTTCTTCGCATGCCAGCAAACAAACAATGTGCAAGCTCTTGGGCACACCATTTTGCAATAGTGCTTTAATGGTTGCATTCATTGATCCACCGGTTGCCAACATTGGGTCAGTAATGATTAGGTTTCTATCTGCAACGGAAGGTGTTGATATATAATCCATTTTGATTATAAAGTCTTCATTTTTTTTATACTTCCTGTAGGCACTTACAAAGGCATTATCAGCATTATCAAAGTAATTGAGTAATCCCTGATGCATAGGCATCCCTGCCCTTAGAATGGTAGCCATCAAGGGCTTTTCTTTCAATACATTCATCTTTGATATACCAAGAGGTGTTACAATATCCTTTTCCTGATATTCAAGTACCTTACTGATTTCATAGGCAAATATTTCACCAACGCGCTCAAGGTTTCTTCTAAACCTTTGGCTATCTTTTTGCACATCAGAATCTCTGAGTTCCGACAAAAATTGGTTGAATACTGAGTTATTAAGACCTAATTCTCTAACCATGTCCATGTTTTTTACAAAAATAAGTGAAATCCAGAAGAATAATAAAAATAAGGGTTAATTTTATTTGACTCATGAAACCTTCTTTTCAATGAATAAATCCTGATTACTATTTTCAATATAATTACACATAAACTTATCTGCCTGTTAACCTTAACAAGGTTTTTAAAATTGTGTTTAATTTGTTAATATGAATATTTTGATATACGGATTTAACTGCACCAAAACCCTTATAAAACCTTGCAAGATTTGGATCATTGGAACCTTCAAAGTCAAGAATCCTGAATCCTGGTGCATTTTCTTTTATTATCTCATCAATTAGAAAGGGCATACCTCCCAGTTCTTTTCCCAAGATGCTATTACCAGAGAACAAGAAAACCAATCTGTTGGGGGTTTTAAGAAAAAAAGCAGCGGCACATAACTCATTACTATCCGAATAAATACCATGGCTAACACCCACTCCCTTGTAAATGCATACATACATGAGCCTCTTCAATATCAGGTAGTGCTCTTCCGTCCATTTACCAATTTCCTTGCCTTTGTTATCTCTAAATAATTCGATTATATCCTCGGGTTTAACTCCCTTCATTTTTACCAAATTGTTTTTATTGGACTTTTTTAGATTCCGCTTGGTATTTGTTGAGTATCCATTATAGATTTTATCATAATCAGATATGAGATCCAGCAGGTAATTATCATTATTGTTAGTATGATATTCCTTTGGGTTTAAGGTATTGAAGTGATTGAGGTTGTAATTAATAACTTTAATATCTTTTGGTATTGCGGCAATGAATTTGTTAACTATTTCGGGATTTATTTCATTCTTGGAAAACACACCTAGCTGCTGAGCAAAAAACGGCTGATAGCAATAGGTAATGCCATACTTTTTACGAACCGGCAGTGGCATTACTCTTTCATAATCACCCTCCACCAATGCCGCCCATTCTTCATGAATTATATCGAGATACCAAGAATATGCATAGGGCAAACTGTTGACAGAATTGAGAATACAATAATCCCACTTATCGGTGTCAATTTCGTTGTATTTAATATATTTTATCAAATTATAGTAACAATTATTCCGTTGCCATTTTTAGCATCTCCTCATAAACCTTTCGCCATCCCTTCCATCGTTTTTCATCGCTCAGAGGTTCGTTATGCCAAAGAGATGAAAAGGTTCCATCAACTTTTTTAACCTCATCAATCAGTTTTTTTATCTCCTCTATTGCTTCATCAGGAGTGAGTTCCATATAGTCACGCAGAGTACCATCCATAACAGCAAACGGGTGGATACGCAGTTTAGTTTCTGCTTCAATATCCAAATCATAAAAATTATATGGGTCACATATACCAGATCTAAAACCTGGCAATGATGCATAGCCCATGGAATAATCATCGGTTATGTCTTCCTCAATGAGATTTCTGTAGGTTACTGGTAATACCAATTTTAAAAAATGCTGCCTGCTTTGGGTAATATCTTTATTTACAACCTCCTCTAGGTTACGAATTTCCTTGTGCAATAGTTCTGGATTTTCATTGGAATAATATGAGGGATGGATACCTATTTGAGCATAGTCACCCATTTTTTTTACCAAAAATCTATAGGTACGATTCCTTGTGTTTATATTCTTGTCAAATTGTCCATATAGACCAAAAAGAAAAAAGTAAATGGGTTTCAGGTTATACTTTCTCTGATATTCTATTTGAAGGTCATAGGTATCGAAGGGATCCTTGAAACCTGAAAATAGAACTCTACTTCGCTGAATTACCTCTGACCAGTTGAGACTTTTAAGGGACATGAAGTAGCCACCTATGGATCTTACCAAACCTTTCTGAGCGTATGCAAATGCTGAATCAATATCATATGTGGGAACAAACTTGAATGTTCTCTTGGGAAATACAAAGTCTGGATATTTGTTGAGTATAATATCCCTTACAATGTTGGCCCAGATATTAACTATGGGCTTGTTAAGGAAATTTAATTCATGACTAACACTTAATTTCGCTGTAAACCTACCATGTCTATCCGGCACATAGGGTTGATATTCCTCATATCGTGAGACCACATAGAATATTGCCGAAAATACATCAAAGGGTAAAACAGAGTTGCTGTCATAAACAGGAAACAGAGCGTTATTACCTTCATGCTCTACGTAATCAGTATCAATATTTTCTATTCCCCTATGAAATAGCAAGTCCGATGATCGGAAAAATAAATCGTCGGAATGGGGCTTATCAGAATAAACAAACTTAGCTCTATCTGAAGACAAGAATTCATCCAAATCAGATGTAACATCACAATTGACCTTGAGAATATCCTTAAATACCAGGCTAAATACATACTTTATCCTGGTGGTTTTTTTGGGGACGAAAACTAATACTTCTTCCATTTTATCAAAAATACTATAAATACATAAACTCTTCTAAAAACAAAGTATTGTGATAACGGACACATAAAATTATCCATTGCAAATCTAATAATGATTTTATAAATGTAATATCATAATCTGGTTTATATGATCAAAATTTAATCCGCTCAGTTACCGACAAATGAATATAATTTTAAAAGAGTTATCAATAATTATTCAGATAGATATTTTCAAAAGTGATAAATAACTATTTTTGAATTCACAATTTTACATTTATGGATAATTTCATTGTTTCTGCCAGAAAGTATCGTCCTGCAACCTTTCATCAGGTTGTAGGTCAAAAATCTATTACCGCTACTCTACAAAATGCAATAAAGAACAACCATCTGGCACAGGCTTTTCTTTTCACTGGTCCGCGTGGTGTGGGCAAAACCACATGTGCACGTATTCTGGCTAAAACCATAAATTGTGAGAATCTAACACCTGAGATTGAGCCATGTGACAAATGTGAATCTTGTATTTCATTCAATAACAATGCTTCCTTTAATATCCATGAGTTGGATGCAGCATCCAACAATTCGGTTGACGACATAAGACATTTGGTGGAGCAGGTGAGGATACCACCACAGGTTGGTAGTTACAAGGTATACATTATCGATGAGGTTCATATGTTATCTCAAGCTGCTTTTAATGCATTTCTAAAGACTCTTGAGGAACCACCTTCCTATGCAAAGTTTATTCTAGCAACAACAGAAAAACATAAAATAATACCCACAATTCTATCGCGATGTCAAATTTTTGATTTCAAGAGGATAATGGTTGAAGATATTTCTGATTACCTGGGTTATGTTGCAGAAAGCGAGGGTATAGATACTGAAATAGAAGCACGACATATAATTGCTCAGAAATCCGATGGCGCAATGCGTGATGCTCTGAGTACCTTTGATCAAATTGTAAGTTACAGTGGTAATCAGGTTACCTATAAAAATGTAATCGAGAACCTAAATATCCTTGATTATGAATATTACTTCAAGGTAACTGGATTTATTCTTGAAAATAATATTGCGGATCTGTTGCTTATTTTCAATGAAATAATTGAAAATGGGTTTGATGGGCAGCAATTTATCGTAGGGCTTGCTGAGCATATGCGTACTTTACTGGTATTAAAAAACCCCTCTACCATTAAGTTAATGCATGCCAGTGGATCACTAAAAGAGAAATACCTTGAGCAATCTTCAGCTTGTTCCGTTGATTTTTTATTGGAGGCGCTGCAGGTTACCAATAAATATGATCTCAATTATAAGGGAAGCAGCAATAAAAAACTTCATATCGAGATAGCTCTGTTGGATTTGTGTGGCCTTTCTGGAATCCCTAATCCAGAGCACGCCCACCAGCCTATTATAAAACAATCAATCCCAGCACCCCCCAAAATAGAGGAGAAGCCAAAAGAAGCAACTACGCCCATAGCAAAGAAAACGGAGCCTATGGTTACTAAAACTGAGGAGGCTAAACTTGAAGTAAAAGAAGTTAAGGAAATAAAAGCTGAGGAAAGTAAGCCAGAAGAGATTAAAGAGGAAATCAAAAATGAAGAAAAGACTGAGCAAAAAAAGGAAATAAAAAGTCCTCCTAGCAAACCCCAGGTAACGGCAAGGGATACTGGAAATGGCAGAACAATTAAAAACATATCCATAAAGCAGAGTTTGCAATCCCTAAGAGATAGTAAAGACAGTGATGGCGATCAGCCAGAAGAAGTTATCGTAAATGTATTTGATCAGCAAAAGCTTTCTGAGACATGGAAATCATTCGTGGAGAGTTATGTGAATAAATCCCCAAGCTTTAGCAATGCCATTGCAAAATACGACCCCGTTTTAAAGGAAAATTATGTTGTTGAGTACAAGGTTGACTCTCAGATTATTTCAAAGGACTTACTTTCTGTAACCTCTCTCCTGGAATTTCTAAAAACAAATTTGAATAATAACCAGATTACCTTAAACCCTGTTTTCCCTGAAAAATCTGAACAAAAGAAATCATATACGGATAGGGAAAAGTTTGATGAACTATCAGAAAAGCACCCAGGAGTATTAAAGTTAAAGGATCAGCTGAATCTTGAAATTGAATTCTGATATTATTGATAATCTGACTTTATAATTCGGTCAAATATCCAACCTTGCAATTCTTATAGCAATCATCATTTACTGTTTTAATTAATCCAATCATGGTTTGCATTGGCCCTCTGGTAACTGCTAAATTAATAAACCAACTGGGGATCCTTCCGCCAAGGTCTACTGTTAACTCGAAGGTAATATCAACGGTTCCGTCTTTGTGAGGTATAAGCAGCCATTTTGAGTGCACAAATTCCACCCGTATGCAGTCATCAACTTCTGGAATATAATCAGGTACACCCACTGAAATTATTTGTACACTTTGGTCAAAATTATCCTGTGTAATTGATACCCTTGTTACAAAATCACGATCCGATATGGGCCATGGAGGATCTGACATTCCATAAAATATCCAATTCTGTTGGTTTATGGTATCTAGGGTTTGTGATTTACTATTTAAATAAACCCATTCTGGGTGTCGAGGTGCATCCTTAATTATAGATACCAATTCGGAGAGAGATGTAATGGCAGTGGTTTCAACCTTTACACTTTTAATCTTTGTATTCGGAAGTTTCTTTACGTATGCTTTTATATCACCCTGGGTTTTGACTAATTTCCATTCATAGTCGCTCTGGGAGTAGCAAAAACCTGATATTAATACCAGGCACAATAAAGTAGATAAAATCCTTTTTAAGATCATAAACAGGGGGCAAAGATATAATTATTTAGATGTGTTGGAATCTAAGGTATTGTAAGTGAACTTATTTATAATGCATAAATTATTATGACAATTATATAAATATAAATGATTAATCTCACTAGCCAAACATCTTCTTTTGGGGTTTACTGAATGTTTAACCGAAAACATGCTTTACCATTCCGCCATCGTGAGTTATGGTTTGTCCGGTAACATACCTAGCCAAAGGAGATAAAATCCAACATGCTAACCCTGCCATTTCTTCTGGTTTTCCCATTTTACCTACGGGTATTTCTTTTTCGAATAGCTCCTTTGCCTCATTCTTTGTTATGTTTTCCAATTCTGCTTTTTTTGCAAAAAGTCTTTCCATGGCAGCGGTTGAGTGATATCCGGGTGCAAGTATGTTAACAGTAATGCCATTGCCTGCTATCTCCTGAGATAGAGTTTTTGCAAAACCTACGATGGCTGGTCTGAGGGAGTTACTTAGCACAAGGTTTGCCACTGGTTCTTTAACAGAAACACTTTCGATGAATAATAACCTACCCACATTTTGGTTCTTCATATGTGGTAATATTTTATAAACGAAGTTTATCTTCCACCTAACAATATTATACCATGCATCATCCCACATTTCCATGGTTACACCACTTATGTTTCCAGCTGGTGGACCAGATGCATTAAAAACTACACCATAGATTTTATCTTTCTTTGCATATTCCAGAGCCATATCCTGAATTTTATCATCCATTATATCTCCACATATGTATTCTATCCTGTCAGGGAATTTTTCCTTGAGTGATATTAATTTACTCATTGTTCTGCTTATTGCAAGAACATTAGCACCATTTTCTGCAAGCTGCTCAGATATTGCTCTTCCAAAACCAGCACCTGCTCCGCCTACAACGTACGTCTTATTTTCTATATTTAATTCCATTGATAAATATTTAATCAGAACCCAAAGGTAATATCAATTAAAATAACCATGAAACAAATCAAAAAAATATTATTGAAATAGAAACGAGCATATAATTCAATTATTAGTTATAACCTACGGCCATACAAAGCAATATTTAACTAATTTTGCCAGCCATTATTTGTTATAAAATTGAGAAAAAATCAATTAATATCTGGAACAATAGCCATTAGTATATCAGCAATACTTTGGGGCTTTGATGGTGTGGTTCTTACACCACGACTTTACAATTTAGATGTGGGATGGGTAGTCTTTGTATTACATGTAATACCATTCCTAATAATGAATTTATTTCTGTTTAGAGAATACACAAATCTGAAGACCTTCATAAAACAAGATTATATCTTATTTACTCTTGTTGGCATCTTTGGTGGTGCACTTGGTACCATATCAATTGTAAAAGCATTATTTCTGGTGAACTTCCATCAACTTTCTGTGGTTGTTTTGCTGCAAAAATTACAACCAATATTTGCAATCATTCTGGCTGCTATTCTACTCAAGGAGAAGATCAAAAAGAATTTTATAATTTGGGCAGGCATTGCAATTGTTGCTAGTTATTTTTTAACTTTTGGCTTTTCAATCCCATTTGCTTCATTAAACGATAACACGTTTATGGCAGCCATGTTTGCCATACTTGCGGCATTTTCATTTGGTAGTAGTACCGTGTTCTCCAAAAAAATACTTCTTCAGCATAATTTCGTTACTGCAACATTTTATAGGTATGGGTTTACCAGTTTGATAATGTTAGCATACGTTATCATTACAGGCTCTTTATCTCAGTTTGAGTTAACTACCGATGTTAATTGGTTATACTTCTTTATCATAGGAACAACAACAGGTTCAGGCGCCATTTTCATATATTATTATGGACTTCGCAGGGTAAAGGCTATTCTTGCAACAATAAGTGAACTATTTTTTCCAATCTCTGCAATTTTATTTGATTATATTTTTAACGGTAGTATTCTCTCTCCAATTCAGATAGTTAGTGCTGCCATTATGGTTTTTGCCATAATAAAACTAAACTCTAAGTAAAGTTTATTTGTCAAATCCCTTTATTTTCAATATCTTTAGATACTCAAACTAAAAAAACAATCATGGCTGACGATATTAAATTAGTTTACACTGGAACACGAGTAGAAAGTATGTTTTTGGAAGAACTCCTAGAAGAGAATAAAATTGGTGTAATTAGGCGAGATACACTATCATCAAGTGTTCAAGCTGGATGGGCAGATGGCTCACCTGAAGATTCTGCTAGGTTATTTGTTGAAGTTGAAAACCTAGAAAGAGCAAAGGCACTACTAGAGGAATATTTTAAAACCAGAGATTCTGAATAATAAATGTAATCATCATGGGTTCTCCATTATTAAAGTATTACATAGGAGACAATAAATTACTGAAAAACTCCACTTTCAGTGCCAGTAAATTTCCCAATGGTAAAATACTTTACGAGGTTATCCGAGTAATTGATGGCGTACCAATTTTTCTAGAAGAACATATTTCACGGTTATTAACATCCGTAGCTGAATCAAGATCTACCTCCGCCATTGATAGAGTTACCATAGCCAAAACCCTGCATCTGCTAATAAGTCGAAATAAATTATCCAATGGAAACATAAGGTTTCAGATAATAGTATCGGATTCAACAAATATGTTTTTTGCATGGATTGTACCCCACAAATATCCCAGCAAGGAATTATACGACTTGGGTGTTAAAACAAAAACCATTAACATCGAGAGAATAAATCCAAATATAAAAGCCCTTAATAGTAAACTTAGGAGGCAATTGGATAAAATACGCAACAAAGATCGTCTTTACGAACTATTGCTGATTGATGGAAATATGAATGTAACAGAAGGGTCTAAGTCAAACATCTTCTTCATCAAAGGCAGAACCCTTTACTCACCTCCTCTAAAACAAGTATTGCCTGGAATAACAAGAAAGATGATCATAAAAATTGCCAAAGAAAATGGCATAGATTTTATTGAGAGTGTAATTAAACTGGATGACTTGGAAAGCTTTGATTCTGTGTTTTTATCGGGGACATCACCCAAAATACTGCCAATAAACCGAATCAACAACATGTCTTTTCAAACTAAAAATGATATCATATCATTAATTAGCAAATCCTACAACAATATCTTAAACGAATATGTAATTTCATTCAAATGGACTAATTATGAATGAATAAGATGAGTTTACGACTTTTGCAGTTCATTTTTTTCTAATTTTACTCCTTGTTCACATAGCTATGGCGACATTAAAACCAAAATATTTATTTCTTCATATTGTTACATTGTGTTTGGTAATGGTTATTCCTCAATTTGCAGGGGCACAAAATAAAATACCTGATGACTTTTGCCTAACCAATGATGAGTTTAACCTCTTTGATGCCATAAACCAAATAAGAGTTGATTATGACAAAAATCCGGTGGAGCTATCGGCATCCTTGTCATATGTTGCAAGTTTACATGTGGATGATCTTTATAATAACCATCCGGATACTAGCATCTGTAATACTTCAAGCTGGTCAGACAAGGGAAACTGGACCCCATGCTGTCATAATTCATATGTTTACGATCCCGATTGCATGTGGGAAAAACCCAATGAACTTACCCCCTATCGCTATAGAGGTTATGAACTTGTTACCTTCTTTGGTGACGATTTTAATAATGACAGTATAATTAATATCTGGGCAGACTCCAAAGAGGTTATTGATATGATAATAACAAGGGGTAGCTACGAAAAGAAAAAGTGGGTATGTGGAGGACTGGCAATTGGCACAAACTATGTATCATTATGGTTTGGACAGAGGGCTGATTCTCAGGATAGCCCCAAGATTTGCGAAGATGAAGTCAGAGATACCATTGCCATGGCAATCGACAGCATATCAAAACCCGACGAATACTATTTAATATTTGGAAGTTTCAATGATATTCATAGTGCTAAAGAGGCACTGAGAAAGGCTAGAAATGATAACTTTATAAATGCTAATCTAATAAACGAAAACAATAGGTTTAGACTTTATTTGAGCAAATTCGATAATCTAAAAGAAGCCATGTATGCCAAGCAGCAGTTACAATTTAACTATAGAGATGCTTGGATCTTAAAGGACTGACATGGAAAGTATCCTTAGCTATACTGTAATCATATTGGTAATAGTAATATCAATTTACATTTACAACATAAGAAAAAAGCAATCGAGAATATTTTCACTATCAGAGCAAAACTTTCCTTCCAATATATTTTATGTGAAAATTGTAAAATTAAATGGAGTTATAACAAGCATCTTAATTGAAATATACGCTCTGAAAGACATGAATATCACGAGTGTAAGGGCTGAGCTAATAACGGGGAAAAGAGTGTTTAATTATTATGACATTAGTGGGTTATGTAATAACCTGGATTTACCCTTGGATTTAACGGCATCGCATTCCTGTAAAATCGAAATACCATTCACTGACTTCAAGAAAATGATGAATGATGGAGAATTACCATTTAGAACTTTTAGGTTTGTTATAAATGATGATAGGAATAACCCATTCAAGTCTCACGAATTGGGATTTAATAGCAAATGGATAATATACAGGCCAGATACGGGAAGTTATAATTAATGTTCGTTTATCATTTCTCTGGCAACATTCATGGCCGTTTCAGTAACTCTTTCGCTACTAAGCATGGTTGCCAATTCCTCAACCCTGCCCTCTTCGGATAACATTTCAATTGTTGTATTTGTGGAATCGTCATTCAAAACCTTAAATACCTTGTAGTGATTCTTGGCTTTGGAGGCTATCTGAGGTAGGTGAGTTATGGTTATTATCTGATGTTTATTGGCCATTTCTTTCATTATCTTTCCTACTTTACCAGCAATGTCACCTGAAACACCAGAATCTATTTCATCAAATATTACAGTTGGCAACATCTGTTTTTGATTGATTAATGATTTTATGGCTAACATTAATCTGGATAATTCTCCGCCAGAAGCTATTTTGCTGATCTCACCAGGTTCAACTCCTTTGTTTGCATTAAAGAGTAACTGAACATTATCTCTTCCTGTGGATGTGAATTTATCCTTTTTTGATATATGGACAACGAAATTTGAATCTTGCATACCAAGTTGCCTTAATTTTTGCAGCACAGAACTTGCAAAGTCCTTGGCACCTTCATGCCGTTTGGTGGACAGTTTATTGGATAACAATGTCAGCTGCTTCTCCAAAGACAAAATTTTGGATTCAGCTGCATTAATGTCATCATCAACGCTTTCAATTCCTTGAAGCTTGTCATCAAAATCATCACGTACCTCTATTAAATCATCAACTGATACCACATGATGTTTCTTTAACAGTGAGTAAATACTACCTAAGCTATCATTTATATTTTGCAGTTCGGACGGATCAAAATCATCATTGGATGACATTGAGTTTATATCAGAACCGATGTCTTCCAGTTCAATTAAAATACTATTTATACGGTCAGCAAGATCAGTATTGCCAGGTAAGTAGTCTTTAGCATTATCCAATACACGTTTTAACTTGGAAATATTGTTTAGTAGAGATGATTCTCCATCATTTAGAAGATATTCGGCCTCTGAAACGGCTAATTTTATATCCTCTGAATGTTCCAATACCTTTGCACGATTCTCCAAATCCTGAATAACATCTGGGTCCAAGTTGTGTGAATTTAATTCCTCAAGTTGAAATTTGATATAATCCTCATCTCTGGATGACTTTTGACTTAAATCCTTAAGTTCTAATAGCCTATGGTTTAGAGCCTGATATTCTTCAAAAACATCCCTATAATCCAAATTCAGCTCTGTATTTTTAACAAAATCATCCAATATTTCTAGTTGAAATAATGAATCCGTTAATTCTAAAGTTTGATGCTGACTATGGATATTTACAAACCGATTACCCAGATAACCTAGCATCTTAAGGTTTACGGGTGTATCATTAACAAATGCCCTTGATTTACCAGAAGGAAGCAACTCGCGCCTCAATATTGTTTCTGCCTCAAGGTCTAAGTCATTTTTTAAGAAGTAATCTGAAAGTTGAAGGCCTCCATTATCAAAAACACCTTCAATTATACATTTTGAATTCTGATTTTTAATATTGTTCAAATCAGCTCTATTTCCTAGAATCAATGAAAGAGCACCTAATATTATGGATTTACCAGCCCCAGTTTCTCCAGTAATTGCAGAGAACCCGTCTGAGAAATCTATTTCCAGATGATCTATTAATGCATAATTTGTTATTGATAAATACTTTAACATTTGGAGTATACCTTATCGAAAAGATACAAATTTAACAAAACAAAATTTAAAATATACAGTTTTGGGGCAAGGTAATTATTCAAACTTATATTTCACCGCTAATTCCGTGAAATCATCACCCCTGTGTTCAAAGTTTTTAAATTGGTCATAACTGGCAGCTGCTGGCGACAGAAGGCACACATCATCATAAACACCATGTTTACTTATTATTTCAAATACCTGTGCCATATCCTTTGCAAAAGATAATTTAGATAATACCTTATCAGACATAACTCTTTTCATCCTATGGCCTGCATCACCCAGTAGTATCAATACTCTAACCTCTGAATTTTCCAAATAATTACATAACTTGGCATAGTCCAAGCCCCTATCGTAGCCACCTAGAATTAAAATATCCACATCTCCGTTCATGGCCTCCATTGCTGCAATGGTAGATTCTGGTATTGTAGAGATACTATCATTAATAAAAGTAATTCCACCATACTTTCCAATTACTTCAAGCCTATGAGGTAACCCTTCAAAGGATTTAAGTGCAAGCACAGCATCAGTTCTATTAACCCCCATGTTAGCAACTGCAGAGATAGCTATTTCCGAATTTAACTTATTGTGATTGCCCAAAAGTGGATATACCAATTCCGAATCAATGTTTGAAATATCAATACAAAATAATTCAGCGTTAATATTTGTGATATTATTCATTATCTGACTACCAATTATAAGTTTATCGTTGGGGTTCTGGAATTTATAAATATTGTGTTTTGCATTCTCATAATCTACTTCATCATCAAAGTAATCAAGATGCTCGGGAAAAATATTAAGTAAAACTGCAATGTGAGGAGACTTGTGAACATATTCAAGTTGATGTGCAGATAATTCATACACCACAATTGTATCACTGGATATATTGTTTATCATTTCAAAGGCAGGAACGCCAATATTACCTATTAAAATGGACTTCTTACCACATTTATTCAAAATATGATTTATTAAACTCGATGTGGTGCTTTTACCTTTGGTACCTGTTACTCCAATGGTTTGACCATAAAAGGCAGCTAAAAAAAGATCTGTTTGTGATGTAATCTTACTTAATATGCTATTATCAAGGTTGGGCAATTTAACTCCTGGAGATTTAATAATTAAGTCATAATCTTTCAATGCTAATAGATACTTATCCCCAAGGTGCAATTGGATGTTAACATCGTTTTTTAATGTGATATCATCTTTCAAAGAAATATTTCCGTCAGCAATACCCACATTCAAATTGGGGTATAATGCCCTGAGAGTAGCAAAGGATGATCCTCCCTCCTTGCCATAACCCAGTATTAAGACATTTGTCTTTTTATCCAAAATATTTTTGAAAGGATTAACCATTGAGAGCATCCTTTAAGATATTATCAAAATTATGTGGAAGTAAATTTTCCGAATTATAACCTGTTAAAAGTTTTCCGAAGCTATCACTCTCTTTCAATTTACGCGCAGAATTATAAACAATATTGTCAAATCCTACGCCGGCAGATATTGCAGCAATGACCTCCTCTGGGGTACCCACACATTCGAAAGGTTTAACCTCTGCTATTCCTGTTAACTCCCTAAATATTGAATCCAAGGAATTATCTTTTAACATATTGGCGCCAAATATTTCTATGAGTATTTTTTCGTCAACAAAAGGACCAAGTAAAATATATGTAAAAAGACATTTGGGGCATTTTCCACACCAAACATCTTTTTTACTTCCAACATTACAACTTCTAAACGTAGCAAAGTGTTGATTAAACTTTGAAAAAAGCTTTGCTATCTGAAGTTCATTGATAGGTCGTAGAAAGCTAAAATAATGCATATCTTGAAGTAAGAATTTCTTGGAATATTCGTGGAAATCCTTCTCAAACTCAAAGCTCTTTGAATATTGATGGTTTATCATGGATCCAGGCACTGTGCTTTCATTGGCGCTACTTTCATTAGACAAAGCGACATTAGAAATACCCGTAAGAAACGATACAGTAGCACTTGTGAATGCTACCATTGCAGAAAATGGAGTGTGGCCATTCAGATATCCCTTATTATTTAAATCAATCAGCTTTTTATCTATGGTTCTTTCAACAACTATACAATCATTTTTAGTAAATCCTGCTACCTCTATTGTTCTCCAGCTTGCCTCTCGAGGGTTAACAAAGAATGGAATAACACCCATTCCTTTTTCTTTTAACAACTCCAGTGTTACTATTGAGTCTTTTCCACCGCCCACAGGAACAATAACCTTGTTGTTACTTAGTTCCTTAGCTGCGGGATTAAGTTTTTTACCATGTGTGGTAATATACATGAATGAATTCTCCTCAACTGAAATCCCATTAAGGTAAAAGAACTCACCCAAACCATGAAAATATAACTTCTTCCAAAATTCTATTTGCTCATTGGATAGGTAATTAGGTTTTACAATTACCTTTTTTGGACATGCCGCTTTCCAGTAACTAATGAGTTCCACCATACCCATCTGAAAAACAAAGTTGTTTAAATTATGTTTATTAATGGAACTGTAATTAATGTGTTTTGATGGCAAAAACCTTAATTTGGGGTTAAAATTGACCTTGTCAGCCAGGTTAAAGGAGTATTTAATTTCAAGACAATCATCAATTATTTTAAAATCATAACCTTCAAATGTGAAAAATTTATTATCATTACGGAGATTATAAAATAATTTACTGTTGGTTTTCGTTTTCAATGGTATAACAGATTGATTTATCCAATATGGAGGTAAAAATAGTTGATTTATTATAAAGTTTAGTTATAAATGAGTGGAGTTGACAAATTCATAAAAGTAAGTACCAACAATTTAAAGCCAGCAAAAGGCAGATTATTGTTATCTGAGCCATTTATGGGTGATTATTATTTTGGAAGATCCGTGGTTCTTCTTGCTGAGCATAATGAAGAAGGTTCATTTGGTTTGGTATTAAATAAACCTTTCGAACAACCTTTCAATGAAGTAGTGAAAGACTTCCCCGAATTTAATGGTCCTTTATTTGTTGGTGGACCTGTTGAAACAGATAGCCTATTTTATGTTCACACCAAAGGCGACATCATTGAAGGATCATTGGAAATCGGAAATGGATTATATTGGGGTGGAGATATTGAAATAATCAAAGAATTACTACTCATAAATAAAATTACACCATCGGATATTCGGTTTTCAGTGGGTTATTCAGGTTGGTCTCCCGACCAACTGCAGGAGGAGCTAAAAAGAGATTCATGGTTAGTATCCAAAAATCTCCATGAAAATATACTCCGAATAAATCCAAATATTCTGTGGAAAGAACTTGTTGAACCTCTCGGTGATGAATACAGACTTTGGTCTAAATTCCCTTCTAACCCTAATCTGAATTAACATTCATTCCCATGGAAGCATCAAGCCCTCCAACAATTAAATCAGCTATTGAGTCATTGTTGATACCTGATACCATGGCAACACCAGAAACTATTTCATAATTGATATGTGGTAAAGTATAAATGTATTCTCCGATTACCAATGCAACACGCTTACCCTTATTTAATTTTGTGAACTCAGACCATTTAGCCTTACCGGATTCATTCATTAATAATTCTACATTACCATCGATATTTCTGCAATTTTTGAGATCTCCAATGCTAAGACTGGGATATCTTTCAAGGGCAATAACAGCTTTATATTGCTGATTATCATCAACAGTGTAATGGGTTTCAAATAAACCAAAATTGCCATCATTGTACTGAAATAATGGAATTGTGTCATTCACGGGCTTATAACCTATTATTGACATACTAGTATTATTTTCAGGGATAAATCCAGGCTGGTTTAGTGATGCCCTAAAATCTAATGGTACATCATCTAAGTTATAGGTAGAGTATATACCAAAAAATATGGAATCATTCTTTTCTGCAGCTGTATTGTGGCAAGCTGAAATTATTGTAATCACAAATACAAGCCCTAACAAGTGATATGGTATTTTCATTTTATTTTTTTCAAATTATTCACTAAGTATTCTTCCCATGGTACCGGATACAACTCTCAGGTTATAGGTTTTATCATCAGCGGAGCGTTCTTCCCAAGGTCTTTTGTATACGAAAAGCAAATTCGACTCCCCTGCGCCAATTGTTTTAAAACTCCAGGTATACAAGCCACCTGAGCCTATCTTATCATCATCAGCCTTATATGAAACATTACCTATTTGCTCTATTACAGTTGAGTCATAGGCGGTAATCTCCCATTTGTAGCCCGTGGATGAATTTCCGTGCAACTCAACCTGGAATGGGTCAAATATTCCAAGGTTTACAGTCTTCCCTGAGTCTTTTATGGTATAAGGGCCAGCGCATGAGATTAGTGACATAACCACAAGTGAAAGAAATATTTTTTTTAAATTTTTCATGATAGTATTTTTATTGTAGATTAAATATGGATGAGAAAAAGTTAGGTATTACACCCGGCACTAATATTATTGTCAAAACCAATCCGAAAATTGCTCCCCAGAAATGGGCAAAATGACCAATATTATCAACTCCTTTTTTTCCCATGTATGCCGAATATATTAGATAGGCTATTCCAAAAACCCAGGAAGGTAGTGGAAAAGGTATTGGAAATAAAAATATACTGCCTGCAGGATAAACTAAAATACTTGAGAAGACAACAGCAGATACAGCACCTGAAGCTCCCACTGCATTATAATATATATCATCCTTATGTTTTCCAAAATCAAACAATGTTGAAAATAAGATTCCTCCAACATAAAGAAGCACATAATATAACATGCCAATTGTTCCAAAACTAATACTGAAATACTGCTCAACCACACCTCCAAAGGAGTAAAATACATACATGTTTATTAGCAGATGAATCCATCCCGAGTGCACAAGTCCATAGCTAAGAAAACGCCATTTTTCATTGCTATGTTTTATTTGATATGCATTAAATTTTAAGCGATTGAATAATTCAGGATTATTGAATGCTCCTATTGATACTATTGCGGTAATAAATATTATTAAGTAAGTAAGAATCATTTTATTTCCTCTGTTTGCTGTTTTGTATGGTCTATTTCAGAGCCTGGCATACTGTGCGGAATTGCATAAACAATCAACATTACAATAACTGCTATAAATGGCCACAGTATGTTTTTAGGTTTCTTTCTTAAAACAAACCATGCTATTACCCAAAATATAAATACGATAAGTGTTTTGTTATTAGTGGTGTCATGTCCAAATGGCCAACCTGTCCAGTATGCATCAAATGCATATTTCTGCACCAAGGGGCCCAATAATAACCCTCCCAAGAAAAGGGTAAACAAAACAACACCGGTGAAGTATTTGGTATCTTTTTTTCGAAAGAATACTTCCAATCCCACACGCAGTGAAAAAAGAAGAGCCATGAACATAAAAAATATGTGAGGTATCAATATTGATCGTGGTACTTCACCCTTGAAGCTTATAATAACAGGATCAACTGTTAGTTCATAATCGATATCATTTTTGTTCAATGTTATAATGTACTCTACCTTTCCTGTCATGGGCTGATTTGGAATTACTCCCACTAACTCATTTCCATCTCTGAACATTTCCATTGAAGACCAATCATCGTAACTTTTATATTGTTTAAGAGTAATAGTTCCATTAATATCATTGTTGGGAACATTTAATCTAACCAGGGCATCCCTATTTCCTCCAAAAGTTCTTATGAGTTTAAAGTTTATTGTTTCTCCCTCAATTAACACTTCTCCTGCTAGCGGATAGCTTGGGTCTGTCGATCTCTGATAAATAACTAATCCTATTGTAATACATATGGCAAAAACCCATAGAATGGTATTCAACCCTTTATCGTTTAATCTTTTCATCTTCTACTCTGGTTTAATGGCTTCGTAAAAAAGTTGATGAATATTTGTTCTTACATCCCAGTCCATTAATTTGTTATTATTCATATCAGGATAAATTCGATTTGATAAAAATACGTAAACAAGCCCATTCTCTGGGTCTGCCCATGCATATGTACCAGTAAACCCCGAATGCCCAAAACTTGAAGGCGATGCATCCTTACAATTTGTTCTATGGTCTTCATACTTATGAAGTGGTTTATCAAAACCTAAGCCTCGTCTATTACTATCAGCAGCATAATGATATGTGTTGAAAAAATCGATTGTGGTATCATTTAGATATACAGTTTCACCATAACCACCACCATTCATAAGCATTTGCATAAATACAGCTACTCCATATGAATTTCCAAATAAACCTGCATTACCAGAAACACCACCAAGTATTGCTGCTCCTTGGTCATGCACATCACCACGTAACAATTGATTACGAAATATGGTATCATTTTCAGTGGGAATAATCTTATTAACTGGAAAATAATCTCTGGGATTAAACCTCAAGTAGCTAATTCCTAATGGCATATAGAATGATTCGTATAGATAGTCATCAAATTGCTGGTTACTTATGTCTTCTGTTATTTCTTTACATAGATAAAATCCCAGTCCCGAATAATGATATGTTTTATCTTGAAATGGGGATTTTATAATACTATCATAAAGAACATTTTCATATCCCTTCTTCACATACATCTTATCAGCAACTCTGGTTGGAAAATCCTCGGAAATACTTGACATATATATTGTAGTATCCCACCCATCTTCAGTAATTGTGCTTTGATAGAAAGGAATCCAATTTTGCAACCCCGATGTATGTGATAACACTTCAATGAAATTCAGACTATCTTTATCAGTATCCCTAAGCATGAGCAGATAGTCGCTCATTCTATCATTGAGATTAACCTTACCCTCCTCTCTCATCTTCATCATAGCAGGGGTTGTTGCCAATATTTTCGTTAATGATGCTAGGTCATAGACGTCATTCCATCTAACGGATACATTATTACTATATGTATGTGACCCAAATGACTTATTATAGAAGATTGCACCATCCTTGGCTGCAATTATCTGACAACCAGGAAAAGCACCTTGAGCGATGCATGCCATTGCTGTTGAATCAACCCTATCAAGGAATTTAATGTTAACGCCAGTATTTTTTGGGGTTGAAGTGTATAATGTTTGGAACCCATAACTCAATCCATGACCTGTTTTATACCCACCGGCATCCACAGGAAGTGATCCAAAAACATCTGAGCCCAGCATAATCATTTTAGCTGAAGCTCTCTGTGCCTCTTTGTTCTCATGATACGATACTAGAACTGCTTCAAACTTATTCAAATCGAAAAAATCCAGTGCATATGGACTTGCAAAAATATCTAGCACAACATTTGCACTACTGGTCAACCCATGAACAAAAGCAATGTCACTTTCAGTAATTCCAAACATCCTTTTGGCAAGTATATTTGTATTAAGAACTGCTACGATTACCAAATCATAGTCGTCTAGGGCGACCAACAATTTCTTCCTACTTCTTTTACTGCTGTTATGAGCCAAATGAAATATGTCAATTTTCCCATATGCCGAAATAGCACTTTCTATTTCTTCCTTATTTTCAGTTCCCAAAACCACCATGGCCCTTTTGCCCATAAAGTTATCACCAACAGGCAATATCTTATTATTGTTCTTTAACAAGGTTATTGAAGCATCTGTCAACATATTAGATGTTTCGCGGTAAATTGGTTTATTTAGATCGAATATCAAATTAGACGTATCAATTGTCTTCATTTCACTTGCACCTGTGATAAACTTATATTTCAATATTTTCCTGCAGCTTTCATTGATAATATTCTCGGTTATATCTCCCCTTTTAAGTGCATTAATTATATTATTGATTGACAGTTCAACGTTATCAGGAATCAACAGGATATCATTACCGGCTTCTAGCGCTTTTAATGCCACCTCTCCTTCATTGTAATTTTTTGTAACTCCCTTCATATCAAGCCCGTCAGTAACTATCAAACCATCAAATCCCATTGTATCAACTAGGTAATCAGTAACTATTTTATGAGATAGTGTGGATGGTAGGTTCTCATTGTCATCCATAGCTGGAACCGCCAAATGAGCAATCATAATTGATTGCACCCCTTGGTCTATTAGATACTGAAAAGGCATTAGGTCATTATCCTTTAAAAGACCCATACTAGATGATACAACTGGCAAATCATAATGTGAATCCAAAGTTGTATTACCATGCCCCGGAAAATGCTTTGCGCATGCTATTACTCCTGCCTTTTGAAGTCCTTTCATATACATCATACCCTTCTGTGCAACAAATAAGGGATTTTGACCAAATGACCTCATACCGATAACGGGATTTTTTGGATTGCTATTAACGTCAACCACTGGCGCAAAATTCATATGTATACCCAACCTCTTACATTGATAGCCTATTTGTTTTCCCATTGCATAAATCAAATTGTCGTTATCCACAGCTCCAAGTGTCATCTGAAGAGGGTATTTAACAGTTTTACTTAATCGCATGGCTAGGCCCCACTCAGCATCTATTGCCACCATAAGTGGAACTTTTGATATGGAATTCCAATGATTGGTTTGTAATGCTTGATCAATTGGGCTTCCCTTAAAAAACACAACACCTCCAATATTATAAGAAGTGATTAGGGTATCTATATTTGAAAAGTAGGGTTGATTGGGATAATTAGCTCGCACAAATATAAGCTGAGCAACTCTTTGCTCCATGGTCATAGAGTTTAAGGTTGAGTCAACCCAACTATTCTCATTACTAGTATATACATCAGTGGTCTGAGATACTAATATTCCGCTTAAAAATATTAGATTGATGGTGTTGATAATGATTATTTTAATGGTTTTATTTAACCCTAGCATGTGCTGAATGTTTAATATACAAAACTAACCTTTTTAACAATTTGTTAATAAACGGAATCATAGAAGTTTACAAATAATAGTATTTTTGCTGAGTGGAAATATACTATGGTCGTTAAGACCTCTTAAACTTCAGTTTTATAACATATTATTAGTCTATAAGGCTACTATCTCATGAGAAATATCATTCTGATTTTGGTCTTTTTGGCCATTAAAAATATATCCATCGGCCAAAGCACCGAGGACTATGATGTATACTGGAAAAAATCATTGGTGGCGGAAAGCAAAACAGGTAATTTTAAAATAGCTTTTGGTGGTCGAATACAAACCGACCTAATGTTTATTGATCAGAGTAACTCCCTAGATAATTTATTTGAAGCAAAAAATGGAGTTGAATTTCGACGAGCTAGAATATATACATCCGGTACATTATACAAGAATGTAAAATTTAAATTTCAATTAGATTTTGCAGGAGCAAATGTGGTGATAAAAGATGCTTATTTGCACTTTACTAATATACCTTATTTGGGAAATATTAAGGTTGGAAATTTCAAGGAACCAGAAGGCCTAGCGATGCTAACTAGCTCAAATAACCTTACCATGATGGAAAGGCCTCTGGGTAATGTATTCGATAATGATAGAAATATTGGTGTTATGCTAAATAACCAACTTATGGACAAACATCTATCATGGTATGCTGGAGCTTTTTATCCAACAGTTAATACAGGTAAATATTTAGGAAACAAATATAATATTGTACTAAGGCTAGCAGGACTGCCTATTTATAATACTGAGTCTAAATATAAGGTGTTACACCTTGGCTTTGGGTATGTTTATCAATACAACGATTATGAAAATTTGAATTACTCAGTGAGACCGGAAGCACACCTTGCTCCAAAATATTTGAAAGTATCTCTTCCTAGTGTTAGAAATATTCAGGACATGAACACTGAGTTCTTATTTGTATACAATTCCTTCTCAATTGAAAGTGAATATACGCGTGCACTGATAACACGTGATAATGACTCCGTCTTTTCTCAGACTTCCTATAATGCATTCTCATACAATGTTACCTTAAGTTGGTTCGCAACAGGGGAACATAAAAATTATGTTAAATCCAAAACAACATTTGGTATTGTAAAGCCAAAAAATAATCTTGGCGACGATGGTGGTTTTGGCGCCTTAGAGTTTGCATTGAGATATTCCCAAATAAATATGGATGATTCCGATTTAAATGGTGGCGTTATCAGTGATCTAACAGCAGGAATAAATTGGTACCTAAACCCTGCAACCAGAGTTATGTTCAACTACATATATTCTGACATTAAAAATCTGGGTAACGCAAATATTTTTCAAGTGAGAGTTCAGATTGTATTTTAAGATTATATACCTTGGTTACACTTAAATGTAGACGATAATACTATGACAAATATTGAAAATCTTGAACAGATAGCTTCACAAGTTAGGCGTGATATTGTACGAATGGTACACAACGTTCAATCAGGACATCCAGGTGGCTCGCTGGGATGTGCTGACTTTTTTACAGCCATGTTTAATGAAGTTATGGACTATGACTCCAATAATTTTTCGATGAATGGCTTAAACGAAGATATATTTATTCTCTCCAATGGCCACATTAGTCCAGTGCTTTACAGTGTGTTGGCGAGGAGCGGGCAAATACCAATAGATGAACTGTCTACATTTAGGTTATTGAACAGCAGACTGCAGGGACACCCTGCGGCAAAGGAAGGCCTCCCTGGTGTAAGAGTATCAACAGGTTCTTTGGGGCAAGGACTATCAGTTGCAAATGGAATTGGCCTTGCAAAAAAATTGAATGGAGATGAATCAAAGGTGTTTTGCTTGATGGGTGATGGAGAACTAGAGGAAGGTCAAGTATGGGAAGCTACAATGTACATTGGAGCTCATAACATAAATAACGTAGTTGGTATCATTGATTATAACAAAAAACAAATTGATGGATCAACAGATGATGTATTGCCATTGGGTGATTTAAGAGCAAAGTTTGAATCCTTCGGAATTGAAATATGGGAAATGAATGGCAATATTATGACAGAAGTTGTATCCACCATGAACAAGGTGAAAAATATTAAGAATAATTCAAAACCAATTTTCATATTAATGCATACAGAAATGGGAATGGGAGTTGACTTTATGATGGGTACACATAAATGGCACGGTTCACCTCCAAATGATGAGCAACTAGCATTGGCTTTAAGTCAGCTTGAGGAAACAATGGGAGACTACAACTTATAGAATAAATACAAATATTTCTCTTGATCGCACATTAATGAAGTTTAAGTATAAATACTTTCTATTAGGTATAATTCTTACAATTACCATGGGATCCTTAGGGCAAAACATTGTCTCTAAGCAACCACAGGTTACAACAAGGATATTATTTGTTCTGGATGCCTCCAGAAGTATGTCTGGAAAATGGCAGGGAGAAAGTAAATATACAATTGCAAGAAATATTCTTTCTGATATTTTAGACAGCATAAAACAGGTACCAAATGTGGAGGTAGCATTGCGTGTTTACGGTCATACTAAAAATTTTCCACCCCAGGATTGTAATGACACTAGGCTCGAAGTGCCTTTTAGCAAAGATAATATAGATCAAATAAAATATAGATTAAAGCAGCTTGGACCAAAAGGCACATCACCCATTGCGAACTCTTTACTAAAAACCAAAGATGATTTTACAGATTGTGAAAATTGTAGAAATATTATTGTTCTAATAACTGATGGAATTGAGGAATGTGGTGGTGATATTTGTGAAGTAAGCGCAGCACTGCAAAAAAATGGAATTATACTAAAACCATTTATTATCGGTATCGGAAAAGACACCCATGAAGCATATGATTGTGCTGGCCAATACTTTAATGCATCAAACAAAGAGCAGTTCACAAAAGCTCTCAATATTATTATCACAAAAGTGTTAAGTCAAACGAGCTTACAGATTAACTTACTTGACAATTACAGTAGACCCACTGAGTCAAATGTGAATATGACTTTCATTAACAAGAATACGGGAGACATAGCATACAACTATGTACACACATTAAATAGCAAAGGACACCCCGACACACTCTATGTTGACCATCTGGTAGATTACAAAATTTTAATAAACACGGTTCCCAAAACTGTGATAGACTCCGTTAAACTCATCGAAGGCAAACATACTACTGTTTCTGCCGAATGCCCACAAGGCAGTCTGATGGTAAAGCTCATGGGATCATCAAAGTCTGACTTTAATCCATCAATAATTATAAACAACGAAGGGTATAATGGGATTCTAAATGTTCAGTATCTAAACGAAAACGTAAAATATTTAACTGGCAAATATGATATCACAATCCTTACATTACCTAAAATTGTATTACCGGAAATTGATATTGAATCAGATAATCAAACTAAAATAGAGATTGAAAATCCTGGTATTGCTGTTATACAAAAGAGTATAAAAGGTTATGGAAGTATATATGCCTTGGATAAGGATAGGCAAACATGGATAATAGACTTTGGCAGCAATAGTAACACAACTGAGTCACTATATCTGCAGCCTGGGACTTACAGACTTGTATTTAGGTCTAAGTTTTCAAATCAATCGGTTACTACAACTGCAAATGAGTTTGAAGTATTTTCAGAAAAAACAACACGGATAAAACTATAACACAACATGAGTAAAATTAGCATTATAGATCATAAGGATACCCGCTCGGGTTTTGGTGAAGCATTACTTGAGCTTGGAAAAAACAATCCAAGAGTAGTTGCTTTATGCGCTGACCTAACTGGTTCGCTAAAAATGGATGCATTTGCCAGAGAATATCCTGATAGATTTTTTCAAATGGGTATTGCCGAAGCAAACATGATCGGCACTGCAGCTGGACTCACCATTGGAGGATACATCCCATTTACTGGAACATTTGCAAATTTTTCCACAGGAAGAGTATATGATCAAATAAGACAATCCGTAGCATATTCTGGGAAAAATGTTAAAATTTGTGCTTCACATGCAGGTATTACTCTTGGCGAAGATGGCGCAACACATCAGATTTTAGAGGACATAGGTCTCATGAAAATGCTACCTGGAATGACTGTAATTAACACATGTGACTTTAATCAAACAAAACAAGCTACAATAGCAATATCAGATTATGATGGACCTGTTTATCTTAGGTTTGGCAGGCCAAAAGTACCTAACTTTATTCCATATGATCACAATTTTGAGATTGGAAAAGGCATATTACTTAAGGAGGGTAATGATGTAACAATAATTGCAACGGGCCACTTGGTTTGGAAGTCACTGGAAGCTGCATATGAACTAGAAAATATGGGAGTAAGTGCAGAAGTAATCAACATACATACCATTAAACCTCTTGATGATAAGATAATAATGCAGTCCATTAAAAAAACTGGTTGTGTTGTTACTGCTGAAGAGCATGAGATAAATGGAGGACTTGGAGATAGTGTTGCTCAATTATTGGCTAGAACCATCCCAACTCCCATGGAGTTTGTTGCAGTTATGGATAAATTTGGCCAAAGTGGGAAACCAGAATCTCTAATGAAATTGTATGGCTTGGACACCATCAATGTCATTGAAAAATCAAAGAAGGTAATTTCCAGAAAATAAGATCTCAAAACACATGACCATCTCGATTTTTTGGTCAAAAATAATAAAGAGGTATATTCGCAATTGCATTAAACGGCTCTGGAATTGACTATAAAGAAACTAATAATACTTCTATCTTTCACACTACTTTTTATATGTGACTCGCTTTATGGTCAGAGCAATCAGAGTAAATGCGACACAGTTCAAATTACAAGCCCAGCATTTTTAGTTTTAAATGATACTACCATTCATGTATCTAAAGATTCATTGGCAATTGTTTGTCAAAGGTATATTGTCATTACAAAAAAAAATGGATATGCCCTTTATAATAAACTACAAAGTTTTTCAAGTAAGAGCAATTTCGTCAATGAGCTTTTTCAGATGATTATTTCCTCTAGCAATCAGGATACAATGCTAATAGACAAATCAATCATAAATGCTGAAGATCCATATGTTCCCTATACTGGAAAAATAATAAGAGACATAAAAATACAAGTGTTAAAGCCCTTTGGGCCAAGTATAAGCGACACAAACCTACCAGTGGTTTCATCATGGGCAAGAACTTTAAACGAATCTCACATAGACACGCGAAACATAACAATAGAGAGAAAACTCTTGTTCAAACAAAATGACACCATAAACCCCTATGAACTTGTTGAAAATACAAATGAGTTATCAGGTCTTCCTTACTTGCAAGATGCTGCCATAATATTATCTAATGCTACGCAGGATTCTGTGGATGTTGTTGTACTGGTGAAAGATAAATTCCCTTGGTTGCCCGATATTAACATCAGAGATGCAACAGATATGACTTTATATCTAACAAATGTTAATATTTTCGGATTGGGTCAATCCCTTAAGGGAGGAGTTACAATGGATACTAAAAGTAGTCCGTTAATTTACATGTCGGATGTTAGATATTTTAATAGTAACCTTTATAATCAAATAACACTGGAGGCTAATTATCATATTGCTGACTATGATAGACAGTATCAAGTAAAAATGAATCGAAATATTATCCCACTTAGCGTAAGACTAGGTGGCGGTGCAGAAATTAATCGCCAAGAAGAAAATATAGTAATTGACCCAACAGATATTGACCAAAGTAGATGGTATTTTAAATACTGGAACTATGATTTATATGCAACATACCTATTTTACGATAAATGGAAGAAACATAAATCAGTCAAAAAAAACACATATTTTATTCCAGGTATAGCAGCCTCAAAAAAGGAATATCTGTACAGACCATATGTTTCAGCAGATAGTAATAGTAGGTTCTCAAACTACACTCAAGTATTAGGAAATTTTGCTGTAGTTCAACAGAATTACTACAGAACAAACTTTCTAAAAAGTTTCGGAAAAGCTGAATATATCCCTTATGGTATGCAGGCAATGGTCACGGCTGGATACACGTGGAGTGAATTTATGAATAAACCATACATTGGTCTGAGTTTAATAGGAAGCCGTAACCTCAAAAATATTGGATTTTTCTTATTGGATGCACAATTTGGAGCCCATATATCAAATAGCCTTGATCAGGGAGTTTTAAATATGAGTCTAACTTACCTAACAAATATTTACAAGAAAGAAAGATACAGATTCAGGTATCTAGGTAAACTAATCTATACAACTGGTATAAATCGGTTCACCAATGACATGCTTTATCTGGGAGAAAGTTATGGGTTTGTGGGAATAAAAAACAAAGCTTTTTATGGTCAGCAAAGGTTATTTGCTGAATTTGACGTAATCTCATATACACCTTGGTATATTTTTGGTTTTAGATTTGCTGTTTTTGGATTTGTATCAAGTGGAATGCTATCCATGAAAGACATTCCCATATTTGAGGGTGAGTTGCTAACATCTGTTGGTTTAGGGATTTATACTCAGAATGATTTTCTTGCTTTTGACTCTTTTCAGTTCAGAGTTGCATATTTCCCAGTTACACCAGGAGGCGTTTCGAATTTTGGTATTTCATTCTCATCAATTGGGTTCCTTAATCAGGCAAGTTTTCTAAACACAAAACCATCTACGGTTGAGTACAGGTAAGTACTACCCTTTGTAAAAAGGTGGTCGACTTACTATTGCCTTTGCCACCTTATTCCTAATTTTTATATAAATTTCAGAGCCTTCCTTCCAGTAAGGTTCTGTGATATAAGCCATGCCTATACCTTTTTTTAGCATTGGTGACATAGTTCCAGATGTAACCTCTCCGATTATTTCACCATTATAATTACATACTTCATAATGTTGACGAGGGATTGCCTTATCTTCCATAACAAAACCCTTTAAGCCCATTTGAATACCATTATTCTTCTGAGATTCAAATAATTCACGATCTAGGAAATTGTTACCTTCTGAGAATTTTGTAATCCAACCTAACCCAGCAGATATAGGTGATGTTGATTCATTTATCTCATTTCCATACAAACAGAAGCCAGATTCCAGTCTTAGTGTATCTCTGGCAGCCAAACCAATTGGTTTAATTCCGTATTCAGAACCTACCCTTAGTACTTCATCATAAATTTTCTCAACATCTTCATTATTCATATATATCTCACATCCACCTGAGCCAGTATATCCAGTAGTTGAGAATATAACATTTTCAACTCCAGCAAAATTTATCTCTTTGAAGGTATAGTATTTCATATCTTCAATGTTTTCAGATGTAAGTTTCTGCATAGCCTTCAGGGCAAGAGGGCCCTGAATGGCAAGTTGGCTAATGTTATCTGAAGCATTGGAGATATTCACACCATTATTATTGTTTTTAACAACATAATCCCAATCCTTTTCAATATTGGATGCGTTTACCACAAGTAGGTATCTATTATCAGAGAATCTATATACAAGTAAATCATCTACAATACCTCCCTTACCGTTTGGAAAACAGCTATACTGGACTTTCCCATCAACAAGTGCGGTAACATCATTTGTTGTAATCCGCTGAAGGAATTCCTTGGAACCAGGTCCTTCAATCCAGAATTCACCCATATGACTAACATCAAAAACTCCTAATTTGGTTCTTACGGTGGTATGCTCAATATTTATACCTTCAAACTGAACTGGCATTTCAAAACCTACAAAATCTACCATTTTTCCACCCATTTTTCGGTGTATGCTATTAAGTGCTGTTTCTTTCATCTATCGAATGTTATCCTTTCATGCATGCCTCTGAATTAAGAGGTCACAACTCAAAATATTTCAAGGTGCAAATTTAATCAAAATGATCTTTATTTATGATATATTAATTGGAAATTTATCTGTTAGAAATAGATATGTATTTAATCAAACATAGTTTTATATTTATGGTTAAATAAATATAGTAATGATACAAATTTGGTTTGTATTATTCAAACAGACTGCATACTTTTGCGGCTCACTAGATCAGAATATTGAATTATATAAATTTGAAATATGAAAGTTTACATATTAATCACCGTTATCATTGGATATTTATTTATGGCACAGCAGTGTAAGTCACCAGAGAAAAAAATACAATATCCTCAGGCAAAAAAAGTTGACACAGTTGACAATTATTTTGGGACTAAAGTATCTGATCCCTACAGGTGGTTAGAGGATGATAATTCAGAAGAAACTGCTAAATGGGTTGAGGCTGAAAATAAAATTACCAATTCATACTTGCAAAAAATACCCTTTAGAGATGGTTTAGAAAATAGACTCACCAAAATATGGAATTATCCCAAATATGGTGTACCATTCAACAAAGGAAATAACTATTTCTTCTTTAAGAATGATGGAGTTCAAAATCAAAGTGTCCTCTACATTCAAGATGGAATGGATGGAGAGCCAAAGGTACTTCTCGACCCAAATAAACTATCAGAAGATGGCACAGTTGCACTATCTTCAATGGGAATATCCAAGGACGGAAAGTATTTAGGTTATGGAATATCAAGAGGAGGTTCAGATTGGAGTGAGATTTATGTAATGGAAATTGATACTCGCATAAACCTAAGAGACCATATTGAGTGGGTAAAATTTAGTGGCATTAGCTGGAAAGATGATGGCTTCTTTTATTCTTCTTATGGCGAACCTAAGGAAGGTGACGAATTATCTGGCCAAAATAGGTTCCACAAAGTGTATTATCATAAATTAGGAGATCCCCAGAGTAATGATAAACTCATATACGGTGATGATAATAATCCACTAAGAAATTTTTACACTTATCTTACAGAAGATGAGAAATATCTGATACTTACTGCAACTGAAAGCACAAGTGGAAATGCACTATATGCAGCAAAGCTTAACGGACTTGAAAACATTAAATTCCATGAATTAGCTTCTGGATTTGACAATGATTATTCTGTGGTGGACAATATTGGTGAACAACTTCTTATGATTACCAATTATGAAGCACCAAACCAAAGACTAGTTAGTACAAAGTACGACAATAATGATCCATCAAAATGGACCCAAATTGTAACAGAAAAAGAGGATGTCCTGCAAGGGGTTACAATGGTTAGTGATTTGTTATTAGTAAGATATATAAAGGATGCAAGTAGTAAGGCATATTTTCACAAGCCAGACGGAACTTTTGTTCGCGAATTCAAACTACCTGGGATAGGAACCCTTAGTGGATTTAATGGTGAGAAAGGTAATAGTACAGCTTTTTATGGATTTACTTCCTTTACATTTCCTTCAAGTGTATACAAGTATGATATTACCAATGATATTTCAGAGCTGATGCATACTTCAGATGTTGATTTCAATGCTGAAGAATATGTTACTGAACAAATCTTTTATGATAGTAAGGATAGCACTAAAGTACCAATGTTTTTAGTTCACAAAAAAGGAATTAAGCTTGATGGTAATAACCCCGTTCTTTTATATGGCTATGGAGGCTTCAATATAAGTCTAACACCAAGTTTTAGTATCAGCAGACTGCCTTTCCTTGAGCAAGGAGGAATATTTGTAATGGCTAATTTAAGAGGTGGTGGTGAATATGGAGAAAAATGGCATAAAGCAGGAACTCTAATGCAAAAACAGAATGTTTTTGATGACTTTATTCATGCAGCTAAATATTTAATAAATAAAAAATATACCTCACCAGATAAGCTTGCCATAATAGGGGGTTCAAATGGTGGATTATTAGTGGGAGCTTGTATGGTACAAGAGCCTGATTTGTTTAAAGTAGCCATCCCAATAGTTGGGGTTCTTGACATGTTAAGGTATCACAATTTTACAATTGGCTGGGCATGGGCAACAGACTATGGTAGAAGCGATGATGATGAGGATATGTTCAATTACTTATATAATTATTCTCCCCTCCACAACATAAAGAAAGGCGTAAACTATCCAGCAACAATGGCGATTACAGCTGATCATGATGATAGAGTTGTTCCGGCGCATACGTTTAAGTTTATGGCAACACTGCAAGAAATGGATGGCGGAAAAAATCCAGTACTTGTTAGGATTGAAACCGATGCAGGACATGGAGCAGGAAAACCAACAGATAAACAGATTAGTGAGGCTACAGATATGTATAGCTTCATTATGTATAACCTTAACATGAAGCCACAATATTAGAATCAACCTATTAGTAGGTTATTCTATAAAATTATACATAGTAAGTAATGTTTGAATTGTGAAACAGATATTATACCAAGAATTAATTTAACTATTTGTTAATATTGAAATGTCATTATTGGAATCTACTTTATGTATTCTTGTGCAATATTTTAATAATAATTAAGCTATTATGGAACTAACCTATCTTGTTATAGTTATTATACTTTTTATACTCGCAATCTCAGATTTAGTTGTAGGTGTGAGTAATGATGCTGTTAATTTCTTAAACTCTGCCATAGGATCTAAAACTGCATCGTTTAAAGTAATAATGATAATTGCAGCATTAGGTGTACTTGTGGGAGCCATTTTTTCAAGTGGAATGATGGAGGTTGCTCGGAAGGGTATATTCAACCCCTCCATGTTCTATTTCTCTGAAATAATGTTCATCTTCCTTGCAGTAATGATAACTGATGTAATACTCTTGGATGGCTTTAATACATTAGGGATGCCCACCTCAACTACAGTTTCTATAGTTTTTGAATTATTGGGAGCAGCCGTAGGTATGGCTGCAATTAAGTTATTGTGGGGTTCACCCGAATCACTTCTACCAATAAAGCAGATGATGGTTGACAATAATCTACTCAAAGATTTATCTTCCAGTTTATCAGTAGCAAGTTTTATAAATACATCAAAAGCATTGGCAATAATAAGTGGTATATTTTTATCTGTCTTGATAGCTTTTAGTGTTGGGGCAATTGTTCAATACATTGCTCGCATACTATTCTCCTTTAACTATGCATCGCGTATTAAATATTTTGGCGCAATATGGGGTGGTGTAGCTTTCACAGTTATCACATATTTCATATTTATCAAGGGAGCCAAAGGCGCTGCATTTATGACTTCTGATTTAAAGCAATGGTTTATTACCAACACCTGGAATATTTTAATAATAAGTTTTGTTGGATGGACATTGCTATTACAACTACTTCAACTATTTTTCAAGATAAATGTGCTAAGGTTAATTGTACTTGTGGGAACATTTTCTCTTGCAATGGCATTTGCAGGCAATGACTTGGTGAACTTTATTGGTGTTCCATTGGCTGGCTGGGCTTCTTTTCAGGAGTGGTCACTAAACCCATCCATACATCCTGATAGCATGTTAATGTCAGCTCTAGGTGGTAAAGTTAAGACGCCTACATTGTTTCTTCTATTTGCAGGACTTATCATGGTGATAACTTTGTTTTTAAACAAGAAGTCTAAATCAGTTGTAAAAACGTCACTTGATCTTTCTCGCCAGAATAGTGGAGATGAAAGGTTTCCACCAACTGCTGTATCACGAGCAATCGTAAAAGCTGGATTAAATATGTCTAAAACATTTGCATATATAGTCCCAAACCCCATACTTAAGCATATAAATAAACAATTTGAACCGATCCCAATTAAAAATAAGAAAGGTGAGGAAGTACTTGTATTTGACCTTATCAGAGCATCAGTAAACCTTGTTGTTGCAAGTATTCTAATAGCCTTTGGTACTTCTTTGAAGTTACCCTTATCCACAACCTATGTTACATTTATGGTAGCAATGGGTACCTCATTGGCTGATAATGCTTGGGGAAGAGATAGTGCTGTTTACAGAGTTTCAGGAGTTATGGCAGTTGTAGGCGGTTGGTTCCTAACAGCATTAACTGCTTTCTGCCTAGCATTCATAGTTGTAGGTTTGCTTACAGCTGGAGGTATAATTGCAATAATCGCATTCGTGTTTATCACGGGCTATCTAATTTATCGTACCCATGGTTTACATAAGAAAAGAGAAGAAGAAAAAAGTAGTGAAAAAAGCATTGATACAATTAATGATGATACCATTGTCGAAAGTTCAGCTAATGCTATTACCAGCAATCTAGATATTGTAACCAAACAAATAAGAAATGTTATAATATCTCTTAAGGATGAAGATTATAAATCTTTGAAAAAAGCAAAGAAGAAAATAGATTCTGTTACTTCTAGAACCAAATATCTAAAGGATAACATTGGATCAATAATAGAGAAACTTAGAGATGACAATGAAAATGACTATCATTTTGTTCAGGTATTAGATTACCTAAGGGAGATACTTCACAATGCATCATATATAATCAGACCTTCAATGGATCATGTTTCCAATAATCACAAGCCCTTACTAGAAGATCAGGTGGATGAGTTGATGAAAACATGGGATGAATTCAATAGTCTTTCAACTCAAATAGTTGAAAGTATTCATAATCCTTCTGAAGCAAATGAAGAAGACATTCTCAATTCTCAGCAAAAGGTATTAGATATCCTCAAACAGAATAATAAACTGCAGTTAAGGAGGTTAAAAAATTCTGAATCAGGAACAAAAAATAGTATCACTTATCTTAAGTTTATTGATGAGTGGCGACATATGGTTCTACACATTGGTAACCTATATAAGTCATATCGCGATTTTGTTGATTATCAAAAGAATTGATAGTAAAATATAAATAGTACTAAAAGAAAGGGCAGTTAAGCTATAAGCAGATTGTCCTTTATTTTTTTGCCAATACTTAAAAGGTCCAATAAAATGTTTGGATAGTATTAAATTATGGATCGTATTAGGATCAGTCCATTTTAATTGCGGTTACAAACCTATCCTTGGAATTAATGTCCTTGTGGATTAGGACATTTATATAACCACTTTTTGTCAATAAATCTTTTAATTTATGTCCCATGGTTTCATTTATCTCTAGGTATAGTCGTCCTCTGGGCTTTAGTTTTTGACAAGATAAATCAATTATGGCTTTATAATATTTTAAAGGGTTATCATTGGGCACAAACAAGGCTAAATGAGGTTCATAATCTATAACGTTAGACCTCATTAATTTTTTCTCTGAATTTGTAACGTAAGGTGGATTACTAACAATAATGTCGAAATTTGACAGATTACTTAACAATGGTTTCTCTGTAATATCCACATTCTTAAAATTTATTATCGCATTATTATTGCTTGCGTTGAATTTGGCAATTTCAAGCGCAGCATCACTCTTATCAACGGCATAAATATCAGGATTGGATAGCATATTATACAGAGCAATTGCAATGCACCCTGAACCTGTTCCCACATCTAGTAGCTTTAAACCATTGATATTTTCACTTTTCAATATTAGCATAACTAATTCTTCCGTTTCAGGCCTTGGTATTAAAACATCTGAATTAACGGATATATTAAAACCCAAAAATTCTTCCAACCCAGTAATATGCTGAACAGGTTTCATTGCTTTTAAATCCTTTACTACATTTTTAAGGGCAAGTATCTCTGATTCTGATATGCGTATATCTGGATTCATCAACATCTCATTACGAGTATAGCCAATAAAGTGCTGGATAATTATCGCCATTAAAGACTCTGATTCATTGGTACCATAAAGTTCAGTGAGCTGTTGAGAATAAATACTTTTTATATGACGCAATAAATTATTACTGATGTCCATAATGCAAATTACTGAAAATCTTTTTTAAGTTTACCATTAACTTTTAAGTAATTTATCATTCCAACACCCATTAACAAGTATAGAATTATAAAGTTTAAAATTTTCAACCCTTATGATAATGTCAAGCAATTAATAAATGAACTAGCTATGTAGAAATATGAATTATTATTTTGCAACCACATAAATAATTGCTTCATTATGTTATTTTTGTAGAGCTTAAAGGATCACTAAATCTTATATCATGTATAAATTTCTACTATTATTCACCACTAGAATATTGGTTGTTTTTTCAATGGCCTTTATATTATCAATTCCACAATACGTTGTTTCACAGGGGATAAACAAGGTGGATATTTCTAGCTTAACCGTTATTGAGTTGTCAGAAATGGCAAAGTCAATGGAATTTATCAACGGACCATCTGAAAACTTCGCAAATGATCAAACAAACAATTACTACGTGCTCTCGACACAGGATATTGAACATAAGTTTGTCACTTTCTATATTTTAGAGCAATCCTATAATAGTGACTTTCTGGTAAATATTGGCTCGAGTAGTGAATTGGAGTTACACTTTTTTCTGGTAAATAAAGTTCATAGCAAAACCGACTTGGATATTTATACCGAATTTAATGCATACATTGATAAAGCTAACAATGCACTTGAAAATATGAACCAAGAGCAACTTCGACTTTGGGAGTTGCAACATAACAAGTTCACTGCCAAATAAAATATGTTACCTATGAAAAAATTAGTACTAATTATCATAATTCTTGGATTTACTATTACATCTTTTGGTCAAGCAGGAACATGTGAACAATCTGATCCTTTTTGTACTAGTAATATATATACTTTTCCTGCAGGGGTTAACACAGGAAGTGCTCAATCAGGTCCTTACTATGGATGTCTTGGGTCAACACCAAATCCTGCATGGTATCATATGAAGATTGCAATTGAAGGAAATATAAATATCTTCATGTATACCACACCTTCAAAAGATATTGATTTTATTTGTTGGGGGCCATTTAATGATCCGATTGCACCATGTGCTTCATCTCTCACAGCAAATAAAATGGTTGATTGTAGTTATTCTCCAAGTACAACAGAAACGTGCAACATTCCTTATGGACAAGTTGGTGAATATTATATTTTACTCATAACAAATTATTCAAACCAGGCATGTAATATAACTTTTGAGAAACAGTCAGGAACCGGTGAGACTGATTGTACAATTGTTCCACCTCCAGTTTCAAACAATGGGCCATTATGTCTCCATGATACTCTTGAACTATATGCTGACACAATAAATAATGCTACCTATATGTGGTCTGGTCCCGCAGGCTTTACATCCACTGTTCAAAATCCAGTAATTTATGATGTTGGGTTTGATAATGCTGGCGTTTATGAACTTGTAATTACATTAAATGGAAGCCCTAGTGCACCCGTTGAGACTATCGTATCAATAAGTGCTCTTCCAACACCTGAGTTTAGCTTTAATGAGGCATGCTTTGGTGATACGACATTTTTAATAGACGAATCAACAATAGAACCACCCACCTCTCAAATTGCAGCATGGATGTGGGATTTTGGAGATGGACAAACTGGTAATAATCAAAATGAAGACCATATATACGGAGATATAGGCATTTATGATGTAACTCTTACCACATCAACGGGGTTTATGATGTGTTCAAGATCCATTACCAAATCTGTTAATGTGTATAGTGCTGCCACTGTTGAAGCTGGCAATGATATTACCATTCCCAATGGATGGGATGCACAACTTGATGGTGAAGTTTCAGGAGGTTCCGGAGGATACAATCTTGTTTGGGAACCACAAAACATGCTAATTGATCCAACAATAGTTGACCCAACTACAGTTACAATGGGTGCAACACAAGTATTTTCGTTAAATGTTGAAGATGATAATTCAGGATGTCTAAGCTCTGATAGTATGACAGTAATTGTTACCGGTGGTGCCTTAGCAGTAACTGCCACTGCAAGTCCTACCACAATTTGCCAGGATGATCAAGTAAACCTCAACGCACTGCCTTCAGGAGGTTCTGGCAATAACCAATATTCATGGACTTCCAATCCACCTGGTTTTACTGCTTCAATTAAAGAACCGTCTGATTTTCCACAGGTTAACACAACTTACAATGTTGAAGTATTTGATGGCCAAAATACTGTTAATGCATCCGTATCAGTTGTTGTAAAAGCAAGGCCAATAGGAAATGCTGGCAATGACAAACCAATTACAATTGGTACATCAACAACATTAGATGGATCAAGTGCTTCTGGAGGTACTGGAGACCACTCTTATGTATGGACACCTTCTCACTTGCTTGAAAACAACACCATACTTCATCCTCAAACAATAATTTTACACGAAAGTACAGAGTTCTCTTTTACTATTAACGACTCAAATGGATGCTCAAGTGTTCCAGATAATATGTTTGTAATTGCAGGAGGTGACGCATTGGGAGTATTTCCAACTTCCTCCGCAGACAATAATGTTATATGCCAAGGTGAAATTGTGGATTTATTTCCAAATGCAACTGGTGGAGGTGGAAATTACACCTATAGTTGGACCAGTGATAATGGCTTTACATCAAACGAAATGTCTCCACAGGTTAGTCCATGGGAAACCACTATATACACAGTAGAAGTTGATGATTCATACACAATAGTAACTGGAAATATTACCATAAATGTAAATCACACACCAGTTGTTGACCTTATTCCTGCCAATACAAATGTGTGGGGGCAAGACACAATAAAAGTGTGTGTTAGAGATACTGTAATGCTTGATGCAACCGACCCATTAAATCCTCCACTCATGGACTATTTATGGTCAACCTCAGCTACATCTCCATCAATTACTGTTTCAACAAATGGAAGCTGGGTTTCATTTGATTCCTATTGGGCAAATGCTGTAAATCCTGCAACAGGATGTACAGGTACTGGTTCAATTACAATATTCTTTGATTTTGACGAATGTAGTATAGGAATAGATGAAGAAGAAATATCAAACAGTATCAAAGTTATTCCAAACCCTGCTTCTGAATACATTGAAGTTACCACAATTAACCTAAGAGGAACCATCTCCATAAACTTGAGAAATGTATTTGGGCAGATAGTATGGAGTAGTAGCATAAATGGAGATGTCGAAAACAAAGAAGTAATTTCTCTGAAGAACCTCGCCAGTGGACAATACATTGTTGAAGTAATAAATGTTGGAAACTCCTATTACCAAAAGGTTATCAAAAATTAATCAATGACTAAATTAAAAAGCACCTATTTTATTTTTAAAATGAATAATATAAGCTGTAGATCATTATTTCTTTTAATACTTGTTTTTATAATTAATTTGGACTCATTGCAAGCTCAGGAAAGAAACTGCAATTATGTTGTTCCCAACCAGGCTACTACATGGGTTTTTGGAGAGTATGCCAGAATCAAATTTGCACAACCCACAAATGAAATTTTACCTACTTCAGGTAATTATGGACTTCCTTTTGGTTCTTCATCAATTTCTGATGAAAATGGAAATCTAATTCTTTTCTCAAATGGAGAAAATGTATGGAATAAAAGCTATAATCTGATGCAAAATGGATCAGGACTAGCAGGAAGTAAATATGGAGGTCAATCATCACTTATTGTCCCACATCCTGGGAACAGCAATAAGTATTTTATTTTTACTACAAACAAATACATTTCAAATTTTTACACCGAAGGGATAAATTATTCCGTTGCTGATTTTAGCAGTTCAAATATGGGTGAGGTTACTTCAAAAAACAATCAGATACTTACCAAAAATTCAAAGGTTATATCTGCTGTAAGGCATTCTAATAATACAGACTACTGGGTTATTGTTCATGGCTTTGGAGATGAGAATGGAGGAACATTTTATTCATTTCATGTTGATACATTGGGAGTAAACCCAACACCTGTTTCAAGTACCGTAGGTAGTATCCAAAAAGATGATATCAATAATCAGTTCGGATATTTGAAGGCATCTCCCAACGGAACAAAACTTGCAATAACACTGCCTAGTATTGGTATTATTGAGTTATTTGATTTCAATAATGAAACTGGTTCGGTTAGTAATCCCATATCTACTAATCCTGGCAGCTATTATTTTCCATTTGGTTTAGAATTCTCTCCTGATAATACCAAACTATATGCAACAACGTCTCCCTTAAATCCAGACACTAGCTATTTATATCAATTTAACTTACTTGATCCAGATCCACTGCAGACCCCTGTGGTAATAAATAAATTCGCTTACAATGGATTAACATCAGATAGCTTAATGTACGGCTTGCAAATGGGTGTAGATGGCAAGATTTATGTTTCAAAAACAATGCAAGGAGGTATAGGAATGACTAACTTGGATGTTATATACAACCCCAACCGTGATGGCCTCAGTTGTAATTTCAATGAGTTAAACAGTGCCACAAACAATGGAATATCATTAAATGGTGCTATGACACAATCTGGGCTTCCTGATTTTGTTTCAACATTTTTAAATATTCCACATTTTTATTACCAGGATCAATGCTTGAATGACACAACTAATTTCATCATAAGAAATACTGCAAACCTTACACCATCATGGAATTTTAAAGACCCTGCAGGAACTTCAGATTTATCAAACCCAATGAACCCAAAGTATATATTTAGTGAGGCAGGAACATATGACGTTGAGCTTACCGAATCATACGAAGGAGAAACTTATACATTTAGTGAGGATGTTTTAATTAATCCATTACCATCAGTCGATATTGGATTGGGATCTAATATAATCTATATTTTACAAGGCTCATCAATAAGACTAGATGCTGGTGATGGCATGGATGTATATTCATGGACTCCTGCAAGTAGCAATAACCAATATTTGGACGTAGATCAAGAAGGGTACTATATAGCTACAGTTACAGACTTTAATTGTTGTTCAAATTCAGACACCGTTGAAATTAAATATGCTTCCCTTAGTTATCCAAATGCCTTTAAACCAACTAGTAATATCTCTGACAATAAAACCTTTAAAGTTTTAGGTGATATTAGTGCCATCTCAAAATATCAATTTAGAATATTTAATAGATGGGGCCAACTCATATTTGAGACTGATAACCCACAAAATGGATGGGATGGTACAAAAGATGGTGAATATGCTCCAATGGGAACATATATTTATACATCTGTTTTTACAAGCTTTGAAAGCGGTATACAATCAGCCATTGACATCACAAATACCGGAACTGTTACTCTGATAAGATAATTTAATTAAAGCATGAGAACTTTTGCTGAGATTGCCTCCACTAAATTGAATGTAGCAGAGTGGCAAATAGAAAACTCTGTTGAACTCCTCACCGGAGGTGCAACAATACCATTTATTGCTAGATACCGAAAAGATAAGACAGGTGATCTAACCGATGTTGAGCTCATAGAAATAAAGACTCTTTTTGACAAGTATAGTGCTTTAAAGGAACGAAAGAAATCCATTCTTTTATCATTGGAAGAAAGTGGTAATATTACAGATGAAATTAGAAAAACAATTGATGAATCAGAGACATTATCTGATGTAGAAGATATTTACCTTCCATTTAAACCCAAGCGTAAAACAAGAGCTGTAATCGCAAAAGAAAACGGTTTGGAATCGTTGGCAAAGATGATAATGGCAGAAAATATATCAGACTTAAAATATACAGCTAATAAATTTACATCAAACAATCCCAATATAAATACCACCGATGATGCTATTGCAGGCGCCAGAGACATTATAGCAGAATGGGTAAGCGAAAAACAATGGGTCCGAAAAAACCTTAGGCAACAATTTGAAATTCATGCTACGATAACATCAAAGGTATCAAAGGGTAAGGAGGAAGAAGCTCACAATTATCGTAGTTGGTTTGACTGGTCAGAAAATGCAACCAAAGCAGCCCCTCATAGGATACTGGCAATTTTAAGAGGTGAAAAAGAAAAGTTGATTAAAGTAAAGATAGAGCCTGATAAGGACAAAGCCATAATATTTATCACATCTGGCTTAGTAAAAATGAATACCGAAGCATCTAAACAGAAATCACTTGCAATAAAGGATTCAATAACCAGGTTAATTTTTCCTTCGTTGGAAAATGAGTTTAGAAATACTCTCAAAGAAAAAGCTGATGAGGCATCCATTGATATCTTTGGTAATAATCTTAAACAACTGCTATTGGCGCCACCATTGGGTCAAAAAAGGATACTAGCAATAGACCCTGGGTTTAGAAGTGGATGTAAAGTTGTTTGCCTTGATAAAACTGGAAAGTTACTTCATAACGACAACATATATCCACATCCACCTCAGAGGGAAAGCTCATTGGCAATAAAGAAAATAAATAACATGGTTAACGCCTATGATATTGAAGCAATAGCCATAGGTAATGGCACAGCAGGGCGTGAAACAGAAATTTTAATTGAAAGGATTAAGTTCAATAAGGATATAATTGCTGTTTCGGTTAATGAAGACGGAGCTTCTGTATATTCAGCTTCATCGATTGCCAGAGAAGAATTTCCTGATTATGATGTTACCGTAAGAGGAGCAGTATCAATAGGAAGGCGATTGATGGACCCATTGGCTGAACTTGTAAAAATTGATCCTAAGTCCATTGGAGTTGGCCAATATCAACATGATGTTGACCAAAAGTTATTAAAAAGAAGTTTGCAAACTACCATCGAATTATGCGTTAACAATGTGGGTGTTGATTTAAATAGTGCCAGCAAAGAACTGTTAAGTCATATATCAGGATTAGGATCTAAATTAGCATCTAATATTGTATCATTTCGCAATAAAAATGGTTTGTTTACAAATAGAAAAGAGTTATTGAAAGTTGATGGATTAGGAGCTAAAGCATTTGAGCAAAGTGCAGGATTTCTCAGAATAAAAGATGGTGACAACCCTCTTGATTACACAGCAGTGCATCCTGAGCAATATACAATTGTGACAAAAATTGCATCAAAGCTTGGCCTTAGTATAAATCAGCTAGTGGGCAATACCGATATGATTAGTAATGTTAATACTGAAGAATTCATAAGTAATTCAATTGGTAATAGCACTTTTAAGGATATCTTGAAGGAGCTTGAAAAACCCGGTAGAGATCCACGAAAGAAATTCAAAACTTTTAAATTTGATCCTAATATTAAAAGTATTAATGATGTGAAACCGGGAACCATATTACCAGGCATCATAACCAACATAACAGCCTTTGGGGCCTTTGTTGATATTGGAGTAAAAGAATCTGCGTTATTACATAAAAGCCAGATTGCAAATGAATTTGTATCAAATCCAGGTGATTATCTCAGGCTCAATCAGCAATTACAAGTAAAGGTAATAGACGTTGACATTGAACGAAAGAGAATAGGGCTAACTCTAAAGGAATTGTAAATAACACAGGTGAGACTTGTACCTATCTAATATTACTATTGAATGTTGTTCTGTGGTGAACACTCAGCCCAAAATCTTGGATTGCCATCTTATGTTCTATTGTTGGATATCCCTTGTTATTATTCCAGCTATATTGAGGATATTTGCTATGAAGATCTAACATATAGTCATCCCTATGAGTTTTTGCAAGTATTGAAGCTGCTGCAATTGATAAATACTTACCATCTCCTTTTATGATACAATGATGTGGTATATCTTCATAGGGTATAAACCTATTACCATCAATCAACAGTAATTTTGGTTTAGTGGATAGGCTATTAATTGCTCTATGCATTGAATAAAATGATGCTCTTAGAATATTTACTTCATCAATTTCTTTTGGTGAACAGGATTTCACTGCCCAGGATAAAGCATCCTGCTCAATGATTACTCTTAGTTTATTTCTTTGTTTCTCGCTTAGCTTTTTGGAATCGTTTAGCAATGAACTATTATATCCATTTGGCAATATAACTGCAGCTGCAAAAACAGGCCCAGCTAAACATCCACGACCTGCCTCATCACACCCTGCCTCTATCAGATTATTACTAAATGAAGATCTTAGCATATAACTAAGGAATAAAGTTTGGTAGTCTAGTGTAATATTGATTTACTAAAACTAATAATAATAATATAGTTAAAATAATATTATACACCCGCGGTCTTCTCAACTGATTTAACCAATATGTAATCAAGAGAACAATAGGTATAAGCATGGTCAATAAAAATTCAACATCAGTATGAAAAACCACCAGTATAGCAGCATTGATTACAAAAAACAATACAACTATTAAAAGATTCCTGCGGGTATTAATATTTTGCTCTGAAAGCATTGCTAATACCCCAAAAACACTCATTAGGCTTAATGTTGTAATTATAGCTATGGTAGTTATATTTAAAACATTATCAAACATTGGTATTTCTGTGGAGATCTTGAAATAACTAATTAAATTTAATAATTGTTCATGAAAATTTCCAGTAAAGAAAAACCACACCATTATAAAGAAGAAAGGGCTAACAATACCAACTATCGAAACCACAAGAAACCTCAGATTCATTACTCTGTGAACATAAATCGTCAACCATACTAATAATACCAAAAAAATAAGCACCGGAAAAAGCAATGCTGCCAATCCAATTAAAAAGGAAGCATTATAAATGGTTATTATCTTATCTGTTGATTCAGGCAGGTTCATTAGGTTCATCCACACAAATACCATTATTATATTGGTTAAGGTTATAGGGTTATTATGAAACCCTCCAACCACAGCACTTGACAAAAGAATATAAAGTGCCCACACTAGCGTATTTACTTTACCTGAAAGGTTAAATTTAATGGAATATAAATTCAACATAACAGCTGTGATCAAGGTTAATATCATTGATATAACCGTAAATAACAAAGGATTACTTATTGATAAATAAGTTAAAAAATTAAATGCATAGGTTTCGGTGCCAACATAAGGACTTGGATATAGTATACTTGGCAACCATAGTAAAATAGCAATCGCAAATACAACTAAGTACCTCGAAATATAGCCTGTATTAAAGTACCTAATCATATACTACTCAAAATTAATCAAATCAAAACCTATGTCTTTTCGGACATATTTATCCTCAAAATCAATTAAATCAACATTAGCATAAGAATCTTGAAGAGTTGACTCCATATTAACACCTAAGGTTGTAACGGCAATAACCCTGCCACCAGATGTTTTAATAGAGTTATTATCAACATCTATTGTAGTGCCAGCATGAAAGACAATGCAATTATTTACATTTTCAAGACCTGTAATTGTTTTTCCTTTTTCATAGTTTCCTGGGTAACCTCCTGACACCATCATTATTGCAGCTGCTGTTCTAGGATCAAATTCAACTGTACTCTCAGAAAGTTTTTCATGCGCAGTATTCACAAACAGTTCCAATAAATCAGATTCAATTCTCGGTATAACAGATTCAGCCTCGGGATCACCCATTCTACAATTATATTCAATCACATATGGATCTCCATTTACATTTATGAGGCCAAAAAATATGAATCCTTTGTAGTCTATGCAATCCTTTTTAAGACCATCTACTGTAGGCTTCACAATTCTGTTTTCAACCTTATCCATAAACTCTTCACGGGCAAATGGTACTGGAGATATTGAGCCCATACCACCTGTATTCAAACCCGTGTCTCCCTCCCCTATTCTCTTATAATCCTTTGCCTCAGGAAGAATAACATAATCTGTACCATCCGTTAAAACAAATACAGATAGCTCAATTCCTGATAAAAATTCTTCTATGACTACATTTTTAGATGCTTCACCAAATTTTTGCTCTGAAATCATTTGGGATAGTTCATTTTTTGCCTCATTGCGATCTTCAATAATAAGCACTCCCTTTCCAGCTGCCAAGCCATCTGCTTTTAGAACATATGGAGAATTTAATGTATCAATAAAATCAAATCCTTCTTGCAGGTTACTCTCATTAAAAGTACGATAGGCAGCAGTGGGAATGCTATAATTGGCCATAAAATCCTTCGCGAATGATTTACTACCCTCAAGCTGAGCACCCGCTTTTGACGGCCCAATTACTAAAATATCTTTCAAAACAGAATCATCACGGAAAAAATCATATATCCCACCAACCAATGGAGCCTCGGGTCCAACTACAACCATATCGATTTCTTTCTCTATAACTATCATCTTGATTGAAGCAAAGTCATCGAGGTCAACGGGGATATTAGTGCCAACATTTCTTGTTCCGGCATTACCAGGTGATATATAAAGCTTTTCTAAACTTGTACTTTGTGCTAATTTCCATGCAATTGCGTGCTCTCTTCCTCCACTTCCCAAAATAAGTACGTTCATTATTTTTAAGTTTGATTATTCTTTACTGTTTCCATTATCGATTTCCAAAGTCTATCAGCAGTTTTATCCCAAGAAAATTCATTCCTCCTCTTTCTACCTTTTTCCACCAAAGTTAATGACAATTGCTCATCATCAACTATACTTCTCATTGCCGATGATATCTCTTTAGCATTACTTGGGTTTACAAGTAAGGCAGCATCTCCTGCTATTTCTGGCATAGCAGTAACATTGGATGTAATTACAGGAACTTCAGAATTAAAGGCTTCAATTATTGGTATTCCAAAGCCTTCGAAATATGATGTATAAACCAATGCAAGTGATGAGCCAACAACTAAACTAAGGTCTTTAGGGCCTAATCTACCTGTAAAAATAACATCGTCCTTGAATGACATTCTCTGAAATGATTCATTGATTTCTTTATTCCAATACATTTTCTCACCAACCAGAACAAACTTAATACCCCTACTATCATTTACCTTAAATTCATCAAAGGCTTTAAATATATTTTGGAGGTTTTTTCTGGGGTTAAATGCACCTACAAAAACAAAGTAATCCTTGCTATTGGTATATTTTTTCTTAACCTGTGCCTTATCTTTATCAGAAACTACCTTGAAGACATCATTTGATCCATTATACAAAACATCAATCTTATTAGAGTCAATTCCGTATTGTGTCATTATGTCTTTCTTAGAAAATTCAGATACTGTTGCTATTCTTACTGCTTTGTGGGCATATTTTGGAGTAAAATATCTATAATATCCTCTGTAGATTAAAGACATATGCTCAGGATAATGCTCAAAATTCAAATCGTGTATTACTATTAAATCAATAAACTTTGACCTCAAAGAAAGAAATGAATCTGGAGAAATAAATAGGTCGGGTTTTATCTTTTTTAAAACTTTGGGAACTGAAAATTCGTACCATAAATATAATAATATTGAATGTCTTGCTGGAGGTCCAACCACAATTGGTTTTACATTTTCTGCAAAAATAAATTCATCACTATACTTTCTGTCAAAAATAAAATAAAAGGTGTGCTCTGGATGTGACGTTACAATCCTTTTTAAAGACTCATAAGTAAACCAACCTATCCCCTCAAGTTTATCCTTAAGCAGCAGCCTTGTATTTATGGCAATTTTCAAAGTTCTAATCTAATTAGAGTTAGTGGGTAGCAAATATCTTAAAAAATCAAAGGTAACTGTTAGTTAATCTGAATAAAAAACTAGTGCCAAAGCCCACAGCCATTCCAAGAATAGCTCCGAAAAAAACATCCATGGGATAATGAACGCCTAAATAAACACGACTATACATTATAAGTAATGTGTAAATTACCATTATTGGAATAATCCATTTGAAACGTTTTCCCAATAGCAAGATAAAGAATGTTGCAATGGCTGCACTATTTGATGCATGTGAAGATACAAAACCAAAAGAACCGCCACAGTCCTTAACCAAGTGTAACTTATTTAAAAGATCGGGTTCATGACATGGTCTTAAGCGTTCAAATATATTTTTAAATAAATGTACAGATGCCTGGTCTGAAATTAATATTGTAACTGCTGACATCACAAGAACAAGCCAGAATTTATTTTTATATTCAACTATGACAAGATAAAGTAGCAATATATAAAGAGGGAGCCAACCCAACTTCGAGCTAATGTAAAGCATTGCCGTGTCGAGTAAGGTACTGTTGAAACCATTTATAATAAGCAGAATTTTATCATCAATGGCTAAAATAAACTCCTGCATAATTGATCTTTTTTAAACCTAAAGCTAAAAATAGTTAATTTATTTTGAAAGTGAAAAACAAGTAACCTTCTTGTTTATAATTCTCCACCATTAATGGCTTTCTTTTTGTAATCAAAATAATCCGTATTATATGGATCTCGTCTTATCATCATATCAATATATGGCAATGCCTTATTCCATTTTCCTTTATCCATATACTTCTCTATTCTTTTGATATAATACTCATCTGGATTACATAAATAACCAGGGTTGTCTTCTTCTATGAATAGAAGAGCATCATCAGTCTTTGTTTCTGTGCCCTTTAGGACAAACTGTATCGGCACCTCAAAGTGAGTATACTTATTATCAGTGCATGTATTCCACTTACCTTCAGTACTATTAAAGAAAGCTGATATCGCATTATCTATTCCATAACCCAGAGCTGTTTTTATTTTTAGATCCTCTATAACACCATCACAATCAACGGTTATGGATACAATTGAAATACCTACAATACAGTGCGCCTTAGCCAGCGCAGGGTAGGTAACAGTTGTATTGAATAACTTCTCCAATGTATAATATCCTCCCTTAAATCTATAATTCAACAGTTTTATAACATTGTCTTTGCGTGCTTGTGATATTGAATTAACATCTTGACCTATGAGACTAAATATGAATATAATATTTAACCCAATTATAACAATTATATTTTTCATCTCTTTCTCAAAATCATATAAAGTGAATGTTATTTTCTTTTCTGAAGTATATCTCTTAACCCAATTAGCAATTCCTTGGTCTTTTTTAAGGTAGAAATCACATCAAGTTGTTCCAAAGATTTTCCAGACTTTCTATTATCTAGATAATCCTTAACTCCTTGAATGGTCATTCCTTTTTCCTTTACAAGATAGTGAACTATACTTATGTTATTAATTTCCTTTTGTGAATAATACCTTGTTCCCTTGGCATTTTTCTTTGGTTTAATAAAATCAAACTCTTGCTCCCAATATCTCAGAAGAGAAGTATTTACATTAAATTTTTTAGCAACATCACCTATTTTTAGATATAGCTTCTCCGACATATCTTTTAAAAATTAATCCAATGACTGGTTTGGTAGTTTTGATCTTGTTAGAAGTGTTTCAAACTCCTCTGCTGAAAGGTCATTAAAAAAGTAATAAATGGGATTAATTGTCCTATTGTTCTTTCTTACCTCATAATGCAAATGAGGAGCGGTAGATTTACCAGTATTTCCTACCGTTCCTATTACCTGACCCCTTGTTACTTGTTCTCCCTTTTTAACATTTATATCCTTTATGTGAGCATAAAATGTTGAATAACCATATCCATGATCTATGGTAACAGTATTACCATAACCTCTTCGCGATTTTTGAGTTTTTATGATTTTTCCAGCACCACTAGCATAAATTGGTGTGCCTTGGGGTGCGCTAAAGTCAACCCCAGCATGAAACTTCTTAATTTTATAAATGGGGTCTATCCTGTAACCATAATATGATGATAGGCGTTTGAGCTCAATGTTATTAACAGGCTGAATTGCTGGAATACATGATAACATTTTTTCTTTATTCCTAGCCATTTCATAAACTTCATCAAATGACTTAGACTGCACATATAACTCGCTGGCCAGATTATCAAGTTTCTTAGAAGTTTCAATTATCAAGTCAGAATTATTATATCCTTCAAGCTTTACATACCTATCAATACCTCCGTATCCTGCCTGACGTTGTTCCTTGGATATTGGCTCAGCTTCAAAAATGACTCTGTAAATATTATCATCTCTATCCGACATTTCGTCAACTAATCCTTGAAGACTACCAAGACGATCATTCATTATCTCATATTGCAATTCGTATTGCGCTATCTCACTTTTTAGTATACGCTCCTTGGGAGACTCAAAGAATGTATAAGAAATAATTATTATGGCAAATGAAAATGCAAGTGCAGTAATTAAAAACAGAAGTGTTTTAAAAATCCTTTGCAATGAAGATGTCTTTGCTTCTTCATAAGATAAGGACTTATTGTTGAAAATGTACTTAGTCTTTGCCATTATTAACTTCGATGAACTGCGAAATTAATTATTTAGGCTAAATTTGCAATCTCAAATAAATAAATATTTCAACAATTTGATGTTAACTATTTGATTATGAATTCTATTGATATCCGCAAAGCTTTTCTTGATTTTTTTGCCAGTAAACAACACAAAATAATAGCATCAGCACCTATGGTTGTTAAAGATGATCCTACTTTGATGTTTACAAATGCAGGAATGAATCAATTCAAAGATTTATTCCTAGGAAATGCTCCCATTAAGGAATCCAGAGTTGCTGATACTCAAAAGTGTTTGCGTGTTAGTGGAAAACATAATGACCTTGAAGAAGTTGGCCATGATACATATCACCATACTATGTTTGAAATGCTTGGCAACTGGTCTTTTGGGTCCCCAAACTCTAACAACGGTGGTTATTTTAAGAAAGAAGCTATTTCGTTTGCATGGGAACTTTTTACTGAAGTTTATAAAATTGACAAAGACCGCTTATATGTAACTGTTTTTGAAGGTGATTCCAAAGATGGTCTTGAAAAAGACTCAGAAGCAGAAAAATATTGGAGTGAATACCTGCCAAAAAACAGAATTTTACTTGGATCAAAGAAAGATAATTTCTGGGAAATGGGCGAAACAGGGCCCTGTGGACCATGTTCAGAAATTCACATAGATATCAGAGATGATAAACAAAGAAAAGAATTGCCTGGGAAAGATCTTGTGAATATGGACCACCCTGAGGTAATTGAGATATGGAACCTTGTATTCATTGAATACAAAAGATTAGCAAATGGCAAATTAAGCCCACTATCGGCAAAACATGTTGACACAGGAATGGGATTTGAGAGGCTTGCAATGGTTCTTCAAGATGTAAAGTCCAACTACGATACTGATATATTTTCAGAAATAATTAAGACAATTAGTGGATTTGCAGGTATTGATTATGGTAAGAGTGATGAAACTGATATCGCCATGCGCGTTATTGCAGATCACCTAAGAGCTGTTGCTTTTGCAATTTCTGATGGTCAGCTTCCCTCAAACACTGGAGCAGGTTATGTAATAAGAAGGATTCTAAGAAGAGCTGTAAGATATGGCTTTACATTTCTTGATCTTAATGAACCTGTCATCTATAAATTACTTCCTGTTCTTGATAAACAGATGGGAGAAACATTTTCAGAACTAAGAAGTCAATTGAAATTTATAGAACAAGTTATCAAGGAAGAGGAGATTGCCTTTCTACGAACTCTTGCTCATGGAATAAAGAAATTTGATCAATACATTAAGTCAAATAAAAATAATAGAGAAATTAGTGGATCTTTTGCATTTGAACTATATGACACATTTGGATTTCCAATAGACCTTACACAGCTAATTGCCAGAGAGAAAGACATGACAGTTGATATGGACGGATTCGACAAAGGACTAAATGAGCAAAAACAACGCTCACGAAAGGATGCATCTGTAGACACCAGCGACTGGACTATTATTGAAGATAGCAATGAACAGACTATATTCGTTGGTTATGAAGCTTTTGAATCCGTTTCTAAAATTAGAAAGTATAGAAAAGTTGCAACAAGTAAGAAAACTAATTTTGAGGTGGTTTTGGATATTACACCATTCTATTCCGAATCTGGTGGACAAATTGGAGATAAGGGAACATTAAAATCATCGGAAGAAATTCTTAATGTTATTGATACCAAAAAAGAAAATAACCAGATAGTTCATATTGTATCCTCTGAACCAAAAAATCCCAGTCTTGAATTTATTGCAAAAATCAACACGGATAAACGCAAGCTTATAATGGCAAACCATACTGCGACCCATTTAATGCATTCTGCCCTTAGAAAAGTTCTTGGAACGCACGTTGAACAAAAAGGATCCATGGTTGCTGATGACAGATTTAGATTCGACTTTTCTCATTTTGGTGCAATGACAACAGAGGAAATTAAAAGTGTTGAAAAAATAGTTAATGATGCCATAAGACAAAATACTCCAGCTGATATAAAGGATGATATACCCATGCAATCAGCTAAAGACATGGGTGCAATGGCGCTTTTTGGAGAAAAATACGGAGACACTGTAAGAGTAGTAACATTTGATGAAAGCTTCTCCATAGAGCTATGTGGTGGTACACATGTGCAACAAACTGGGGATATAGGACTGTTTAAAATAATATCTGAAAGTGGAATTGCCGCTGGTGTGAGAAGAATTGAGGCTTTAACGGGAAAAGCTGCTGAAGATTTTGTGTACAATGAATTAGAATCGCTAGAATCAATAAAGATTCTATTTAAAAACCAACCCAATACTGTGAATGCAGTAAAAAGCATAATAGATCAACATTCAAAACTGCAGAAGGAAATAGATAAGCTTAATAGGAATAGCGCATTGCAACTAACAGACTCATTGATTTCCAATGCAGAGGAAATATCGGGAGTAAAGTTTATTTGTAAGGAAGTAGAACTTGATGTTAACCAAGCTAAAACATTAGCACAAAATCTGCGATCAATGGATAATAATATTTTTACTGTTTTAGCCCTAAAAGATGGTAATAAGGTAAATCTAATAATATCTATCTCTGACGAGTTAGTTAAAACAAAAGGAATGAATGCAGGAAGTATTATCAGGGAAATATCAACCCACATAAATGGTGGTGGTGGTGGCCAACCATTTTTTGCCACAGCAGGCGGAAAAAATGCTTCTGGAATTAAAGCAGCATTTGATTCTGCAAGAAACCTTATTAAATAATTTTTTATTGAATAGCGACCAAAAAAGGCGGTAGTTCTCAAATGAATTACCGCCTTTTTATATGTCAAATAGCTTTCTATTGCAGGTTCATAGTCGAAATATTAGCATAGAATGATTCTTCTATCTCATCTGCCAATTCATTCTGTTTATACTGCTTTGTAATCTGAATCAAGCGTTGCATAACAGCAATCGCCTCTTGAATATCACTTTGATATTCGGATGAGAATTTATCATCAAGAGATGCATAATACTGGAGGTCCTCGTTGTACCTGTTTGTTATTGTCATAACCATCTCATTACCTTTGTCAATCGCACCACTTTGATAGTAAAAGTCAGCCCATGACATCATATAGTAATCAAATGGGAACTTTTCATGAGGGAAAAACTCTATCCCACGATCCAAAACTGCTACTACACTATCGTATTTCTTCTCTGCTAATAAGGCTTGTGCAAGTCGCACATAATTCTGCTTAACCATACCAGAGTTTCTATCACTCTCACGATCCAAAATAACATCATCCTCATTTAGTCTACCCCATCGAATATTCTCATCCATTAAAACTTCATATGTGCGATCAGCATTAACTCCGCCTATTTTATTGATGAAATCTTTAGCAATAGTTGGTTTGAAACGGTATACAACACCTTCAAGATGACAATATTTATCCACACCTAAAACTTTTGCATGGCTATTTGGATTTGCAAAATAAACTGGTCGTTCCCAGTTATTAGTGGCTATTAAATCGAGAAGCATTAGGTCATTACGAAATAATCCTCCTTGTCTTATCTGCCAGTCAATTTCATCCACAATCTCTGCAGAATCAATTTGCGCAACAGTTCCCGAGGCAATAACAGCTTCTTTATCTACTTTATAACTTAAATTTTTTGTGGGCATGTAATCAATCCACTGGCCATTTTGAAGTGGAACTTGTGTTCCTTTGTTATCATCTTTTATGAATTTAATGGCATCCATTAGCTCAGCATCATCAACCCTTTCAAAAACTGGCACATAACTACCCTTTTTCTTATAAAAATCTTGATCTATGGTTAGTGGCAATCTATCAGAATCATAAACTTTTCTGCCCATTTGGCTTACATACCAATCTCCGGAAGAAAGCATATAATTCACCACTCTTACATCCGTTCTGTAGTTTTCTACTTCCTGAACATACCATAAGGGGAAAGTATCATTATCTCCATTTGTAAAAAGTATGGCATTTGGTTCACAGGAATCGAGATATCTTTTGGCAAAATCTGAAGCAGAATATTTACCTGATCTATTATGTGAGTCCCATCCTTGTTCTGCCATAATTCCAGGAACAAGCACCAAACAAATCACAACCACAATTCCTGCAGCTAATGTTTTATTTGCCATTCTTTTTTGTAGTGCATTATATATTCCAAGAACACCCAGTCCCATCCAAATTGCAAATGCGTAAAACGATCCAGCATATGCATAATCTCTCTCTCTAGGTTGCAAAGGTGTCTGATTAAGATATACTATAATTGCAAGACCTGTCATTAAAAACAGCAATCCAACTACCCATGTGTCTTTCTTGCTCCTATTTAGCTGAAATAGAAACCCAATTAAACCTAGGATAAATGGAAGAAAGAAAAATCTTGTTGAAGCAGGGTTTTCCATACTTTTTGGTAAATCAGTTTGACTACCCAACCTCATACTATCAATGAAATTTATTCCGCTTTTCCAGTTTCCGTGATTGATTTCTCCCTGGCTCTCTATATTATTTTGGCGGCCTGCAAAATTCCATAAAAAATACCTCCAGTACATAAAGTTAAACTGATACCTAAAAAAGAATGTAAGGTTTTCTCCAAATGTTGGTTTATATAGCACCTTTGTGCCTCCTTGCCCATCAGGAACGCTTATGGGAATACCTTCTATTTCTCCATATTGTTTGTAAAGGTTTTTATGAGCTGGTTTGGTATTGCTCCACATCCTTGGGAATATTGTCATGAACCTATCATCATAAATCGGAATGGTTCCTTTTCTATCATCTTTTATAACATACTTTCCAAGCTTTTGATCCTTCATATAAACTGGATTACCATCTGCATGATCAACAATTGGAGCGTTATAATAATGGCCATAGAAAATAGGCCAAGTTCCATATTGCTCTCTGTTTAGATAAGAAAGCAGGCTAATGGCATCCTTTGGATCATTTTCGTTAATAGGGGTATTGGCATTAGCTCTGATGATTAGCATAAAAAAGGATGAGTAACCTATTAATATAAATAAAAATGCTAGTATTACTGTATTCAAAACAACCTTCGATTTTTTTCTAGTGTAAATTAAACCCCAAGCAATTAACCCTGCAATTGCTAGGAAATATACCACGGTTCCTGAGTTAAATGGAAGTCCTAAGGTATTCACAAAGAACAATTCAAAGTTACCTGCTAGTTGAACAATACCAGGTATTATTAAATACATGATCACTACCAGTATAACAAGGGATGTTATACCAGCAATGATAAATCCTTTTAGGCTATATGGGTATCTCTTATAGTAGTAAACATAAACTATGGCAGGTATAGCAAGTAAATTTAACAAATGGACCCCTATTGATAAACCTATCATGTAGGCAATTAACAGTAGCCATCTATATCCCGTGCGTTGGTCAGCAGACTCTTCCCACTTGAGTATTGCCCAAAATACTATTGCAGTAAAAAGTGATGACATGGCGTACACTTCACCTTCCACAGCCGAAAACCAAAATGAATCACTAAAAGCGTATGCAAGTGCACCAACTGCTCCAGCACCAAGTATTGCATAGCCTTGAGAAATGGTAAGCTTATCCTCAGAATTAGTTTTCATGATCTTTTTCGCAAGCATAGTGATTGTCCAGAAAAGAAATAGGATTGTAAAGCTACTTGACAAAGCAGACATAATGTTGATCATAAGAGCAACATTTTCTAAATCTCCAAATGCAAATAATGAGAAAAACCGGCCCAATATTTGAAATAGTGGGGCACCCGGTGGATGACCTACCTGAAGTTTGTAAGCAGTTGCAATATATTCTCCGCAATCCCACCAACTAGCAGTAGGTTCAAGAGTTAAAAAATAAACCGATGTGGCAATTGCAAAAACAATCCATCCAATCAGTTGATTTAATTTGTTATAATTTTCCATTAGTTAAGATATCTTTACCCGTGAGATTTTAAATGCGAAAATATACAATTTCAACAAATAGTTTTTTTAATCGTCATCTATTTTAACAACATTTAATAGTCTATTGTTTAAATACAAAATAATATTATGGTTATATGATTGATTTACTGACACATAAATCAATGTAGCATAAGAATGTAAGCAGCACAGATGATACTTGTGCATTAGGAAACAAAAGAACTCTAACCTAATTATTTACTAATACTAAATCAGAAGCTTCGTCATTATTTCCAGATTCAGCATATCCATTTACATACTCTTAATGTGTGAATGGTAATCATAAATAGAATTCCAAACCTTATCAATATCCAAATCCTTAGTATCAAGGCCTCTCTCCTCTAGGTAGTCAATCATATCTAATTTAGAAGCAACATCATCTCCATCAGTCCATTTCCTTTTTAAGGGCTTTAACCTTTCTAAATTTGCTCTATAAATGCTTAGTAAATCATCTTGCACTTCTTTGTTCTGCTCTATTTGTTCTAATATGTCCATCTGTTATTTTTTTACAAAGTTAGTTTTAAATTGTCATTTAATGTATCTATTTTTTTAATCAAATATATGTGATTCCATGCAGTACAAACTTCTTTAAACAATTGTTTGTAATAAAAAAAAATCGCTTATCTTTGCCGCCCGATTGTCTCATGGTGTAAAGGTAGCACTGCAGATTTTGATTCTGCCTGTCTAGGTTCGAATCCTAGTGAGACAACAGATTAGGTGAATGGATGAGGGGGCGGCAGTCCCCTCTTTTTATAATGATAGATAAAAAGCACATAGAAGATTTGACCGAAGAATGCCTTTTTGGCACTGATAGGTTTGTTACTGCGATAAAAATTAGTACCGATAATAAGGTAATGGTATTTATAGACGGAGATTCAGGTGTTAATATTGACAATTGTGTTGAACTAAGCAGACACATCGAAGGAAATCTTGATCGCGAGAAGGAGGATTACGAGCTAAACGTTGCATCAGCAGGAGCCGATAATCCTTTTGTAATGTTAAGGCAATACAAAAACAACATAGACAACTTAGTTCAAGTAACCAGTGCTGATGATAGAAAAATTAGAGGAATTCTTAAGTCGGTAAATGATACCGATATAGAATTATTGGAAGAGATTCGTAAGAAGAACAAAAAGAATAAGAAGGTAATTTACGGAGAACAAATTACAATTGCTTTTGACGACATAAAAGAGACTAAGAGAATTATAAGTTTTTAATTATAACTGATAAAAAGAAGTAGAGATGGATAACATGAATCTTGTTGAAACTTTTTCGGAGTTTAAGGAATTTAAGAATATTGATCGTGAAACCATGATGCGCATCCTGGAAGATGTCTTCCATAGTATGCTAACCAAAAAGTTTGGCGAGGAAAGTAATTTTGACATTATTGTAAACATTGACAAAGGTGACCTAGAAATTTGGCACTATAAAAAAATTGTCAAAGACGGAGAAGTTGAAGACGAAAGCCTTGAGATTGCTTTTTCAGAAGCAATAAAAACTGAACCTGATTTTGAAGTTGGTGAGGAATATTCAAAACAGATTAAACTTGCTGACTTTGGGCGCCGTGAGGTGCTTTCAATACGTCAAAATCTAGTATCGAGAATACTTGATTACGAAAAAGATAATGTTTACAAAAAGTACAAGGAAAGTGTTGGAGACATTATCACAGGTGAGGTTTATCAGGTTTGGAAAAAAGAAATTCTAATTCTAGATGATGAAGGTATTGAGTTAATTCTGCCAAAGTCAGAGCAAATATCTTCTGATTATTTCCGAAAAGGTGATGCAATAAGAGCAGTTGTTTTAAAGGTAGAAATGCGCAATAACACTCCAGTTATAGTTCTTTCAAGAACATCATCAACTTTTCTTGAAAGATTATTTGAAGCTGAGGTTCCAGAGGTCTATGATGGGTTAATAACAATAAAAAATATTGTTCGTGTTCCGGGTGAACGTGCAAAAATTGCTGTTGAATCCTACGATGATCGTATTGATCCCGTTGGTGCATGTGTTGGTATGAAAGGGTCAAGAATACATGGAATAGTCAGGGAGTTAAAGAATGAGAATATAGATGTAATTAACTTCACTAATAACACCTCACTTTATATACAAAGAGCACTTTCTCCAGCAAAGATAACATCAATAAAACTTAACGAAGAGTCCAAAAGAGCTGAAGTTTTTATGAAGCCTGATCAGGTTTCTCTTGCCATTGGTAAAGGTGGTTTTAACATAAAACTTGCAGGTAAATTAACTGGCTATGAAATTGATGTTTATCGAGATAGTGATTCTGAGGCTGAAGATGTAGACATCATGGAATTCAATGATGAAATAGATCAGTGGATTATTGATGAGTTAAAAACCATAGGTTGTGATACTGCTAAAAGTGTTCTAGAGCTCGATAAAAAAGAGCTAGTAACCAGAACAGATTTAGAAGAGGAAACCATAGATGAGGTTTTAAAGGTGCTCCGAACAGAATTTGAATAAAAATATTATTTTTACGCTTAGCAGGCTTTCACCCGCTGAGTTTGATTGAACGAAAATTATTGTATGACAGGAAGTAATAAGGTTGTAAGATTAAGTAAAGCTGCCAGAGAATTCAATATTAGTATTGACTCAGTAGTTATTTTCCTTAAGGACAGGGGTTACGATATTGAAAGAAACCCAAATACTAAACTTGAGCCTGAGATGTATAATCAATTAACAGAAGAATTCAGGGTAGAAAAGGAAGTTAAGGAAATCTCACGAAAGAAAGGTCTTGAATTTGTTGGAAAAGATCCGACAAGTAACGAAAATACTGTCGCAAAACGAGCTGAAGAATATGACAGGGCTCCTGTTGACAAGGAGTTAATGATAAAGAATGTTGGTGTTGCATTTAAATCAAATGAAAAAATAGAAAAGGTTGAAACTCCCAAAGCCGAAATAGTTGAAGAAACAATCGAACAAACTGAACCTCCCTCTGAAAAAGAGCCTGAGTTAGATTCTGACCCCGTCGCATCCAATGAAGTAGCACAAAATATTACGGAAGAGCCCAAAGATGAAATAAAAGAGGAAGTCATAGATACAACTAATATTGAAGAAGCAGAGCCCATCGCTCCGGTAATTGTATCAGAAGAAGAAGAAACTCCTGATGCCCCAGAGGGTAAAGTTCAAAAAGATGAAAATAGTGACTTAAAGGTTTTAGGTAAAATAGATTTAGAAAATTTAAATCAGAAAACTAGACCGAAGAAAAAATCCAAAGAGGATAAAAGAAAAGAGCAAGAAGAGAAAAAAGGAATTAAGGCTAAAGTAAAGAAAGAAGCAACAGTGTCTGCAAAAGAAGTAACCGACAGCCACAAAGAAACCAAAGACCTAACCAAAGAGGTCTTAGAAGAAAAAGCAGAAGATGTTTCCTCTAAAAAAGAAACTACACAGGAAGTAGAGACGGAAGATAGATTTATCAAAACTAAATTTGAGAAATTAAGTGGTCCTAAGATTGTTGATAAAATTGAGCTCCCAGTAGAAAATAAAAAACCAAAGAAGAAAAAACCTGTAGCATCTTCGGACGACAATAAAGTTGGTCAGAATAAAAAGAAAAGAAGACGTATAAAGTCAAAAGCTACTCCTTCTAATCAGTCATCAAGTAATCAGGGCCAGGATAAAGGGAATAATAAGAAGAGGCCTGCACCAAAGAAGAGGGTTGTCAAAGAAGAGCCATCGGAAGAAGAAATTCAAAAAAAGATAAAAGATACATTAGCAAGGCTTGCCCCATCAGGTAAATCAAAGGCAGCTAAGCATCGTAGAAAGAAGCGAGAAACAGTTTCTCAAAACATTCAAGAGGAATTACTGAAACAGGAGGAGGATAAAAAAACTCTTAAGGTAACAGAATTCGTAACAGCTAACGAATTAGCAAATATGATGGATGTTAGCGTTACTGACATAATAACATCATGTATGCAATTGGGTTTATTTGTATCCATTAACCAAAGACTTGATGCAGAAACAATAGTTCTTGTTGCGGAAGAGTTTGGTTACAAAACCTCATTTGTTAGTGTTGAAGAAGATGAAAACCTTGAAGTTTTTGAAGAAGAGGATGATATAGATAGTCTAGTTCCCAGAGCCCCAATTGTAACAGTGATGGGGCATGTCGACCATGGTAAAACTAAACTACTTGATTATATTCGTAATGCAAATGTAGTTTCAGGAGAGGCTGGTGGAATCACCCAGCACATTGGCGCATATGAGGTGAAAACTGAAACTGGGAAAAGAGTTACTTTCTTGGATACACCTGGTCATGAGGCATTTACTGCCATGCGTGCCAGAGGTGCAAAGGTTACAGATGTTGCTATAATTGTTATTGCTGCTGATGATAGTGTGATGCCACAAACAAAAGAGGCAATAAATCATGCACAGGCAGCTGGTGTACCTATTGTTTTTGCCATAAATAAAATGGACAAACCAGATGCAAACTCTGAAAAGGTTAAGGAGCAGTTAGCAAATATGAATATTCTTGTGGAAGACTGGGGTGGAAAGTTTCAATCACAGGAAATTTCAGCTATTACAGGCATGGGCATCAATGAACTTCTTGAAAAGGTTCTACTTGAATCCGAGTTACTTGAACTAAAAGCAAACCCTGATAAGGGTGCAAAAGGTACCGTAATTGAGGCATCACTAGATAAGGGTCGTGGATATGTAACCACAATTCTAGTTCAAGATGGTACTCTTAAGAAAGGTGATATTATACTTGCTGGACCGGTTTCTGGTAAAGTAAAGGCCATGTTTAACGAACGTAACGAAAATATTGAATCCGTTGGGCCATCACAACCTGTTCTAATACTAGGTCTGATTTCAGCACCTCAAGCTGGAGATGTTTTCAACGTAATGAAAGAAGAAAAAGAAGCCAAATCGCTTGCTTCAAAGAGACAACAACTAATTAGGGAACAAGGGCTTCGTACCCAAAAGCACGTCACTCTAGATGAGATTGGCAGAAGAATAGCAATAGGAGATTTCAAGGAAATTAATATTATCGTTAAGGGAGATGTTGATGGCTCAATTGAGGCATTAACAGATTCATTGATAAAATTGTCAACAGACGAAGTTCAAGTTAATGTGATTCATAAAGCCGTTGGTGCAATTTCAGAATCTGATGTTATGTTAGCTTCTGCATCTGATGCCATCATTATTGGTTTCCAGGTAAGACCTACGGTTCAGGCTCGTAAGCGTGCTGAAAATGAGCAAATTGATATCCGACTATATTCAATTATTTATCAAGCTACAGAGGAGTTAGAAAAAGCAATTAAAGGTATGCTGGCTCCAAAGACAAAAGAAGAAGTCGTTTGCAATATAGAAGTTCGAGAAACATTTAAAATAACCAAAGTTGGAACAATAGCAGGTTGCTATGTTCTACACGGCAAAGTCCATAGAAATACTAAAGTGCGTGTTATACGCGATGGAATTGTGGTATATACAGGTCTATTGGGATCTCTTAAGAGATTTAAAGACGATGTTAAAGAGGTTGCTTCTGGATTTGAATGTGGGCTTAATATTGAAAATTTCAATGATATCAAGGTAGGAGATATAGTCGAAGGTTATGAAATGGTTGAAATAGCCCGTTAGTTAAAAGCTATATTTGAATAACCATCAAACCTTTAGTAAGTCTTTGTCATACTCTCTGAGATTGCTATTATATAGTTAGCCTTTTTTAGGGATTCTTCATTCAACGAATCCAAATCTTTTTGATCCACTGATGATATTGTTACAATCCTTAACCCTGGTCTGTAAATATTCAAGTACCATAATATACTTTCAAAGTTATCAGAGTGATATGATCCATTGAAGTGAATAAATAGTTTGCCATTTCCGGACTGTCCTGCAATATTATATGCCATTGTTGCATCTTTTATTGCTTGTGCCATGGGGAGTGTTTTTGTAACATGTCCTCCCATTCCTCCCATTCCTTCAATCATACTTGCATAACATGTTAAAGATGAATCATATTCCACAGGAAGTGGAGCAATATACAATTTTGCCTGAGCGTCCAGCTCGTCAAGCCCCTGAAAACCTCTTTTGTATACTACTGAAGCATACCTTCTTGGAATATTGGTGGCCACAAAAATCAAGTTACTATCCTTTGCAAAGTCTACCAGAGGAGCATAATCGGTACTATAATTTGGCCATAAGCGTGCTTCCTTTTTAAAGCTTTTTTCACTTATATAACCTGATAAATACTCATTTAATATCAACTGATTATCGGCCTCAAACATTTCCGCACCCAATGTAATATCTCCATTATTTAGTATATATAGATCATTTGTTAACTCAAACTGAAGCCAATGACATATGGGGTTATTGTGCAACTCTCCAAAAAACACTACATCAGCATCTGAAATATCATCTATTAATCTAGAATATTTTACCTTTTTTGCATTTTCATCAAAAATTTGATAAGCTGGTTTGTCATTTTTAAACCCAGTTATGATAGCAAATAACAAAGCTATTAGCAGTAGTTTTTTCATTATTTATTTTTATTTAAGGAAAATAATCTATTTGGTTGTTTTTTTCAATTTATCTTCTTGAAATACAAAAGGAAGTAAATTTTCTATGCCCTCAACTATTCTGGTAACGCATCCGTCTCCAGACATTATAACACGAATTTTACTGTCTTGTCTATTCTCAGCTTCTGATATTACCTGCCTACATGAACCACAAGGGGTGATGGGTTCCTTACTTTCAAATCTATTGGTTTGGCTAGATATTGCTATTGATATGATTGCAGCATCTGGAAACTGAGAGTTTGCATAAAATATGGCAACTCTTTCAGCACATAGCCCTGAAGGATATGCTGAATTTTCCTGATTTGTTCCTTTAATTACTTTGCCATTATCAAGTAATATGGCCGCACCTACCCTAAAATCTGAATAGGGAGCGTATGAGTTATTTGTAGCTTCTCTAGCTGAGTTAACCAATTTAGAGTCTTCCTCATCAATATCTTCCTTGTTCTGATATTCTCTGTAACTTATGACTAACTCTTTTTCGTTCATGATATGAAAAATACGGTTTGAGTGCTAAATTAAGAATATTTGTACTAAGAATAAACCAAATTATCATCATTAGATGGTTTTTTATTAGAAACACTTTTAGATCAATTGAGGTTAGCAGGAAAATTATCGCCCTTCTTCCTTCCAAATAGCAGCAATGAGTAGAAGAAAGCAAATAATGTAACACCTGCCTGAGTCTCTATGGTATCATCTGAAAACATTGACATTAAAATTATTATTAAAAAGATTGTAAAGAAATAATCCTTAAATCCTCCCAATTTAATTGCAGGATATAACAATCCAAAAATAAAAATAATGAATCCAAAAACTCCAAGTGCTACAAAGATTCCAAGAAATTGGTTATGAGCATGATACCTATATCTTTCTTCTAACGATGAATACATGCGATTGAACTCATTATTAAAGGCATCTTCTAGGTCGCCTGTACCAACACCAAACACCCAGTTTTGTCGAATAATATTAAATGATGCATGAAAATATTCTATTCTTTGCATTATTGAACTGCCACTTGGGTTACCCGTTCGCACATAAACCTCATACCCTTTTATCATTTTAAGAATACGTGTTCTTAAACCAGGGTTATTAATGTAATTGTGATTAGCTGTACCTTGTTCTATATAAGAAATGTCAGCATCGGCTAAGGACATAATACCATCCTTATCCTTGCGTAAATCCTTTGAGGTAAGATATCTTATTAATGTTGTATTAATTCTCTGTCCTGTAGATGTCTTTCCGTGATAATCAATATTACTCCTAAGATTCCATTCAGTTTTCAATTCTTCGTAGCAAATATAATAACTGACATACTTCCCATTTTCAATCAGAAGGTCAGCTGTATCATGCATATACTGATTGCCATAAGGCGTAAATACATCTAACTCTGAATAATTAATTTCTGGAGCAGTTGTTGCATCAATTATCATACTCCTCACCTGTATAAAAAATACCAAAGGAACTATAATCGCTATTCCAAACAAAACCAATTTCTGCCATAGGAACATTGTATTGTAAACTCTTATAATTAGATATAAAACAGACAGAACTACAATAATAACAATACTAGTTACCGATTCCAGCAGAAATAAGAACGTTACAAACCAAAGCCCCATAAGTATGAATATACCTTTTTGATATAGTTTAAAATTAGAGTCATGTATCGTGAAATATAACATTATAAATGCAGCAAAACTTACATTTAATCCAAGCCTTATGGGTGATATAAGAATGGATATTTCTCGAATATCAACATAACTAACTGTTAAATAAACCCCAGTTGAAATTAATGTACTTACTAAAACAGCCAATGAATATAATAGCAATAGATTACGTAATACCTTATAGCTCAGTTTATGCATGGTAGCAATAACCACTGGTAGCAATATAAGAGGTAACTTAACTCGTAGATCCTTTAGAGCATAATCAATGTCAGAGGTATAAAGTAAGCCTATTATATGAGCCACATATATTAAACAGAATATTAATACTGGTTTGTTTCGAAATAAAAGAGTAAACTTATCGATTAGGTTATTATAAGCCAATGATACAACGTACTTAAATAAATGAAGCATCCCCTTCAATATTCCTCCAAGATTAAAGAATCTATAGCTAATCCTAAAAGAAAATCCCGACCATAACCATAAACCTAGAAGTATAAATTCAGTTACACTCATGGTAAACTTGGAAAGAGGAATACTTACCGCCAATAAAACCAAAGTAATATTGTAAGATAATGAATGAATATTTGTACCTGAGTTCATAAAATTATTGATACTGTAAATGACTAATATTAGTAAATTCCTGACAATATTGAAGAGTAAATACCCTTGTCTGTCAGCACTCTAATGGCCTCTTCAATTTCTGGATCATTAATTAAGGAGGATTGCAGTCGTCCACTTTGATAATAATATCTGGTAATTATCTCCAGTTTGAGCATTTCCTCGATCTCTTTTTTATTTTTATCAATATCCTTCTTTTTCTCTTCACTTAAGATTATTGTCAATGTATCAAGAGTATTATTAAGTGCGTCTCTATAATCTTCTCTATCTGCACTTTGCGTTAACCTATCAAGCATTATTTCAGTTTCAGTTCTATAATCAAAACCTTGTGATTTGGCATAATTCTTAAAATCTTCAAAAACCTCATCTGAGATTAAAAAAGTATCAGGAGAAGATATTGAATCATTCTCTAAAGCAAATTCATTGGCAAAATTAAAGATATAATTCTGGGCATAAAGATCTCCACTAATCTGGCTAAATGGTTCCGCTTCTAATATTATATCTGGTTCAATTCCTCCCTTATCATATACCTTCCTTCCTCCTACTGTTTTAAAAACATTTAACAAAGAGTCTGCTGTATTAACAATGCTGTCTGTATTATCTTCTTCAAAGTAATCTATGGCTTGTATACATCTACCACTTGGTATGTAATACTTAGCTACTGTGAGTTTCATTTTTGAATTGTACGGCAGCTCCAGTATATTCTGCACCAGCCCTTTACCGAATGTTTTTTCACCAATTACCACACCTCTATCCATATCCTGCAATGCACCTGCAACTATTTCAGAGGCTGATGCACTATTGCCATTAACAAGAATAACTAAAGGTATTTTAGTATTTATTGCATTATTTTTTGTTCTATGAACTGTTGTGTTGCTCTTAATCTTCCCTTTCGTTGTTACTATTGTTCTATTTTTTGGCACAAATATATTTACTATATCAACAGCTTCATTCAACAGTCCACCTCCATTTCCCCTCAAATCAAGAACCAATCCTTCGAGAGTATTTTCTGATGACAGTTTACTAAATGCTTTTTTAACCTCATTAGCAGATTGAGGATTGAACTGTAATAGGTTTATATACCCTATGCTATTATTAAGCATGCCGTAATATGGAATATTAGGTATCTTTATCTTCTGTCTGACAACAACAAAATCCTCAACAGTAGTATCCCCATAGTGCATTACAGAAATTGTAATCTCTGTTCCAGGCGTACCTTTTAATTTAGTACTTATGTCATTGCTAGATTTTTTGAATGCTGTCTCGCCATTTATGGCAACAATCTTATCTCCAGCCCTGAGACCTGTTTTCTGAGCAGGAAATCCTTCATAGGGCTCTGATATAATTACATAATCACCTTGTTTTTGAATCATAGATCCAATACCTCCATATTCACCTTTGGTCATCAGTTCAAAGTCCTCACGTCTCGATTCAGGAACATAGATAGTGTATGGATCCAACTTCTTCAATAATGCATCAATGGCTGCAGTATTTAATTCACCAGGATTTATATCATCAGCATAATTAAGGTTTAACTGTCGTAATATATCTGCATATATCTCAAGGTTTTTGGATAATTCAAAATTATTATTTTGTGATAACCCAATGGTAATGAACGTTATCGATACAATAAATGTTAATAATATTTTATGAAATCTTGCTGTCATATATAATAGTTTTATGGTACTGGATCATATCCACTGCCACCCCATGGATTGCATGATAAAATCCTCCTTACCGACATACGTCCACCTTTTAATGGTCCATATTTTCTAATAGCTTCAGCACTATAGTGCGAACAAGTGGGCGTATACCTGCAAGCTCTTCCAATAAAAGGCGACAAGGTATACTGGTATATTCTAATTATAAATATAAAGAAATTACCTATTAATTTTGACATCCTTATCAGTTAAGCGCTGCAAAATTAGAATTAATTTTTGTTCCATATAGGAACTTTCAACAATAGTTTTTGCAGTGTAAATAAACGCAATGAGAAGCCTCTTATCAGAATTATTATCGTAAGCACTCAATATCATATGCTTATTCCTTCTGTAAGCCTCCCTTATGCGACGCTTTATGGCGTTTCGTTTTACAGCTGATTTAAAATTTCTTTTAGAGACAGAAATAAGTACTTGTACATGCGGTTCTTCCATGCTGTCAATCTCCATAGCTAGAATTCTGAACGGATATACAAGATCACTTGACCCATTAGCAAATAGACTATCTATATGCGTTTTACTGCACAATTTTTCATCTTTTTTAAAAGTATATCCCACAAAAATTATTCTTTATTAGTGAAACGTGTAGCTAATTGTTGTCGCTATTCCATAGTCTTCTCTGGAAGCATCCTCCGAAATAGGTTTGCTATCAAAATTATAATAAAAGTTTATACCTACATTAAAATCACTTATTACCTCAATCTTGGCATCCAAATAATAATTTACTCTATATCTCCCGGGTGTTGTAAAATTAGGATAAGTCTTTAGGTAGGTTGTTATATTAAACTCTGGATCGGTGTACTTGTAGTAATGATAATTGATTCCAAACAAGCCCTCCAGATTATTGGTAACCTCGTCAGTATCCATGGACCATTCTCTGTTTGCATTTGAACCCAAAGATAAATAAAGCCTATTGTGATAATTTTGAACTATGTAATTGATTATTGACACACCTCCAAGTATCCTAAATTTATATCCTAGCTCACTATTTGAACTTCCCTCTAAGTTACCTCCCAAATACCATTTGTGATAAATAAGTCTTTGCATCATTAAATTGGCATCTGATTTATTGGAATTTATTGAATCCGATTGATAAGTTGTATTGTCACTCCAACTTAATTCGGCATAAGTATGTCTATTTCTATGATAAAGGCTTCCAGATGTTGTCAGAGTTGCAATATCACTCCCCTTGCTATAATTAAAACCTAGACCCAGCGATCCACTTGTTCGCAACCAAAAATTCTTTTTAATGGGATATAACTCAATTATATCCTCTATGAATAGTCTTTCACTTCCGTTTATTAGGATAAGATTTACATATCTGTCAATACCACACGTATCAAAGCTTCCGAAATATTGTTTACCATCTTTTAATACAACTTGAAAACTCTTTTCTGATTTGAATGTATTAATTTTATCAACTTGGAACTTAATTGTTCCCATCCCATCCATTTTATACGTAATAATTCCGTCGTTGAGCTTCTTAATTTCTCCGAGCAAAATATTGCCGTTAATATGCACTATTGTATCTGTTTTCTGTCCAAATATGTTCATGGATGTAACAAATATAACCATCACCAGTAATATTTTCCCAAAAGAACCCTTGTTAATAATCTTATTCATTGTATTTCCTTCGCAATCGTTTTAGTTAATAATAAAATGAAAAATTAAAATGCAAAAATAAATTTATAATTCTGTGTACCAATATTTTTTGATACAATAATATTATTGGTGTATTTTTGGAATCTATAAAAAACCATAGTATGATAAAGAAACCTCAACTATCTTTTTGGCAAATATGGAACATGAGTTTTGGGTTTTTAGGTATCCAATTTGGATTCGCCTTACAAAATGCAAATGCTTCAAGTATACTACTTACATTTGGAGCAGATATCCATCAGTTAAGTTGGTTTTGGTTAGTTGCACCCATAACTGGTATGATAGTACAGCCCATCATAGGATACTTCAGTGATAAAACGTGGAACAGGCTTGGGAGAAGGCGGCCATACTTCCTAGCTGGAGCGATATTCACATCCACTGCTTTGATTCTAATGCCCAATGCACCTCATCTAGCTACTATGATTGCTCCCATGTTTATTGGTGGTGGGATGCTAATGATAATGGATGCATCCATGAACATAAGCATGGAACCATTCAGAGCTCTGGTGGCAGATAAACTACCAGAAGAACAGCATTCACTAGGTTTTTCAATGCAAACATTGCTAATTGGAATAGGCGCAGTAATAGGTTCTTGGCTACCATATATCTTAGGGAATTGGTTCGGAGTTTCCAAGGTTGCAGTCGACGGATTTATTCCTGACAATGTAACATACTCATTTTATTTTGGAGCATTTGTTCTAATTTCATCCATCATTTGGACTGTGACTTCTACAAATGAATATCCCCCTGAGTTTTATGATAAGGACACTGATGATCAAATTGATGAAAAATCAAAATTTACAATTCCGAGAAAAATGTGGCAATTACTTTTGGTACAATTCTTTTCATGGTTTGCCTTGTTTTCAATGTGGGTATATACAACTCCAACTGTAGCAGAATACTTTTTTGGAGCCTCTAATCCTGATTCACCAGAGTTCAAGGAAGCTTCAAATTGGGTGGGCATTTTATTTGGTATTTATAACGGAGTTTCTGCTATAATTGCATTATCACTGCCAAAAATAGCCCTTCGGATTGGAAGAAAAAGAACTCACGCAATTGCCTTACTTATTGGTGGAGTTTCATTCCTATCGTTTGGTCTTATTCCATCTTATCAATTACTTGTAATACCAATGATTGGTATCGGAATAGCATGGGGCAGCATATTAGCAATGCCATATGCAATGTTAGCAAACTCCCTTCCAGCAAAAAAAATGGGAGTGTTCATGGGGTTATTCAATATGTCTATTACAATACCTCAAATTGTAAATGGTGTTTTTGGTGGGCTTATTCTTAAATACCTCTTCAATGGAGATCCAATGCTATCAATATATATGGCAGGAGTATTTATGATATTTGGTGCACTAAGCACACTTGCTGTAAATGATAAACTGTAAATTATACCTAATATAATGGCAAAAAATAAGTTTGAGGCCGTAGTCTTCGATCTTGATGGAGTTATTACAAAAACTGCCACTACTCACAGTCGGGCATGGAAGAGCATGTTCGATGAATATTTGTTGTCGCTAGTAAACTCAGATGAAAATAAATTTATTGAGTTCACCCCCCAGGATTATCTTACATATGTTGATGGGAAACCCAGATATGAAGGTGTAAAATCTTTTCTTGATTCTAGGAATATATCAATCCCCTATGGAGATCCAAACGATGGTGGCGAAAAGGATACAATCTGCGGTTTAGGAAATAGAAAAAACAAAGCCTTTAATCAAGTGCTAGCCAAGGAAGGTATAGAAGTTTATCCTTCAACTGTGAAATTTTTGGAGCAGTTGAAAAGAGATAACATAAGGATTGGTGTTGCCTCATCAAGTAAAAACGCACAGTCTGTGCTTAAGGCAGCAGGTCTGATGCACTTTATTGAAACACGAGTTGATGGTGTTGTTAGTGCTGAAATAGGACTAAATGGTAAACCGGCTCCCGACATATTTTTAACTGCTGCAAATAATTTAGGTGTTGATCCTAACCTAACAATAATAGTGGAAGATGCAGTTTCTGGAGTTCAAGCAGGGAGAAATGGAAATTTCGGATTAGTGCTGGGATTAGCTCGTGAAAACAATAATGAAGCATTGAAGGCAAATGGTGCTGATATAGTCTTAAATGATCTTGCAGAAATTTCAATTGATGAAATAAATCAATGGTTTGAAGTTGGAATAGAAGAAGATAATTGGCAATTATCATACAATGACTATATACCTTCCAAAGAAAAATCACGAGAAGCTCTTCTTACTGTGGGAAATGGATACATGGGAATACGTGGAGCTATGGAAGAAACCACTGCTGGTGAATACAATTATCCAGGCACTTATATTGCAGGACTCTACAACAGACTAACAACAAATGTATCAAACAAAGATATTATTAATGAAGACTTCGTATGCGCTCCCAATTGGATGACCATAACTTTTAAAATAGATGATGGCGAATGGATAAATCCTAATAATATTTTAATTGATAAAATACACAGAGATCTGAACTTAAAATCGGGACTTCTGACAAGGGTGATGGAAATTACTGATAATGAAAATAGACAAACTAAAATTGAATCATATAGAGTTGGTAGCATGTCTAACCCAAATATTGCAGCCATTAAATATGCAATAACTCCGTTAAATTACCAAGGTAAGATTACAATTTCTAGCATCATAGATGGTGCGGTAATTAATGATGGTGTAAAGCGTTACCGGGAATTAAATCAACAACATCTAGAAGCAGTTAATCAAGGTGGAGAAGAAAACATCTCATGGCTTACTGTAAAGACAAATCAATCAAAAATAGAAATAACAGAAGCAGCAAAAATTAATCTATATGGAAATAATTCGTTCAGCTCCAAAATAGCCAAAGATGAAGGGATTGTTTGCACATATATTGAATGTGATGCCATACTAAACAACAAAATTACCATTGAAAAGTTAATATCGATTGTTGACAGTAATAATATGGGCAGCAATACTAGAGATACAGCACTGGCAATGCTTAAAGGTTATGCAAGTTTTGCTGAAATATTTACTGATAGCAAAAATGAATGGGACGAAATATGGAATAAGGTGGATATCAAAATTTTGGGTGACAGAATATCCCAGAAAATGCTCAGGCTACACATATACCATATAATTGTTAGTGCATCTCCACACAATAAAAATATTGATGCAGGAATTACAGCAAGGGGTTTACATGGAGAAGCCTACAGGGGTCATATATTCTGGGACGATATATTTATTATGCCTTTTTATGATATACACTTTGCAGAGACAGCAAAGTCACTTCTTATGTATCGATATAAAAGACTCCAAAAAGCACGTGATTATGCCAGAGAATATGGTTATAATGGCGCAATGTATCCATGGCAAAGTGGTAGTGATGGACGTGAAGAAACACAAGTAATTCATTTAAATCCTGTCTCTGAAGAATGGGGAGATGACTATAGCTCTTTGCAGCGCCACGTATCCCTTGCTATTGCTTACAATATTTATCATTATTTTCATATTACTGATGATGGAGAGTTTGTGAATAAATATGGCGCTGAAATGTATTTTGAAATATGCCGTTTTTGGGAAAGCAAATCAGAGCTTAATAACAAAACAGGAAGATATAGTATTGACAAAGTAATGGGACCTGATGAATTCCACGAAAGTTATCCCAATACCCATGAAGGAGGACTAAAAGATAATGCATACACAAATATTATGGTTGCATGGATGTTTAACAAAGCTTCCATAATTTATGATATCTTGGATGCTGATGCCAAGGTTAACCTCCATGAGAATATAGGATTTTATAAAGATGAAATTGTCAAATGGTCAGTAATCAGTTCAAAATTAAACCTTGTGATAAATGATGAAGGTATTATTTCTCAGTATGATGGTTATTTTGATCTAAAGGAATTGAACTGGGATTATTATATGTCTAAGTACGGCGATATCCACAGAATGGACAGAATCCTTAAAGCAGAAGGTAAGTCAGCAGATAACTACAAAGTAGCCAAACAAGCTGATACCCTAATGACTTATTATAACTTAGAGGTTGAAGAGATTGACAATATAATTTATAATCTAGGATACAATCTACCAAAGGGTTATCTTGAAAAAAACCTTCACTACTATCTAAAAAGAACATCACATGGATCAACTTTAAGCAGGGTAGTTCATGCTCAGCTGGCAAACATTATAGATGATAAAAAGCTAAGTTGGGATCTCTACATAAATGCTCTTACATCAGATTACAGTGATATTCAGGGTGGCACAACTGCAGAAGGAATTCATGCAGGTGTAATGGCAGGAACAATCATGATTGCAATTACCACTTTTGGAGGCGTTGACCTGAGAGGCAAGATATTGAAAATAAATCCAAACCTTCCAGATCATTGGAAGCAAATATCATTTAGCCTTACTTTTAAAAAGGTAAATTATCAAATTGAAGTTAGTTCTGAAAAAATTATAATATGCAGTGACAAGAGTGTAAATGTAATAGTTAGAAACAAAGAGATAGGAGTAGTTTGTGATGAAAAAACAGAGTTTATAACCAAAAAATAAATCCAGCATGCTTGAAGATGTATTATTAATTGCTCAAAAGCACCGAGAGGCTGCAGAAGTAATTACAAAAGAAATTTTAAAAAAGAGAAAAGCAAAGTTAATCGTAGCTATTTCTGGTGAATCGGGTTCTGGTAAATCTGAATTAACCCACGTAATTGCAAAAAATCTTCGGAAGTATGGAATCTTTGCCAAGCCAATTCATATTGATAATTTCTATAATACTTTGCCTCTGGAAAGGTCTGAATGGAGAGAGAGCAAGGGAGTTAAAAATGTTGTGGGCTTATCTGAATACAAATGGGATGAGATTGACAAAGTTATCCTGGATTTTAAGAATAATAAAAAATCTGAAATGCCCTGTGTGGATTTAGTTACGGAACAAGTTGATAGTTTAACTACGGATTTTAATGGTATTGATATGTTAATAATTGATGGCCTCTATGCCATTAATCTATCAAATGCAGATATAAAAATAATAATAGAGCTAACTTATCACGAAACGAAAAACGCTCAAACAGATAGAGGGAAAGAGCCCACAAACCCATTGAGGTGGGAAGTACTAGAGCAAGAACATCTTACAGTTATGTCCATTAAAAACAAAGCCGAAATAAGGATTGATAAGAACTACAATGTTATTTTATAGAGTTATACCCGAAAACTATCTTGATAAAACGGGAGAAATTTTATTAAATACATGACTTATTAAACATTTAATCAATCTCAATTTTGTTTACTTACTCCAATTCACAATTATTGATTCTTAATGTGGTTTGTTGTTACTGACATAATGACGTAAACTGCACATTGGCTCGTAATTTGTTTACCCTGAACTCTACAAAAGGAATAGATTAATAAATCATTAATAAGATGAGTGAAAAGAACATAGATGATATAAATTTTGAAGGCAATGAGGAAGGCAATGATGAGGTAAGCGATCTAGATAAAAAAGAAGATGCAAAAACTCATAAGAAAAGCAGGAAGTTAAAAGCTGAAAAAAAATTTGATGAATTACAGTCAGAATACAAAGATCTAAATGATAAATATTTACGCTTATACTCTGAATTTGATAATTATAGAAAGAGAACAAATAAAGAAAAACTAGATACCTTAAAAAGCGCCTCTGCAGATGTAATTACTCAATTATTGCCAGTACTAGATGATTTTGATCGTGCACTAAATGCAATTGATGAGCATGGCTTTGATGAAGAAACTAAAAAAGGTATAGAGCTAATTAACAGCAAACTAACTAACATTTTAACTCAAAAAGGTCTCGAGCCAATGAACTCCATTGGAAAGGATTTTGATACAGATTACCATGAGGCAATAACAAATGTTCCGGCACCAAACAGCGATATGGTTGGTAAAGTAATAGATGTAATTGAAAAAGGATATCTATTAAACGGAAAAATAATACGTTTCGCAAAGGTAGTTGTAGGTAGCTAGCTTAATCTAATTCACTGCAATATTTAATAATAATTATGAGCAAAAGAGATTTTTATGATATTCTCGGCGTAAGCAAAAATGCATCGGCTGACGAGATAAAAAAGGCATATCGAAAGATGGCCATAAAGTATCATCCTGATAAAAATCCTGATGATAAGAAAGCTGAGGAAAATTTTAAAGAAGCTGCCGAAGCTTATGAGGTACTTAGCAATGAGGATAAACGTGCTCGTTATGACAGATTTGGACATGAAGGTATGCGAGGCGGTGGGCATGGAGGCAGCCATATGTCTATGGATGATATTTTTAGCCATTTCGGTGATATCTTTGGTGGTGGTTTTGGCGGTGGTTTTGGCGGTGGTCAATCAACTCGCAGAAGAGTTAATCGAGGTTCAAACCTAAGAGTTAAAGTTAAACTCACACTACAAGATGTGGCAAATGGTGTTGAAAAAAAGATAAAACTCAACAAATACAAAGAGTGTGAGGGGTGTCATGGCACAGGAGCTGAGAAAGGTAGCACACCATCCACATGTTCAACTTGTCATGGTCAAGGCCAAGTTACCAGAGTTACAAATACTTTTCTTGGGCAAATGCAAACTGCTTCAACATGTCCTCAATGCGGTGGTAGCGGTGAACAAATAACTAATAAGTGTAAGGAATGTCATGGCAATGGTATAGCTAAAGGTGAGGAAGTTGTTAGTATAAACATACCTGCAGGTGTGGCTGATGGAATGCAATTATCAATAAGTGGGAAAGGTAATGCTGGCGCAAGAGGGGGAGTACCTGGAGATTTGATAGTGCTAGTGGAAGAAAAAGAAGATCCAGAATTACTTCGTGATGGTAATAACCTGCTTTATGACCTCTACGTTAACTTTGCTGATGCAACTCTTGGTACAACTTGTGAAATTCCTACTATCGATGGTAAAGCCAGAATAAAGATTGGTTCAGGCACACAAGGAGGTAAGGTGCTTAGACTCAAAGGCAAAGGTATTCCAGATGTAAATGGCTATGGGAGAGGTGATTTACTCGTAAATGTTAATATATGGACACCTCGTGAATTATCAAAAGAAGAAAAGTCCATAATCGAGAAGTTTAGAGACTCCAAAAACTTTAAGCCAAATCCAACATCCAAGGACAAAAGTTATTTTGATAGAATGAGAGAGTTCTTTTCTTAAACTTTTTATTATTTTATAAATGGGTAAAACTACTAATTACAATCTAATTTAACATTTATTGTGATGTTGAAAAGATGCATGATTGTATTTTTGCAACCATCACAAAACAATTAAAGAACATGGACAATAAATATACGCTACAGGCACTAAATGTATCGAAAAACTATGTTAATCATAAGGCCTTAGATGATGTAAGCATAGAAGTCCCAAATCAGAGTATATTCGGGTTACTTGGTCCCAACGGAGCTGGTAAGACAACCCTCATACGCATTATCAACTTGATATCTGTTATGGATCAGGGAAAAGTAATGTTAAATGGCAATCCTATAAATACTAAAGACATAGCTAATATTGGTTATTTGCCTGAGGAAAGAGGATTATATAAAAAAATGAAGGTTGGTGAACAAGCAGTGTATCTCGCACAGTTAAAAGGTATGAGCAGAAGAGATGCCATAAAGCAATTAAACTATTGGTTTGAAAAGTTTGAGATAAGCTCATGGTGGAATAAAAAGGTTGAAGAATTATCCAAGGGAATGGCTCAAAAAGTTCAATTTATAGTTACTGTTCTTCATAAGCCTGACTTACTAATTTTTGATGAACCTTTCAGTGGGTTTGACCCAATTAATGTAAACATTCTAAAAGAAGAGATTATAAATCTAAGAGATAATGGCGCCACCATTATATTTTCTACTCATAACATGGCCTCGGTTGAAGAACTTTGTGACAATATTGCGTTGATAAATAACAGTAAAACAGTCCTAAATGGAGAAATAAACGAGGTTAAAGAAAAATTTAAGGATAACATATTTGAGATAGCGTATAAGTCCGAATCTAAGATTTCACTTACCCCTGGAAATTATAATCTTGAAGAGACAAAAAGAGAAAGAAATATTCATTACGCCAATGTTAAAATAAATAATGGAAAGGTACCCAATGATCTCATTTCAGAAATTATTACTCAAGCTGAAATTGTATCTTTTAATGAGATTCTGCCGAGCATAAATGATATTTTTATTCAGCAGGTCAGCAGTAATCAATCATAAATTCATTTTAACTAACTACACATGAATAAGATATTGCTAATAATACGACGCGAGTACATATCACGAGTAAGAAAAAAATCATTCTTGATAATTACTATTATTGGTCCTGTTTTAATGGCAGCGATGATAATATTACCTGCCTATATAAACGATTGGACAGAAGCAACAGAAAAAAAAGTTGCTGTAATGGATGAAACAGGATGGTTCTTCGAAAAATTCAAGGACCAGGATAATGTTGAGTTCTACCATGTATTCGGAGACTTTAGAGAAGAGAAGGACTCAGCCATAACAAATGGTGAGTTATTTCTTTATATACCTAAAACGGAATTGAATATCCCGGTTAACTCTGAATTGTACTCAACTATGCAACCCGGACTAAATATTACCGCGTATATCAAATCTGTTATGAAGAATGAAGTTGAAAACAAAAAACTTCTTGCCTCAGGAATTGATCCAGAAATAATAAGGTCATCAAAGGTAAATGTTAATTTATCTACCATAAGAGTTGAAGATGGGGGTATTGAAAAGAAAAGTAATACGGAAGTTGAAGTGGGATTGGCTGCTTTTGCTGGAATATTAATTTATTTCTTCATTTTCATGTTTGGAGTTCAAGTTCTTAAGGGAGTGATGGAGGAGAAGTCAAATAGAATAGTGGAGGTAATAATATCTTCAGTTAAACCATTTCAGCTTATGCTGGGAAAAATAATTGGAGTTGCATTTGTAGGTTTAACTCAGTTTTTACTTTGGATTCTACTAACCCTAATCATAGTGGGCACTTTTCAGTCGGGTATATTCACTGGAGAAAATGAATTACAAATCATAGGTCAGAACAATGAACTCCTTGGCAACGCAAAAGAATCTGGTATAAGTCCTATGGTGATAATTAATGAAATTATAGGTGGTATAGATATAAAGGTTATGATGTTTAGCTTTATATTCTATTTCCTAGGTGGATACCTATTATATTCTTCAATGTTTGCTGCAATTGGAGGAGCAATAGATCATGATACAGATAGTCAGCAATTTATGTTTCCTGTATCAATTCCTCTTGTTTTTGCAATAGCTCTTACTGGAGTAATCATTGAGCAGCCGGATAGTAGCCTTGCCATTTGGATGTCAATGATTCCATTCACCTCTCCCATCACAATGATGATGAGAATACCCTTTGGAGTGCCACTATGGCAAATATGGACTTCAGTTGGTTTGTTAATAGCCGGATTTCTTTTGACCACCTACATGGCATCAAAGATTTATAAAACAGGTATTTTGATGTATGGCCAGAAAGTAAGTTACTCCGTTATTTGGAAATGGTTAACCAACAAATACTAAAATTCGGGTTATATATCGTAAAGCTTAATTGACTTTGATTATTCGAGATAACTTTTTCTAAGTTAATTTCTATTACGTAAGGTTAGAAAAAATAACTGCTTCTTATTACCATCCATATCTGATATTTCTATGTTTAAGGTGGTATCATTTGAAAGGTTGTATAATACTATATTTGGATATGAGTTTTTCAAATTTTTAAATAGCCAACTATTTTTGGTAGCTTCCATAAGTTCAAATTTTATATTATTACTATCTTTTTTATGGTCAATACTATAGTAAATTCTATTTGTATCGCGAAATATACGCATGTCCTGTTTGAATAAAGTATCAGCATCGTTTAGACTAAAACCAAAGCCATAAAAAACACTATCGTTAATAATATCCCAATTCTCATTATATGCAACTCCTCTATGGCTACTCCATTCTCCTTGGAGCAATCCCATGTTTTTCATATTATCAAATGCATTGGGCTCACCACAGGATATAAAGCACAAAATATATAAAAGGCTAATAAACAATAAATTCAATATAATACTTTTCATATGGCAATGATGTTAAAAAAGTAGCTAAAGTTAATTAAAATCAATTTGCTAATTCTCAAATATTATTCTATTTTTGCAGGCTCAAAAAATTGAAGTAATTAATTAATAATTAAGATCAAATGCAGAATAGAGGAGCTATTAAGTTTTTTGCAATCGCCTTTGCTTTAGTCTGTCTTTACCAGCTCAGTTTTACTTATGTAACTGGTAGAGTTGAAAAGAAAGCCAAAGAATATGCAAGGAGTGAAGCTACAATCCAAGAGGCTAGAAGCATCGCAAAAGGAAATGAAGGTATGGTAACATACTTAACTGACTCAATTGCTAGTGCAAAAGAGCAGTATTACCTAGATAGTATTTCCAATGTTGTAGTTTACAACATACTCGTTACAGAATATACATTCAAAGAATGTAGAGAAAGAGAGCTGAATTTAGGGCTTGACCTAAAAGGAGGAATGAACGTAGTATTAGAGGTATCTGTTGGAGATATTGTCAATGCTCTTTCTGGAAATAGCCAAGATCCAGTATTTAGAAAAGCCATGAAAATGGCTTATGAAAAGCAAAAGTCAAGTGGTCAAGGGTTTGTAACTCTTTTTGGAGAATCATTTAATGAAGCTGATCCAAATGCAAGACTTGCCTCCATATTTCTATATGAATTTAAGGACAAAGGTATTACAACTAATTCCTCCAATGAGGAGGTTTTGGAGGTAATAAATACAGAAGCCAATGAAGCCATAGATCGATCTTATCAGATTCTTAGAACTCGTATTGATAGATTTGGTGTTGCTCAACCTAACATACAAAAGTTAGCAACAACGGGGCGAATTGCCATTGAGCTCCCAGGCATCAAGGATCCTGATCGCGTAAGAAAATTACTTCAGGGTACTGCTAAACTTGAATTTTGGGAAACATATAACTTCTCAGATCTTTACACTTATTTTGATGAAGCAAATGCAACACTCAGAACTGAAGAAATTCTAGAAGAAGAAACAAAAATTGCTGAGGAAGCAAAAGAAGCAGCTCAGAATGCTAATAACGATGGAGAGCCAGCATCCATATCAGAAACAGATGATGATAAAGAAATATCTGAACCATCCAAAGCTGAGGAAGAAACAAATAAACTTTTAGAACAGATCGAAGCGGATACAACAGCTGATTCAGCTGAGGATATGAATTTCTCAGATTATGCTAAGAAATATCCCCTTTATGCCTATCTGCAGCCATCTTATGCTCAAAATGAAGCAGGAACTCCATATCCAGCTCAAACAGCTCGTGTAGGTTTTGCAGCCATTAAAGATACAGCACGTATTAATCGAATGTTAAGTTTGACCAAAGACTTATTTCCAAGAGATTTAAGGTTGGTTTGGACTGTTAAGCCAAGCCCACAATCACCTGATGTGCTTGAATTGATTGCTCTTAAAGCTAGCTCCCGTGATGGCAGTGCCGCACTTGGTGGTGATGTTATTGTTGATGCCAATCAAGATTATGATCAAAATGGTGGCATTGCTGTTGACATGCAAATGAATGCTCAGGGTGCTAAAATATGGAAACGTTTAACTGGTGAAAACATTGGCAATCAAATTGCAATTGTTCTTGACAATTATGTTTACTCTTTCCCTGTTGTTAATGGTGAAATACCAAACGGTAGATCATCTATCTCAGGTGGGAACATGGACTTAAATGAGGCACTTGACCTTGCAAATATTCTTAAGGCAGGTAAACTCCCAGCTCCAGCACGTATTGTTGAAGAGGCTGTAGTTGGACCATCACTTGGTCGTGAAGCTGTTAAGTCTGGAATGAACTCCTTTATTTTAGCTTTTATTCTAGTGCTTGCATATATGATTGTTTACTATAACCGTGCAGGACTTGTTGCTAATTTTGCACTTATATCTAACATGTTCTTCTTGTTTGGTGTTCTGGCTTCACTTGGTGCTGTTCTTACACTCCCAGGTATGGCAGGTATCGTGCTAACATTAGGTATGGCAGTTGATGCAAACGTTATTATATATGAACGTATTAAAGAGGAATTAAGAGCAGGTAAAGGCCTTAGACTTGCCATAACAGATGGTTATCAGAATGCTTATTCAGCTATTATAGATGGTAACGTAACAACATTGCTTACGGGTATAGTTCTATATGTATTTGGTACTGGTCCGGTGCAAGGTTTTGCAACTACACTTATTATTGGTATTCTGTCTTCATTATTCTCTGCAATATTTATATCCAGAATGATTTTCACATGGATGTTGAATACAAACAAGAAAATAAATTTCTCCACAAAACTTACAGCAAATGTTCTTTCGAATACAAGCTTCAATTTCATTAATGCAAGAAAGAAAGCTTATATAATCTCACTGATTTTGATTATTGTTAGTCTTGGTTCTTTATTCACTAAAGGTTTAAATTTTGGGATTGATTTTACAGGAGGTAGAACATATGTTATCAGATTTGATAGAGATGTAGATACGGAAGAAGCAAGAAAGATTCTAACTTCTGAATTTGACAATAATTCTCCCGAGGTAAAAACATTTGGTGCAAATTCACAAATCAAAGTAACTACTAAGTATCTTATTGATGATGATGGTGCCGAGGTAGACTCAATAATTCAAATTAAATTACACAATGGATTGAAATCTTTCTATGCCCAGAAGATTGAATATGTTGATTTCTCATCAGATACAGAAGGAGAAAATAAATTATTGGGAATCCTAAGCTCCCAAAAAATAGGACCTACAATCGCATATGATATTCGTACAAAAGCTTACTTTGCTATTTTCTTTGCGTTAATAATTATCTTTATATACATAGCTATAAGGTTTAGGAAATGGCAGTACGGCGTTGCCGGTGTTGCAGCTGTTTTCCATGATACATTAATTACAATGGGATTATTCTCCATATTCTACGGAGTACTTCCATTTAGTATGGAAATTGATCAGGCATTCATTGCAGCTATACTAACAATTATTGGTTACTCCATTAATGACACAGTTATTATCTTTGATAGAATCAGGGAAAACACTCAACTATTTCCAAAACATTCCATTAAGAGTAATATAAATGTTGGGCTAAATAGCACACTTGCCAGAACATTGAATACTTCAGGTACTACTCTTGTTGTTCTTCTTGTAATATTCATATTTGGTGGCGAAGTAATACGTGGATTCATTTTCGCTCTTTTAGTTGGAGTATTAGTTGGTACATATTCTTCATTATTTACTGCAAGTCCTATAGCTTATGACCTCCTTGGTGGTGACAAAGAAGAAAAAGCAACTTTGGAGAAAGAAGCTAGATTAAAATCCAAAAAAGGTAAAAAGAAATAAACCTAAATATTAAAAATTACCAAATCCCGTTTCATAACAGAGACGGGATTTTTTTATGCAAATTATAATCTCAAGGTTTATCTTACTCAGTATTTCTAAATTTAAGTTATATGCTTATTTTTAACTTACTTTGTAAATATTAATCACACTAAATAAACACTAAAAAAAGATGAAGAAATCATTAATACTAGCAAGCTTAATTACCATAATAAGCACTTTTTCCATTAAAGCATACTCTCATTGTGAAATACCTTGTGGTATTTATAACGACCAACTTAGAATAGAATTAATTAAAGAGCATATTGAAACTATTAATAAAGCAATGACCAACATAGTTGAGCTTCAGAGTAGCGATAGCATAAATTACAATCAGCTAGTTAGATGGATAAGTACAAAAGATGATCATGCAAGTAAAATACAATATATCGTTCAACAATATTTTTTAACACAAAGAGTAAAGTCTAAGCCATCATCTGATGAAGAAAGTTATACAATATACATAAGTCAGCTAACTTATTTGCATCAATTAACTGTATATGCTATGAAAGCAAAACAAACAACAGATGCTAAATATGTAACTGATATGAATAATGCATTAATTGGGTTTGAGAAAGCTTATTTTAAAGATTCAGTGCACAAACATGGTGCTAATGGAGAACATAAATAACTAAGTGTAGAATTATGAATTATAAGGAAACACTTTCTTGGCTTTTTTCTCATCTACCAATGTTCCAGAGAGTTGGAGATCCTGCATATAAGGCAGATTTGGTTAATACCAAGGCAATTCTATCAGCACTGGGAAATCCTCAAAATGGGTTTAAAGCAATTCACATTGCTGGCACAAACGGAAAAGGAAGTGTTTCGCATATAATATCATCAATACTTCAAGAGGCTGGTTATAAAACTGGCCTATATACATCCCCTCATCTAAAAGACTTTAGGGAAAGAATTAAGATTAACGGAGAATTAATATCCGAAAATAATGTTACTGAATTTATTACAGCAAATAAACCTTTATTTGAAAATCAAAAATCTTCATTTTTTGAAATGACTGTTGGTATGGCATTTGACCATTTTAACAAGGAGAATGTTGAAATAGCAGTTATTGAAACTGGTATGGGAGGTCGTTTTGATTCCACTAATTTATGTAACCCCATTTTATCAATAATTACGAATATAGGATTTGATCATACTAAATTCCTAGGTAATACTCTGGAAAAAATCGCATTTGAAAAAGCAGGTATTATCAAGGATAATATACCTGTAATTATTGGTAAACATCAGTCTGAAACTGACAATATATTCCTAGTTACAGCTAATGATCATAAGTCTAAATTAGAGTTTGCAGAAAACATAGTCGACATTAGAAGTATTAACGCTAATGACAATACTAACCTCAGCTACGATATATGGAAAGGTGACAATAATGTAATTAATAATTTGTCCTCTCCCCTCTCAGGCTTATATCAAAATGAAAATATCACAACTGCTTTGGCATCAATATTTACCTTAAATGATGCAGGTATATTTTACATGGAGGAAGAACATATAAGAAATGGCATTGAAAATAGCATTAAAAACACAGGGTTTTATGGTAGGTGGCAAACCATCAATACAAACCCATTAGTAATATGTGATGCTGGTCATAACATTGACGGAATTAAATCAATAATAAATCAATTCCGTGACATGTTGTATAACCAGCTCCATTTTGTTATAGGTATGGTTGCTGACAAAGATACATTTGAAATACTTAATCTTCTGCCAAAGAATGGCCTTTATTACTATTGTAAACCAAACATTCCAAGAGGTTTAGATGAAAAATCTCTCGCTGATGTAGCTTTTAAGGCGGGTTTAAACGGTAAAACATATACATCTGTTACCCAGGCATTGAATTCTGCAAAAAATAATGCTAGTGTTGACGATTTAATATTTGTTGGTGGAAGTACATTTGTTGTTGCTGAAGTAATCTAAACCTTCTATTTATGAGCACCTATGAAATTATTCAAATCCTTCTTATATCAATTTTATTAGTTTATGCAGCCTATTATGTCTATTCTAGCTTTTTTAGCAGGGTAAATGAACCAACCATATGGAAGAATGCGATTAAGCAAGGTGATGTCTCAAAAAATCTCATTAAACTCGAAAGAAGTTACAAGGACAAATATAGGTTTCTAAATTTCTGGTATCAAGTCAACAGACTTAGAAAAGAAAACATAGATGGAGCATTTGCAGAACTTGGTGTTTACAAGGGAGATTCAGCTCAAATTTTACACGAAATGGATAATAAAAGGGAGTTTCATCTATTTGATACTTTTGAGGGATTTAACCAGAATGACCTGGACATTGAAACAGGTAAAGCTGCTACCTATAATATTTATGACTTTGCAGATACATCTTATGAAAGAGTAAAACAGAAGTTAGCCTCAGACAAATATATATTTCATGTAGGTCATTTTCCTGGCACCACAAAAAACATTAAAGAAACCAAGTATGCACTTGTAAATATGGATGCAGATTTATATAATCCTACATTGGCTGGGCTAAATTTCTTTTATCCTAGGTTAACTCATGGCGGTGTTATAATAATTCATGATTATAAGCCAGAATGGCCAGGTATTATGAAGGCAGTAAATGAATATGCATCCAAGATATCTGTGCCAATAGTTCCTTTAACTGATGAAGATTGCAGCGTTATGTTATTCAAGGAAAGAGCAATAAGCTAACAACCTTATTTCGGTGTATAGTTATTACATAATGTATTTTAATTTTAGTAACTAAACCCGAGAAGTAAGCTAAGTTCTTATTTTTGCATTTTGTAAAATATCATAATGGCACTAATTAAATCAGTTAAAGGAATAGTCCCAAAAATTGGGAAGAGCTGCTTTCTAGCAGACAATTCAACCATCACAGGTGATGTAGTAATCGGAAACAATTGCAGTATTTGGTTTAATGCCGTTGTAAGAGGCGATGTACATAAAATAAGAATTGGAGATAACGTAAATATCCAAGACAATGCAGTAGTTCATTGCACTTATAAGAAAGCCTCGGTTAAAATCGGTAACAACGTATCAATAGCTCATTCTGCAATCATACATGGATGTACAATTTATGACAATGTTCTTATTGGAATGGGAGCTATTATCATGGATGGAGTAATAATTGAAAGCAATTCAATAATAGCAGCTGGAGCTGTTGTTTCAAAAAATACTTTAGTTAAGTCAGGAAGTGTATATGGAGGCATCCCAGCCAAGCTTATCAAAACTGTTGACAAAGATCTTTTAGAAGGTGAAATCAATAGAATAGCTGATAACTACAATATGTATGCAAGCTGGTATGATTAATGCATTTGGGCTCACTTTACAAAGTATCTCAATGATACCATAAACTGCTGGCTCCTATATTCATTACTCACAGGATTGGTTTGGTAATTATCGGATGTATACAGGTAATAATCCTCATTTTTTGAGGAGTAAACATAAGCGAAGTCCAGGGCCAAATCATTATTTCTATACCCTATCCCACCACTGAAAGATTGTCTTTTACCATCATTAATATTATTGGCATATGGACTACCGTAAAGTGCATATCCCCCTCTAAAACTTAGATTTGAGTACCTATACTCTATACCACCTCTGAAATTATGAGTTTGTTTAAATACACTGCTTATATCAGAATTAACTTCGTTATAGCCATAACCTCTTGATGAAAATTTTGATTTCGAATAATCCGTGTATTCATAATCAAGTGTAACAAAAGCATTTTGCCCAAAAATAAATCCTGCACTTCCTATTGCTCTCAATGGAGTTGTCATATCATAATCAAAAGTGCCAAGTATTGATTCGTAGGAGTCAACCCCAACTAAATCTGCAGTAGTATTTGTATACCATGTATCGCTCATACTCCAATAGTATGTTGGGGTATGAAATGCTCCACCCAACCTTAACCATTCAGTGGGTTTAAAAATCATTCCCAGTTTGAGGTTAATACCCCATCCAGTAGTTGTTAGGTTTTCTGTAACACTCCAGTCCGTAAAGTAGGGTATTGTGTCGGCAATATCAAACTCAGAATAATATGATTCTCTAAAATATCTTGTATATGGCAAGCCTATGGTAGCTCCTATATATAACTTATCATTATAGTTTCCTGATAAGGTAAAAAGCCACTCATTAGTTGACCCCTTACTTTTTATATTTTGTTGCTGCAAAACACCACCAAAATTAATAGGAGATGTATACTGATCAACAGTGCCTGGAATAGTATCTATTAGATAAAGATACCAAGCAGGATAAAGTTCGTAAGGATCATTTCCTTCAATATCATCATAATATACCCCATTTGCTAGGTCTCTGTAAACATCCAATTTGGAATCCAATGTATTTTTTCCTTGCATGTTAACGGAACTATTATAATTGTTTAACCTGTTCATACCAAATCCAAATTGAATAAATTTCCATCCATTTTTAGACAATGGTTTTACAATAACATATCCCATATTACTAAGGTCAAATATGCTCCTTGAATCTTCACTTAAGTCTCCATTATACAATGATGAAGCCTTTGTTGTTGAAACCTCAGGGGTAATAGAATAAACACCTCTTCGATATAAACCCATTCCTGCAGGATTTGTGCTTGCTGACAAAAAATCAGCACCTATGGCACCCATTGATCCTGCAAGAGCCATGCTTCTTGCTGTTCCTTGATAGTATACCTGCGAAAATCTTAATGCATCATCTGCATATTGAGCATTTACCATGAACGATAATAAAAATAGTCCAACTACGATACCTAATCTTTTCATTATACAAGCTTTATCTATTAATAAATATTTTGAAATATTTCTTCCAGAAAATAAACCATCTATATGCAGTTTTTCATGGCAAACAGCTACTTTCTTCCACCTCTTGAACCAGTTGATGTAGACCTACTACCTCCCGAACTACTACTTCTGCTTTTGCTTCCTCCACTATAACTACTGCTGTTGCTATTACTATTGGAAGGAGAGCTATAGGTTCTTGATGAACTCCTGCTAGTGGGAGAGCTATAGCTCTTCGGTGCAACATTGCTAGTCCTGCTAGTACTCTGTCGTGTGGATACTTTTGAAGTTGTACTACTTTTTGAATTATACCCCTGCTGAGAAGACCTATTGTATGTACTGGTATTATTTTGGTAATTCACGTCACTATTATTTGTTTTGGGCCTAACATATTCTTTACTTGATCTTGGCTGACGCGAAGGTAAACTTTCATACGATTTAGGTTTCTGATACTTTGCCTCTGATCTTTGAGTTGAAATAGCAGATGGTTTTTGATATTTTGAATTTGACCTTGAGGTAGCAACTTTTGAACCCACATCAGATTTACCAATTGATTCTGACCTTGGCTTTATAATTGTTCCCCCATTTGTTATTTCGGTTCTTGTGGTGCTATATTTTTTATCCGTTGTAGTTTTTGTACTTCTACTATTACTTATGGTAGTATTACTACTATTATTTGAACTTGATGACGCGACACCATATGAGGAAGATCTTCCAGAATTTGATCTTGGGATTGCACTCCCACCAGCTCCTCTTCCTCTTGGCTGATAAGATACTGTTTGACCATAATCAGGGTAATAACCTCCTCCAGGATATCCAGGATAGTAACCACCACCGGCATAAAAACCATCCCAATAGCCATAGTTATAACCTGACCAATAATTCCCATAGTAAGAAGGGTAACCCCAGCCGTAGTAAGGATATCCCCAGTATGGGTTACCATAACCGTATGAAAAACCATATCCTAATCCCATTCCAAAACTGAGCGAGATATTAGATCCCCCCGTTCCACAACTATAACATTCATTGGTATATCCAGAGGAATAATAATCATCACTTACCCCATTACCATTAAATCTGTTTATGCGTGAGGCATAATCAGATTCATAATATTGATCAACAAATTCATATTCTCCTGATGAATTTTGGCCTAGGGCAGTTCCAGCAGCCTCGGAGTATTCAGAAACATATGCCCCTGTTTCTTCAGGTTGCGATATAGTTCGAGAATTATCACTGTCATTACCGTGGTTTTGAGCTCTTTCCTGAAAATCATCCCAGTTATACTGAGTAGGATTATTTGATTTTGATGAATAATATGCATCATCATTTGGTAAATTGCTTGTTGAAGAGCATGAAACAATAATTAATGCCATCAGAACAAACATTATATAGCTAAGTGATTTATTTATAGTTTCCATCTTTATGATTTGTTGTGCAATTGTAAACATTGTTTAATTTTGCGGTTCGATAGTTAAAAATACAAAGACTGTACCAAAGTTTAAAAATGGCTAAACAATTAACATCACGAAAGGAAAATTATTCTCAATGGTATAATGATCTAGTTGTAAAAGCTGATCTAGCTGAAAATTCAGCAGTGAGAGGATCAATGGTTATAAAACCCTATGGGTATGCTATTTGGGAGAGAATGCAATCCGTTTTAGATGGAATGTTCAAAGAAACAGGACATCAAAATGCTTACTTTCCCTTATTTATTCCAAAATCTTTTTTTAGTAAGGAAGCCTCACATGTTGAAGGTTTTGCCAAGGAATGTGCCGTTGTAACTCATTACCGTTTAAAAAATGATGAAAACGGCAAGATAATAGTTGATGAAGATGCAAAATTGGAAGAGGAACTGATAGTTAGACCTACTTCAGAAACTATTATTTGGGATACCTATAGAAAATGGATCCAGTCTTACAGAGATTTACCAGTATTAGTAAACCAATGGGCAAATGTTGTTAGATGGGAAATGCGAACTCGTCTATTTCTAAGAACAGCAGAATTTTTGTGGCAAGAAGGGCATACTGCTCATGCAACAAAGGCGGAAGCAATTGAAGAAGCAGAAAAGATGGTAGGGGTTTATGCAACTTTTGCTGAAGAATATATGGCAGTTCCTGTTCTACAAGGAACTAAATCACCAAATGAAAGATTTGCTGGTGCTGTTGAAACATATTGTATTGAAGCTTTGATGCAAGATGGAAAAGCACTTCAAGCAGGAACTTCGCATTTTTTAGGCCAAAATTTCGCAAAGGCATTTGATGTGCAGTATGTTTCAAGGGAAAATAAACAAGAATACGTTTGGGCTACCTCTTGGGGAGTGTCAACACGTTTAATTGGGGCTCTTATAATGTCACACTCTGATGATAATGGGTTGGTATTACCACCTAAAATTGCTCCGATACAAGTTGTAATCGTACCAATATTTAAGAACTCTGAACAGTTAAATGCCATACGCTCAGAGGTTGTTAAGGTTATTGAACAATTTAAATCCAAAGGAATCACAGTTAAGTTTGATGATAGAGATACACACAAACCGGGATTTAAATTTGCAGAATGGGAACTAAAAGGAGTTCCTGTGAGATTAGCTATAGGCCCTAGAGACCTTGAAAACAAAACGGTTGAAGTAGCTAGAAGGGATACACTGGAAAAAGAAACTCTTCAACTTATAGGTATTGCAGATAAAATAGAACACCTGTTGGAACAAATACAGAGTAACATATTTCAAAAAGCTCTTTCTTATAGAGATGATCATACTTATAATGTGGATAATTGGGAGGAGTTTACCAAAAGAATCGAAGAGGGTGGTTTTGTAAGAGCTCACTGGGATGGTACATCTGAAACAGAGCAAATAATTAAAGGTAAAACAAAAGCCACAATAAGAGTAATTCCTGTGGATGAGATTAAGGAAGAAGGAAAGTGTATTCTTACCGGAAATCATTCAAAGCAGAGAGTAGTATTTGCAAAAGCATACTAATTACATTTTACCAAGGTTTTTTAGGCTATTTAAATATTAGTTCATCTTAATCAGATTACCACTACCTAATCTATCTAGCTTAATATTAACTGGATCGCCTCTGTAGTAAATATCTCCGATACTTTCAATTTTTACCTCAAGGATGTTATTTGCGTTTAAAAAAATATTGTTGCTACTTCTACTATTGGCATATATTGTATTACAATATAAATTGCTGTTATCAATTAATCCATAGCTAGCAGAATAAACATAGCTTAATCCTGCAAATCCAGATAAATGAATATCAGCGGTTCCATTATGAATTGCACAAAATAGTTTATCAACATTTATGTCCAAATCAATATCTCCAGCACCCTCAAAAACATCTATATTTAATGAGTCTGCTCGGAGAGTGTCTATATTGGTAATATTACCTATAGACCGGTAAGAAATGCTATCAATATTATTATAATAAACATAAACATTGAGTAGGTTGTTATAATTACGAGCCCATTCACAAGTATTATGGTTAGATATCTCCAGCAAACCATGGTCATTTACTGTTGTCATTATACCCTGAATTAAATTTTCACCAGTTTCAACTCTTACACCCGAACTATCAGACTTTTGAAGAATAACATTTACATTATCATTAAGAAGTAAGTTATTGAAATCCCCTAGATAACGGAATTCGGTTTTTAACTTACCTGAAGAAAATTTACAATCCGATATTACCCCTTTCTGGCATGAAACCAAAAGAGTTATCCCAATTAATATTATTAGTAAATTTTTCAATTGTGCTGTATTTCTCTTTTATATATAAACCTAAGCTGATATCCCAATCCAAAACCAACATACTCTGCTTTACCTAAATGCGCACTAAGAACCATATTGGCAAATAATCTGTTACTTATCATATACTTAAGTGTTAGGCGTTGAAAAATATCACCTTCACTTTTATCCAATGCCTTGGCATACGCACCTAGATTAAATAAAAATGACACCCGATCCATTACCATTTCATAAGCAATACTAAAACCAATCTTAGTAATCTGACTATTTGGTTCAAAAGTTCCGTTCCTTCTCTCCAATACCATTTTATCTGAACCATCATAGGTTAAATCCATACCGATACCAAATTTACTCTTGTATGATACTCTAGCCATAAGATTTGCAAAAGCTGCAAAAACATAAAAACTATCTCCATATTGTTCGCTCATATCCTTATATGCAAATGCTGAGGCTATCTCAAAGCTTAAATATTTTCTACCATCAAATTCCCATGTATAAAGCTCAGGTAAAACTTTTTTACTTAACAGTTTATTAGGTTTACTCAAATATGTTGAAATACCAATGCTAGCAGTAAATAAATTTATCCCATAATTAGGCGTCTTCATTGAACCATTTGAGAAGTGCGTTAAACCAGCCCCTGCAGTAAGAGTAGTCATTTTTGAAATAGATAGTCGATATTCAGCAAATAAACTGACAGCAATATTTAAATGCGAGCCAATTGCAAAATTTTTATAATTGGTAAGTCTATCAAACTTTTTAGTTATGTAACTCAATCCAAGACCAATTTTGAAATTAAGAGAATTTACATCATTTTTTACAATGGGGAAATTTATGGAAGGGTAAAGAGCATAAGCAACACCCAGATCATTAAACCCTCCCATTCCTGAATACCAAAAGTTTAACCCAATTAAAGGATAAGCATATTCTGATTCCCATCTTTTTTTTCCAAAAGTGGCTTTTTCTATATTAATTTCAAAGGCGGGAAAATGTGACTTAAAGATATCCAATTCCAGATGATGACTCATGAACAGTCCATACTCCGCTTTGAGACCAAACATTAAATTACTCCGGTTAGATGGTTTAGAAGGTTGCGCAAAAGAACCTAAAAACATTACCATGAATAGGGTTAAATAAAGTATGTGTAAATATGGTCTCAATGATTATTAATATTAGAGATTGGCAAAGGTAATAATGTATGAATTCAGATTTGACAATTGCTCATAAAATTAGAGTATATAATTTGAAAGAATCTTATTTTGTTTAGATTTGTTAATATTATTTGCAAGTTATTAGTGTTAAAATGAAATCCAAGAGAAAGACATAAAAATACGGGTATTGGTATGCTTATAAAAAGAGGATTACATTACTTAAAATTAAAATAATTCATACCAATTTATATAAATCAAAATTATCCATAATTGAGTGATCTTTCTCTAAATATATTTTGAAATGCAGGATAGATTAAAGGCCTTTGAACGGCTATTAAATATAATGGATGATTTAAGGGAGAATTGTCCATGGGATAAGGAACAAACGTTTAAAAGTCTAAGGCACCTCACATTAGAAGAAGCGTATGAATTATCTGAATCCATATTGAATGAAGACATGAAATCAATAAAAGGAGAGCTTGGTGACCTTATGCTTCATCTAGTTTTTTATTCAAAGATTGCTTCAGAGAATAATAGTTTTGACATCAGCGATGTATTAAATGAAATATGCGATAAACTAATACATCGTCATCCTCACATTTATGGTGATGAGAAAGCTAATACAGCAGAAGATGTTCTTGATAACTGGGAAAAATTAAAACTGAAGGAAGGTAGAAAGTCTGTACTAGAGGGCGTTCCACCTTCATTACCCCCGCTTTTAAAAGCATTTAGAATCCAAGAGAAAGCAAAAGGTGTTGGATTTGAATGGGAAAAACGTGAAGAAGTTTGGGATAAAGTAATTGAAGAATTAAATGAATTAAAATATGAGGTGGAAGCCGAGAAAAATACTTCAAGAATGGAAGATGAATTTGGAGATCTTCTTTTTGCACTAATCAACTATGCAAGATTTGTTGGCATTAATCCTGAGGATGCGCTTGAAAGAACAAACAGGAAATTTATTAATAGGTTTCAATTTATAGAAACTGAGTCCGCCAATGATGGATTTAATATCCAAGATATGTCGCTTGATGAAATGGAATCTTACTGGCTTAAAGCCAAATCCATGGAAAATTTAAATGATTAAATGCATAATTGATGGTTATTAATTCAAACTTCATACGAATAGTTGTTTTATTAGTAACCATAAGCTTTATAAGCACTTTGAATTATGCACAAGTTAATGATTTTAAGAATTACTCCTACAAACCAGATAAGCAATACATTACTTCCTATTGGACAGTAACAAAGAAGATTGTTACTGGTCCAGCTAGGTGGAATAAAAAAGAATGGATAATAACTGGTAGTATTATCGCTGGAGGAGCATTACTTTATGCCTACGATGATGAAATACGTGCTGCATTTCAAAGAAATAAATCAGCAGGACTTGATAATATTTCGAAATATGCAATAGAACCATGGGGAAGTGGCTTATATCCTGCCATTTTATTTGGTGGGTATTACATATACGGAATTGCCACAAATGATCACAAAGCCAGGCAAATAGCACTTGGTGGAACACAGGCATTTGTGATGGCAGCAATTTCATCACAGGTTTTAAAACACATATTCCATAGACATAGGCCAAGCCAGAATTTACCTCCAAATCCATATTTATGGGAATGGCCATTTAAAGGTTGGAACTATACATCATTTCCCTCTGGTCATACCACCGCCGCATTTGCAATAGCTGCAATGATGCAACAAGTTTACAAAGACAAATTATGGGTAGGTATCTTATCATACGGCATAGCAACTGGCGTAGGTTTATCGCGAGTATACGACAATGTTCACTGGCCCTCTGATGTTCTAATAGGAGCCGCACTGGGTTTTGCAATTGGACAAAGTGTTGCTAAACTGATGATTAAAGATTCGAAATTGAAGATGGGAATATCTGAAAATGGGGGAATATCTCTAGTATACAAAATTGAATAAAAAGCAGAATGATATTCATATAAGTACATCGAAGGTTATTTACCTCTAACCACCTTATCAACTCCTTTTACTTTATTTATTTTAGCCATAAGCTGTTCCAAATGATTATAATCTCTTACGCTTACAGTTACTTTTCCTAAAAATCTTTTTCCGGTTGTTTGAAAATTAATTGAACGCATATTTACTCTGAGGTCATCAGATATAACCTTAGAAATAGATCCTACAACACCTAATTCATCATCACCCGTTATTTTTAGAATCGCTACAGAATATGCCTTATCTCCAGAAGCAATCCATTTTACATCAATAACTCTGTATTCATACTTTTCTCTTAGTCTTTTTGCATTTGGGCAATTTGTTCTGTGAATGCTTATACCGCCAATGGTAGTTATGAAGCCAAAAACATTATCACCCTGAATTGGGCTACAACATTTTGCCATACGGTATTCAACATTCTTGAGGTTTTCTCCTACATATAAGATCTCCTTGCTTCCTTGAATATCTGGTTTCTCCTTTGCAGGTTTCGAATCAACACCTATTACCTCTTCCTGCTTTGATTGGATGTCTGCATCAATGTAGTTTTGAAGTACATGTTTTATATCCAACAGATCTAGTTTTCCTGTAGCCACAGAATGATATAGATCAATTCCAGCTTCAAACTTATAGTATTTAACAAGAAAATCAATCAGATCATCATTACTTCTAATTTTCCAGCTCTTCAACTTACGCTGGAGGGCAGACTTACCTATATCAGCTTCCTTGTACATGGATTCCTTGAGATGTTTTCTTATTCGGGTTCTTGCCTTATCTGTTGTAACAAAAGACAACCAATCATGTTTTGGAATTTGATTTTTTGTGGTAATGATATCTACTTTATCACCATTCTTTAGAATATATCTGATTGGCACAGCCTTATTATTAATTCTTGCACCACTACATTTTGCTCCAACATCAGTATGGATACCAAATGCAAAATCAAGCACTGTGGATCCCATTGGCAATTGCTTTAGGTCTCCAATTGGAGTAAATACAAAAACACTTTCTTGTTTTTTAGAATTACTACTCTTGTAAGATTTATCATGAAAAATCTGATCGGGATTTTCAAGAATATCTCTAACCTCAGAAAGCCAATTTTCTGTGTCTTTCTTCTTCATAACCCCCTTGTATTGCCAATGAGCTGCTTGTCCTTTTTCGGCATTTTCATCCATTCTTTCAGTCCGTATTTGAACTTCAATCCATTTATCGTTATGTCCTTTTACGGTTGTGTGAAGTGATTCATATCCGCTGGCTTTAGGTGTAGATATCCAATCTCTTAAACGTTTAGGGTTGGGAATATATATATTAGTGACATGCGAATAAACCTTCCAACATTCTTCCTTCTCGCGGTTCTTCTTACAGTTGAGTACAATCCTGATGGCAAATAAATCGTATACCTCCTCAAATGGTACATTTTGACGCATCATTTTCAACCAAATGGAGGGTACAGATTTTGTTCTCCATTTTATTTCAAAGTTGAACGTGTGAGCATGGAGTTCTCTTTCTATTGGACGAATAAAATCATTGATATATACTTCCCTCTTTTTCTTTGTTTCTCTTATCTTATTCCTAATATCTTCATAAATATCTGGCTGTTCATGGCGCATAACCCTATCCTCAAGTTCATCTTTGATCTTATATAAACCAAGGCGGTGTGCTATGGGTATATATAGGTATTTGGCCTCACTAATAAAATGTTCTAGTTTATCGCCAAGTAATTCCAAATGCCTTAAATCGTTAAGTCTATGAGATAGCCGTATCAATATTACACGCATATCATCAATCATTGAAAGGAACATGGTCCTAAATTTTTCAGATTGAAAGGATATCCGCTTTGTTTGCAGTTTGGATAAACTGTTGAATCCTATTATTATTTCGGCCACATGCTCCCCAAAATCCTTTTCAACATCCTCCAATAAATAATCTGATTTTTTATCTATACCATGCAACAATGCACATATTGCAGATGTTGGGCCCAGTCCAATTTCCTTAACTGCTATTATTGCAACGTCCAGATTAAATAAAATAAATGGTTTACCATCGCTAGTTGTAACATCTCTATAAATATCGAATGAAATATTAAACGCTTTCTGCACAGATTCCCTATCCTTTGATGCAATATCATTACCTAGGATATTTAACAAATCCTCAACCTTAGCTGATATTAAATCATTATATAAATCCATTTAAGGGGCTTCTTTAGCCATACTGCTAAAAGAACTTTTGGTGTAATTGTTTGCGAGATATTTTTATAAATGATCTCAAAGATAGAAATTTTTAATTTGCTGATGACGATTCAAACTATTAGATAACTGTCAAATATCAACAATTATTGTTCTATTTTTGCGTTGAGTACGTACAAATTTATAGGTATGATAAAATATCTTACAATTACTCTGTTTTCATTATTTATTCTATGCACAAACAGTAGTGTATATTCTCAAATAATAAAGGGTAAGGCAATTCTTGGCATCAATCTAACTCAAATAGAAGGCGATGAGGTAAATGGCTTTAAAAAGCCCGGGATTCAGATTGGAGCTGGTGCTTTGATTCCTTTCAAAAAAAAGTGGGACGTGAGTATGGAAGTTCTATTTAATCAAAAAGGAGCCAAAGAGGGGAAACAATACATCGACACAATAGCCACTGGAGAAGTATTGACTGGAGAATATAAACTTAGGTTAAACTATGTGGAAGTTCCATTATTAGTGCATTTCACCGATAAGGATTTCATCACAATTGGAGCTGGATTTTCTTGGGGAAGATTAGTTGGTGTAAAAGAATGGGAGCATGGAAATCTTGTTACCTCCACAAATGTTGAGAATGGTCCATATGATAAAAATGACTTTAGTTATGTTATTGATTTACGTATTAAGATTCTTGGTCCCTTAAAATTTGGTTTTAGATATCAAAACTCCATGAGGAAAATAAGAACAAGAGAGTTTGAGGATTTTGCAGGCAATACATGGTTTAGAGATCAGTTTAATAAGGTTTTAACCTTTAAGCTCGTATATATTTTCAATGAAGAACAAAGCAATTCAAATCAAGATGCCCCCGCACCATAATGAATAAGTCTAAATATTGGATAAATAAACTTGGCCTACTTCCACACCCTGAAGGCGGCTATTATAAGGAAACCCATCGTTCAATAATAAATGCAGACAGCAATTGCTTACCTAAAAATTTCAAGGGAAGCAGATCATTCTCTACCGCCATTTATTTTATGTTGGAAAAAGTTGATATCTCAGTATTTCATAAAATAAAATCAGATGAAATATGGCATTTCCATGATGGAGATCCACTAGTTATTTATGTAATTGAAAATAACGGAAAAATAACAGAATTAAATTTGGGTATTTCAGATTTAGAAAACATCTTTCCCCAAGTAACTGTGCCTGCTAATAGCTGGTTTGCAGCAAAAAGCAAAGGAGAATATACTTTGGTAAGTTGTACAGTTTCTCCAGGTTTTGACTTTAACGACTTTGAAATGGCAGATAAGGAATATCTATTGGAGAAATATCCAGAACACTCAACCCTAATAAGTTCATTTACGCATTAAGCTATACCCACCTTTCAATATCCGGGCACAAATACTTTTAAAATGTCATAATACCGAACAAATTTCTAACTTTACATTATGGTTTTTTGTCTTGGTGAATCTTTGTTAGATATAATAATTTCATCGCCAGATGATGTTGTTGTAAGGCCAGGTGGGGCAATGTTAAATGCAGCAATCTCAATAGGCAGATGTAATATTAAGGTTACACTAATATCAGAATTGGGTGATGATGATAGTGCAGATATGATTCTAACTTATTTACAAAAAAACAATGTAGAGGCCTCATTTATAAAGTGTTATAAAAACAGCAAAACATCACTCGCACTTGCCTTTCTAGATGAAAACAAGAAACCAAAATATTCGTTTATTAAAAACTATCCTGAGCAGCGAGCTATTGCTGAAAATATTCATCTAACAAAGAGTGATATATTATTATTTGGATCATTATACTCATTGGACAGTCAGATAAGGAAAACTATAATGGCCCTCCTAGACAAAGCAAAATCAGCAAATACAACAATAATATATGATCCTAACATAAGGCACTCTCATCACTTGGAAGATTCAAAACTCAATGAAGCTGTTTACGAAAACATAGGTATCGCTGATATTATAAAGGGTTCAGATGAGGATTTTACAAATATCTTCGGGACATCAGACATAAATAAACAAATAAAGAACATAAGACTAATAAATACGAATGCATTTATCATAATCACAATGGGCGAGAATGGAGTTTTAGCGGATTACTTAGGTAACAGAATTAACCTGCCAGCATTAAAAACAGATGTTTTAAGCACAATAGGTGCAGGCGATGCTTTTAATGCTGGTTTAATCAGTGGAATATCAACATTAAACAAATTAGAAGACCAATACCACATAAAGATACTTCAGAAGGGATTAGAGTTTTCTTCTCTAGTTTGTGCAAGTCTGGACAACTACATTGATATTAATAATTAATTATATTTTAGATAGCTAGAAGTTGTTAACAAACATGTTACCATAACTTTTAATCTATTTTTAATCAATTCAAAACATTAGATAATATCTTTGTAGAACAAATGCTTGTAAGATGAAGATTCTAATACTAAACGGTCCAAATCTAAACCTCACTGGAAAAAGGGAAACTAAACTTTATGGAACACTTTCCTTTGATGATTATATCAAAGAACTGCGTAAAAGATTTCCAGATTTAGAGTTAGATTATCACCAGACAAATGTTGAGGGTGAGCTTATAAACAAAATGCAAGAAGCCGGTTTAACTTATAATTCAATAATTTTAAATGCTGGAGCATACACACACACTTCCGTTGCCATTGGTGATACCATTAGAGGCATAGAGATTCCTGTTGTAGAAGTACATATTTCAAATATATTCTCCAGAGAAGATTTTAGACATACAAGTTACATTTCTCCCTATTGTATTGGGAGCATTTCTGGGTTTGGGCTAGATTCATACAGACTTGCCATCGAATCTTTAAAAACTAAGTAAAATCGCGATTTAAGGAGCTGAACTTCGTTTTTCTCAGCATATAGTGATCTACAACAATATTACCCTTGTAAATATTACCCACTTTTGTTCTTTTTGTATTTTTTCGTTTCTCACGAATGGATGAATAGTGCTTGTAAAAATATAAGTGAGCTTTTATTACAGCTATAAAATCGTCATATCCTCCCTGAGCCAAGAATTTAAAGGCAGCAATCCCATCAAGAAAAAGTCGAGATAATAAAATCCTATTGAGATGCTTTTTTGGAAGGTTTTTATACAGAAGTATTAGATTATTCCTGAAGTTTAAATATGTCTTCCAGGCAGATCCAACTGGTAATGTGCCGCCACCAACATGAAATACAATGGAACTTGGGCAAACCATTATTTTATATCCAATGCTCTTACTTCGCCAACAAAAGTCAATCTCCTCCATATGAGCGAAAAATTCATCGTCAAAACCTCCGAGATTATTAAATAATTCAGCTCTAACAAACATACAAGCTCCCGTTGCCCAAAAAACTTCCGTGATATTATCATATTGACCTATATCTTCTTCAAGAGATAAAAACAAACGGCCTCTACAAAATGGGTAACCATATTTATCTATGAACCCACCTGATGCTCCAGCATATTCAAAATGAGTCTTACGGTGATAAGACCTTATCTTAGGCTGAGCTGCGCCTATCATTGGATCAGATTTCATCAAATTAACCACTGGTGTTATCCAACCCTTAGTTACCTCAATGTCTGAGTTTAATAGAATATAATATTCCGCGTCTATCTGCTTTAGGGCATGGTTATATCCTGTCGCAAACCCACCATTATATTCATTAACTATTATTTTAACCTCTGAAAACCTCTCCGATATCATTTCTATGGAGCCATCTGTGGAACAATTATCAGCAACATATATGTCGGCATCATCTTTACTGTATGCAATCACATCTGGCAGAAACTTCTCCAAGTATCTAATACCATTATAATTTAATATGACGAGAGCAACTTCTTTCAATCTTTAAAAATTAATACGGAAAGTTAACGATGATATTCTTCTAATTTGTGCAACGAAAACAATATTCATTCGATTAAATAAATCTTTTTTTAAGTGATCTTTGTAAAGTATTACCATGGCTGGGTATATGATTGGGTTGCCTTACTTCCCCATGATGATGGTATAATTGCATCATCAATACTACTAGGATCCCATGTTCGTTTATAAATAATAGTTTCCCATCGGTAATTATTCAATTCACCAACTGCATTTGAGTGTATTAGCTGAAAGTCATTTGTTACAATATCATGGGCATAAAAAACGAATTTTTTATTTTGCTGATCGCCAAGTCTATAAAAATGCCAAATTTCATATGGATAAGCGGCAGGTTCAAAGTAATGTTCTGATATTACATTTGGTTGTCCATATTGTAATAGAACTCTACCTCTGTCAGTTCTATAGCCTTCTATTGCAACAGCCTTAAAAGAAGTATTAGCTACATTAACTCTTGATAGATACTCTTCCCACGCCGTTTGAGGATCAAGATTATTACGATCCACCCAAAAGTTAAGGAAATATCTTTGCATATCTTCAATATTACCTGCTGAAACTAGACTCTTTGCATAAGCACGCTCAAGATCAGTACTAATAGGATTCAGATATTCAATATACATACCCAATGTATCAGAGCTAACAATATCATCCACAAAAGTATTTTTTGTATTTGTCAGCATAAGGTTTGTAAAGTTAAGTTCAGTAGCGGGATTATATCTTTGAAAATAAACCTCCTTGCTTGTCATTAATTCGTTGTTTCTGTTTCTTGCTTCCATTACTAGAATGTAGTTACCGCTGGGTAATTCTGCAATATCAAATGAGCTTAAAGTAATAACAACGTTATCAGATTGAACGCGCCTTCGGTTTATAAATTTATCAAGTTTCTTATCAACTTCAAATGGCCGAATATAGGTAGTAAGCAGAAACGCTTCTTCACCCAATACATCTTTGGAATTATAAAGTTCTGAGTAAAAAGTAATTTTATTTACATCCTCCGGGTAATAGTTAAAAACATAGGGTGTTAATAGATACCCATTTTTTGATAAGTTTGTAACTTCCTCCGTTTTTTCATAATAGCTTAAAAGTTCGATGTCAGAATAAGCCATTTCCGATTTGGGAAAACTAATTTCAAACTTGTCAAGTGAACTCAACTCTTTACCATCTCCGTTTAAATCTTTTAGTTTTATCTCAAGTTCATATTTCCCATTAGGTAGTCCATATCTTTGGATATCGAGTAAATTCTGATTAGGATTTACAGTATCCGTAATGATTGGACTACTTAAATCATATTTTGCAAAATTTATAATTGAATCACCTTTAATAAACATTACTTGCACATTTACTTTCCCTTGATAATATCCATCTTCAATTTGCTCATATTCAATACTGCCACCATTAATCGTAAGATAGGTTTCTATATAAGGTTTATTGCTAGGAGTATCAAATAGCGAATATGTAAGATATGCATTTAAGCCTTGAGATATACCAGCCATATAAACAAAAGAAAGCAAGACAAGTATGGCTATTTTTTTCATGGATAATAATTTTTTGTTACCATTACGCAGAGAAGTATCATAATGCAAATTTAGGTTAATTACTTTGCATGTTAAATTTAAATACAAAATTAAAGATAACCATATCCCGTATTAATAACTAATATTTAGTTGATAAATTATTTACACGCATTAATTAATAGCTGTTTTTATAGATGTATATCAATGTATTTAATATGTTAACAGGCTTTTCCATGTCGCATATAAGCTGTTTTCGAGTATAATTCTTAGGTTCAAAAACGCCATTATTATTCACTTCAAGTTTTTCAAATTGATCAATGCATACAAAACCTCTATTAATTACTGGCATTATCATGTCGAGAAACCTTACCACGTTCTTAGATTCAAAATTCATTTTAAAAGAATACTCAATAAAAAGTTCTATTTGTTTTTTGAATAAGGACCTTAAATCAGAAATTACGGTTATTGAATTTGGAATAGTGATTATATTACTCTTCAAATCCTTGTAAACGTCAAAAATATCATTCTCAAGTTGCATCACGACTCCAAGCTGGAATAGAGCTTTTATTTCAGATCGATCTGGTTTTTCATCCAATCCAAAGCGGAAGTATAAAACAGAATTCCCACCTTTATTTTGAGTTATTTTCCAAAGTCTTTCATATTCAATTCCCCAATTTTGCTGTTCTTTACTATCAAATTGATCATGCATTACTTTTATTGCCTGATCTTTATTTTCTTTTGATAATTTGGCCATGTTAAGAGACTGTAAATAATACTTTAACCATAATTTCTCATTATGGTTAGAAGGTTTTACTGTTTCAGGATGATTAACCAAATTAGAGATATAGTCATCTGTTAAGTTAGAATCATCTATGAAGTCATCAAATAGTCCAGTAATAATTCCCTGACTGGTTAGCACCATTCGTTCATTATCATCTAGACTTTTTCCATGCAATATGGCAAAAGACTCTCCTAATATGGCAGGCACAGCCAATCCATAATAACCATATATTTTCTTAAAGTCTTTTTCCTTTAGAGAACCATCATTTGCATGTTCATATTTTAACAATGAACTTTTAAATCTATCCGATAGAAATTTCTTTTGAACTCTTAGATTACTAATGAGCCTAAGGTATATGAAAGGAAAATAGATAATATTTCTAAAAGTAGCCAAATACCAATGAATTTTAACGCAAAATAAGAAGTTTTATGGTATTTTTTAAATAAAAACCAAGAAAGCACAAAAAAACCGGGATTATATTATTAACCCCGGTTAAATCTTTTATATAAACATTAGTTAACCACAGTGTTAACCAACCTAGCTGCTTCTTCCAACTGAATGGCTGAATGGACTTTTAATCCAGAGTCGTCTATCAGTCTTTTACCTTCCTCTGCATTTGTTCCTTGTAATCTTACAATAATAGGAACCTTAATATCTCCGATGTTTTTATATGCATCAACAATTCCTTGGGCAACTCTATCGCACCTTACTATACCTCCGAATATATTCACCAATATAGCTTCTACTGATTTATCTCTTAATATGATACGAAAAGCTTCCTCAACTCTTTTTGCATCTGCAGTACCGCCAACATCCAAAAAGTTAGCAGGATTACCTCCTGACATTTTTATCATATCCATTGTAGCCATTGCAAGTCCGGCGCCATTCACCATACATGCAACGTTGCCATCAAGTTTTACAAAATTTAAGTCAAAATTACTTGCTTCTACCTCTGTAGGGTCTTCCTCGGAAATATCTCTCATTTCAGCAATATCCTTGTGACGGTATAATGCATTATTATCAATAACTACCTTTGAGTCGGCGGCATACACCTTACCATCTGCAGCCTTAATAACAGGATTTATTTCAAACAAAGTACTATCTGAACCAACATAGGCATTGTAAAGTGAAATCACAAATTTTATCATTTGTTTAAATGCAACACCCTTGAGTCCAAGGTTAAAGGCTATTCTTCTTGCCTGAAAACCAGTCATACCAACAGTTGGGTCTATTATTTCTGTAAATATTTCCTCGGGGGTTTCTTCAGCTACTTGCTCTATATTCATACCTCCCCTTGGTGAATACATTACCATATTACGACCAACATCTCTATTCAGTAAAATACTCATGTAATATTCTTCAACTTCTTCTGGACCTGGATAATAGATATTTTGCTCTACTAATACCTTTCGAACTAGTTTCCCCTCTTTCTTTGTTTGAGGTGTAACCAGCGTCATACCAAGTATGTTATCAGAAAATTTTCTGACTTCATTCAAAGTACTAGCTATCTTAACTCCACCGCCTTTTCCTCTACCACCGGCATGTATTTGAGCCTTTACTGCCCACTTTTTCGACCCTGTTCTTCCCTGAATTTCCTTTGCAGCTTCATAAGCAGCCTCAGGTGAATTAATAACAATGCCATCTGGCACCATGACTCCGAAACGCTTTAAGATTGATTTACCCTGATATTCGTGTAAGTTCATTTTTAGTAAGTGTATTTATACTCATTTTCGGCGCCAAAATTAGCACAATTCTTAGAACCTTTTAAGATTCTTTGAACAAAGTTTTAAGCTTTCTAAAATTTATATAGAATTTTAAATAAGTTATATCTTTGTAACTTAATTAGAGAAGCATGGTTACGGCAAAAGATATTGTTAAGTCTTATGGAGATGTAGATGTTCTCATGGGGGTAAACCTAAATATTTCCAAAGGAGAAATTGTCTCCATAGTGGGAAAGTCAGGCTCAGGTAAATCAACGTTACTTCAGATACTTGGAACAATAGAAAACCCTGATGCAGGCAAAGTGGTAATTGACAATACTGATATCCTAAGTCTGAGCAGAAAAGAACTTGCAAGTTTTAGAAACAAGAATATTGGCTTTGTATTTCAATTCCACCATCTATTACCAGAGTTTACTGCTTTAGAAAATATTTGTATACCTGCACTTATTTCTGGAGATAATAAATCAACTGCAGAATCAAAGGCTAAGGAACTTCTTGGTTACCTTGAATTATCTCATAGATCAAATCACAAGCCAGATGCTATGTCTGGTGGTGAACAGCAGAGAGTTGCAATTGCAAGATCCCTAATTAATCGCCCATCAATCATTCTTGCTGATGAACCATCTGGAAATCTTGATTCTAGCGCATCCTCAGAATTACACAAACTTATTTTAAACTTAAGGAAACAGTTAAATCAAACATTCATTATTGTTACCCACAATAAAGACTTGGCTGATATGGCTGATAGAAAGTTAGAGATAGCAGATGGATTAATATAAAAGTGAAATAATTAATAATTATAAACGTTATCTGATTTGTATCCATCAACTAGACTAATAACAGCCGATAAATTACTCATGAAGATACCAGTGAATAGATTCTTACTTTCATTACGATTTTTGTCGGTAATATCTCTTTTATTCATATTTAATATTGCCACATCTCAAGAAGCAACAACATATGATGAAGCAATTATTTATGGAGATAAAAATATTAAGACCTCAAGCCTTATGGATGCAAAGGCCTATTATCAGCAAGCATTAAAATTAAAACCAGGAGATGATTATGCCAAGTCTCAAATTTCTGTTATTGTTGATAAAATGAAAATGGCGATGGCCATAGAAGATGAATATTACGACATAATTGATTTTGCAGATGAATTATATGATCAAAACAAACTTACCCAAGCCGTAAGTGAATACAATAAAGCTCTTAAAATTATCCCAAATGATGAGTATGCTTTAGCTAGAATCCGAGAAATAAGGGAATTCGAGTATCGCGAAAAGGAAAAAATAGACAACTTCAATAAGGCAATGGAAACTGGAAAAGTATACTTGTCCGATGAAGATTTTGGAAAAGCAATAGAACAGTTTACCATAGCGGCTGAAATTTTTCCCTCCAAAGAACTGCCAATAACAGAACTTTCAAGAACACGAAATTTACAAAAAGAGTTTGATCAAAAAGAAGCCCTATTTGAATTAAAATATGATGAAGCAGAAAGATATCTACTCATAAAAAATTATTCAGAATCATTAAAATTATTTAGAGATGCACAAAAAATAATACCTGATAACGTAAAAGCTATTGATAAAATAACCCTACTTATACCTCTTGCTCAAAAGGAAATAACATTTAATGTACTCATCGAAAATGCCGATGAGTACTATATCTCACAGGATTTTATATCAGCACAACGAGAATATATAGCTGCTTCTAAAGCTTGGCCTGAGAAAAGCTATCCTAGGGATATGATCCTTAAAATAAATGAAAAACTTGAGAGCGAGAAACAAGATATTGATAATAATTTCAATAATTATGTTATCAGTGGAGATAGTCTGATGATCTCCAATGAATATGCTCTCGCTCTGGGTAAATATAACCTAGCTCTCAATTTAAAACCAAATAATTCATACCCCAAAAAAAAGATTGCAGAGATTGAAGGAATTTACGCAGAAAACAAAAAAGCTTTTGAGATAAATTATAATAAAATGATTTCAAGTGCTGATAGCGCCTTCTCAAAAGGAGCTTATGCCTACGCAAAAGTAGGCTATGAAACAGCCCTTGAACTTAAACCGGAGGATAGCTATCCAAGAGAAAAGCTAACAGAGTTAGAAGACTTAGAATCGCAAATAGCTGCGCAGCAGAAAATTAATGCTGATTACAACAAATTGATTACGCAAGCAGATGACTTGTTCAATTATGGCAATTATGATATGGCTATTTCAAAGTACAAGGAAGCTCAGCTAATTAAATCAATTGAGAATTATCCGGCAGATCAAATAGTTATTATATCTGGCTTACTTGCAAATGCAGAAAAGCAAAGAGAATTAGATGAAAAATATAACGAGTTAATTACTGTTGCCTTCCAGCAATTTAATCAAGATAAATTAGCTGATTCAAAAAGATCATACCTCAATGCCTCTGAACTTAAACCCATGGAAAGCATGCCAAAGCTACAAATAGCAGCAATTGACAGTATGATTACCATAAGAAAAAAGGAAGCTGACGTAAGAAAGAAATATGATGTTCTGTTAACCAAAGGAGATGAATACAAATCATCCAAGGATTATCAAAATGCATTGAATACGTATAACGAAGCATTACTTCTAATCCCTGGCGAAAGCATAGCTATTTCCAAAAAGAAAGAAGTTGAGACCATACAAGTCAATCTCAGACGAGAAACCGAGCGCAAAGAATCATATGAAGATGCTATCACCAAAGGTGATAAGTTTTTTGGAGAAGGTAGTTATGAATTATCAAAAATTAAATTTATAAGAGCATCCAAGTTATACTCAGATAAGGATTACCCTCGTCAAAGACTTGATGATATATCAAAAGAACTTGAAAGAGTTGCTGCTGAAAAAGAGGAAAGGTATTTAAATTCAATTGCTGAAGCTGATGTTTTTTATGACAGAGCTGAATACGAAAATGCATTGGAAAAATATATCCTTGCAAAAAGTATTAAGCCTGATGCTTCGTATCCTAAAAATAGAATAACAGAATGTGATAAGTATATTGCAGAGAGAAAAGCTCTGCTCATGGAAGATTATAAAATAGCTATCGCAGAAGCAGAAAAATTTTACAATGGCAAAATATATGATAAAGCAATCCTAGCTTTTAGAAAAGCTCAACAAATATTACCATCGGAAACATACCCCGATGAAATGATAACCCAGATAATTAAATTCATTGAAGAGAATTCAATTGTTGACATTATTAATACCGTTGATACTATATTTATGGGCTCAACCGATAAATTGAATTTTAGCCCTGTAAAAATAAGTGTTAGAAAAAGTAACTACATTTTCCTCAAAGCAAAAAACCTAAGTGATAAAGCAACAAAATTAATATTTAGCTACGGTAGTGATGGAAGCAAAAATGGAGGATTTGTTGTACAAGTAATAGAAAGTAATGGTTATAATGATTACATCGTTAGAGTTGGTAATCAATACAAGTGGTTTTCCGAAGATAATAACTGGCTAACAATACATCCAGAAAATGGAGATGTTGAGATTTCTATGTTACGTATATCAAAAGGGTACTAATAAAACCATATGACAAATGACCAAATCTAAAGGTCAATGAACTGGAATAATACCCATATTTATCGTGGTTTCATTAAATTCTTTCTCTGACATGAGATTTTACATATTAGCAATTATTTAAATCATTGTAGGTTGAATGTTTCAATGCCAAAAAAGGCAGTTAATTTTACTAAATTTGAAATCAAAATATTAATAGTAAATCCAGATGAAAATACTATCGGTAGTCAAGATACGAGATGCTGACGCGTTCACAATTAAACATGAACCAATTTCATCTTTAGATTTGATGGAAAGGGCATCTAAAAAATTGTTCATGTGGGTTTGCGACCATATTGACAGTAAAAAATCAATTGAAATTTTCGTAGGTCTTGGAAATAATGGTGGAGATGGCCTGGCTCTTGGGAGAATGTTAATGAATGAAGGATATGAGGTATCTATAAATGTTTTAAGGTATTCTGAAGATGTCACGGATAATTTTCAAATTAATTATGACCGCCTATTGGATTTAAATAAGCATGTAATTAGAAATATTTCAAGTTTGGATGAATTTAACACTGTAGATGAAAATGCAGTAATTATTGATGCCATACTTGGATCTGGATTAAGCAGGCCAGTGAGAGGATTTACTGGCAAAATAATAAATGAGATCAACAAGAGTGGGTCAATTATTATTGCCATTGATATTCCAAGTGGTTTGTTTTCAGATATTTCTTCAAAAAATAATGGAGGTTCGATTATTAATGCAGATTACACACTTTCATTTCAATTCCCTAAAATTGCATTTCTTGTGCCAGAAAATGACTTACATGTTGGCAAGTGGAATATTCTAGATATTGGTTTGCACCATGATTTTATAAACTCAACAATAACAAGTAACCATTATGTTATAAATGAAGATGTAGTTCACACCTTAAAAACCAGACCAAAATTCTCACATAAAGGGACATTTGGTCACGCTCTTATAATTGCCGGAAGTTTCGGTAAAATGGGAGCTGCCATTTTATGTTCCAAAGCATGTTTAAAATCAGGTGTCGGATTATTACACACACATATACCTAGATCAGGAATTACAGCCTTGCAATCTTCAACACCAGAAACAATGCTAAGTGTTGATAATGATGAATATTATTTTTCTGAGGTCCCCGATTTAAATTCATTTAATGCAATTGCAATTGGTCCAGGAATTGGACTAAATGAACAATCTCAAAATGCAATGAAATTACTTATACAAAATAGTAATGTCCCTATGGTAATTGATGCAGATGCACTAAATATACTTTCTAATAATCCAACATGGCTTGCATTTCTCCCACATTCAAGCATCCTCACTCCTCACCCAAAGGAGTTTGAAAAAATTGTAGGTGGTTGGAATAATGATTTTGAACGTTTGGATAAACAGAAAACACTTGCCAAAAAGCATGGGGTATATGTAATACTTAAGGGAGCTAATACAAGTATATGTTTTCCCGATGGTCAAATATTTTTTAACTCCACTGGTAACCCAGGAATGGCAACTGCAGGCAGTGGCGATGTATTAACTGGTATTATTACTGGATTATTAGCATCAGGATATTCAACTGCCGTTTCGAGTGTTATGGGCGTATATATACATGGATTGGCAGGTGATTTAAGTGCAGTTAAAAATGGCGTGGAAGCAACAACCGCAGGGGATATAATTGAAAACATAGGTAATGCATTCTTGGATGTAAAAAGTTAACTCAGAATTAACGTACAACCAGCTTTACTGATTAGTAAACATAGGGTATCAACCTCCAGCTCTTCTTCCTATACTCTAAATATTCTGGAAAGCTATCAATTAACACATCCTCTTCATATCTTATTTTGGCAAATAATGTTGCAATCAAGACTATAAAAATAATACCTCTAAACCATGTAAGATAGTTTACAATTAAAGGAATTACTAACATTATTAGCCCTAAATACATTGGATGACGCACAAACTTGTAAATACCTGATGTAACAAGGTGAGCACCATCTTTAACCATTGGAGTAATGTTCATATTTGTAATTTTCATTGTATAAATGGCATGTATTCCTACCAATATCCCTGCACATTCAATAAACAATCCTAAAACTGTGGAGCTTACTATTGGGGCAGTTAAAGCAATGATGATTAAAGATGCGAACTGTATAACAACTAAAAAATATGGATAACCATTGCTTGGACGCATGTTGGAAAGTATTAAAATGTTGACTCTGGATAAGATTCAATTTGCAAGTAGAGAGAAAGTCAAAATCCAAAGTCAACAAGCAAATTTAACAATAAGTATTGATATCATGGTAGGCTAATTTTATTTATTTTTATGTGTTGAAAAAATCTATATGAGTAATCCCTTTAGTATGTTTACTAAATATACGAATATGGAATCATTCTAAAATAAGATTCTCATACATTTGTATGAAAATACAATTAAATCAATATGGAAAAAATAGGGTTGGCAGGCAATTATGCTTCGGGAGTAAAATCAGATTGTTTGGTTCAATTTGAATCTACAAAAAGCGGTGGTCTACAGATTGAGATAAATAGTAGAGTAAAGTCAATGTTTGGAATCTCCATGGAGAATCTTGCCAAAGATATACTTGATTATTTTGAAATTGAAAATGCAAAGCTTAAAATTGATGATACTGGAGCTGTTGATTTTGTGTTGGCAGCAAGAATTGAAGCAGCCATAAAAAAGGTTATCACTAGCAATAAAGAATTCCTACTTCCAATACTAGAGGAAAATAAGATACCTACACAAAAAGATGATTTTAGATTTTCTAGACTATATCTGCCTGGAAATACACCAAAATTAATGCTAAACGCAGGTATACATAAGCCAAATGGATTAATATTAGATTTGGAAGATGCCGTGGCACCAGAGAAAAAATATGAAGCTAAATTCGTGGTAAGGAATGCCCTTAGGGCTTTGAATTTCTATGGTTCTGAGAGAATGGTAAGAATAAACCAAATACCTGGCGGACTTGATGATCTTGAATATATTGTCCCACACTTTGTAAACCTCATCCTAATACCAAAATGTGAAAGTGCCAAAGATATTTTATCTGTTAACCAGCGAATCGACATGATAAAACAAAGAGAAAAATTAAGCCATGATATATGGTTAATGCCAATAATAGAAAGTGCTAAAGGTGTTATGAATGCATATGAAATTGTAACAGCTGCTGATAATATTTCATCCATGGCAATTGGTCTGGAAGATTATACAGCAGATATAGGAACTCTACGAACAAAATCTGGCACTGAATCTTTATTTGCACGTAACATGATCGTAACTGCATCAATTGCTGCAGGTGTTCAGCCCATAGATTCTGTTTTTTCAGATGTAGGTGATATGGATGGACTTGCTGAAAATGTTAAAGTCTCCAAGAATTTGGGATTTTCCGGGATGGGATGCATACACCCTCGACAAATAAGGGTAATTCATGAGAACTTCTCACCTGAGACTGCAGAAATAGAAAAAGCCAAAAAGATAGTAATTGCCTTTAATGATGCAAAGAAAAAAGGTCTTGGTGTTGTTTCCATGGGTTCTAAAATGATTGATGCTCCTGTGGTAAAAAGAGCATTAAATACTATTACCACAGCAATACTTACAGGTAAATTAGAAGCAGACTGGATGGATAATTAATCTAATTCCAAACCTTTAACAAAACACAAATGAAGAAATACGATAAATTAGTGGAAAATGCTGCTGGTAGGATGGTACCAACAATTATCAATGGAGAAAACCACATGCCGTTTCAGGGAGTTGGAAAATATAGACCAACGGGAAGAAAATACGGAGCAAAGATTCCAACATGTAATGATTTCCCTGATGGAAATAAGGAGGTCAACACATTAAAAGAGGCATTAATAAATGCCGGTCTAAAAGATGGAATGACAATATCATCGCATCATCATTTTAGAAATGGAGACCTAATTGCAAAACAAGTATTTGATATTGCACATGACCTTGGCATAAAAAATTTAAGATGGTATCCCTCCGCATCCTTTCCATGCCAAGAAGAATTAATAAAATATTTGGAGGATGGCACAATAAATAGGATTGAAGGAAGTATGAATGGTCCTTTAGGTAAGTTTACTTCAGAAGGAAAAATGAAAGGTGTTAGCATCCTCAGGTCACACGGAGGAAGGTACCAGGCCATTCAAGATGGCGAGGTTAAAATTGATATAGCAATTATTGCAGCACCTACTGCGGATACATTTGGTAATGCAAATGGCGTTAATGGGGATGCAGCTTGTGGGTTACTAGGGTTTGCCTTGGCCGATTCACAATACGCAGAAAAGGTAATTGTTGTCACAGACAATCTAGTTCCATTTCCATGCATCCCATGGCAGATTCAAGGCAACTATGTAGATTTTGTAGTAAAAGTTGATAAGGTAGGCTTACCTGAAAAAATCATTTCTGGCACTACACAAATAACAAAGAGCCCAGATAGACTTTTAATAGCTGAAATGACTGCGGATTTTTGTGAAAAGACAGGTTTAATTTATGATGGGTTTTCATATCAGGCAGGAGCTGGAGGCACGGCATTATCAATTGGCAATTATTTTGGTGATATCCTAAGAAAAAATAATTGGAAAGCTAGATTCATAAGAGCAGGAAGTAATAAATATCCAGTTGAACTATTGGAAGAAGGTTTAGTTGAATATATACTTGACGGCCAAACATTTGACCTTGAAGGTGTAAGATCCATGAAAGAAAATCAAAATCATGTTAATACCTCACCTTTCACGTCATATAATTTTCATAGCAAGGGTAATTTTGCTCAATTTGTTGATATTGTTGTGCTTGGAGCAACGGAGATAGATGTTGAATTTAATGCTAATGTTGTGACACATTCCGATGGATATCTTCTACATGGTATTGGTGGCTGGCAAAATTGTTTGGCTGCTAAAACTACCATAATGCCAATTCCATTATTTAGGGATAGAATTCCAGTAATTAGAGATCGAGTTACAACCCTGTGTGCTCCGGGTGAATTAATAGATGTAATTGTAACGGAGAGAGGAATTGCCATAAATCCTCTTCGTAAAGATTTAATTCAAAAGGCAAGGTCAGCAGGAATAGAACTTAAGACAATCCATCAGCTAAAAGAAGAAGCTGAAAAAATATGCGGTATACCTGAAGAAGTAATACTTAGTGATGAAATCGTATCTGTTATTAAGTGGATAGATGGAACAGTTATTGATTCAGTGAAAAAGGTTTTAACAAAATAATTTTTATTCCATATTTTAACACATAGTTATAATAAAATAATATTTTGAAGTAGAGCTAATATATGTTTTTTTGGTGTTGATTAAAAAGAAAATTAGTCAAATTGAATAGGATTCTTTAAAATGACCTTTTTTGAAGCAAGATTCACATAAAGCGTGAATTGTTTTTTCGCATTTAAACAATTGATTAGATGGAAACTAAACTCCACTCTCCATAGTTAAAACAGAAGTGATTAAATTGTAGTTTTTTTGTCTAAAAATGTATTTCCGTAAGGTATATTATCTACTTTTGCCGAGTTAATTGAATAACAACAAACTAATTAAATCTACGTATATGGATCTGGATAGAATAATGAATGATCTAGAGAAAAAACATCCTGGAGAGATTGAATATTTGCAGGCTGTTCGTGAGGTGCTTGAATCAATAGAGGATGTAGTAAATGAAAATCCTCATTTTGAATCGGCAGGAATTATTGAAAGGTTAATTGAACCTGATCGTGTACTTACGTTCAAAGTACAATGGGTAGATGATAATGGAAAAGTACATGTAAATTTGTGTTATAGAGTTCAATTTAACAACTCCATAGGCCCGTATAAAGGTGGGATAAGATTTCACCCAAGTGTTAATTTAAGTATTCTAAAATTCTTAGGCTTTGAACAAATATTTAAAAATTCTCTTACTACACTCCCATTGGGAGGTGGGAAAGGTGGTTCCGATTTCAACCCCAAAGGAAAATCAGATTCCGAGATAATGAGATTCTGTCAAGCATTTATGCTTGAGTTATGGAGGTTAATTGGTCCAAATACTGATGTGCCTGCAGGAGACATAGGTGTTGGTGGAAAAGAAATAGGCTACATGTATGGGATGTACAAGAAACTAGCAAGAGAGAATACTGGAGTGCTTACGGGTAAAGGTTTAAATTGGGGGGGATCCCTAATTCGTCCTGAAGCAACAGGTTTCGGTACTGTGTATTTTGCAAAAGAAATGTTAGCCACAAAAGGAGAAACATTAAATGGAAAAACGGTTGCAGTATCAGGATTTGGTAATGTTGCCTGGGGTGCAACTTTAAAAGTTGAAGAACTTGGTGGAAAAGTTGTTACACTTTCAGGCCCTGACGGATATATACACGACCCGGCGGGCATAACAGGTGAAAAAATAGACTATATGCTTGAGCTTAGAGCTTCAAATCAAGATGTAGTTGCTCCATATGCAGATGAGTTTTCTGAAGCCACCTTTTATCCAGATGCAAAGCCCTGGGAAGTTAAAGTTGATGTTGCTCTTCCGTGCGCAACTCAAAATGAACTAGGAGAAGATGATGCGAAGAAGCTAATTGAAAATGGGTGCATCTGTATTGCTGAAGGTGCAAATATGCCGTCCACTCCTGAAGCCATTGATATATTCCAAAAGAAACGTGTGCTTTTTGGACCGGGTAAAGCTGTTAATGCTGGTGGTGTTGCCACTTCAGGATTAGAAATGACTCAAAATGCAATGAAACTTGCCTGGACTCGTGAAGAGGTAGATGAAAAATTACATCATATAATGATTAGCATACATAATGCGTGCGTTCAATATGGAGAAAGAGATGATGAAACCATAGATTATGTCAAAGGTGCAAACATTGCTGGGTTCCTAAAAGTTGCCAATTCAATGCTTGACCAAGGTATAGTATAGTAATAATATATTTTATACTAAGCCTCTTCTGAACTTTCAAAGGAGGCTTTTTAATTTTATTATAATATTTAATTAAACATATAATTATTGCACAGCATACATTTTTATTTATTTTTAATCACTCACAAAAAAAAGTAAGTAATAAATTTTGATAAATAAATAAACAAGATGGAAATTAATTATCCATGGGGCCATGGGCGCAGATACAATGCATATTCTGAATATTTCAAAAAGAAATTTGGTGGAAGAGTTCAAAAAATAAGCGTTGATGCAGGTTTTACATGCCCTAACAGGGATGGTAAAGTTGCCAGAGGTGGATGTACATATTGTAATAATAATGCCTTCAACCCATCGTATTGCGACCCAAAAAAACCCATTAGTTCCCAAGTTCTTGAGGGTATTCAATTTCATAAAGTTAGATATCGTAGGGCAAATTCATATTTGGTATACTTTCAGCCATACTCTAACACCTATGCACCGCTCGAAAAATTAAAGGTGCTTTATGAAAATGCCCTTAAGCAACCTGATGTAATAGGTATGGTATTGGGAACTAGGCCAGATTGTATAGATGATGAAAAACTAGAATATCTAAAAAAGCTATCACAAGATTATTATATCATAATTGAATATGGGGTTGAGAGCATCTATAACAAAACTCTAGAGAGAATAAACAGGTGGCACACTTATGAACAATCAAAAGATGCGATTGAGAAAACAAAAGAATATGGTTTAAATATAGGTGCACATTTTATTTTTGGACTTCCTGGTGATTCAAATGATTTAATCATGGAGTCAGTAAAAGAGATTTCTAAATTACCTCTTACTGCAATCAAATTCCATCAACTTCAAATAGTTGAAGGAACAAAAATGGCAATGGACTATAAGAAAAACCCCACCGATTATAAGTTATTTGGCTTTGAAGAATATGTAAATTTTATCGTTGACTTCTCAGAAAAACTGAACCCAGAATTTATAATTGAACGTTTCGCTGGGGAGGTGCCCCCAAGGTATCAGGCAGGGCCAGGATGGGGGTTAATTAGAAATGATCAAATAAATCGCGCCATAGAAAAAGAATTTGAAGATAGAGACTCATGGCAAGGCAAGTATTTTATTTGTGACTAGATATATATTCTGAAAAATCAAATTTCTTTATTTTTCTTCTTAAAATGACCTAGTACCTCATCGATAGCTATTTTAAACCATTCTGTATATTCTTTGGGATTATCCTCAATATCACTAATTAGCCAACTTAGATTAACATACTTACATGATTCTACTTCTTCCCTATTTATTACTGGTTTATTATCAGAAACTCCGATGAATACATGATCCAATTCATGTTCAATCAACCCCTGACCCACATCAGCCTTGTATATAAATGAAAATACTTCCTGAAACTCACAATCCATTCCCATCTCCTCAGCAATGCGCCTATGGGCAGCATCAATTGTTTTTTCTCCTTCACGTGGATGACTGCATACCGTGTTTGTCCACAGAAGTGGAGAATGGTACTTATGAGATGCACGCTGCTGAAGCAATAAATCTCCATCTGAATTAAATATAAAAACGGAGAATGCTCGATGCAGTGATGCATTCATGTGAGCTTCCATTTTCTCCATTGTACCCAGAGGATTATCATCCTTGTCAACTAATATTACATATTCATCAATCATCATTTTTTTTTACAAACCTAATACATGTATTAATCTAAATAACAATATTGCTACTAAAAAAGTATTAAAAATTAATTTTAATTAATTTCGTAGTTAACTTTGACCAAGCGTTCATTCATAATTTCTGGATCTAATCTTGTCTTGGCCTATTATTAATCATTGAGCTTATATCTCGCATAGATCAATCAAATCTTAAAATAATATACTTTTAAGTAAAATTAAACGTTATGGGGCAAGAGCAGCTAATATGTTTTAACTAATTAAAAGCATATTTATAATAATTATCTGACTATCTGAATGTTATATGCCGTGAAATAAAGTGTAAAAACATTGTTTTATTTAAAATTTGTTTTTATTTTTGCAGCCCAAAATTTTGAGTAAAAGAAACAACGTATGTATTTAAGTACTGAAGAGAAAAAAGAAATTTTTGAAAAATATGGTAAAAGCAGTTCCGATACAGGTTCAGCTGAAGGACAAATAGCCCTATTTACCTATAGAATAAAACACCTAACAGGTCACCTTAAAGAAAACAAAAAAGATGTTTTCACACAGAGATCGTTAATTAGACTTGTGGGTAAAAGAAGAAGACTGCTTGATTATCTTAAAGAAAAAGATATTGAAAGATATCGTGCTATTATCAAGCAACTAAGTCTAAGAAAATAATTTGACATTACAACAGATGCATGAAAAGGCAATTTACCAATTGCCTTTTTTTGTATTTATGTAATCACACTTTTTTAAATACACTGAACATGTCAATTAAACCTATTTCGCAATCCTTTGAACTTTCCGACGGAAGATCTGTAACAATTGAAACTGGCAAGCTTGCAAAGCAAGCCGACGGATCAGTCGTTGTAAAAATGGGCAAAACAATGCTTATGGCAACTGTGGTTGCAGCTCCTGAAGCAAGAGAAGATGTAGACTTTCTACCACTAAGCGTTGACTACAAAGAGAAATATGCCGCAGCGGGCAAGTTTCCAGGTGGTTTCTTCAAACGTGAAGCAAGGCCATCAGAATATGAAATTCTTATTTGTAGATTAATAGATAGAGCTCTTAGGCCTCTATTTCCTAATGATTTTCACGCAGAAACACAAATGCTTGTTCAGTTAATTTCTGTGGAAGAAGATGTTTCTCCGGATGCACTTGCAGCATTAGCAGCATCATCTGCTTTAATGGTAAGCGATATTCCTTTTAATGGACCCATATCAGAGGTACGTGTAGCAAGGGTAAATGGAGAGTTCGTTATAAATCCATCAATTTCTCAACAAGAAGAAGCTGATATTGAACTTATAGTTGCAGCTTCACTTGATAACATAATGATGGTAGAAGGTGAGATGGAGGAAGTTAGTGAAGCAGAAATGCTTTCTGCCATAAAGGTAGCGCATGAAGCCATTAAAATACAATGTCAAGCCCAAATAGATCTCGCAGCAAAAGTTGAAAAAGCAGCAAAAAAACGTGAATATTGTCATGAAGTTAATGATGATGATTTACGTAAGCAAGTAAAAGAAGCTACCTATCAAAAATGTTATGACATCAGTAAAGCTGGTAATGCAGATAAACATTTCCGCTCCAGTTCCTTTAGAGCAGTTCGTGATGAGTTTTTAGACACATTTGACGAAGAGAAGAGAGATGGCGTAAAGAACCTTGTTAAAAGATATTTCCATGATGTGGAGAAGGAAGCTGTAAGAGATGCAATGATTGCTGAAAACATAAGATTAGACGGTAGAAAAATGGATGAAATTCGTCCTATTTGGACAGAAGTTGATTATTTACCATCAGCTCATGGCTCTGCAATATTCACAAGAGGTGAGACACAATCATTAGTTTCTGTAACATTAGGAAGTAAGCTTGATGAACAAAAGATAGATGGCGCTGTAATCTCTGGTAAAAGAAATTTTCTACTTCATTACAACTTCCCCCCGTTCTCAACTGGTGAGGTTAAGCGTATGATGGGTGTAAGTCGTCGCGAGGTGGGTCATGGAAACCTTGCTGAACGAGCACTTAAATATGTTATTCCAAAAGGTGAAGATAATCCATATACCATAAGAATCGTTTCTGACATATTAGAATCAAACGGTTCATCATCAATGGCTTCTGTTTGTGGTGGAACCCTGGCTTTAATGGATGCTGGTATAAATATTTCCAAACCTGTAGCTGGTATAGCAATGGGACTTATTTCTGATTACAACTCTGATAAATACGTGGTACTCTCAGACATTTTAGGTGATGAAGATCACTTAGGTGATATGGATTTTAAGGTTACAGGAACACAGGATGGAATTACTGCATGTCAAATGGACATAAAAGTTGATGGTCTATCATACGAGATACTTGAGCAAGCTCTAGAGCAAGCTCGTAACGGAAGAATACACATTCTAAATGAAATGGCCAAAACACTAGATGCTCCTCGTAAAGACTACAAGGATAATGCACCTCGTATTGAAAAAATGGTCATCGAAAAAGAGTTTATTGGAGCAGTTATTGGACCTGGAGGAAAAGTAATTCAAGAAATCCAAGCTGAAACTGGAGCTACTATAGTTATTGAAGAAGTTGATGAAAAAGGTGTAATAGATATAATGGCTGACAATAAGGCTACCATTGAAGCAGCAAAAGACTGGATTAAAGGAATAGTAGCTGTACCTGAGGTGAATGAAGTGTATCTTGGAACTGTAAAGAGTATAGTTGCATTTGGGGCATTTGTTGAAATATTACCCGGAAAAGATGGTCTTCTCCATATCTCAGAGATTGATCATAAACGAATCAACAATGTTGAAGACGTTCTTAAACAAGGTGATAAAATTAAAGTTAAACTTATCGAAGTTGATAAAAGGTCAGGTAAACTAAAGTTATCACGTAAAGCACTAATTCCTAAACCTGAACATAAAGAAGAAAATTAAAAGTAACCTTTGGAACACATGTGCGTATAAAGTTAGATATTGATTAAAGAAAAAGATTAAAAGAAAATGAGGCAACTTAAGATAACCAAGCAGGTAACCAACCGCGAAACCGCATCACTTGATAAATATTTACAAGAGATCGGTAAGGTCGATTTGATTACAGCCGAACAAGAAGTTGAACTTGCAAGACGTATCAAGCAAGGTGACCGCATTGCTCTTGAGAAGCTAACTAAAGCAAATCTTCGTTTTGTGGTTTCAGTATCAAAACAATACCAAAATCAAGGCCTTAGCTTACCCGATTTAATCAATGAGGGAAATCTAGGATTAATTAAAGCTGCCCAAAGATTTGATGAAACTCGTGGTTTTAAATTTATTTCTTACGCTGTTTGGTGGATTCGCCAATCTATTCTTCAAGCTCTTGCAGAGCAATCTAGAATTGTAAGATTACCATTGAATAAAATTGGATCAATAAATAAGATTAATAAAGCAGCCGCAAGGCTGGAACAATCATTTGAAAGGGAACCAAATCAAAAGGAGATTGCTGGTGAACTAGAAATGACAGAAAATGAGGTTAAAGAATCTCAACGGAATGCAGGACGACATGTATCAATGGATGCACCTCTAATCCAAGATGAAGACAATACGATGTATGATGTACTTCGCAGCGATGAGGGTCCAACACCAGAAACAGGTTTATTATATGAATCTCTAAGAAAAGAAATTGACCGCGCTGTGCAAACATTAACTCAGCGTGAAGCCGATGTTGTAAAACTATATTTTGGACTTGGCGAAGGTCATCCAATGACCCTTGAAGAAATAGGTGAAAGGTTTGACTTAACAAGGGAAAGAGTGCGGCAGATTAAAGAAAAAGCCATTAGGAGGCTCAAGCATACGTCCCGAAGTAAGATATTAAAATCCTACTTGGGATAAAAAATTCGAAGCGTCTGCATTTTGCTGACGCTTTTTTTATTTTTGCAATAAAAAATATGAAACACCTCATAGCTCCATCATTATTATCGGCAAACTTCGCAAACCTTGAAGGTGACATAAATATGCTTAACAAGAGTGAAGCAGATTGGTTTCACCTTGACGTTATGGATGGAGTGTTTGTGCCTAATATAAGCTTCGGAATACCTATTATAAAAGCAATTAAAAAGTTAGCTAAAAAGCCATTAGATGTGCACCTTATGATTGTCCAACCAGAAAGGTACATAAGTGAATTTAAATCTGCAGGAGCCGACATACTCACCATCCATATTGAAGCAAGTACACATCTTCATAGAAGCATTGACGAAATCAAAAACGAAGGCATGAAGGCAGGTGTTGTTTTAAACCCACATACTCCAATTAGTAGTCTTGTTGATATAATAAGCAATTTAGACATCATACTTTTAATGTCTGTAAACCCAGGCTTTGGTGGTCAAAAATTCATAGAAAATACTTACCAAAAAATTTCTAAACTTAAAGATCTTATTATAAAGTCGAATTCCAATGCGCTAATCGAAATTGATGGTGGTGTTAACCTAAATAATGCACCAAAGCTTATTGAAACTGGAGCAGATGTTTTGGTTGCTGGAAACACAGTCTTTAGCTCAGAGAACCCATCCCAAACAATAAAAACCCTAAAGGATTTATAGTTCACACTAAATCCCTTACCTTTAGTACCTCAAAACACAATATCAACTAATGTATCCTTACTTAAGATTGATCCGATTAATTTTAAAGAATCGTCCAAAACAGAAGATTGATATTGGAGATAAAAGTGTTTTAAACATGAGGGTTGGCATTCCGGATATTGATCCTTTTATGGAGCTTAATAACGGAAGACATTTAACAATTATGGACTTTGGACGATATGATCTTGCAATTCAAAGTGGTTTAATGAAGGTTATTAAAAAACACAAATGGGGTTTGGTAGTAGCTGGAGCAAGTGTTCGCTATCGCCATAGGCTAAAATATAGGATGAAGTATGAGCTTCACTCACAGGTTGTTGGGTATGACGAAAAATGGTTTTACTTCCATCAAAAAACAGTACGAGACGCAAAAATACATTCTGCAGCATTAATAAGAACAGCGGTAACCTCCAAGGATGGAATTGTACGTTCGAATAAAGTTCTAGGTGCAATGGGATATGATAATATTAAATACTATGTTCCAGATTGGGTAAAAGCTTGGGCTGAATCTGACGAAATGAGACCATGGCATTAATACAATATGGGTAATACATGATATTACTTTGTATCTTCGTGCACTTAGAAAAGATAAAATGAACACAGAAATTTTAAAGCTCAAACCAGCCATAGTATGGCATTATTTTAAAGAGATACTCGAAATACCACGTCCTTCCAAAAAGGAAGATAAAATTGTAGCTCATCTGCTGGAATTTGCAAAGAAGTTCAACCTAGAAATCCTTCAAGATGAAATCGGTAATGTTCTCATAAGGAAAGAAGCAACCAAGGGTATGGAAGGAAAGAAATGGGTTGTTTTACAGAGTCATGTAGACATGGTATGTGAGAAAAATAGTAATAAAGATTTTGATTTTGAAAATGACCCCATTGAATCCCTAATTGAGGGAGAATGGGTAACAGCAAATGATACTACTTTGGGGGCTGATGATGGTATTGGAGTGGCAGCACAAATGGCAATATTAGCTTCAAATGATATTCAACACGGACCCATAGAGTGCTTATTTACTGTTGACGAGGAAACAGGTTTAACAGGAGCTTTTGGACTAATGGAAGGATTCTTAAAAAGTAAAATATTATTGAACCTTGACTCCGAAGATGAAGGAGAGCTATTTATTGGTTGTGCTGGTGGTCAAGATACCCAGGCATGGTTACCTTTTGACCGGGAGTCAGCTCCTGAGGGCTATAAAGCATATAAAATCATGGTATCGGGCCTTAAGGGCGGCCACTCTGGTGATGAAATTGAAAAGGGTCACGCAAATGCTAATAAGATTCTAAACAGATTTTTATGGACTAATAAAGGTGAGTTTAATATGAAACTCAATTATTTTGATGGCGGGAACTTACGAAATGCGATAGCTCGCGAAGCTTATGCCATATGTCTTATTCCTGAGTTAATGGAGTCTAAATTAATTAGTGCCGTTAGAAAGTTTAAAAAAATGAGTCGGTCTGAATTCAGTATAACTGAACCCTACATGGAAATTACAATAAATCCCATTGAAATTCCTGATAATGTAATTGATGATGAATCATTCACAGAGTTGGTGAATGCAATTTATGCATGTCCTCATGGAGTAATTGCGATGTCTCAAAGCATTGAAAATTTTGTGGAGACTTCTACTAACCTTGCATCCGTTAAATTCCTTGACGATGAAATTCTAATTACCACAAGTCAAAGAAGTTCTGTTGAATCAGAGAAACAAGATATTACAAATATGGTCAAAAGTGTATTTAATTTAGCAGGAGGCAGAACAAAAACCTCGGATGGTTATCCAGGGTGGACACCTAACCCTGATTCGGAAATAATGAATATTACTGTTGATTCATATAAAAAATTATTCAAAATGGAACCAGAAGTGTTGGCAATACATGCTGGTCTTGAATGTGGACTAATTGGCGATAAGTATCCTGAAATGGATATGATATCGTTTGGACCTACAATTAAAAGAGCACACTCACCTGAAGAAAAAATTGAGATCGATAGTGTTTCAAAGTTCTGGGATCTTACATTAGATGTTTTAAAAAACATTCCAAATGAATAATTAACTCCAAATTTTTTTTGGTTAATATTAAAGCCGGATAAAACGCCATATAATTATATCACAAGATTGCTATTACAAGGCTTTAAAGCAATCACCAATATTAGCCTTCCATGATAAATCTACGGTAAATAAAGCATCCAATACTCCGTTATAAACATATTTTTTTTGTTGGGATAATTGGTTAAATTTGACACTTATTTTACAGAATATGAACGATCTTGATTTTGATTTAATCAGGCCATATACGTTTGCAGAAATACAAGAAGCCATACCTCGAATTATCAGTGATGATAGTTTTCATTTGATGATGGACTACTTATTTACAGAACAAGAGAAAGATACTGTAATATCAAATATGAAGAGTGCAAAAACTATTCACGAGTTTCAAGTTGCACTCACTCTTCCATCAGTTAAATCAATACTTGCAAAAACAACTAATGGCATATCATATTCAGGATTTAACAACCTCACTAATGAGAACCCAAATGTGTTTCTTGCTAACCACAGAGATATCGTTTTGGATTCATCCATACTGGGTGCAATTTTAACCGAGGCTAATTTTAAAACCCCTCATATTACATGGGGAAGTAACCTTATGGTAACTCCTTTAATTGTTGATTTTGGAAAGTCTAACCAGATGATTACTGTTTTTAGAGAAGGTAGTCCAAAAGAATTACTACAAAACTCACAACGCCTAAGTTTGTTCATAAGAAAATCCATATTGGAGATGAAAAAACCAGTTTGGATTGCCCATAGTAAGGGCAGGTCTAAAAATGGATTTGACAAAACGGATGTTAGCATATTAAAGATGTTGTCTCTATCTGGTAACTCAGATTTCAAAAACAGATTCGTAGAACTAAACCTTACTCCTGCAACAATAAGCTATGAATGGGAGCCCTGTGATGCATTGAAGGTTCGAGAGATATACCTTTCTGATGACAATGCCTACGTAAAAGAAGAAGATGAAGATTTTAAAAGCATCATCCAAGGATTAATTGGTGACAAAGGGCGTGTTCATATATCCATTGGCAAGCCTTTGAACGATGAAATATTGAATTATGATAATTCTGGCATAAACAATAATGAATTTGTTAATCTTATCGCTAATATGGCTGACAAACAGATTTATGACAATTACAAGCTTTGGCCTTCCAATTACCTTGCATATGACTTACTCAACAACTCGAAAGAGTTTGAAGGTGAATATACTTCTGAAACAAAGAATATTTTTGAATCAAGGTTCAAAAAAACTATTGAGATAACTAGTATTAACAATAAGAAGATCCGTGAGCTTTTTCTTATGCTTTACGCCAATCCATTAATTAATAAGCTCAAGAATGACTCATAATAACTTAATGATATTATAATTAGATGGTAAAAATATCAAGAAAACCTCTAGTTCCCGATGACTACTATTCTGTTCTTTTTAAAGAACAGAAAATAACCATTGATGAATATGTAACTAACAATGTTGAAGAGTGCTTTAACTTTCTAGTTAAATTTTCGAATAATAAGATTATATATGGTGTAAATACTGGACTAGGTCCTATGGCTCAGTATCGCATTGATGATAGGGATCAAATATCACTTCAATATAATCTCATAAGAAGTCATTCCGCTGGATCGGGCGAACCACTACCGGCTGATTGTGTAAAGGCAGCCATGATATCACGCCTAAAAAGCTTATCTTTAGGTTATTCGGGTGTGCATGTTGATGCAATTAAGCTATTACAGACTCTACTAAATAAAAATATTATTCCATATATACCTCAACACGGTGGAGTTGGCGCTAGTGGCGACCTAGTTCAATTGTCGCACCTTGCTCTTAATTTAATTGGCGAAGGTGATGCATACTACAATGGAGAGATACATAAGGTAAAGGACCTTTATAAAAAACTTGGAATAACTCCTCTTAAAATCAGACTCAGAGAAGGTCTTGGACTAATAAATGGCACTTCAGTAATGTCAGGGATTGGAATTGTTAATATTTTATTATCTAAGCATATTTTAAACTGGTCTGTAATTGCCTCAACACTAATTAATGAAATAGTTGAATCCTTTGATGATCATTTCTCTGTAGTCTTAAACGAGGTAAAAAAACACAAAGGACAGCAAATAATAGCTGCGGCAATGAGAGAAATAACCAAGGATAGTTCTCTGATTAAAAAACGTGATGACCTTCTTTTTAATGGAAAAGTTGAAGAAAAAATATTCAAACAGAAAATACAAGAGTACTATTCGCTCAGATGTGTTCCACAAATACTTGGTCCCATATACGATACCATAATAAATACTGAAGAGGTTCTTATTAATGAAGTAAACTCAGTTAATGATAATCCCGTTGTTGATGTTGAAGGGGCTACTGTATATCACGGTGGTAACTTTCATGGTGATTATGTGTCTTTTGAAATGGATAAGTTAAAAGTAGCCATAACAAAACTATCCATGTTAGCTGAGCGACAGATAAATTTTCTAATGAACAATAAACTTAACGACATATTACCACCTTTTGTAAACTTAGGTACTCTGGGATTAAATTTAGGTATGCAAGGCACACAATTTACTGCCACTTCGACTGTTGCTGAAAACCAAACACTTTCAAACCCAATGTATGTTCACAGCATTCCTAGTAATAATGATAACCAAGACATTGTTAGCATGGGCACTAATGCGGCACTTCTGACAAAAAAAGTGATTGATAATACATTTGAAGTATTATCAATAGAATTTCTAACAATTATTCAGGCAATCGACAAATTAGAAATTAGTGACAAACTAAGTAGCCAATCGCGTAGTATTTACAAAAGCCTTAGAGAGTTAGTTCCAGTCTTTATTGAAGATTCACCAAAATATGAGGAAATAAAGATAATAGGAACATACCTAAGAAAAGTAAAGCCTGAAAACATAAAATAATACAACATGAAAAATGCATTGGTAACAGGAGGATCGGGTGGTATTGGTAAAGCGGTTTGCCTTCAACTCGCTAGAAGCAGTTTTCATGTGCTTATACATTACAATTCTAATAAGAAATCTGCTGACGAAGTATTATCGCTAATTGAATCAGAAGGTGGAAAAGGAGAAACCATAAGGTTTGATGTATCAAGTAAAAAGGCAATTGAATCAGCATTGGGGAAATGGAAGAATGACAATAATGATAATCACATAAGTGTGCTTGTTAATAACGCTGGCATATCTAAAGATAACCTTATGATATGGATGGAAGAGGGTGAATGGAATTCGGTTATTAATACCAACTTAAACGGATTTTTTCATGTAACAAAGTCTCTATTAAAAGATATGATTATTAATAAATGGGGGCGTATAATAAATATTGTTTCCCTTTCGGGATTAAAGGGACTACCAGGTCAAACAAATTATTCTGCCGCCAAAGCAGGTATCATTGGGGCATCGAAAGCTCTTGCACAGGAAGTCGGAAAAAAGAAAATCACTGTTAATGCAATAGCTCCTGGATATATTAAAACTGAAATGATAAAAAACCTTGATGAGAAACAGCTTAAGACTCTCATCCCAGTAAATAGGTTTGGAAACACCGAAGAAGTTGCTCACCTAGTTGATTTTTTGGCGGGTGATAATTCTTCATACATTACCGGGGAAGTAATTAATATAAACGGAGGTTTATACACTTAATAAGATGAATAGGGTCGTAATAACAGGAATGGGGATCTACTCAACTATTGGGTGTAATATTGATGAGGTTACACAATCATTATACACTGGCAATTCAGGAGTCATTATTGATCCAATGCGCAAAAACCTTGGGTTTAGATCATCATTAACTGGATACATTGAAAGGCCCACATTAAAAGGCATTCTATCTCGCAGAATGAGGGTTGGTTTAGCAGAGCAGGGTGAATACGCTTACATGGCAACAGTTGAAGCCATAAATAATGCTGGAATTGATGAAGGCTTTCTAAAAGAAAATGAAGTTGGAATCATTTATGGAAATGATAGCTCATCAACAGCCGTAATAGAAGCTGCTGACCTAATCAGAGATAAAAAAGACACAATGTTAGTTGGATCGGCATCTATATTCCAATCTATGAATTCAACCGTATCAATGAACCTAAGTGTTATCCTAAAGTTAAAAGGGATAAATTTCACCATTAGTGGGGCATGTGCAAGTGGTTCTCACGCAATTGGAATGGGGTACCTTATGATAAAACAAGGGCTACAAGACACCATTGTTTGCGGTGGTGCACAAGAGATTAACGCATTGTCCATGGGAAGTTTTGATGGGATAAACGCTTTCTCAATAAGGGAAGATTCACCAACAACAGCCTCACGGCCTTTTGATAGAGACAGGGATGGCCTAGTTCCCAGTGGTGGTGGTGCAACTGTTATTCTAGAGAGCTATGAGTCGGCAAAAAAGAGGGGAGCTAAAATTATTGCAGAGGTTACTGGGTACGGTTTTGCTTCAAATGGTGAGCATATATCTATTCCAAACGTTGAAGGTCCAGTTAGGTCTTTGGAAAGGGCTCTTAAAGATGCAAAAATTAATCCTAAAGAAATTGATTATCTTAATGCGCATGCTACTTCAACACCAGTAGGAGATGAAAATGAAGCAAAAGCTATTTTTAAGGTTTTCGACAAAGGAATAGTGCCTGTAAGTTCAACTAAGAGTATGACTGGTCATGAAATGTGGATGGGTGGAGCAAGTGAAATTATTTACTCACTTATTATGGCAAAGAATAACTTTATAGCACCAAATATAAACTTTGAAAACCCCGATGAGCATAGTGCTAAATTGAATATTATAACAAAACGAACCGACTCAAAAATAAATACTTTTCTGTCAAATTCATTTGGCTTTGGAGGTACTAATTCAACCCTTGTGATTAGAAATATGCAATAGATACATTAAGAGCAAAAATATTTATAATCTATAATTGAATTATTTTTTAATTTTGCCTTAAAATCAACAAAAAAATGAGCTTAGAGGAAGTAAAAGAAAAGGTAAATGCATTTTTGATTGATGAGTTTGAGCTTGAAGAAGACCAATTAATCCCAAATGCACTAATAAAAGATGATCTTGATATAGAGAGCCTTGATTTTGTTGACATTGCAGTAATTATTGAAAGAGAGTTTGGTGTAAAAGTTACTAGTGAATACATCGAAAAGATTATTGTACTTCAAGATTTATACGATTTCATTGTTGAACATTCAAATAAGTAATGTCATCCTGGAAAGGCAAAACACGAGGAGGAACTACCGGTTACCGGATATTTCTTTTTTTACTTAATTCCTTTGGAATAAAACCCGCATATTTTCTTTTATATTTCGTAGCAACATACTTTGTTTTATTTGCACACAAAGCATCTAAGCCCATGTATTTCTATTTTAATAAAATACTTGGATTTGGAATATTTAAATCAATCAGATACTTATTACTCAACAATATTACCTTCGGCAAGGTAATTATTGACAAAGTTGTGCTCATGGCTGGCATAAAAAATAAATTTACATTCGACTTTCATGGCGAAGAACATTTAAATTTTTTGGCTGATAATGAAGGAGGGCTTATAATTAGTGCCCACATTGGAAACTGGGAGATAGCAGGCCATTTGCTTAAGAGAATAAACACTAAAGTTCATATAGTAATGCTTGATGCGGAACATAAAAATATAAAAGCTATGCTAGACAATACCATGAAGCATAAAAAATTAAATATTATACCCATTAGAGACGATATGTCTCATCTATTTAAAATAAAAGATGCTCTTGCCGCAAAACAAATTGTAGCGATTCATGGAGATAGGTTTCTCGAAGGGTCAAAATTTATAACTAGTAATTTTCTTGGCAAACCTGCTAAATTTCCCACAGGACCATTTTATCTTGCACTAAAATACAATAAGCCAGTAGTATTTGTAACTGCCTTAAAAGAAACCAATACACACTATCAATTTTCATCCACTTCACCAAAACTCTATACCAATTCCCGGAACTTGGAACAACGCAAAGCAATGCTAAAAGTTATTATATCAGATTACATATTAATTATGGAAAAGGCACTATTAAAACATCCTGAACAATGGTTTAATTATTATTATTTTTGGAATTAATAAAAGAGTTTACAATGAAGAATTACGGTTCAGATTCAAAATCAGCATTACAAGCAAAATTTGATGCGCAAAAAATAGCGTTTGCCCCCATTATGTTTCAGGCAGCCAGAGCCCTAAGGAATTTAGGTATTCTTGAATTTCTTTTGAAGAATAAACGTAATGGCTCAGGAGTTAAAGAAATATCACAAAAGCTTAAGCTATCCGTTTACGGTGTGAAAGTATTACTTGAGGCAGCCATTAGCTTGGAAATGGTATTAATAAAAGATGAAAAATATTTCCTAACCAAAACAGGATATTTTATTATTTCCGATGAGTTAACAAGAATTAATATGAATTTTACTCATGATGTTAATTATTTGGGGATGAACCATCTTGAAGAATCCATAAAACATGGAAGGCCAGAAGGATTAAAGGTTTTTGGAGAATGGAGTACCATTTATGAAGGATTATCTGAACTACCTGATCAAGTGAGGAAAAGTTGGTTCGCATTTGACCATTACTACTCCGACCAAGCATTCCCAGAGTTGCTAGAACACATTGAATCTAACAAACCAGAATACATTCTTGATGTTGGTGGTAATACAGGCAAGTTTTCCATATTCTGTGCTAAAAATATTGAAAATGTACATATGACTATTCTAGACCTTCCTGGTCAAATTAATGAAGCAGATATTAATATTAAAGATGATGGTTTAGCCGATAGGATAAGCACACATTCAATCGATTTACTCAATAACGATATTCCATTCCCCAAGGGTCACAACATAGTTTGGATGAGCCAATTTCTGGACTGTTTCTCCAAAGAAGAAATACTTGGTTTGCTTCGTAGGTCTTTTGATGCACTTGATAGCAAAGGAGCTTTATATATTTTAGAAACATATTGGGATATGCAGGAATTTGAAGCCTCAACATATAGTCTGCATGCAACTTCACTTTATTTTACAGCAATGGCAAACGGAAATAGTCAAATGTATCATTCCGATGATATGATTGAACTTCTGGAAATGTCAAACTTTTATGTGGACAAAATAATTAAAGACATTGGAGTAAGTCATACATTGCTAATTTGCAAAAAGAAATAGGAGAAAATACAGACAAAAAAAACGGGCAACAATATGAAGCCCGTTTTATGTTTTTCAAATATTTTAATATTCATCTTCGTTAAAGAAGAAATCTTCTTTGGTTGGATAGTCAGGCCATAAATCTTCTATACGATCATATGCCTCACCCTCATCCTCAATCTCCCTTAGGTTCTCGACAACTTCCAAAGCTCTACCTGTGCGTATCGCCCACTCTATCAACTCATCCTTGGTTGCTGGCCAGGGTGCATCTTCTAATTTTGAGGCTAACTCTAAAGTCCAATACATCTAAATTAATTTTTTTGCAAAAGTAATCGTTTTTTAAAAAAATCCAAATAAATAATAAAAATGTTTAAATAGCTCTACATCCGGGGCTTCCAAAGATTTTCTGACACACCAAGATCATGACCAATTCTGCGAGACAGAATAAATAAGTAGTCAGAGAGCCTATTTAAATAAACAAGTACTAGATTATCGATGTCATATTCCTCACTTAACCTCAAAACCAACCTTTCAGCCCTACGACATACTGTTCTTGCTATATGACTATAGGAGACAATGGTATGGCCTCCCGATATAATGAATGAACTTAAGTTAGGAAGATTCTCATTCATATGATCTATTTGTTTTTCTAATAATTTCACATCGCTTTCATCCAATCCTGGCAGATTAAACTCATTTTTAGAGTCAGATGCCAGTAAAGATTCAATGGTAAATAATCTATCTTGGATTTCAAACAATACTTCTTTTATACTTTCAGAAATATCCTGATCACGAATAAGTCCAACCCATGAGCTCAACTCATCAATAGTACCATAGCATTCAATGCGTATGTGATGTTTTGGAACCCTTTGCCCACCAATCAGGGCAGTCATCCCCTTATCACCAGTTTTTGTATATATCTTCAATGTTTAAAATTTAAATTGTTTATTTATCAACAGTTCCATAATCCTTAATTGTGCGAATTGTCTTATTTTTCTCATCAGAGGCTATTCTACCATCTAACATTCTTATAATTCTGTGAGCATGCAGTGCTATGTCTTCTTCATGAGTAACTACAATAATTGTATTTCCTATCTTATGTATCTTTTCTAACAACCCCATTATTTCAATGGATGTCTTTGAGTCAAGATTACCTGTGGGCTCATCGGCAAGCACTATGGAAGGATTATTAATCAATGCACGGGCAACAGCTACTCTTTGACGCTGTCCTCCTGATAATTCATTTGGCTTATGTTTAACCCTATCGGATAGCTGCACCTCATCCAACTTCTCCATTGCCCTATTTTGCCTCTCTGATTTACTAATACCAGAATAAATCAATGGTAACATAACATTCTCCAATGCTGTGGATCTTTGAAGAAGATTAAAGGTTTGAAAGATAAAACCTATTTCTCTATTCCTCACCTCTGCAAGGTCATTATCAGACATCTCACTTACATCCTGGCTATTTAGATGATATTTACCCGCTGTCGGAGTATCCAAACAACCAAGAATATTCATCATTGTAGACTTTCCAGAACCCGATGGTCCCATTATAGCTACAAACTCATTATCCTCGATTGTTAAGCTTACCTCACGTAGTGCCTTAACAACCTCATTTCCTACATGAAAGAATCTAGATATACCCTCGAACTCGATTATATTTTTCGGCATTATATATTTTTTCAAATTAATATCTGAGTACAAAATCCTGTTTTTAAATCCCCTTTCTAAAAAATAAAATACCAAACCAAAACAGGTCAATTGAAACACTCACTCTTTTATCTGCTTTTATCTTGTTCCAAGCATTTTCCATTCCCTTGGACCAATGAATATCATCAATCACAAAAATACTATTTTCGTTCGATAGTTCTGCACAACTTTCGAAATAGGAAATTGTTGGAATTTCTCTATGATTACCATCGAAGAATATAAAATCAAGTGTGGTAAATTTTTTAAGTACACTATTCAAAATACTGTCAAAATTACCAACAACTATTTCTACATGAGACAGCCCATTTTCAGAAAAATTATCCTGGGCTTTTGCTGCAAGATTAGCACAACCCTCCATCGTAATAAATCTAGATTCGGGATATGCTTTCTTGATGTATGAAGAACTTACTCCAACGCAAGTTCCAAATTCAAGAACATTTGCTGGAGATTGGTTTTTCACTATTCTGTATATCAATTCCATTCTAGATTTAGAATGTGATCTTGATTTAACAATATTATTAAGCGGTAATATGATTGTCTTATAACTCTTTATTCCCGATTTCGATCCAAAATCAACTGTTTCTATTTGATCTACACTTGAAGCAAACTTATTTCGGTTTTCCCAAAGTAAATTGTAATCCTTGTACCTTGTTTTATCTCGCAGCACTTTATTAATAAAATCATAGACAAAGTCAGAATGAATAGTATACCTTGTTTTTGACTTAACTAAAAATTTGATATATCTATAAATAAATAAAATTTTACTCATGTTTATTGGGGTTACTTGTAGGCAATTTTATTAACATAAAATATATTTCGTGTTGATTTATCTTCAAGAGTTCTATTTCTTAATTTTTGATATCCGTAAATAATAAAAACATCATCATACCACCCTATAATATGGCTATTCTCTTCTTGTGTAACTTTATCTTGTGGAAAGTCAGTGCCAATCTTCATTGCACTTCTATCAATGTCAGTTGATCCTTCAACAGTTTGTGATATTACATTTCCATTATTAACATAAGCTAGAGTTATAAAGTTATCATCATTGAATACAACAGACTTGCGTTTTAGGGAATAAGTCAGCATATCTTCAATTCTAAAATCATTACTCCAAATAAGTTCACCTTTTTTAGATATTCCAGCTATAATTACATCGTAAAAATCATAGCCACTAAAAATATTATAAGTGTAAGGATAAGGCCGTCCATAAAAATCATAATCCATCCTAGTTTCAGTTCTATAGTATGGCTGATATACTTCCACGGAAAAAATATAAGTGTTATTTGGCGCTCTATAAGCCAAAGGACTATTAAGGTTGAATGCAACAGTAACCAAATTCCTTGAGGTATTAGCTGAGTCAACCGTTAATTTTGAAGTATTAAAGTTATCAATGCCAATGGCTCCTGTAATATTACCAAAACCCATAAAATCATGATACTTTAGAGTTTCCTGATTTTCTCCTGATAAACTCAAAAAAAACATCCCGGCGCTTCTGTCTTCATCATTATCTTCAACATCCTTAAATGATAGGTTCTTACCAGTTATTATACTGTAGGTACCCATAATATTAACATCTTCGGATCCATCTGAAATAAAAGTAAAGTCATCAAAATACTTTAGCGGCTCAGTATTGGATACTTTTAAGTTGAATTTTCTTTCTCCTAAAATACTGTAGGCTAGGATATGCTCACTTATATATCGTCTGTTGACATTTTGTTTCATGGCAATATAAAATGTTTTTGATTTATTTTCTGAATAAACACTATGTATATAACCTGGTATTCCCTTATCAATATTTACTGGAGTTAAATCTCCGTTATTAAGGTTTATGAATACTAAATCTGTTTCTTGCTTTTTTAGATTTAGAGCAAGACATGCCATATCATTAATAATATCAAAGCCTGCATATTCAGATTTTCCAGGTATTGATCCTGTGATTTTAGTGAAGCTTTGATTTTTTATTTCATATGTAACTATTTCGTAATAACCATTACCAGACCTGTCGCTTGATGAGTTTTTGAACAAGAAATATATCTTACCTTTTGATTTCCTTGTTGTTATATATTCTAGGTTATCCGTTAGTGAAACAAACTTTAGCCACTGCTGATCTAGATTAGTATCAAATAATCCAAAATACCACTTACGCTTTGATTCTGCGTCCAACTCATTACTTACATAAAATATAATAACACCATTCTTACCCAATGGCTCTATATTATATGCTTCCGCATTTAAGTCAGCTGGAACTTCGATCCTTATGGCATCCAATGACTGGGAAACAACGGCCATGAAGGCTATTGTTGAAATTAATGTAAGGATTTGTTTTATCATTTAGTAGCTATCAATTGTCTAACGTAAAAGCACAAATAAAATTACAAAAAATGTTTGCAATTTTAATTATAAAGTACATGTCAAAACCTTAGATAAAAAAAAAGGACCTCTTTGGTCTAAAAGAGGTCCTTTTGGCAATTAAATCTTATTTATTACTTTACAAGCAGCTTGCCATATTGGTTAGTCCCATCTTTTACAAGAGTTCTAACAATATACATACCTACATTTAACTCTGAAATATCAATGGAATTATTTCCAATTGAGACATGATTACTAATCAAAAGCTTTCCTCCAACTGAGTAAATACTTAACTCACCATCAAAATCCGACCGGATATTAACCAAATTGCTGGCTGGGTTAGGAAACAAGGAAATCTGACTTATTGAATTATCAATAATTCCAGTTGACATTATACCAAGAACCTCAACATTATCGATCTCCCAAGTAGCGGCATCATCAGAAGTACTTGTATAGATATATGCTAGATATACAGCATCACTTGCATAAGATGTTATGTCAACGGTTCCTGCATCCATAAATGTCCAAGTACCTTCCACAGGAAATAAAAATTCACTGGTAAGAACATCCCAATTTGCACTATTTGGATCACCACTACCATCATAGTCACTTGAAATAACAATTTCTAAGCCATCATTGGTACCATAGTTTCTGGCATGATCAAAACTAAAAGTTATATTGGAAAAACCTTCTAAATCTAATTCTGGAGATATTAGCCAGTCTTCATTAACTACAGGACCACCAGAATAACCACTTCCCTTGGCACATCCTGGAGGATCGCCATAATCAGCCCATTCCCACTCTTGATCACCAGTAACACTGTATGAGCTAAATACACCCAAATCACTATTAAATGGTTCCTGTAATATCATTGTAACATCAGATGTAGTTCCTGAGGTCTGGGGTGGTGTTCCATCATTTTTATAATCGATGTTAGATCCTGTATTTGTAAAAGGAAATATAATAAAAGAATATGCTTGATTTGTGGAGAGTGCACTAAACAAGTAGTTACCTACACCGTATCCCACATTTACAGCAACTTTTCCATCGGACCAATCCATATCATTATCAACAGGCATTCCATCCATTGGTAATTCAAATGTAGGATTTGATGTTTGCTCTCCCAATATTAAATATCCAGTAGGTAATTGATCACCTGTGGCATCTACCCAACTCAAATCAATGCTTAAGCCCGAAATAGCAGCACTAAAATCGGAGGGATAGTTTGATGGTTCAGGATAAACAACTGTTTGACCTGAAACTGAGAAGTCATCGAAATAGTTAATACCTCCAAAAGCACCGTCTTGTTTGTATGTTCTAACATCAAATCGAAATTCATTGGCTGTTAAAGGAGCTGTCAATGTTACCGAATAATGTTGCCACTCTGAATTTTCAACGCTATATTCAGATGGTCTTAAAACTTCTTCATCATCATCAAGGTATGTTCCATTATCCATCCAGTATGACCATATCCTTGTCTTAGCTGTTGTGGAATTATCAAGGTAATAGTAGCTGATAGTATATTCTTGTCCACCCACTATATTATATACATCCTGACGTAATTTTTGAGAACTATTATCAGACATTTGAGCTGCAGAATATATTCCTTCAAATACAACTACATCATCCTGAGTAACATTATCAAAAACATCCCATCCAGTAGGAGTAGTTGAGTTATCCCAACTTTCCAAATCGCCATTCACCATGAGGTTTTGAGCATTTAAGCCAGTGATAGCAATGGAGACTAATAAGAGTAAAATTGTTTTTTTCATATTTATTAAGTTAAAATTAATTTTATTGAATTGAATAACAAACCAGATACATATCTGTACCTGGTTTGTATTAATTATACTAAAAATTTTGTGTTATTTAACAACCAATTTTTTGACTGTCAAATTATCATTTGTGATATCCAAGATTCTTACAAAATAAAGTCCTTTTTCTAAGGCTTTGATATTAATCTGTTCAGACTGAATTAACGTTGTGTTAAAAACATTTTTTCCAGTAATATCAATTAGTTGAATATCTGCTGTTACCTGAGAATCAAATTCAATTACAAATTCTCCATCAGTAGGATTTGGATATACATTCACTTTAGAATTTTCATTTTCTAAAATGCTTGTAACTATAATTGATACAACATTTGAAGGCCCCGATTCACCACCGTCATATACTGCAGTAACATAATAATCGTGAGAGCCGATTGTAGGTTCTGGATCATTATACTCCGTTACCTCAACAAGTGATGCATTAATCTGATCACTATCTCTGTATACGTTATATCCAAGCAAATCTGCAGCTACACTACGATTAGTAGTTGGTGATGCAACATAAGCTGATGCTGGTTCTGAAGTAAAACTAATATCCTTTGAGTGTCTTCCAATACCACTTGTCATATTATTAAATGCAAATGTTGATTTTGAGGCTCCAATGGAGAAATCATCTACTAATAATATAAATGCATCATTAGATACGCATTGTATACCAACATAAACATTTTGATCAGCATAAGAACTCAAGTCAAAAGTATACTCTGTCCATTCATCTGCTGGAACCTCAATATAGTCTCCCGATGATATAATTGTAAAATCAGAAGGATCTGTACCAGTTGTTGATACTCCGACTCTAAACCTCTCAAGTCCATATTCATCTGTGTATGATTTTGCCCATAGGGTTACGCTATGACTTGCTGATATATTAGTCATAGGTGATATCATCCAATCATCATTAGCCGGCGTTACTGATGCAAAACAAGCAGCAAGCTTATTACCAGAATGAGGAACTAAATCATCAACTGGAGGAACTGTTTGACTAGGGTTAAATACTATAAATGATTGTGGGTCATATGCATTTGGCCAAGCGACATTTGTCATACCATAAGTTGTGCTACCATCAACATCTATATTAGTCCATGGTGAGAAATCAATTACAAAATCTTCATATGACTCAAAATCATCAGAATAGCTGCTAGAAACTGGAGCATTCCAATTTAGCTGAACATCATCCTCAGGACCAACTTCAGCCTGAAGGTTTGTTGGAGGAGGGAAGTTTACTACCTCGATGTAATCATAGTAGGTTAAGTCACCATTATTTACCCCATCTGATATATATAGGTTAACATCCCATGTTCCTTCCTCATTATAAACAATAGGTGGTGGTGTTTGCCCACTATATGTATCTGGGGTTCCTCCCTCAAATGTCCATATCCATTCTATTGGATCTCCTATTGATTCGTCTGTAAAGACTACACTTTCACCAACTGATATATAGGTAATATCAGCTGAAAAACCCGGCATAAACATCACTTGACATTCAAATCCTGGAGTAGCATAAATTGAGTCTCCGTCAGCATTAACTGCCGCAAAATTTACTGAAGCTGTCCAATTCTCAGCTGCTGAATTATCCGCATCAGGATTACATAATGTTAGAGATGGACCATGTCCATCTGCCAATGTATCCCATGGCATATTGTCATCATAAGTTAGTGAATCAACTATATTCAAGTAACTATCGCTAAGTTCAATTGACTCACCACCGTTACTCAAAGCACCATCTGTCCATTGAAGTGCTGTAACTCCAAAAGTACCATTAAAGGCTGCTGAATCTATTGCTACCAATAAATATTCAGATGGATTCAACATAACACTTGGGAAAGTAAATCCAATTCCAGCAGTAAATGAATATCCATCCATATCTACAGCAATATCATCATTATTATAGATTTCTATGAACTCGAGTGAGTCACCTCCTGATTCTGGAGGATTGTACATAATTTCTGTGATTACAAGATTAGGAATATAAACCGCTTCATTAATTTGGAAATAATCATCACTATCATCACCAGGGTTTAAAGGGTCCGTTGGCTGAATTAGTATTTTGTAATCAGCACCAGGTTGTTGTGTGGCCATAACAGTCCAGTTATAACTTAAATCTCCAATGGAAATATTAGATACAATAAGCTGAGGATCATTCCCTTCCTTGGTTAGAAAAATATCAATATCACCTGTCCATAAATCATATTCCCATGTTATTTCAAACATATCTCCTTGGGTAATCACCTCTCCACCATTTGGAGAAGTAACTATAGTATATGGAAGTGGAGGAAAATTTTCAGCTCCTGGAGTTCCGCCATCTTGAAGACTTGCATCCCAACTTTCTCCAAGGGCATTATCAAAACTTGGATCGATAAGTGATAATGATGGGCCATTACCATCAGGTTGAGTTGGCCATGGCGAACCATCGTCGTAGTCAACAACATCAACTAGGAGATTATCAGCTCTCCATAATCTAACCGCATCACCTCCATTGTTAAGACCAAAGTTCCCTGTTCCATCAAAATCAGGTGTAAAAGGAAAATTACCACCAGATGCTATGGATATTGTAAAGTAGGCACCTGCATCTATTGAGTAACCTGCGGGAATTACAATATTAGGATGGGTCTGGTCATTATCACAGACTCTCCAGTTTTCAAGATTAATAGTCTGATCTGAGTTATTATATAATTCAATCCACTCTTCATCAGTACCCGGTGAGTTATACATTATCTCATTAATTACAAGATCTTCCACATCAGGCACAAGCCATATTTGAGTTTGTGGGTTTTGATCTGGTACTGTAAACTGCCAATTACCAGCAATCCAGAAATGCTCAGTATCATTAACTCCCCATTCCCATGTATTGGAGCCACCATCAACAACAAGATCTTGCTGACAAGTCCAAATATTATCACCGGCAACAGCATCACCATGAGTACCATCATCATAAAACTGAGAATGTTCTACACCCCCACCCCATGAAGGATCATATTGGCCATTGGCATCCCATGAACCTTTGAGATAAAATCCGTCGTAATTTTTATTTATAGTGTCCTCAACAATAAATGTTACTGTAGCGGATGGTGGTGGTGGACCTGATATTGTAGTTAGATTATTTGGGAAATCGTAGGTGAATGTAGTTGGATTAACTCCATCTGTTGTAAAAGCTACATTACCACCTGTACTTTGATCCCAATTATTGTTAAGTGCAACTTTAGCCTCATAACTACCTGCTGGAATTGTCAATTCTAATATGAAAATATCATCTCCATCTGGATCCGACATCTCTCCCATCAATTCGGTTGGGTCCCAGTCATTACCTCCGATAACTGACATAAAGTTACCTGCTACAACTGGTAAAGTGTGAGTTACTAATTCTGCTGTGATATTAGCTTTCCATGTCACATCTTCGGAACCAGTTAAAATAACATGTTGATTAGTTGCTGGATAATTTGGCTGTCCCCAATCATCACCCTCAAGAACCTTATATTCCCAATCTCCTGCTGATAATGTTTTGGTTAGCTCGTACAAACCATTTGCATTTAAAGACATTACATAATCAGGGTCAGTTGTATTCCAACCTTGCATTGATCCAACAATACGAGCGGTGGCTGAGCTAGCTACGACATCAGATTGTTGACGAGGGTTAATCCTGTAATAAGGTCCAGAACCTGTCCAGTCGACAACACCCGTTATACTTGAGTATGTATCACCAACATTTAAAGTAATATTATTCAGGTGGTAATCTACATTATCTCCAACATGAAAATAATAAGTTGTTGAGCCATCAGACCAACTACAAGTGTAGTCATAATCAACATATGAGTCAACTGTGAAGTTCTCTATTTTTACGAGTTGACCTTCCCATTTTTCACCTGGGTTTGTATCAGCAGAAATGGACTGGTCAATATCAGATCCAGGAATTACATCCGGTCCATAGGGAGTATTTCCTGTTGTTATTGTTGAAATTAATTCTGGGTTTTCAAGTTCAGACAGGTTATTGTATGTGGTCCTGTCAGCAGTCATAAGAATTTCATCCCCCACATCAACAAGTGCATCAAAGCTGCTACTATATATTAGAACTCCATTATATGCACCACTTGCATCGCTAATCCACACATTATTGTAATCATCATTGGCACTAATTATCCCACTAAATGTTGCCAATTCAGAATTATTCATTGTACCTGTTGGATTAGTGGTATTGGTATAATAAATGGGCATAATGCCAGCATAGAAATCATAATTGTCGGCATTTGCAGCATCAGCAAGGTTATCAACAGTTATATCTCCAACCATATTTACAGATGCGCCAGTAAGATGTACTAGAGTATTATCAGAACCATCTATACTAGCACCAGAAAATGTGATAGATGCAGTTCCTGTAAGCGAATAATCAGTAGCGCTGACAGAGCTTACAGATGCAGAATAAACCACATCAACAGCCGTTTCGCTTATTGCATATGCTTTACTTATTTCAAGCGAAGTTATCTGAACAAATTCAGCATCATCAAGATATACAGTTGCAGAACCTGACCATCCAGAACTAACATCATAACCCCTAATTTCTATGTGAGCATCCACTGCTGACGCAGGAGCGGTTTGTGACCCACTACTAAGCTGCTGCCAACTTGAGTTATCAGATGAATAATCTCCATAATATCCGCTTATAAATGACCCGCCAGAATCATACCAACGAACTGCTACTCTTACTCTTCCAGCAGGATCATTATCTAACGCCCAAAATGAAAAGTTATAATTATTACCAGCTGTAATTGCTACTGTTTGTTCAAACCTAATGGTACTAGTAGTTGTCCAAGTAAGGTTTGTAGCATAAGATCCTGTTCGTACATTTGTTGTTTCTTGAGCTCCTGTGCTGCTTGTAGAGGATAAAGACCAATCATCAGCAGGCCCAGCTGCTCCATTAACTGTCCAGTCTTCAAATCCACCGTTCAAAGCAAGGTTCTGAGCATAAGTAGAATTTCCATCAAATAAGCTAAACAGCATTACTATTACTGCAAAAAGTGTAAATTTCTTCATAAATAAATTATTTAATTAGTTTAATTTCAAATTTTAAAAGGGCTTCTAAATTACCTTTTTTACTTTATTTTTTAATAAAAAGACCGGTTATAGTTATTAACATCTGTTGATACTTTTTTCATATTTAGTGTTATAATTATGGTTTGTTAAAATATTAATCTCATATTTATTATAACCAGTTGTTATTTTAGCCTCATTATCTGATAATTAGCCGGCAGATTAGCCACCAAACAAAAATAATTCCCATTTAAAAAATGCAGATAAAAAATTGCAAAAAAAAAGAGCGTTACAATTATGCAACGCTCTTTAATTATTTTAGTTTTAAGCTCTACTTATCATCGACCTCTTCGAAATCGACATCAGTAACTTCATCATCACCCGGTGTACCTCCATCAGGATTTCCATCTGGTTGACCATCTGCTTCTGCTCCTGGCTGTGCTTCTGTATCTTTATACATCGCTTCACTTGCAGTTTGCCAGATTCCATTTAGCTTTTCCATTGAAGCATCCAATGCATCTAGATCTTGACTCTTATGAGCATTTCTCAACTCTTCAAGTGCACCTTCAATTTCTACTTTCTTATCATCAGGTAATTTATCCCCGTATTCCTTCAGTTGCTTCTCAGTTTGAAATATTAATGCATCTGCTGCATTTAATTTATCAATCTTTTCTCGTTCAACTTTATCAGCGTCAGCATTTGCTTCGGCTTCGGCTTTCATATTCTTGATTTCCTCATCTGATAATCCTGATGAAGCTTCAATTCTAATACTTTGAGACTTTCCTGTAGCTTTATCTTTTGCAGAAACATTTAAAATACCATTTGAATCAATATCAAATGTTACCTCAATTTGTGGAACACCACGAGGAGATGGTGGAATTCCATCAAGATGGAATTTACCTATACTCTTATTCTGATTTGCCATTGGACGTTCACCCTGCAAAATATGAATTTCAACGGATGGTTGATTATCCGCAGCAGTTGAAAATGTCTCTGATTTTTTAGTTGGTATGGTTGTATTTGATTCGATGAGTTTAGTCATAACTCCACCCATTGTTTCTATACCAAGAGTTAATGGCGTTACATCAAGTAATAGTACATCCTTAACCTCACCTGTTAAAACACCACCCTGAATTGCTGCTCCAAGAGCAACTACTTCATCTGGGTTTACACCTTTTGAAGGTTCCTTTCCAAATATTTTCTTAACAATTTCCTGAATTGCTGGAATACGTGTTGACCCTCCAACCAAAATAACTTCATCAATATCAGAAGCATTTAAACCTGCATCTTTCAATGCATCTGTACAAGGTTTTATTGTATCCTGAAAAAGTTTATCAGCCAACATTTCAAATTTAGCTCTAGTTAGTTTTCTTACAAGGTGTTTTGGCACACCATCAACTGGCATAATATATGGTAAATTGATTTCCGTCTCCGTAGTGCTTGATAATTCAATCTTAGCCTTTTCAGCAGCTTCCTTTAAACGCTGAAGAGCCATAGGATCTTTCTTAAGGTCCAAACCTTCATCATTCTTAAATTCATCTGCTAGCCAGTCTATAATAACCTGATCAATATCATCACCACCAAGATGAGTATTACCATTTGTGGATTTTACCTCAAACACACCATCTCCTAATTCTAGGATACTTATATCGAATGTGCCACCACCCAAATCAAATACTGCAACTTTAGCATCTTCTTTTTTCTTATCAAGACCATATGCAAGTGCAGCAGCTGTGGGCTCATTTATTATTCTCTTCACCGTTAGACCTGCAATTTCTCCGGCCTCTTTAGTAGCCTGACGTTCTGAATCATCAAAATATGCAGGAACAGTAATAACTGCTTCTGAAACAGTTTGACCAAGATAATCCTCAGCAGTTTTCTTCATTTTTTGAAGAACCATTGCGGAAATTTCTTGTGGTGAATATAGCCTATCTTCAATTTTAACTCGTGGAGTATCATTATCACCCTTTACTACTTTATAGGTAACACGACCTATCTCCTTACCCATCTCTGCATAACGATTTCCCATAAAACGTTTTATGGAGTATACCGTATTAACTGGATTAGTGATTGCCTGACGTTTTGCAGGATCACCAACTTTGCGTTCACCATTTTCAGTAAATGCTACAATCGATGGGGTTGTTCTACGACCTTCGCTATTAGGTATCACAACTGGCTCATTTCCTTCCATTACAGCAACACAAGAGTTCGTTGTTCCTAAGTCGATTCCAATTATTTTTCCCATAATTCTATTATATTTTATTTCTAGTTTTTAATTTCTTAAGAATACTTGTCAATGATTATGCCAAAACTCTGTTTAGTAGGCAAATTTTGACATAAATTATTACTAATGAACTAATAACAAGTAAAAGTGACAAAAAGGCAGAAATTATCAGGTAAGGAAAAAAGATAAGATTCGAAGAAATAATTCTAAGTGGTTAGTTCTTAAATTTGAAACCTAAATTATAGTTTTCAATAAGATTTCTCTCTGTTGTTGTGGACAGTTGTATTTCTTTAATAGTTGTGTATCTAGATGCAAATATCCCGGTTCCACCATCAATATTGGAGTAAACAGGAACTTCTTCTAGCAAGGAGGCTCCACCTGAGTTTATGTCTAGGTAGGTTGCCAGAACCTGCGATCCTGAAGCAATTGTAATATCTACTTTACCAGCCCACCTTGTAACATTTGGTACATCTGGAAGCTCTGAAACGAGAAGGCTATAGAAATATGGGCCTGAATAACTTACATCCATACTTTCCCCGCCATCAGATGTTTTAGCATTTCTAGTTCCCACATACCATCCAATTGATTTGTTTAACGTATCCGAATATCCTGGAGCGTATTCAGTATAATTGAATTTTAAGCTAACTTCAAACATAACTCCATTTTTGGGAGCAGTCCATTCTATTGAATTATCTGCCGTCTCTGAAAAAACAATTCTATTAACAGGTTTACTGACAGAAAAAGTATTTACCATGCCCGTTGAAGATGTTAATGACTCTTCATTATTTTTTTCAATTGTTAGTGAATAGTCATAATCTTTGTTCAATTTTGTGGCAGTATAATACATCAATTGGTTTGGCGCATAAAATGGATTAATAATAATTGTATCTCCTTCGTTATTTATTATTGTATCAATTGTGGCCTTATTTTTTATTGTAATAGTATCCAATATCAATGGTTCAGATAAAACTCCGTTTTTAATACCAGTTATATAAGCATTTAATTTATAGAGATAATTACTTGAATCTGAATTTTGTGCTAAAAGCAATGCATTACCAGGACCAGTAAAAGCCTTTGTAATCTTTACCCATGCTGTATCATCACCTATATCTACAATTGAATATACGATGGTTATATCCTTATATTCAGCATACATATCAATGTCAGTACTACAGCTGCTATTGCATAACGCAATCACTACGGCAAGTATTATTAGTAACCCTTTTGTCATATTTGTTAATTATAATGTAGTTTGAACGAGTAAAACTGTTTCTTATTATTGATAAAAACAACAGAAAAATTGCTTTCCTAACTTTAAGAATCGCTAAAATTAAAAAATCTTAGTCTATGATTACCAATAATTAAAAAATTAATCTAATTACCATGTATTATCTTTTTCATATTCGATGGATTCCCACATATTATCCTCGAATGTTTCACGTTTAACTTCTCTCCTTACACCAATTGCTACCGAGGATTCTGGAGTCTCCATACTTGCCAGCATCATGTGAATACCTTGGTCATGAGTACCTGAATCATGAACCAATATTTTATCCAATGTTACACCATTTTTAAGCATGTTTTAGATTCTTTTAAAATTACTCTAAAAAATATTGTGTATTGAACAAAACTTTATATTTGCAGAGTAATTATTAACTTAAATTACCTGACTATGGCTTATAAGATCACTGATGACTGCACTGCATGCGGCTCCTGCCTCGATGAATGTCCAGTGGAAGCAATCACAGAAGGAGATATTTATGTAATTAACCCGGATATTTGTACAGATTGTGGAGCGTGTGCTGATGTATGTCCAGTTGAAGCAATTCACCCGGAATAAACAGTAACAAATGTATAATAATCCCGATACCAATTAATCATGGTAATTCGGGATTTCTTTAACTGAAATCATTACTTTTAATATTTTTAAATTAATCATAATCAGCAGTAATTACAGACTAATAAAACATAAAAGTCATATACTAACCATCAGTTATGGATAGATACAGCTTCTTAAATAATTCAGATCCTTCTACAATAGAAGAGCTTTATAAAAAATATAAAAAAAACCCATCAGATCTAGACGAAGGTTGGGCGAGTTTCTTTGAGGGAATGGATTTTGCATTTCAGAATTATTCCCCAAAGAATTCTGAACTATCATCATCAGATGAATTTAAGGTAATAAACCTTATAAATGATTATAGAAGAAGAGGGCATCTATTTACAAAAACTAATCCCGTTCGTAAAAGAAGAGAATATAAACCTTCGTTAAGCCTAAGTTACTTTGACTTAACTGAAGAAGACCTTGACAGAGAATTTGATGCAGGTCATAAACTTGGTATAGGAAGAGCAAAATTAAGAGACATTGTATCATTTTTAGAACAAACATATTGTAGATCGATTGGTGTCGAGTTTTTATTCATCAGAGATTTAGAAATGGTAACTTGGCTTCAACATCATTTTGAGAGTCAAAGAAATAGTCCTGAATATTCAAATGATGAAAAATTATATATACTTGAAAAACTACGCAGATCTGTCTTTTTTGAATCTTTTCTACAAAAGAAGTTTCCAGGTCAAAAGAGATTTTCATTGGAGGGTGCCGAGTCTCTTATACCCGCGTTAGATGCGATTATGGAAAAAGGTTCTGAGACAGGCATTAAAGAGTTTATTATTGGAATGTCGCATCGGGGTCGCTTAAACGTTTTGGTTAATATTCTAAGAAAACCTTATAAAGATGTGTTCTCAGAATTTGAAGGTGTTGAATACGACAATGAAGGCTTACTCGGAGATGTTAAATATCACCTTGGGTACACCATTACTAGAAATTCAAGTAATGGTAAACAAATAAAATTTACCCTTGCACCAAACCCATCGCACTTAGAAGCTGTAGATCCTGTTGTTGAGGGTATCACACGAGCAAAAATTGATGAAATATATGATGGTGATTCCAGTAAGATAGCACCAATATTAATTCATGGTGATGCTTCAATAGCTGGCCAAGGTGTTGTATATGAAGTATTACAAATGCAGGACTTAGCTGGTTACTCAACAGGTGGAACCATTCATTTGGTTATCAACAACCAAATAGGCTTTACAACAGATTATCTTGATGCAAGATCATCAACTTATTGCACTGATGTAGCAAAAACAACTCTTTCGCCTGTTTTTCATGTTAATGGAGATGATCCAGAATCATTGGTTTATAGTATTCAGACGGCAATGGAGTTCAGAAATAAATTCAAAAAAGATGTCTTCATAGATATACTATGCTATCGGCGCTTTGGACACAATGAAGGTGATGAGCCAAGATTTACACAGCCCACATTATACAAGACCATTGAAAAACATCCTAATCCATATATAATATACAAGGATCAACTCATTAAAGAAGGTATAACTGATACCGAGTTATGTGAGCAAGAAGAATCCCAGTTATTAGAAAAGCTTGAAAAAAATTACGTAAAAGGTAAAACCGCTAAAAAAACAACCATTGATAATTTTCTATCTGAAACATGGCAGGATATAAGAAAAGCTGAAGAAAGTGATTTTTTGAAATCACCGGATACATCAATAAAAAAGACAACATTAAAACGATTGGTAAAAAAATTGAATGAATTACCTCTTGATAAAAAGTTCTTCAGGAAAAGTGTTAGACTTCATAACCAGAGGTTGAAGATGGTGGAAGGTGTTGGAAAATTTGATTGGGCCATGGGTGAACTTCTTGCCTATGGTAGCCTTGTTGAAGCAGGGATTCCTGTTCGCTTTAGTGGTCAGGATGTTGAGCGTGGTACTTTTTCACATAGGCACGCGGTGCTAAGTATAGAAGACAGTGAAGAAAAGTATACTCCTCTGCAGCACCTATCTAAGAATCAAGCATCATTTGAAATTTATAATTCTAGTTTATCAGAATATGGTGTTTTAGGATTTGAATATGGATATTCTCTTGCCTCTCCCAATAAATTAACAATATGGGAAGCGCAGTTTGGCGATTTTGCAAACACAGCACAAGTTATTTTCGATCAATTTATTAGTAGCGCAGAAGATAAATGGAATGTGATGAATGACTTAGTAGTTCTGTTACCACATGGCTATGAAGGCCAGGGCCCAGAGCATTCAAGTGCAAGAATGGAAAGGTTTCTTTTACTGTGTGCTGATAATAATATGCAAGTTGCCAATTGCTCTACTCCTGCAAATTTCTTTCATATTCTGCGTCGTCAATTGTACAGACCATTTAGAAAGCCTTTGATAGTATTTACACCAAAGAGTCTATTGCGTCACTCAAGATGTATTTCACCCTCATCTGATTTTACATCCGGTGGCTTTAAAGAAATAATAGATGATAGTACTACCAAACCCGAGCTCGTAAAAAAAGTTGCAATATGTACAGGTAAGATATACTACGACTTACTTGAGGAAAATGAAAAAATAGCTGACGGAAAAGTTGCTCTTGTGCGAATTGAGCAGCTATATCCATTTCCAATGATTCAACTTAAAGAAATTCTAAGAAGGTATAATAATGTAACTAGCTATAACTGGGTGCAAGAAGAGCCGTCAAATATGGGAGCATGGGAATATGTTTTCAATAAACTAACAACTGAGATTAAAATAACCGTAGTGGCAAGGCCTGCTAGTGGTAGCCCTTCTACCGGATCTCCTAAATTTCATAACATTAGACAGAAAAAAATCATAGACAGCGTATTTGGTTTATGTGACTGCCCATATGTAAATGATGAATGCAAGATGGGTTGTATTGGAAATAAATGGGAATCCTTCGAAAAGGAATTAGAAGAGATGAAATTAGATAAAATGGAGAGCACTAATCATTCGGGATCTAAACCATTAAAATAAATATAATTTGATAACTGTAACCAAGATACTTCCATGAAAGTTGAAATAACAGTACCAAGCCCAGGTGAATCTATCACAGAAATTCTAATTGCTGAATGGCTAGTTGGCGATGGAGATCACGTAGAAGAAAATCAGGATATTGTTGAAATTGACTCTGATAAAGCTACTCTTAGCATTGCTGCCAAAGCAACAGGTAAATTAAAAATACTTGTTCATGAAGGAGAAACTGTAGAAATAGATTCAGTAATTGGTCATATTGACACAAAGGCTAAAGGAAAAAAAACCAAAGTAACAAAGGAAAAAGATCAAGAGGAATTGGGTGAAGAACCTGAGGCAAAAGAGAAAGTTGTTGAAGAACCTGAGACAAAGGACAAGGAATCAGAGAAACCAGCAGCTATGGATGATCTTAATATTTCGCCAGTAGCTCGTAAACTAATGGCTGAAAAAGAAATGAGTGAAAAAGATATCATCGACTTCTTAAGACATCATAGAATAGGGAAAGCTGATATTGAATATATTTCAGATAATAAATCATCTGATAAACCCACTGAAATATCAACATCATGGTCTGGTGGCAGAGAAAGTAGTACTGCAAAAATGACAATGCTAAGAAAAAAACTATCTCAACGATTGGTTAGCGTTAAGAATGAAACTGCCATGTTAACTACGTTCAATGAAGTTAACATGACACAAATAATGCACATTAGAAAAAAATATAAGGAATCATTTGCAAAACAACATGGCGTAGGCTTAGGCTTTATGTCATTTTTCACAAAGGCAGTAACAGAAGCCATGGCAGAGTTCCCTCAGATTAACTCACAGATTAATGGTGATGAGGTTATAAGTTTTGAATATGTTGATATTAGCATAGCAATTAGTGCTCCAAAAGGTTTGGTTGTTCCAGTTCTAAGAAATGCTGAAAGTATGAGCTTGGCAAAAATAGAGCAAGAGATTAAAAACCTGGCTATAAAGGCAAAAGAAAATAAATTAACTCTTGAGGAAATGACAGGAGGTACATTTACAATCACAAATGGAGGTGTGTTTGGTTCAATGATGTCGACACCAATAATTAATCCTCCACAAAGTGCCATATTAGGTATGCATAATATTGTTGAAAGGCCAATAGCTATAAACGGAAAAGTTGAAGTACACCCTATGATGTATATAGCCATGTCCTATGATCACAGGATAATAGATGGAAGAGAATCCGTAGGATTTCTTGTGAAAGTTAAAGAACTACTTGAGAATCCTAATAGAATGATATTTGGGTCAAAAGATCCCATGGAATTATTACTGGGAGTATAATCACTAGTTATTTTAATTACCTAACTTATCCCTTTTGAGATGGATAAGAGATTTGTTCTTCTTGTTAATGAGTCAGAAATGACAATTTCAAGAATGGTTTTGGTAATATTATAACATTGTCACTCAATTGTAGTTTTGAAAACTTCAATTAATCATGACGTAGAGATTCAACCGGATCCTGATCAGCAGCTTTTCTAGCAGGTAACCATCCAAAGATTATTCCAACACCTGCAGCAACTCCAAAGGAAAGCATTATAGAAGCAAAAGAAACTATTGTTTTAATATCCGTGGATGCAGTAATTAAATTGGCCATTATTACACCTACCAGTATTCCTATAAGACCTCCCGTAATACTTATTAAAATTGCTTCTGCCAGAAACTGAAATATTATATCTTTTTTTGTCGCTCCAATGGCTCTTCTCACACCAATTTCGCGAATCCTTTCCATAACGGAGGCAAGCATTATATTCATGATTCCTATTCCTCCCACAATAAGAGAAATGCCAGCAATTGCTCCCAAAACAATATTAAAGATATCCTTTGTTTTTTGCTCCTGTTTCAATAGTAGTTCTGGAATTTTGATTTCGAAATCATCAACTCCCATATGTCTTCTTGATAAAATGTGCCGGATTGCTTCAGTGGTAGATTCAAGTTGAGAGCTCTCTTTTACTTGTACTACTATTTTACTAAGCTGATTATCTGATTCAGAAGCTTCATATGATGTTGAAGTAACCATTCTGCCTCCTCCAAAAAACATTACAGTCCCTCCTCCCATCATTGATGACTGGGCCATAAGTGACCTATCCTTAAACCTCATCAATATTGTTTTTATGGGGATAAAAACATTTCGATTATAGCTACTCACTCCAAGACCTTCGGCTTTTTTACTTACCGGAATACCCTTCAGAACTCCTATAACTTTCAACCATATAGCTCCACATTTAATTTGTCGCCCAATTGGATTAGTTTTTGGAAAAAGTTTGGCTACAACTTCGGGACCTATCACACATACTGGAGCTCCCATTTCAATCTGTTCAGGACTAAAATAATTTCCTTTTTTTAATTTTTGATTGAACAACGTAAAAAAATCATCCGTTACTCCACTCAAATTTACCATCAAATTATTACCTTTTCTAATTGCGGGGGTGGAATATATAATCTCAGGACTAACACTTTCAACTGTTGGTATTGATTCAAAAATATTATTAGCATCCTTTAGGCTTAATCCCTGAGAGAATTTTTTACTAATCTCCTTACTTTCTTGATCACCTGAGGCTGCATCGTCTTGTGAAAAAGCCTGTGATTTTGGTGTAATTATAATATTATTTAATCCAACAAGCTTTATTTGATCCAGTATTTCTTGTCTTGCTCCATTACCTATCGCTAGCATTGCAATTACAGCTGCAACACCGAATATGATTCCCAATGCAGTAAGAATAGAACGAAATTTATTTGTAATTACCGCTTCAAGTGAAATAGATAGTATTAAGAAATATCTCTCCATAATTGTCTTTATCTCCTAGTCCCTATTTTTTTCTTTTTCCGTTGAAATTTCTTTTTCCTTTTTTGTTCGATCTTTTAGTATTAGAAGGTTCAGATTCTTTTTGGATCTTCTTGTCTAGGAGTTTAAACTTTTCAATTATTTCTTGATCCAGCATATATAGGGACCACTCATCGGCACCTTCTGGTGGAATCAGATATACCTTATCACCAGCCTCAAGTCCTGCATTTATAATTATACTTGTTTCATTTATTTCACCAGGCATTACTTGTTTTCTTCCTGTTCGAGTATAGACAAAGTTTATGGAATCAGATACATTAACACATTCTATGGGTAAAAAGATAACCGAATCTATAGTGCTTGTAATTATTTTGTTCTTAGTGGTCATTGATGGTCTAATTACGGAATCATATCCATCAACTTGAATCATAACCTCAAATACCTTGGCATTACTATTACTCATTTGCTCCCCCATGTTAGCTACTTCAAATACAACACCAGTGAAGCTCTTATTTGGGAATGCGTCTACTTCTATAATCGCTTTTTGACCTCTCTTTACCTTACTTATGTCAATCTCATTAACATATGTTTTTGAGTTCATGGCACTCAGGTTAGGTAAGGTTGCAACCACATTATCCCACATACTGACCTGGCCACCTACACCTACCTTTTTCCCATTCCAATCACGTTTATAATTCACCATTCCAGACTTTGGTGCCATTACAATAAATTCATTTTTGAGCTTATTAAATTCTTTCAAAACACGCTTAGCTTTCTCCAAATTTGCAGCTACTTCACGCATTTCTGCCTGTGCCTTTTGCTTTTTAATTTCATAATTCTCTATGTTTTGTTTTAAAGATCTTTGTGTTTTTTCAAAGTCTATTTTCACCTGTCGTTGTGTTGCTGGTGGCTCATAAATTGACTGATCAACAATAATCTTCTTTTCTTCTAGAGTAAACTTTAAATTTATTAACTCATCACGAGCAGCCCTAAGCGTTAAAGTTGTATCGAGCTGAGTTTTTACATATTGTGTTTCTAGCTTCTCAACTTCAAGTTCTTGATCCGTAATTTTATTTTGAAGATCACTGCGATCTAGTGTGGCAACCCATTGACCTGAATCAACTACTGTTCCATCAGGCACAATATCTTCAATTGTATATCTATGAATCTTGGAACTTCTTAGCCCATTTGGATTAGGCCCCTTAATCTCTTCGCTACTTCGAGCCCCAAGCTCTCCTGTTGTAGTTACATCTATAATAAACTCCCCTTCTTCGACTTCTACAATGATTACTCCGGAAGAATCAGTGGAATCGGATGAAAAATACCATATGAAACAAACTACCAGAAGAAATGAAACGGTGAGAACAATAATATTTTTACGATTCATTGTATCTATTCTTTAAAATTGTAAAATTAAAAAATAGTGCAACAGTAAATCACAACCTAGAAATAAAATTTTATAAAAAAAGCCTCGACAGCAAACTGTCGAGGCTAGTAGACTATTTTAAATTTTATTAAAGGCCTAAAACCATTACTTGCAGGTAGTATGCACCAGCTCCAGCTAAATATCCAACCAATGCAAGGAGACTAATTTTCTTCATATACCAAATAAAGTCAATTTTTTCCAAGCCCATAGCTGCAACGCCGGCGGCAGAACCAATTATCAAAATACTTCCACCTGTACCTGCACAGTAAGCAAGAAATTGCCAAAATTTTCCATCAACCACAAAATCTGTTAAAAACCCTGTTGCTCCCATTTCAGCAATGGGATACATCCCCATTGCTCCAGCAACCAAAGGTACGTTATCAACAATGGCTGATAATACTCCGATCACAAGATTAATTGCATAGATATTCTGCATATTGTCATTGAGAAATTCAGCCAGAACATTTAAATGCCCCATTGATTGTAAGGCCGCAACAGCTGATAAAATACCAAGGAAGAAGAAAATTGTTGGAACATCAACTTTTCTTAAAATACCAATAACGGTTAATTTACGCTTATCCTCCAGAGGCTTGTTTCTATGCATAATTTCTGTAATAAGCCAAATTACGCCCAAGCCAAATAACATTCCTAGATATGGTGGTAAATGTGTAACTGTTTTAAAAACAGGAACAAATAATAACGCAGATACACCCATTATAAGTAATAATTTTTGTTCAAAATGTGATGTAAAATCCTTCGAATCTGCACTATCAAGTATCGGTCTTTCAACTTCACCCTTAACAGTAAATGTTACAATAAGTAATGGAACTATCATCGTTATTACACTAGGAAATATTACATTAGTAATAATACTTAATGCGGTAATCTGGCCTCCAATCCATAGCATAATGGTAGTTACGTCACCTATTGGTGACCAAGCTCCACCTGCATTTGCAGCAAGAACAACCATCGAAGCAAAGAACCACCTTGTCTTCTGATCAGAAATGAGTTTTCTTAATAATGCAACCATAACAATTGTTGTGGTAAGGTTATCTAATGTTGCAGACATAAAAAAGGTTAGAATGCTAAGAACCCATAATAATTTTACTTTATTGGTTGTTTTGATTCTATCAGTAATTAACTTGAATCCCTGATGCTGATCGACAGTTTCAACTATTGTCATTGCACCAAGTAGAAAGAAAAGTATTTCTGATATTTCAACCAAATGATGATCAAGGTCGTGTTTTACAAAATGCATAACATTGTTTGCTGTTTCAACCGTACCTTTCCACGCTTGATTATAAAGTACCTCATCAACATTTGGTTTGATAAAGGTAATAACATCTGTAGCCATTGTTTGTGCCATTGCCCAAGAAGGACTTAAACCCATTTCTAGAAGGCCAGTTGCATTTAAAGCATATAAGCCCCATAGAACAGTTCCAGTAAGTATAGCGGAAGCAGCTTTATCAATTTTTAAAGGGTGTTCAAGGGCAATCATAGTATACCCAAGAATAAATATTACTAACATTAATATGAACATATCTTAAGAGCTTTTTATTTTAGGCAGCAAATGTATATAATCAATTTGATTCATCGCTAAAAAATAACATGAATACATAATTTGATAATAAATTTTTTTAGTCTTTCTGAATTAAAGGAGGTGGCTAATGACGATGGAACTATTTAGTTCTTTTAAGTTGCTTATTCTTCTGATCTTCTATGATTTTTTTCAAATCATCTAAGTCAAACTTAAACCTCTTTGCCATAGTAGCTACATCATACTTTTTACCAATTTTCTTAGGAATATTAAGCTTGGAACGTAAAAATGGTTCCCCTATATTATTGGCTTTGGCAACTTCCATTAAAGTCATGGATGAATCCATAATTACCACATAACCAACATAACTAGATTCGTTATTATCCGAAGAATAATTTGTACATGAAATGGCTATGGATATAATGGTGGTAAATAAAAATAAGTGTCTTAAAATCATTGCAAAATATATTTAGTCTTAAAAAAAATAAGTGAAACTTTGACAAAAATAGAAAATATATAAAGAAAGAATAATACAACGCCTAATAATTATGAGGATCTAAAATTATCTTTGTAAGCATTTTTCTTACTTTTGCTCTGTTTAAAACACTTATGATTTGAGGTTATTATTATTCGATTTTGGGGCTGGGGAGATAATGATCGTTGTTCTGGCTATTCTTCTTGTTTTCGGGCCTAGTAAAATTCCGGAAATAGCGAGAGGATTGGGAAAGTTCATTAATGATATAAAACATGCCTCCGAAGATATCAAAACAGAAATAAATAGAGAAGCTGATAGGATTGACAGAGAAAAAAGACTTGAAGATTATAAAGTTTCCATGGATAAGGATCCTGATATACCAAAAACCAAAGAAACTAAAAAGCATTCTCAATAAAAACCCGCACATTGCGTTAATAAGTTGAAACAGATAAAAAATAATTACACATGAACAAGTTGTTTTCTACACTCTTGATTTTTAGTTTTGTGATTGCTATACCTATTATGGTATCCGCACAACGAAATCCTGCTAAAAGTGCTGATGAGGCCTTTTCAAAACAACAATATTCTCTTGCGATAGATAAATATAAAAAAGCCTATACCAAAGTAAAAAAGAACAAAGAGGAAAAAAATAGGATTACAGCTCAGCTTGCAGAATGTTACAGGCTAACTGGAAATTATAAACGAGCTTCTATTTCATACAAACGTCTCATTAAAAACGATTACGACAAGCGCAACCCAGAATTGTTACTGCATTATGCTAACATGTTAAAAATGACAGGAAATTATGATGATGCAATTAATCAGTACAATGCATATTCATTGAGAGTTCCGGAAGATCCAAGAGGTGTGAACGGGGCTGAGTCAACAGCACTAATTGAGCAATGGATGGAAAACCCATCAAAATATGAAGTTACAAACGTTAAGAAAATAAACTCTAGGGAGGCTGATTTTGCTCCAGCCTATACCACAGATAACTATAATGAGATTGTCTTCACATCAACGCGCGAGGGAGCTACTGGAAAAGAAACCGACAATTGGACATCTCAAAACTTTAGTGACTTGTTTGTGGCAAAGATCGACAGAAAAGATGAATGGTCAGAGCCAGTATTGTTTGATGCAACGGAAAAATTAAATACCAATGCAAACGAAGGTGCTGCTGTTTTTAACTCAAAATTTAATACCATATATTTTACAAGATGCCCAAATGATCAACAAAAGGAAAGTGGATGTCAGATCTATAAAGCAAGACGCACAGGACGTACATGGTCAGAAGCTGAAATGGTTGAGATGGTTGGTATTGACACACTAAGTACCATCGGACAGCCCACCATAAGTGAAGGTGAGTTAGTAATCTACTTTGCAGCAAATAGAAGAAATGGATTGGGGGGGAAAGACCTATGGGTTGCTTTCAGAGATTCAAAATCAGAACCTTTTGGTAGGCCAATGAACTTGGGAGAAACCATAAATACACCGGGGGATGAAATGTTTCCTTTTCTTAGAAATGACACAACATTATTTTTTGCCTCTGATGGACATGGCGGAATGGGTGGTTTAGATATTTTTGTAACCAAAATAGATACCTCTGGAAATTGGGGAGAACCAAAAAACCTTAAATATCCAATAAATTCAATTTCAGATGACTTTGCTATTATTTTTCATCCCACTGATGAATATGGGTTTTTGAGTTCAAGCCGAAAAGGATCACGAGGCCTAGAAGATATATGGTACTTCATAGAGCCCCCACTTTTATTTTCATTGAGTGGAACCGTTAGAGATGATAGAACACTTATGACAATGGGAGATGTAAATGTACAACTCGTTGGCTCATCGGGGATATCTGTAACAACTAGGACCAACGATGAAGGGTTTTATAGTTTTGGAGAAAGTCAATTGGAACCAAATACGATGTATGAAGTTCTTGTGGCAAAACCAAATTATTTCAATACAAAGGGAACTTTTACTACTGTTGGAGTTGAATTTAGTAAGGATTTTGTTAAGGACTTTAACCTAATTCCTATTCCTGCTGAGCCAATAGAATTACCAGAAATATTATACGACTTGGCAAAATGGGAGTTAAAACCACAATATCAAGATTCATTACAAGGCCTAATTCAAACCCTGAGAGACAATCCTAATATAGTTATTGAACTTGCTGCACATACTGACACTAGAGATAGTTATGAACGAAATGATGTATTATCACAAAGACGTGCTCAATCAGTTGTGGATTATCTTATTGTTAGAGGCATTGAACCATCAAGACTTGTTGCTAAAGGTTACGGCGAGAGAGTTCCTATTACCCTAAAGAAAGATGTTATACGAGATGGTTATCCATTTGCAGAAGGAACAACGATGACAGAAGAGTATATTGTAGAGTTAACAAGTAATGGAGAAAAAGAAGCCGCTCACCAACTTAATCGTAGAACAGAATTTAGGGTCTTAAGAAAAGATTATGTGCCATCTGCTACTAATATTGATCTTACAAAAATCAACATAGCAATTAACCCCGAAGATAATGCCATTGTATTTACCGAAGCCCCAAAAACCGGGACTTATATTAGCACATGCATTATCAATGGTTACAATGAAGAGTTTGCTTTTGATAGGGGATCGGATGCAATGATTTCGGTGGATAAGGCAATGGATTTATTAAAGTGGGGTGCCATAAGCAAAAATGACTTTGAGGGTGATCCAGAAAAAATACTTGCAAATAATACAATAGCAAACAAGGCTATTATAAATATAAAAGAAATTAATATAGCTAATCAGAAAGTTGAAAATGTCATGCTTAGGGTTAACTATAAATTAAATTACGGGCTTGTATTTGGCGACAGGTTTTTAAAGAAATTTGGAAAATATTCCTACAACACAAAAACCAATAAACTAACAATAGGCGTAAAGTAATCTTGTCATAATCCCAAATCAATAAATGACCCATAAATCAAGATACATGCAGAGAGGAGTATCTGCCTCAAAGGAAGATGTTCATGCTGCAATAGTAAATCTAGACAAAGGAATCTTTCCCAATGCATTTTGTAAGATTATATCTGATATCTTGGGTGGAGATGAAAACTTCTGCAATGTTATGCATGCTGATGGTGCAGGAACAAAATCATCCCTAGCATATATGTATTGGAAAGAAACGGGTGATCTTAGCGTATGGAGAGGAATAGCGCAGGATGCTATTGTAATGAACCTTGATGATTTATTGTGCGTGGGAGTGACAGATAATATATTATTATCATCTACAATTGGCAGGAATAAAAATCTGATTCCAGGAGAAATAATTGCGGCAATAATAGGCGGTACTGAAGCCTTCTTAGAAAAAATGAGACAATTGGGAGTGGGCATATTTCTTACTGGAGGAGAAACAGCAGATGTGGGAGATATTGTAAGAACAATAATTGTTGACTCAACAGTTAGTGCAAGGATTAAACGCAGTGATATTATTGAAAATAATATTCAACCTGGCGATGTGATAGTTGGCCTATCTTCATACGGGCAAGCAACATATGAAGATGAATACAATGGAGGTATGGGTAGCAATGGTCTAACTTCAGCCCGACATGATGTATTTGAAAAAAACCTTGCAAATAGATATCCTGATAGTTTTGACCATCTAGTACCAAACTCACTGGTATATTCTGGACATAAGAACCTCACTGACAAATCTGAAATCGATGGTATAGATATTGGGAAACTGGTGTTATCGCCAACCCGAACCTATGCTCCTGTGATAAAAAAAGTCTTAGATAGACACAGGTCTAATATAAATGGAATGATCCATTGCAGTGGTGGTGCGCAAACAAAAGTTCTCCATTTTGTGGACAATGTTCACATAATCAAGGACAATCTGTTTGAACTTCCTCCATTGTTTAGACTAATTCAAGATCAATCAGGAACACCCTGGGATGAGATGTATAAAGTTTTCAACATGGGTCATAGGATGGAGCTATACATACCCAGAGAAATCGCAGCAGATATAATAAATATGTCCAATGAGTTTGGTATAGAAGCACAAATTATTGGCCGAGTTGAAAAATCTGATTCAAAAAAATTATCGATTATCTCAGAATTTGGAACATTTCAATATTAGAATAATTGATATAATTATTTTTCCTAATACATCATTCTAACCTCTTATTAAATGATGAATATCATTACTTTTAAAGTGAACACCGTACCTATTAATCGAGATATAAACGAAGGTATAAAATTGTTAGTATCCCAATATTTTAACCACAAACTCGCTTACAATTAGAAATAATAATTATCTTTACATCTGCTAAAGAGGCATTTATGAAAAATGTAGTAATCTTTGGAGGTAGTGGATTTATAGGCAAGCAATTAGTTGACCGTTTAAAAAATAATTACAAAGTAATTATAATTTCGCGGTACAAAAAATCAACCTCCGAACTATTTGATAGTAGTGTTAAAGTTGAAAGGCTTCAACGCAGAGATATAACGAAAATAGTAGAGCATATAGATGGTGCTAAGGCCATAATAAACTTGGCCGGTGAAAATGTTGGCAAGAGATGGACTAAGGTTAGGAAACAAAAAATTACAAATAGTCGACTTGATATTGACAGCATGATCGTAAGAGCAGTAAAGACATGCAATACAAAACCAGAAGTACTAATTCAAGGGTCAGCAATTGGTTTTTATGGATTTAGCAGAATCAATTTTGACATCAATGAAAATACCTCCAAAGGTAAAAGAGGATTTCTAACTAAACTATCCATAAGTCATGAAGAATCAGTTGAACAGCTTGAATCAATAATAAGAGTTGTATACTTAAGAACTGGTCTCGTTCTTGGCAGCGATGGAGGGGCGCTTCCTAAGATGCTTAAACAATATAATTTATATGTAGGAGGTAAGTTTGGAAATGGAAAACAATGGAACTCATGGATACATATAGAAGATGAAATTAGAGCTATAATTTATCTTCTTGAAAATGAAAATTGTCAAGGACCATATAACCTTACGGCTCCCAACCCTGTAATAAACCAGGTTTTTAGTTCGACTTTAGCTAAGGTTTTAGGCAAACCAAATATCTTTCCAACTCCAGCATTTGCATTGAGACTGATACTTGGCAGTATGGCTGATGAACTATTACTAAGTGGAGTTAAAGTAATTCCTGAGAGACTGCTTGAAGACGGCTTTGACTTTAAATTCACTAACCTTACTGATGCTTTAAGAGATATTACAAAAGATTAACACTCTAAAACATGAGGTTTATAGGAAATGTAGTTTGGCTCATTTTTGGTGGGTTTGCCATTGCAATAGAATATTTTGCAGCAAGCTTAGTTCTTTTTATAACTATAATTGGCATTCCATTTGGAATACAAACAATAAAGCTTGGTTTACTAGCATTATGGCCCTTTGGCAGTGAAATAGTTAAAGTAGATGAGCACTCTGGGTGTATTAATTCTATCATGAATTTTGTATGGTTTTTCATAGGCGGATTTTGGATCCTTCTAACCCATTTAGTATTTGGTGTGTTATTATTTTTAACAATTATAGGAATACCTTGGGCCAAACAACATTTTAAACTTGCAGGTTTGGCACTTACCCCATTTGGTAGAGATATTATATCAAAATAAGTGTCTGAAATGATATTATTTTGTAATATCGTGCAATATTTTTGAGCCTTATGAATTCACCCCTTGTAGTTGAGACAGAAACAGTTTGGTATGTTATTGGCGATGGTGCAATCGAAAAATCATTTAGTAGATTGGATAACTTCAATCGAATTTTTATAATAATGGATGATAATGTTGAAAAACATTGCTTACCTATTCTCAAACAAAAATTGCCTTCTTTAAATATTTCTGGAACTATTACAATTATTAGTGGAGAAGAAAATAAATCTATACATCAGCTTATATACATTTGGAATGAATTAACCAGGCTGAACATAGGACGTGATGATTTAATAATAAACCTTGGTGGTGGAGTGCTAACCGACATTGCTGGTATGGCAGCTGCAACATTTAAAAGAGGTGTTCAATTTATAAATTATCCAACCACTTTATTAGGAATGGTAGATGCGGCAATAGGTGGTAAAACAGGCATTGACTTTTCAAGGTTTAAAAATCAGGTAGGTTTATTTATAAATCCATTATGTGTAATAATAGATCCAGTATTTTTAAAAACTCTTGAAAAGCCTCATTGGCAATCAGGATTTGCAGAGGTTATTAAATACGGACTGATTATGGATAGAGATTTATGGTATAAACTTGAAGGTAAAAACTATCTTGAAATAAATGATTGGAACCCAATAATATCAAAGGCCGCTAAAGATAAGATTGATATTGTTCGGTTTGATTTATTGGAAAAGGGAATACGTAAAAACCTTAACTTTGGCCATACCGTAGGACATGCCCTGGAATCGTTTTACCTAAATTCTGATAATCCAGTAACACATGGTAAAGCTGTGGCTGCGGGAATAATTTGTGAAGGATGGATTTCTTCAAAAGTTTTTAATCTTGAATGCAAAAATCTAGAGAGCATTGTTAAAATGATAGACAATAATTTCACAAGGATTGATTTTTGTAATGAGGATATTTCTCGGATAATGGAATTAATGAAACAAGATAAAAAGATCAGAGGTAACAAACAAAAGTTCAGTTTACTCAGAAAAATAGGTAAAGCTGTACACGATATCGAAATTGAAGATAAAATGATAATAGAAAGTCTTGAATTTTATATAAATCGTAAAAAGTGTAACAATTGAAGTTCCATTTAAAAAATAAATCAGAAGATATATCGGGCAAGATATCAATAGGTGGTTCCAAAAGTATTTCTAATCGACTTCTAATAATCCGCAGCATTGCAGATAGTAATATTGATATTGATAACATCTCATCATCCGATGATAGCCGGAACCTACTGGACTTACTCATGAAGATTCGTGATTGCAATAAATCCAATATTCCAATGGTACTGGATGTTAAAAACACAGGCACTGCCGCCAGATTTTTGACTGCATATCTTGCTCCATTAGCAGGTACATGGTTCATTACGGGAAAAGATAGAATGACACTTCGCCCTATGAATGGAATCGTTGATGCTCTTAGAAAATTAGGTGCAAATATTTCATATGCAGAAAAAGATGGATTTATTCCCATTAAAATAACTGGTACAGATTTTATTGGAAGTGAGGTTAGTATCGATGTATCTCAAACAAGTCAGTATTTAAGTGCCTTAATGATGATTGGACCCTATTTTGAAAAGGGATTAAGAATTAGGATGCAAAATAACCCAGTTTCGATGCCATATATTGATATGACACGTCATTTGATGCAACAATTTAATGCTAATGTTGACATATACTCAAATATAGTAGATATAAAACCAGGCCATTATATATTTCACAGATATACTGTTGAGCCTGATTGGAGCTCTGCATCCTACTGGTACGAATTGATAGCACTTTCAAAGAATGGAAAAATAGAGCTCCCTGGATTTTCGAAAAATAGTATACAGGGAGATAGCATATTGGCCGAAGTTTATAAAAAATTAGGTGTAACTACAATATATACAGATGAGGGAATAGTAATTACGAAAAATTTGGAGCCAGAGCGAATATTTTCTTTTGACTTTAGCGGAAGCCCTGATATTGTTCCATCAGTTTTGACAACATGTGCGGCATTGGGAATAGAATCAGAGTTTAGAAATATTGGCCACCTGGAACACAAGGAGTCAAACAGAATTCATGCTTTGAGAAAGGAACTAATAAAAATAGGTGCTATTATAACTCAGAGAGGCGACGACTTAATGCTTATGTCGAGTATAAAACTATCGGATAAAATTAATTTTAATACACACAAAGATCACAGAATGGCCATGGCCTTAGCCCCTCTTGCAATAAAGTTTTCAGAAATTACCATTGATGACCCTTATGTTGTCAATAAATCCTATCCAGAGTATTGGGATGAAATTAAAAAACTTAATTTTGCGTATCTTAAATTAACAACTGATTAAATTAAATTATTTTGAGCAAGCCACTTGAAGTAGATATTTTTATACCCTGTTTCATTGACCAGGTGTATCCAGAAACTGGATTTAATATGATAAAAGTTCTGGAGAAAGCTGGGGTTAAAATTAATTACAATCCTAACCAAACATGTTGCGGACAAATAGCCTTTAATGGGGGATTTTGGGATGATGCAAAGAAATTAGGAGAGAAGTTTATCAAGGATTTTGATAACGGCAGAATGATAGTTGGCCCTTCGGCTTCGTGCATAGGCTATATAAGGAATGGCTTTGATGAGCTTTTTTACAATGGTGCTTATCATAATGAATACAAGCAATTACAAAGATCGGTTTTTGAGATAACAGACTTTCTTGTTAATGTTGTGAAAGTAACGGACCTGGGATCTGTTTTTGAGCATAAGGTTACTTTCCAAGATTCATGCGCCGCATTGAGAGAATACAAATTAGGTAATGAGCCAAGAACATTGCTTAAAAATGTTTCGGGTTTGGAGCTTGTAGAAATGGAAAATTGTGATGAATGTTGTGGGTTTGGAGGCACATTTGCAATTAAATTTGAACCCATCTCTACTGCCATGGCGGAACAAAAAGTCAGTGATGCTATCAATACAGGAGCAGAATATTTAGTTTCAACAGATAGCTCGTGCCTTATGCATCAATATGGTTATATCAAAAAACATAACCTGCCTTTAAAAGTTGCCCATATTGTGGATGTTCTTGCATCAGGAATCTAGTTACCTAGACGATAATATTCTCTCCAAATTTTCTTTCCTGACAGGTTTTGCTAATATTTTCTTATCTCTATCAAGCACCAAAACTGTTGGTGTTGCAACAATGCCATATTCCTCTATTATGGCACCATGCCAGCCCTTAAGTTCAGCAATATTTATCCAATTGAAATCATTCTGACTTAACCATTCTTTTATCACCTCTTCATTATCATCAATGGAAATAGCAATTACTTCACTTTTATTACCCTTTTGATAATAATTATTTATGATGGGTAATATCTCATCACAATGCTGGCACCAACTTGCCCAAAATACAATTACCGTTGTCTCAGCTTCAATTGCATACAAATCAATTTCAATACCGTTTATATCTTTAACTTTGAATTCTGGTGCCGGCTGACCTATTGCTAATTTTTTAATTAGCTCAAGTTTCTCTTGTAGATTTAACTTCTGCTCTGTATTCTCGCAGAAGTCATTAAGAGTATTTGCATTGGCGATGTACTCAAGGCCTCTTTCAAAACCAATGGATTCAAAACCAGAGATTAGAAAGTCGACCACATGCTCATATACTTGTTGGTTTGAAGACGTATATTTAAGTATTGTATCAATACTTATAAGCATTAAATCTTCCAATTCCTCCTGAGATTTTGCATATTTTTGGTTTAAACTCAAATACCCTACAATCTTTGAAGTAAGTACTGTACTATTAATTAACATACTATCACTAAAATCTACATTATCGAAGAAATGAGTCTTTAAGTAATCATCTTTTTCCAGAGCATTGAGTGTTGGATCAGGAATTATCGGTCTATCAGTAGAGATAAATTTTGCAGCAATTGAAAGCGAATTGTCGGTAGTTAGTTTATCTACTCTATCGTTTAGTTGTTTCCTCAAAAAATCATACTGATTTATTGCCTCCATATAAAATTTATCGTTTGGTGGATAGCTCTGAATAAAAGCATCTAATACTTTAATTTTATATAGGTTATCAGTCTTTAGACTCAAATAATCATAGTAGATCAAATTCTCCACAGAAGATATTATCTGTATTGCATCTACATTTTCAACCTCTGAAGTAGTAAATTGGATGTCTTCATAATTATAAATAAGTTCAACTGCTTTACCAGGGCCACTTATTATTAGATATATCCCAGCACTTCTTGATTCAGGCATATGAAATATAAATGATCCTGTAAGGTCCGTTATAGCAGTATCCACAGTTGTTTTTCTTTCCCCCATTTGCCTCATCAGGTAGACATTTTGATTTTCTAGTCCTGAAATGGTCCCACTTATACTGTTAGATTGGGAATTAACACTTAAAATGCTCAGAAAAAACAAGAAAATAAATAGCAATCGTAACATAGGTCTAAATTATGTCCCAAAGTTAAACAAAACACTTAATTTTAATGACCAAAAAATGTAAAATCAATGGACTATACTAGGTTATAAATATACCAGAATATAGCTACGTTAACATTTTATAATGAGTAAAGAAGAAATTCCCTTTGTGAACAAATGCTTTAAGAACTTATGGCAACGTTTATTGAACTGGAATCCCAGAATTTAAGGGTTGTAGTATGTTTATAGTTCATTAGGTTTTGAACCTCATATCTATAATCCTAATTCATTTTAGCATTATAATTATTCATAAACCGTTTAATATATAACTCCATACTTTCTTCAGGCATAGGAAGATGCACATAAGCAATAGTACCATCTGGATTTATGAATATATATGTTGGAAACACTTTAACTTTATAATCCTCCAGAAGTAAAATATCATTATCAATACTAACTATGGGCCAATTGTAATTACGATCTCCTGCAAATTCAATGAGCTCATCATTGGCTGTGCCAGATACGATACTAATAACATCAAAACCTAATTGATTCTTTAGGTCATTAATAAGGTTCATGTGATACTCGCACATTTGGCAATCATTATCTACAAACGCCAAAAGCACAAATTTTCCTTCATAGTTTTTCAATGATACGTTATTACCACTTGCATCTCTTAAGTCAAAATTAGGAGCCTTGGTTCCACTTTCAAGTGATGTCAATACTCTTATATAATTGGCAGCTATTAAACGGTTTTCAGAGAAACTAGAATTTACTGATATTTCAGTTAATTTTTTTATGACTGACCGTTTATTGACGTTTCTATCATAATAATATCTCGACATTATAAGCATTGATGCAAGCTCAACTATTCGACTATCTTTTGACAAAAGTGTATCTCTAGATATTAGTTCTATTAATGGAGTTATTGATTTAGACTGGTTTAATACTGGAATTAGATCCTCATATCTAAAAACTTTTTCAGAATTAAAATAACTCTTAAAAAACTCTTTGAAAAACTCACAATATTGAATATTATGATAGAGAACATTTTTATTGATAAAATATTCCCCTAATATTTCCTGATTACTTTTAATCCTACTAAGCCATTTTAGTGATGCTAGGGTATAATTAACATAGTTATAAAAATATGTTGATCTATCATTGGAATAATTTTCATTTATCTGGTCAATGAAATTATTTACCACAGAGTTATCCTTAGTTCTATAAATTCTATTTACATTGTTATATACAAAGTTGTTGTATTTGATGTTAAATTCCTCTATAGAAGTTTGCAAACCACCATCATCTGCAAATAGTTCAAACGACAATGGCAATCTATCAAAAACAGATCCCTTATTTAAATTGGTATCCAAAGGAATTTCAAATCTAAAACTTGACCCAGGAGAAAGATAAAACTGACCCTTATCAAGTTCCAGGGCAAGAAATGCAAATTGAGAATGATCAATATCTATTTTAAATGCAAAATCTCCAAACTGGTCAGTTGAAGATGACACAATGGTTTTTTCAAGTCCGGAAAAAAGATCATCATAAACAATAACACGAACAAGCTTATCAGCCTGGTCTTGAGCATTACCAGTAATAATTGTTGTTTGTGATTTTAAATTTATGGTTACTAATAAAAACAGAACTATATAATATCTAATCATAAAACTATTTTTAGGTACAGTATTATTTTAATTTGATATCACCATATGAGTAAAGTGAGATTAAATTTACCAAAATCTATTTTAAAGGATAAGTAGGAGAATAAGACTAAAAATTTACTTCATGTGGTATCATACCTTCTACACTTCCTCCATTTCTTATTACATCTCTAACAATGCTTGAGGACAGTGGAGTATATTTTGCTTCAGTAAGAAAGAAAACTGTCTCAATATTATCGGAAAGCTTGCGGTTAATTTGCCCTATTCCTCTTTCAAATTCAAAATCTGCAGAAGTTCTAAGGCCTCTTAAAATAAACTTTGCTTTTACCTTTTTACAAAACTCAACTGTGAGCCCTGAGTATGATTTAATTTCGACTTTATAATCCTCTCTAAAGATACCATTGAGCCAATTCATTCTTTGCTCCAGAGTAAACATACTTTTCTTATCAGAATTAGCACCTATGCTAATTATAATTTTATCAAATAAGGGAAGTGCCCTCCTCACAACCGATACATGCCCTAGAGTAACGGGATCAAATGAACCAGGAAAAACTGCTATTCGTTCCATAAGTCTATGAATTATTATGTAAAGATAAATTATTTAGTTAAAAAAATGCTAAAACTTACTTCTAGCATAGGGAGTAAGATCCTGTGAAGCAAAATCATTATTTAGATATTTAAAATATCCTGCAATGGCTATCATTGCAGCATTGTCAGTTGTAAATTTAAATGGTGGAATAAATGTTTTCCAGCCATTTTCAATTCCAGCTTTTACAATTGCATCCCTTAATCCAGAGTTCGCTGAAACCCCTCCTGCAATAGCAATTTGGCTTATACCTGTTTGAATTGTTGCCTTTGTAAGCTTATCCATTAGTATTTCAATTATTGTTGATTGTATAGATGCGCTCAAGTCATAAATATTATTTTTAATGAAATGATCATCTTCCTTTAATTTATCCCGAAGAAAATATAAAATTGATGTTTTCAAACCACTAAAACTATAGTTAAGTTCTGGAATTCTAGGTTTGGGGAAATTAAAAACATCTGGATTTCCTTTATTGGCAAGTTTATCGATTTCTGGACCACCAGGATATGATAACCCCATTATTTTTGCTGCTTTATCAAAAGCCTCACCTGCAGCATCGTCAATGGTAGCTCCAATTATTTCCATATCTGAAGGACTTTTTACTTTAACTATTTGAGTATGACCTCCTGAAACAGTTAGGCATAAAAAGGGAAAACTAGGATTATCTGAATTACTGCCATCATCAATAAAATGAGCTAGTATATGTGCCTTTAAATGATCAACTTCGATGATTGGAACATGCAATGCCATTGAAAGTGATTTTGCAAAGGAAGTGCCTACAAGTAGCGACCCAAGAAGACCTGGGCCTCGAGTAAAAGCTACAGCACTCAATTGTTTTTTGGTTATCTTTGCCTCTTTGAGAGCAACATCAACGACCGGTATTATATTTTGCTGGTGAGCTCTTGATGCCAGCTCGGGAACAACACCACCATAAATGCTATGAACCTTTTGATTAGCAATAATATTGGAAAGGACCCGTGTGTTTTGTATTACTGCTGCAGAAGTATCATCACATGATGATTCAATGCCTAATATATATGTCATTTGAAGAAAAGTTCTGGAGACAAAAATATTAAAAATAAACCATTAAGGATCTTACTTCATATCCTTTTAGTGGTTGTTGCCATTCCTATTCTGCTAACCTTAATATTTCAAATTCCAGCAGTACAAACCAAAATTGCAAAATATGTAACATCTACAATTTCCAAAGACATAGATCAAACCATTGATATTTCAAGTGTAAAGATTAGCTTATTTAGCGGAATTACAATAAGTGGGATAGAAATACTTGATCATCATGACAATGTTTTAATTAGCATAAACCATCTATCAGCATCACCAGTATTATCAAACCTCAGCTTTACAAACATTCATTTTATTGATATCAAACTTGATGAAGCTATATTTAACATGGGCTCCTACAAGGATGAAAGCTCAAATAATTTGAGTCAACTAATAAATAACTTTACTGGTGAATCAAATGACAGCAAAGGCGAGTTTAAGTTGTTTTCTGAATCAATTGTATTGATAAACTCGAGATTCAACCTATTTAATCAAAACAGAAATTATAATCCAGGGGAAAATATGATGGACTATGCAAATATGCTTTTCGATAGTATAGATGCAAGTATAGATGATTTTAAACTCATAAACGATTCACTCAATTTCAAAATATTAAATCTATCAACAAAAGAAATTAGTGGACTAAATATCAGAGATCTTTCTGCAGATCTTATAATTAGTTCAACATCCATGGAAGCTAACCATACAATTATAAACGTTAATGAATCAGAGTTGGATGTTGATTTCAGGATGAAGTACAATAACTATAAATCTTTGAGCTATTTTATTGACTCTGTTGATATGTATGGGGACATTCGATCCACAACAATCAATATCTCTGACATTGGTCATTTTTCAGATATATTATTTCAAATGCCAAATGAGGTTGTTGTTTCTGGAGAGATGCGTGGAAAAGTAAATAATCTTAGCACAAAAGATATAATGATTAAGTATGGAAAAACCACAATGCTTTCAGGCGATATAAGTTTTAAGGGCCTTCCAGATTTCTTCTCATCACTGATATTAGCAGAAAATATAATAATATCAACTAATACTGGAGATATCAAGAGCTTTTATCTGCCAATTAAAGAAAAAAATATTGATCTTACGAGTATTATAAAAGAAGACAACCAATTATCATTAAAGGGTAATTACAATGGATATTATGAAGATTTTAAAAGTAAAATAGAATTATCTTTTTCTAATGGTATAATAACCTCCGATATTGATTTAAATACAGTTGATGGCCTTATTAATCTTAAGGCAAATCTTACATCTGATAGCTTGAATATCGGGAAGTTATTAGACATGGAACCCATATTGGGTAAAACGAGTTTTAACATTGAAGCAACTGGTTCTGGGTACTCCATGGGAAAAATGAAATATCAAATGAATTGTAACTTATCCAAGACTGACTTCTATGGCTATAGGTACAATAAATTAGGGCTCAAGGGTTCCTATTTTGGTGACTCCATAAATGCAGACCTAAGTATTGATGATAAAAACCTTCTGATGAAGGCTATAGTAAAAGCATATATAAATGGTGAGCCAGAATTTGATGTACATGCAAATATTGAGCGAGCCAATATGGATAAGTTAAATTTCATCAGCGGATACCAGTTTGCCATTAGTTCTATAGTAAATATTGATATAAAAGGTACTGACTTGAGTAGTTTGAATACCGACATTTCACTAATTAATAGTCAATTATCCTTTGATGATAATCAATACCAAATTGATAGTGTTAATATATCTAAGCATACTAATAATGAAATGTTCACAAGTACCAAAATATCATCCGATATTATTGACATTAATGCAGACGGTTACTATAACATTGAAACTGTAACTAGCAGCTTCTATAATCTGGTAGACAATTATTACAATATAATTAAGCTTAAAAATAAGCCTGCAAAAAATACCAATAAGAACATCAAACTAAACCTCACTATTAATGATCCTCAAATATTTACGGAACAATTCTTAATGGGAGTAAATATTGCACCCAATACTTCATTAAGCTCAGATATTGATTTTACAACCAATAATATTGACCTTAATCTTAACTCTGAACAATTAAGCATTAATAATGTTAGAGCAGATACAGCCAATCTTAATATTACTACCATTGGCGACTCATTAATTGGAGAATTATCAATAGTAAATTTTATATTAAAAGATAGTTCTGCAAATGACAGCCTTATACTTGGAATTGATAATTTTAGTGTATCAACAAAAATGTATCAGGACTCAATAATTTATGGGATAAACTGGAATAACAAAAATCAAAGTCAGAAAAATAGAGGTGTTATGGAGGGTTATTTTGCAAATGTGGATGATTCTACAAAACTTAGCATCTACAACGCTGATGTTTTCATAAATGATATAAATTGGAGTATCGACAGCAATAATTTAGTGACAATGTTTAAGGACAGGATGTTATTTCATGATTTTAATATAAAAGCAGGACCATCTAAATTTAGCTTGGTTGGGATAGTTCCCAAAAGTGAAAATGATTCTTTAGTTGCTAAATTCTATGATTGGGATATTGAAAATTTTAATATTCTAACAGAACCATATAATCTCAGGCTTTACGGACAAATTAATGGTGAGCTTAAATTGGGTATGATTAAAGATAACCCGACATTATCATCCAATATTAACATTAGTAAGCTAGGAATTAATGATGAAATCCTAGGTGAGGCGGAAATCATTAACACATGGAACAACTCATCAAACACTGTTTGGATCAATACAAATATTGTAAAAGAAGGAGATGTTGGAAAAGGAAATATATTTAGTGCTAAGGGCTCATATGAGCCATTCAAGAAAAAAGATAATCTTAAAATTGATATCTCATTTAATAGATTTAAACTAAAAACCATAGAGCCTTTCATAAGTGAATTTATTAATGATTTAGAAGGAACTACTAGTGGGGATCTAAAACTACGCGGTAGTGTTAAAGAGCCAATCCTTACTGGCAATGCCAACCTTAACAGAGCTGGGTTAAGAGTTGTATACCTTAACACAAAATACTCCTTTACAAACTCCCTAGAATTTGTTAAAAATGGAATTGAATTTGACAAACTTGTTATATATGATACTTTAGGTAATAAGGCACAGATAAATGGCAGCCTTAAACACATGTTTTTTTCAGACCCTAATTTTGATATTAGTATAGCAACCAATGGCCTATTATTCTTTAACACATCTGAGAACATGAATAGTTTGTATTATGGATCAGCCATAGGTTCAGGAAAAATAGATATAAAGGGCAGCCCTAGTGATATAGATCTCAAAATAAATATTGAGACAAAAAGAGGAACTTCGGTGGTATTACCATTGGATTATTCTGTTGAGATATCTGACAAAGACTATATAATATTTCTGAAAAAAGATATTGACTCAACAGGTGATTTAGAATCAACAACGAGAGTGAATAAAAGCAAAGATGATGAACTAAAATACAATATAAACGTTGGTTTGAATGTAACTCCTGTTGCTCAAGTGGGAATTAATCTTCCCGACGATATGGGCAATATTACAGCTAGAGGAAGTTCCAACCTTGCAATAGATGTTAACTCAAATGGTAAATTTAGCCTTGTTGGTGATTACATTGTTCAAGATGGCTTATTTCAATTCAGGATTGGTAATTTGGTTAGCAAAAGATTTGAGTTAGTTCAAGGTGGTCGTATTTCTTGGTCTGGGAACCCCTACTCTGCCAATGTTAATATAAGAGGTCTTTATAAAGTAAAGACCAGCTTGGCAAGCTTGGGCATACAAATGGATACCACCGCAAGCTATAAAAACAAAGTTACCGTTGAATGCTATGTGGTCCTAACTGATGATTTATTAAACCCTAACATTAAATTTGAAATAGCGATTCCAGACCTAGACCCCGATTATCAAAGAGCAGTGTTTTCAGAACTTGATACAACAAACACTGCCATGATGAATCAGCAAATGATATCGCTTTTAGTTTTAGGAACTTTTAGCTTCAATAATGCATCCAGTGTAAGCCTGCAAAGCTCTTACTATAATGTTATTGCCAATCAACTAAGTTCCATGCTTTCTCAGATAAGTAAAAATGTAGATATTGGATTAAACTATAAACCTGGCGACAATGTTTCTCAAGAGGAGTTTGAAGTTGCATTATCGACACAATTGTTTGATGATAGGTTGACAATAGATGGAAACTTTGGTATGACCTATGATAGATCAGCACAAAGTGCAAGTAATATAGTTGGTGATGTTGATGTTGGTTACAAACTTACTCCAGACGGCCAATGGATATTAAAGGTATTTAATCATTCAAACGTAAATTCATGGTATAACTACAGCGGATATGATCAAACATCTCCATATACACAAGGAGTTGGCATAGCCTTTAGAAAAGACTTTAATAACATCCGGGAACTTTTCGAGTCAAAGAAGAAGAAAGAAAAGGAAATTAAGGATGACACGAATAAAGAATCAACAATACCAGATGAGACTGCTAATTAATGTATAATATCAAATATATTTTTGTTTAGTTTAAAGAAGTTAATTATTTCGCTAGATGTCATTAGATGTTTATAAATCATCAGCTGGATCAGGTAAAACAACAACTCTTGTTAATGAATACCTGAAGATTGCACTGAAGAATCCCCATAGCTTCAGGCATATTCTTGCGATTACATTTACCAATAAGGCAGCAAATGAGATGAAAGAAAGGGTCATCTCAGTTTTAAAAGAATTATCTTCAAAAGAAATAAAAAACTCTCACAAGTTAATTGATCTAATAAAATACCTAAACTACGATGAGTTCACCTTAATAGACAAGTCTAAATACCTTCTCTCGCTAATTCTAAATAATTATGATGACTTTGCAATTAGCACAATCGACTCATTTATTCATAGGATTATAAGAACTTTTGCTTCTGATGTAAGCTTACCGCAAAATTTTGAGGTTGTTATAGACAAAAGCGACTTAATACCACAAATATTAAATGGGCTTTACGAAAAGGTTGGGAAAGATAGCACACTTACAAATTTTCTCTTAGGTTTTGTCATGTCAGAAGCTGATGAAGAAAATAATTATGATCCTACTTCCCGTCTCATTGATTTCATAGATTATCAAATAAATGAAGATGGTTTCTTTGAAATTAAAAAAATTGACAACCTAAGCCTTGTGCAACTAAACAAAATAATTAGTGCTTTAAAAAGTGAGATTAACAAACTCAAGTCAAGTATCATTGAAAAGTCAAATGAAGCATTAAAAATATGCGCAGATAGAAACCTTAAGGCAGAAGATTTTTATCAGGGAAATCGAGGTATTTACAAATATTTCAATGATCTATCTGAATTTAAGAAGGCCGATGATAAGCTTTTTCCCACCAAAACCGCATTAAAAACAATAACCGAAGATAATTGGTATTCTTCAAAAGTTGATAGCCATAAAAAGGAATTAATTGACGGTATAAGTGAAGAATTAGAAATCTTATTCGAAAAAACTAAAGAAAACCTAGTATCATACCTTCATTTGAGATTGTTATTCAGTAAAATATATTCTCTTGCACTTATACACGAAATTCGTAAGGTATTTTTTGAATTTACAGATAAATCTGGCAAGATTCATATATCCGAATTCAATAAAAGAATTAGCAACCAAATCTCAGCGCAGCCTGTTCCATTTATCTATGAGAGGTTGGGAAGAAAATATAGGTACTTTCTCATCGATGAGTTTCAGGATACTTCAATACTACAATGGAAAAACCTACTTCCATTAATTGAAGAATCTCTCTCTCAAGGCAACAAAAATCTATTGGTTGGCGATGCAAAACAAGCAATCTACAGATTTAGAAATGGTGAAGTTGAATTATTTGCCAATTTACCAGAACTGTATAACAGGGATAAAACGAACCTGAGCATTGAAAGCGAGAACACTCTGAAGAGATCCTTTAACCCAAAATACTTGGATACAAACTATAGGTCTAGAGAACAAATTATTAAATTCAATAATGAATTTTTCGAAGTAGTATCATCCAAATTATCCCAAAGAACCAAAATCATATACTCCGAATTAAATCAAACCCTTCCCCCAAACGTGATAGAAGGAGGAGTTGTTTCCATGAGGTTCTCAGATAATAAATCTGAGTCTTTTGAAGACGCAAAACTTTCTGGTATAAAATCAATTATTAAGGAAGCAAACAATAAGAATTACGGCATGGATCAGATATGTATTTTATGCCGAACAAAGAAGAATGCATCACAAATATTTGAATATTTAATATCAAATCAGATTGATGTTATATCAAATGAATCTTTGTTACTAACAAATTCTCCTGGCGTGAGGCTTCTGGTGGCCTTTTTGAAACTAAACCAAAACCCCAATAATGAAGTAGCCCTCGCCGAATTTATTGACGGGTTCATTAAGTTCTCCGATAATTCTCTTGAATTTCACACAGAGTACTCCGAACTAAGTAAGTTCAAGCTAGAAAATTTAGACCCAGTTCTTTCGAGATATAATGTTGATATACCAACAAAATTGATTTCAGCATATTCTGTTTTCGAAATGGTGGAGTTTGCATTAAGAAGTTTTTCCACATCAGATACAACTGATGTTTTTATTCAATATTTTCTTGACTTTGTATTTGAAAACAATATAAATCTAGATGAGTTTTTAATCCTATGGGAAGGCAAAAAGGATAAAATATTTATCTCCATGCCAGAAAATATTGCTGCAGTTCAGATAATGACCATTCACAAAGCAAAAGGATTAGACTTTCCGATAGTTATTGTTGATGCAGAAAATAGAGCCCCAAAAAATACAAAGAGCGAGTATTGGGAGCCCATAAATATTGAAAATATAAGTGATTTAAAAATTGGTCTAATGCCACTTAATAAGAAACTTAACTTAATTGGAAGAGGCGATGTATATGAGATAGAAGAACATAAGTCCGAACTTGACTTCCTAAATCTTATTTATGTTGCGTTTACACGACCTAAGCATGCTCTATACATTATTGGAGAGATAAATTCAAAGGATCTGTTTAGTAAGTACCTAATTGAATATCTGGAGCATAAAAATGTATGGCAACAAGATAAAATGGGCTATGACTTTGGGGAATTACCCCTTAATTCTGAAGATAGTGAAATAAGTAACGGGCTTTTATTAAACAAATTTATTTCTGAAGATTGGACAAAACTCATCTCTGTTGCACCTTCAGAAAATATACAGGTAGATCTGTTTAGTAGCAAATCATCCAGAGCATATGGTAAGCTAATTCACAAAGTATTATCCTATATTTATCATGAATATGATTTACATACAACCTTTTCAAACCTTTCTGACTTAGAAATTCTTAGCTCTTCCGAAATTGATATAATAAAAGATTTAGTATCAAAGGTTATAACTCATCCGGAACTAAAAAAATATTTTCAAAAAGGCCTTGTGATAAAGAATGAAACTGAAATACTATTGAAGAATGGAAACACAGTTAGGCCAGACAAAGTAATTATTGATAAAGATAAGCTGACAATCATTGATTATAAAACTGGAGAAGAAAAAAAAGAGGATGTAATACAAATCAAAGGTTATAAAAGTGTCTTTCAAGACCTGAATTACAAGTATGTAGAAGCAAAGCTAGTGTATCTTAATGATGAAATAAAAATAATTGAATTGTAAATTAAGAGTGTGATTACTCACACACAAAACCTTTAAACAAATAAATAAAATATTCATTGAAATAATAAAATACTTTTAAGCGTGTTGTAATGATATTCAACTTAAAATATGTTATTATTTAATAAATTAAAATCTAATACACATGAGAAATATACTATTAATTTTGATTATTATGTCCAGCATAAACCTATTTTCACAGGATGATACAAGGTTATTAAGGTTCCCAGCTGTGCATGGACAAAATGTTGTGTTTACATATTCTGGAGATCTATATTCTGTTCCTCTAAAAGGAGGTATTGCTAGAAAACTTACAAGTGATGTAAATGGCTACGAAATGTTTGCCCATTTTTCACCAAATGGAAAAAACATTGCTTTTACAGGGCAATATGATGGTAATACAGAAGTGTTCTTAATCCCCTCTGAAGGTGGTGTCCCTCAACGTTTGACACATACTGCTACTCTCAGCAGAGATGATATTAGCGATAGAATGGGGCCAAATAATATTGTTCTAGCATGGAGGGATGACAACAACATTGTTTTTAGATCTAGAAAACAATCTTTTAACTCATTTAAAGGGCAAATATTCCAGGTGAATAAAGATGGAGGAATGTCAGAGGAGCTTCCATTACCTGCAGGGGGATGGTGTTCATTCTCAGATGATGGATCTAAAATGGCATACAATAGAGTTTTTAGAGAGTTTAGAACTTGGAAATACTACAGTGGGGGAATGGCAGACAATGTTTGGGTTTATGATTTCAAAACAAAAGAAACCATAAATATTACGAACAATGAAAATCAAAACATTTTTCCAATGTGGCATGGTGATAAGATATATTTTCTAAGTGACCGTGACCGAACAATGAATATGTTTGTTTATGATCTTAATGACAAAACCACAACAAAAATTACAAATTATTCCAATTACGACATTAAGTTTCCTTCCTTAGGAAATGAATCAATTATATATGAGAACGGAGGTTTTATATATAACTATTCCTTTTCTGACGGAAGTATATCAAAGGTAGAGGTAAAAATAAACAATGACCTTACCACTGGCAGAGACGAGATAAAAGATGCATCAAAGATGATAAATTCTTGGGCTATATCACCAGATGGTAAACGAGTTGTTTTTGGAGCAAGAGGAGATGTTTATACACTGCCTGCAAAATCTGGTGTAACAAGGAATCTAACAGAATCATCAGGGGTACATGATAGAAATGTTGAATGGTCACCAAAAGGCAAATATGTTTCCTACATAAGTGATCGCACAGGTGAAGATGAGATATATATCCAAAATCAAGATGGCAAGGAAGATGCAATACAAATAACCTCAGAATCCGATACCTATAAATATAACCCCATTTGGTCTCCCAATGGTAAATATCTTATTTGGGGTGATAAAATGGGCCGTCTGAATCTTGTTGACATAAACTCCAAAGAGGTTAATCGGGTTGATGAATCTGAATCATGGGAGATAAGAGATTACTGTTGGTCTCCTGATAGTAGATGGATTGCATATACAATGCCAATGTCGTTTACAAACAATAGAATATTTATTTACAGTATTGAATCTGGAGAAACAATGCCAGTTACTGATATATGGTATAGCGCAAGTCAGCCATCTTTCGACGATAAAGGGAAATACCTATTCTTTAGTTCATCGCGTGATTTCAATCCCATTTATTCTAGGACTGAGTGGAATCATGCATACAGGGACATGGATAAAATTTACTTCGTTACGCTTAATAAAAATACACCATCACCCTTTGAACCACAAAATGATGAGGTTAAAGTACAGACAGATGAGCCCGCAAATTCTGATAGTAAAGACAAGAAGCAAGATGATTCTAGTAAATCTGAATCTGAATTCAAGTTAGATATAGATTTCGAAGGTATAATTGGTAGAATAATATCACTACCCATTAAAGCAGCTAATTACTGGAATATTACTGCCATTGGTGATAATGTATACTACAATCAATGGAAATCAGGTGGCAAAGGCGCCAACTTGATGATGTATAATTTAAAAAAGCAGAAAGAGACCAACCTTGGAAGTATAGGCTCTTATGTAATATCTGCTGACCACAATAAAATGCTTGTTAATGTAAAGGGGAAATATGCTGTTATTAGTCTGCCCAAAAGCAAAGTTAAGCCAACGGAATATATAGACCTATCTAACATGAAGGTAATGGTAAACCTAAAACAAGAATGGACTCAGATTTACAATGAATCCTGGCGTCAAATGAGAGACTTCTTTTATGCACCAAATATGCACGGACTTGACTGGCCAGAAATACAGCAAAAGTATGATGTTCTTCTACCATATGTTAACAATAGGAATGACCTCAACTATGTAATTGGTGAAATGATCGGAGAGCTAAGTGTTGGTCATGCTTATGTTTCTGGAGGAGATAAGCCAAAACCAAATAGAATTCAGCTTGGGCTTTTAGGCGCTAAGATATCAAAGGATGACTCTGGTTATTTTGTTATAGACGAGATTCTTGTGGGTGAGAATTGGACAAAAAAATCTCGTGCACCTCTAACGGAAGTTGGTGTTGATGTTAGTGAAGGGGATTATATAATAGCTATAGATGGAAAATCAACAAAGAATGTCAATGATATCTACAGCATGCTTATTGATAAAGCTGGAAAAAGTGTAATTATATCCATTAATTCCAAACCAGAGGTAGATGGTGCTCATGATGAAATAATCACTCCTACTTCAAATGAATCTGGATTGTATTATTACACATGGGTAATGGAGAATACCGAAAAGGTAAATCTGGCTACGGATGGGCAAGTTGGATACATTCACATACCAGACATGGGTCCAGACGGATTAAATGAATTTGTAAAGCACTTTTATCCTCAACTTAATAAAAGAGCACTTATCATTGACGACAGAGGTAATGGTGGTGGAAATGTATCTCCAATGCTAATTGAGAGACTTAACCGTGAATTAGCCTTATATGGAATGTCACGAAATAATAGTGTAAATACAAAGCCTCGTGAAATGATGCTTGGACCCAAGGTTCTTATACTAGACAACTATTCTGCATCTGATGGTGATCTATTTCCTTATCAGTTTAAAAAATTAGAAATGGGAACACTAGTTGGAGTTAGATCATGGGGTGGTGTAGTTGGTATAAGAGGTTCGATGCCATTTATAGATGGTGGTGACCTTAGAAGACCTGAATTTGCGCCATTTGACGAGAATGGAAATTGGGTTATAGAGGGTTATGGAGTAGACCCTGATATTGTTATTGATAATGATCCAGCTCAAGAATATGAGGGTAATGATGAGCAGCTTAACAAAGCCATAGAAATTATCTTAGAACAACTCAAGGATTACAAACCTCTTCCTGATATTCCACCATATCCGGATAAATCAAAATAAAAGCAGTTATTTAGTAATCAGGATGGCTCAAATCCCCAAACGGATAATTAATCTCGTTTGGGGATTAATTATTATAAACCAATGCTATTGCTGGAATAACCTTTAAATAACAATCCAAAATAACCTACGTTATTTTATTATGAATAATCCATTTAAAGATGTAACCCTCTTAATATTTACAGTAGTTATATTATTTGGCTTTGGTAATAAATATAAATTGGCAGATATTATTGACTCCGATTATATAACAACTGATGATGGTCCTGCGATTAACTGGACTGAAGATAGGAAATTAACCCAATCTGACTTCAAGGCTACTCAAAAAGGATATAAAGCTCATACTGCAGCAATCACCTCCAGTTCATTTGGTTATGATATCTCAATTCAAAATGGTGAAGTAAATGGACATATATATGTGAGGTTCTATTGTAACAGTTCATGGTGGAACCCTAAATCCTTAGAAAGCGATAGATCAGAAGAAATACTTCAGCATGAACAATTGCATTTCGATATATGTGAGTTATATGGCAGAAAAATGTATAAAGAAATATTGACATTAAAAAAGTTAAATAAACTAAATCAAAAGAACCTTAATAGGATGTATTCAAAGCTTGAAAAAGAATATCAAAAATATCAAAATAGATATGATAAGGAAACCGACCATAGCCTAAATTCAAAAAGTCAAAAGAGGTGGAATGCAAGGGTCCAAGATGATATAGTTAGATCTCAAACTTATGCTGATTACTACACCTTCTAAACAATAATCTTGAATACGGGTTATTAATACCAATGATATGCTTAACAAGTAATTTAACTACATTTGTTCAAACCAATTTGAAGGTTCATGAAAACAGATCGCATAAAAGGTTTTATTACCGAAAAAATACTTTTGCCGGAGGACAATGAAGGTACGGTAGAAGCAACTTTAGTAAAAAAAACTACCGATAATAGTTCTGAAAAAGCAATCCTTTATATTCACGGATTTGTAGATTATTTCTTTCAATATCATTTTGCAGATTGGTTAGTTGATAACGGGTGGAATTTCTACGCTCTAGACCTTCGTAAATATGGAAGGTCTTTACTTAAGCATCAGAAACCAAATATGATATCTGACTTGCGAGATTATTTCAATGAAATTGACATATCTATAGACTTGATAAAGTCAAGAGATAAAAATGATAAAATAGTAATGATTGGTCATAGCACAGGAGGACTGATTAGTACACTATATGCTGATTACCATAAGGATGGCAACAAAATTGAAGGGCTAATTTTAAATAGTCCTTTTTTTGAATTCAACAACCCTCCATGGTTCAGAAAGATAATATTACCAATTGTAGCAAAATTGGGACGAAAGTTTCCAAAATTACAATCTCCAGAAGGCTTGAAAGAAGGATATGCAAGCAGTATACACAAAGATTACCATGGAATATGGGAATTTGATCTCGACAAAAAACCCATAGGAGGATTTAGTATAAATTTTGGATGGATTTCAGCAATATTTTATGGTCATAGAAGTTTGCAAAGCGGGCTTGATATTAATGTGCCTATTTTGGTGATGTACTCATCCAAAAGTGTCAAACCTGGGAGATACAATAAAAATATGCACTCTGCTGATGCAGTTTTAAATGTTGACCAAATAAAACAATATTCAAAAGTGTTGGGGAAAAAAGTTAACACCGCAGAAATACAAAATGGTATTCATGATCTGGTACTAAGTAATGAAGAAGCAAGAAAACTTGTATATTCTAATATTTCTGAGTTTTTAAACCTTATTGATTGAAATGAAATTTGAAGACTATAGAATATCTGAGGATATAAAAAAGAATATAAAAGATCTAGGGTTTAAAAAACCCACTGACATACAATACAAAGCAATACCTCCTATTTTGAGGGGTGAAGATGTGCTTGCAATAGCACAAACAGGCACTGGTAAAACAGCAGCATTTGCTATACCAATAATTCATTTAATTGATCAACAAAAGTCAAGTGGATCTGCAAAGGGAATTCAAGCTCTAGTTTTAGTACCAACCCGTGAATTAGCCATCCAAATAACAGATGCATTTGAGGTAATTGGGAACAACACCAAAGTAACTACTAATGCTGTATATGGAGGCGTAGAGCAGGATCCCCAAATAAATAACCTCAAAGATGGCACTGACGTTCTAGTTGCAACACCTGGACGAATGTTTGATCTAATAAATCAAAAATATATTGACCTTACGTACCTAAAGGTTTTAATATTAGATGAAGCTGACCATATGTTGGATCTTGGATTCATAAAAGATATTAGGGACATACAGAGGCATATCCCTAAACAGCATCAAACACTCTTCTTTTCAGCTACAATAAATAAGTCCATAAAGAAGCTTGCTTATTCTTTAGTTAGTAATCCAATTAGAATTCAAATCTCCCCAAAAAATCCAGTTGCTAAAAACATAGAACACTCTGTTGCATTTATTGAAATGGATGATAAAAGGTTTTTTCTCGAAAGGGTTATAAATAATTATCCAGATTCAAAAGTGCTTACATTTGTAAGAACTAAAGTGCGTGCTGAACGAGTTATGAAAGCTCTTAATAGAGTTGGAATAAAAAGTGAAACAATACATGGTGAAAAAGAACAAAGTGATCGAATTGAAGTTCTAAATAAATTCAAGACTGGCATAACCAATGTATTGATAGCTACAGATGTTAGCTCAAGAGGCATTGATATTCCGGGTGTTGATTATGTAATAAACTACGATATGCCTGAACAGGTCGAAAACTATGTTCATCGGGTTGGAAGAACTGGAAGAGGTTCAGAAAAAGGACAAGCTGTTTCATTTTGCAGCAAAGGAGAAAAGACCCTTCTGGAAGACATCGAAAATTACCTAGAAAAACCCATTGGTACTCTTGATATAAGTAAATCTGATTATTTAGAAACCCTTGAAATATCAAACGAGTCTCACTCAGATTGGAAAACATTAATAAGGGAAAATGAGGAAATGATCTCGAAAAAGAAAAAGAAAAAAAAGAAAAAATAGCTACTCTTCCACTCTTATCTCATATGTTACTTCAGCGGCCTTACCAAGCATTGCGTTAACACCACAATACCTTTCCTGGGATAGATTAATTGCTTTTTCTAACTTAGAATAAGGCAAATCTTTGCCCTTAAAAGAATACACCAAATGAATCTTATCATAATATTTAGGGTGCTCCTCGGTGAGTTCACCTGTTACTTCCACATCAAAAGTATCTGGCACTATTCGCATTTTAGCTAAAATAGACACTACATCCATACCCGTGCAGCCACCTAATGAAACAAGCGACAGAGCTTTGGGGCGAGGTCCTGTATTCTTCCCACCAACTTTCTCATCAGCATCCAACTTTATTTTAAAGTCATTAACTTCAGCTTCAAATGCCATTTCACCAGACCAAGAAACATTAACTTTATTGTTCATTCTATTTGAGTTAAATTTTTTGGCAAAAATACGGATTTCTATTTGGAATGATATCCAAATAATGATATGATAGAAAGACTAAATATAAGTTAGATATTATTTTTTTTGAGAAAACTCAATGTAATCTGGATAGCTGAAGTCTCTTCTAGCAACTTCTTGGGAGAAAGTAAAATAGGTAACCTCACCTTTGGCGCATAGTTCATCATTAGCATTTCTCAGCTCTACTTCCATATCAATTAGATTCCTTCTTTTCTTCTTCAAAAAGGCTTTTAGGGTAATTTTATCGTTAAGCATAGAAACTGGTTTTATATACTTTACATTCATAGTTGATGTTACGCCAGCTGTTTTAAATTTGATTTGTACATACCAAGAAGCAATCTCATCTATGAGAGTAGCCTGAATTCCTCCATGAAGCATATTATGATATCCCTGCATATAATTTATTGGCTTCCACTCACATATTATATCATCTCCATCCTCAAAGAACTCCATACGCAAACCATATTCATTATTAGGTGAACATGCATAGCAATTATACCCAGGATATTTTGGATAAGGATTTAATATCTTTTTCATTTTACCACCTCACCTTTCTTATACTTAATGGTTTCATTGAGCGTACCAGTTTCATCATAATAATACCATTTTCCTGTTCTCTCTCCATTTTTAAATGAACCTTTAAGTTTTAAATTTCCATTACTATAGAATTCTTTGGAGATACCAATGCTAACACCATCCTCATAATAACTCTCACTTCTAATACTATCGTTGGAATGAAATGTATATTGCAGGCCATCAAACTGTCCATTCTTATAGTTGTAATCTGCTATCAATACACCTTCTGTATTATACCATTTAGAATTACCATTTTTCTCTCCATGTAGATAGTTACTTTCTTCTTGAATTAGGCCTCGGTCATAGAATACAACTTTCTTGCCACTGAGTATACCATTGATATACTCTTCACTCAACTTAAGTTTACCACCAACTTTAAATATTATTTTTTTACCATTAAGTATGTCATTTGAGTATTCTGCTTGCTCCTCTATATACCCTCTCTTACTCAATTTAATATAAAGACCATTCTTTAATCCATGAGAATAATTTTCAATAATATGTATTTGTCCTGAATTAAAATAAGTTATCCAATTTCCATCCTTTAGCCCATTTATATAATTACCCTTAACGTATAATTTACCCACCTTGGCATAAAATGGACCTTCAGATATACTATCCTCTGAAACATTTGATTCTTGGGAAATAGAATATGAAACTAAAAAACAATTTAGTATTAAAAGAGTGAGAATTTTTTTCATCATAACATAAACTGAATTATTGCAAAGGTATTTTAATAACCCAATAAAGTATCAATCATGTGCGTAAAAGGTAGTAATTGAATTGCTATAGTTCGATAATTATTATTCGCATTTTAGAACCACAATCAAAAATATTTCAATGGAAAGATACTCTCTAGATTACCTATGGATTACTGTTTGTTTACCAGCTAATAGTTGTACTAATTGATAACTTTAGGAGGCCATAAAAAAGAACAGGCCGGAAAAAAATTCCCGACCTGAATCAACCAAAACCAAAACTTTATAGAAATATATATTCTATTACTTTAGGTATTTCAATATACATGCCATAAATCATATATATCTATTTATCAGTTTATTAAAGATAGTACGATTGTGAAATTAGGTTAAAAATAGTTGTATCCGGAGGTCTAGAAGACAAACTTATTATTGAATATCCAATATCGTAAAAGAAGGAGTCTTCAAAAACAAATTATATGCTATTAATTATACTCTGCTATTAAATCAAAGAAATCAGAACCGGTAACTTTTACGTTATAAAATTCTCCAATATTTATGTTACCATCATTTGATGTGACAATAACTTCATTATCGACTTCTGGGGAGTCGAACTCTGTTCTACCAATATAATTATCTCCTTCTTTTCTATCAATTAGAACTCTAATTTCTTTTCCAACAAATTGTTTATTCAAATTAAATGAGATTTCCTGCTGAAGCATCATTATCCTATCTCTACGCTCATCTTTAACATCCTCCGGCACATTATCAATTAAAGTGTGTGCATGGGTATTTTCTTCCGGTGAGTAAGTAAATACACCAAGTCTATCAAACTGAGATCTTTTTACAAAGTCAAATAATTCATTAAATTCTTCTTCAGTCTCTCCAGGATACCCAACTATAAGTGTTGATCTAAGTATAATACCTGGAACCTCCTCCTTAACTCGTGATATCAACTCCTCGGTTTTCTGACCTCCAAGACCACGCTTCATGGACCTTAGAATCCTACTGTTTATATGCTGAAGAGGCATATCCATATATTTGCAAACCTTGGGATTATCCCTTATTACTTTTAACAGGCCCTTGGGGAAGTTTGCCGGATAAGTGTAATGGAGCCTAATCCATTCAATTCCTTCAACCTGTGCCATTCTGTTTAAAAGATCTGGCAACTCTCGTTTACCATATAAATCAATTCCGTACCATGTTAAATCCTGAGCTATTAATATAATCTCTTTTACACCCTTTGCNGCNAATAACTCTACCTCATGNANNANTTCNTCTTTNGNTTTNGAAACNTGNTTTCCTCGTATGAGAGGAATTGCACANAAGGAGCAATTACGATTGCAACCTTCNGAAATTTTNANGTAAGCAAAATGTGCTGGNGTAGTAAGNANTCTTTCACCNATAAGATCTTTCTTNTAATCAGTATCTAATTCATTTAANATCTCNGGAAGTTCGTTAACTCCAAAAAAACCATCCACATCTTCAATTTCATTTTTCAATTCCTGTTTATACCTCTCTGATAAACATCCTGTTACAATTACTTTCTTTGTTGTTCCCTCTTGCTTCGCTTTAACAGCTCTTAAAATTGTATCTATGGATTCTTCTTTAGCATCATGGATAAAACCACATGTGTTGATTACAACCACATCAGCATCTTCATTGGAATCATGTAGAATTTTATAATTGTTTTGTAATTGCCCCATCATAACTTCTGAGTCCACAAGGTTTTTTGAGCAGCCAAGAGTTACAATATTTATTTTTTGTTTCATATAAAATCTTTAAAAAAATAGTGCAAATTAATGTGCACAAACTTAAATCGTAATATAAAATGCATTTCCATTAAATGAACGCTCTATAATATAAATATATATATCTTAAGAAAATAAGCTCGCAACAAACTCTTTGCGGTTAAAAACTTGAAGATCTTCCATTTTTTCGCCTACTCCAATGTACTTAACTGGAATCTTAAATTGATCAGAGATCCCAATAACAACACCTCCCTTTGCTGTTCCATCAAGTTTTGTTAGGGCAATTGCATTCACCTCAGTAGCAGAAATGAACTGGCGAGCTTGCTCAATGGCATTTTGACCTGTTGAAGCATCCAAAACTAAGAGAATTTCATGTGGTGCATCAGGAATAATCTTTTGCATAACACGACTGGTTTTACTCAACTCATTCATCAGGTTAACCTTGTTGTGCAATCGTCCAGCAGTATCAATTATTACAACATCTGTATCTTGAGATAATGCTGATTTTAATGTGTCAAAAGCTACTGATGCTGGATCGGCTCCCATTCCCTGGCTAACAATTGGAACATCAACCCGTTCTGCCCAAATTTTTAATTGATCCACAGCAGCTGCACGAAAAGTATCTGCTGCTCCCAAAAGAACATTCTTTCCGGCAGACTTAAAGTTATATGCTAGCTTACCTATGGTTGTTGTTTTTCCTACTCCATTTACACCAACAACCAATATTACATAAGGTTTAGAATCTTTTGGAAGGTCAAAATCTGAGCCATCGCCAGTATTATTTTCTAAAAGTAGGTTCTCTATTTCATCCCTGAGCAGTTCATTCAACTCATCAATTCCAAGGTATTTGTCTTTGGCAACTCTTTCTTCTATTCGTTGTATGATTTTTAAGGTTGTATTAACACCTACATCAGACATAACCAGTGCCTCCTCAAGGTTATCTAATACCTCATCATCAATCTTAGATTTACCAATAACAGCCTTTGAAAGCTTATTAAAAACATTAGTACGGGTCTTTTCAAGTCCCTTGTCAAGTTCGACTTTTTGTTGTTTTTTGGAAAAAATGTTGAAAATACCCATTAATAATATGTTTTATTATGCTCCAAAAATAAGATAAATTAAAATTAGAGGAAACAACAAAAGGCTCCCTCCTACACTGCAGGAAAAAGCCTTTTCAGTAAAATTGGTAAATCTAAAACAAACTAATTATTACCAAAATATCCTTTAACCTTATCGGTAGGAATAATATCTTCTCTAAATGTGTAAGCACCAGACTTAGCTGATTTACTCATTTTTATCACTTTAGCAAAATCCTTTCCTGAGGATTGTAATGATGCAACAACTTTCTTAGCCATGGTATACGTTATTTAATTTCTCTGTGAACAGTCATTTTCTTAAGAATCGGATTGTATTTTTTCAACTCGAGTCGTTCGGGTGTATTTTTCTTATTTTTCATAGTAATATATCTTGATGTACCAGGCATTCCACTTTCCTTATGCTCTGTACACTCAAGTATTACTTGTATTCTTGCGTCCTTATTCTTTTTGGCCATTTCTATTCTCGCTTTAAAATTCGGTGCGCAAAAATACCAACAATATTTATAACATCCAAACTAAAAATGAATAATTTTATATATTCATAATGGCTTGAAGATAAGGCTTTATGCCTGCAAAAAAGAACTCCACAGCTATTACCATAACTATAAGTCCCATTAGCTTCATCATTATTTTATTTCCTTTCTCGCCCAATAATTTGGTAATGCCAACAGCACCAATTAATACTAGCATTAAAACAATCGATACTAATAAGATTGAACCAAGAACCAATGTAGAGTCCGTAATACTCTTACTTTCACCCATTAATATAATTGCATTGGTAATTGCACCAGGACCTGCTATCATAGGAATACCAAGGGGAGTAATGGAAATATCATCAACATATTTATCAACTTCCTCAGCTGTTATTTTGATGGGACTTAATCGTGCATTTAACATATCATAACCCATTATAAAAAATAATACTCCTCCCACAACTTGCAAACCAGATACAGATATGCCAAAGAACGTAAATAAATATTCTCCCAAGAATGCAAACAATAACAATACTAACGTAGCTGTTACTGTTGCTTTAATTGCAGTTTTTCTCCTTTCCTTTTTTGATAATTCTGATGTCATACTGAGAAAAACTGGCATTATCCCCATGGGATTCATCAGTGTAAAGAAAGATGTAAAGTATAGTAATATTGTTGTGAATGTATCCATTAAATGAGTTTACATAAAGTTTATAGCGTGGATATCTTATTATCCACCATCTCTATTATATCATCTCTTAATATTTTTGCTGTTTCGGCAACTTTCAGACCTCTGTTTAGTAGGTCATCAGTAAATGTTTTATCATTAATACCTGAAGCATTAATCTTAACATTTAAATAAGCTCCCTCAATAGCTGTTAATGCACAAAGTGCGCCAACTCCAGCGTCTGATACAGAATTAGGATTTCCTATATCTGCCATAGCTTTCATAACCTCCATGGACTGCAGAGATGTTTCCATTACCTTAAAAGGAATCTCCATGGCATATTTTGAAGCAGTCTCAATGGCATTGATTCTTATCTCTTTCTCTGATTCAGTATTCTTTGGTAAACCAAATGCATCCATTATATTATTGAAGGAGTTTGTATCCTCATCAACATAATAAAGCAACATATCCTTGAATTGCTGACCTTTGACAGCCCAATCGGAGAACTCTTCCCATCTAGCATCCCAACCACGTTTATGCGAGCTTAGGTTAGCTACCATTGTTCCCAATGATACGCCAAGAGCACCAACATATGCAGATATGGATCCTCCTCCAGGAGCAGGAGATTCACTTGCAGTTTCATTTGCAAAATCTGTTAGGCTCATGTCAACTAGCTTATGGGTTCCATTATCATCTAGCATAAACTCAATTATTTTTTCTTTGGGATTGAACTCGCTTAGATCATCAAGCCCCATTGATTTAATTGCTATTCTGACCAATTCATTATTATCAACACCAACCGAGCGCTTTTGTTTTCTCAAAAAATATCTACCTGCCTCGAGCATTGCTTCAAGAGGAACAAGACCAACAAGTTCTGAACCTGTAACACGGATACCCCTTGCTTCAGCTTTTTTCCATACCTCGTCGTATGCTATATGAACAGGAGTTATACTAATATTAGTTAAATTCATTGAAATCTGAGCTACATCATACTCATCAATAAACCAACCTATTGCCTTTACTTCCTTTAAAGAGCCTGGTATCATAATAGGTTTCCCTTGTTTATCATTAACTATTTTACCTGTTAACGGATTACCATCTCGCTTTACTCTACCTCTCTCTCTAACATCAAATGCTATCGCGTTAGCACGTCTTGTTGATGTTGTATTAAGGTTAACATTAAACGCAACCAGAAAATCTCTTGCACCAACTGCTGTTACACCAGTTCGCTTTATACTCTCATTGTAGTGGTCAGGGCCAAAATCTGGTTTCCATTCTGGGTTAGAAAGCTTTTCTTTAAGGCCTTCATACTCTCCAGAGCGACAATTTGCTAAATTTTGACGCTTTGTTTCAAAGGCTGCATTCTCATAACAATATATTGGTATAAGAAGCTCCTTACCAATCTTATCTCCAAGTTTTCTTGCATACTCCACTGTTTCTTCCATCGTAATGTTTGAAATGGGAACCAAAGGACAAACATCCGTTGCTCCAAATCTGGGATGTTCCCCTTTTTGATTACTCATGTCAATTAACTCAGAAGCTTTTTTTACTGCAGCAAATGCCGCTTGCAAGACCTCGTCAGGTGTTCCAACTATTGTTACTACTGTTCGGTTAGTTGCAGCACCTGGATCAACATCCAATAACTTAACTCCTTCTACTCTCTCTATCTCGTCAGTAATCTGTTTTATGATGGCCATATCACGACCTTCACTAAAGTTAGGAACACATTCAATAAGTTGCTTCATATCTGTTTCAATTATACATTTAACGGAAGTGCAAAAATAGGAAATAAGAATAAGATAAATTGTGTGTCAAGAAAGATTGTAGAGATTTAATAATCAAAATAAATATTTTTAAATTTTGTTAATTATTATGGTTTTATCAATTCTTAGTATAGTTTAGCTCATAAATTAATTGAATATGATCTGGAAATATCTCACAATTATATTAGCCATAATATTTCTCTCAAAGTATATGGTGAGCCAAACAAACAATAATATACCATATGAGGGTAATCAAACACCTGAGTATATTAATGGAGTTATAATTGATATTGAAACTGGCAACCCTCTACCATATGCTAATATCTTCGTCAAAACAAAGAATATAGGTGTTGTAAGCAATGAAAAAGGTCAATTCTCTATTAACAAGGAATTTGTTGATGAAACAGACACATTAAGGTTCCAGTATATTGGATATATCACTAAAAATATTTTCATTAAAAATATTGATAGTAATAACTATGTTGGTTTACAAGAAAAAATAATCAACCTAAGTGAATTATTAATTTTTAGTAGCCCTCCAAATCCAAAAGAAATAGTAAAAAAGGTACTTGAAAACAAAGATGTGAATTACCCCGAGATCACAAGTAAAAAAATGGCTTTTTTAAGAGATCGTTATGACATGAATATTGACAAGATAGATCTCAATTATAAAAAGAGTTCAATACCAGATATCGATGATGATATGGTTGAGTTAATAGAAGAAAAAATTCCAAAATATTCAACATCATATACTGATTTTCTGGGGAATATCTATTTCACACATATCCAGAATGACTCATCTATGATTAAAATTGAACCCATAAAAACAGTGTCCCTGAAGGAAGATGACATAGATGAGATAGATCGGTTAGAATCTATATTTATTCAAATGTTTGAGAATACAAAGGAAGATGAGTACTGGAAAATCAAAACCGGAATACTGAGCACAAAGGTAGATCTGGAAGATAATTCAGTTAATGATACAATTGCAGACTCTATATCTGATAATTATAGAAAACTTAAATATTTCAACTATAGGCTTTCCTATTATCTAAAGTTTAGTTCATTTGAGAATACTAAACAATGGGAATTTCTGCATAAAACAAGTAAATATAGATATGAACTGGTTGGTGGCACAAGTGTAAATCAAGAAGACGTATACATAATCGACTTTACACCAAAAGATGATGGTATGTATATTGGCAGACTGTATATTTCAACAAATACTTATGCGTTAATAAGAGCCGATTATGAGTATGCTCCTGAACAGCTTGGAAGAGATATTCAATTATTTGGAATAGGTTATACGGAAACTCAGTTTAGCGGGTCTATCTATTTCGAAAAAATAGATTCAACTTATTTCTTAAAATATTTTTCCAACAGAAAAGGTTCGGTAGCAAGCATAGAAAGGAGTTTTTCACTACTCAAAAAAAGAGAGAGGTTTCTTTTTGACAAAAAAGTAAATGAAATTAAAATAGGAATGGACTTATTCGTAAACAATGAAGAGTCTGTTGAGTTATTAATATTAGATAATGAGTTAATAGGTCAAGAAAGTTATTCAGCATTTGAACAAGATGAATTTATGGAAATAATTTATGTTGATCAATTTGATGACAAACTATGGAAATCTTATTCAATAATTGAACCCACCAAGCAAATGAAGAATTACAAGAAACAAGAGGAGAGTTTTGGTAATTAAGATTATGCCAGTAATTTACTAGCAAAATGATAGCAATTTTATTTTAAAGGTTTCTCGTGCCCAAGAATTGTTTTGCGTTTTCCACTAACAATATATTTTTTTCTAACAGGTTGATGCTTTGATGAAACGGGATCATAGGATGTAGCACCCCTCTTAGGATCAGCTGAATAATTAAAGCCACGACTTTTTTTAGAGCAAGAGCTGCTTGACATTGCAAATGAGAAAAACAATAGAATCGTTGCAACTTTAATTAGAGACTTCATGGTCAAACATTAGTTAAATTATCTTCGGTCAAATATACATATTTAACTAACAAATCAAAAAATGTTCATAAAAGGACTTTTAAGTTTAATGAAAAATTCAGCAGCAACCCGCATTTATTATCTCTCACTATTTGACTACCATTGATATATGAATTAAATAATTATTAAGAGATATTTTTTAATATTACACTAAACAGATATTGTTAATTACATTGTTAATAATGTTCTAAGCAGATATGAAAATATGATTTCTAAAATTGATTATTTTTGCCACTAATCAGGGTGTCAATTCCATCTGACCTGATGGATGACTTAATGGGGAAATAGGTGTAAATCCTGTACAGTTCCCGCTGCTGTGAAACTCTTAATAGCTTTTGAAACCCGGTCACTGTTAGTATATTCTAATGGGAAGGCCTCGAAAGTGAGTTGAGTCAGAAGACCTGCCATGATTAGTATATTCAAAGCTTTCGGGATAAAAGTAGAGTGTTGTTCTTACTATACAATATGAGTTTCCTGTAAGTTTTGAGGTAATTAATTAAACCTTAAAACTTTTATTATGAAAATAAATTACATTCTTAAACTTGTGTTGATATTCTTCATATCAACCAACATTAATGCCCAAAACTGGTATCTTAATCAAGTTTTGGTTGGATCTGGTGGAGTTTTTGGTGATCTTGATAATCATGTTACAATTTCATCCTATGACACTGACAGTGATATTACAAGCACTTTTGGATCCATACTTACTCAGAGTATTCAAGATATAATTATAGTTGATAATTATGCCTTTATTGCGGCTCAAGATTCAATTGCTAAATATGATATTGATAGCTATGAAAGACTATCCATAACAGGCGCCATAGGTGTCAACAAATTACACGTCGCAAATGATAAATTAGTGGCATCATTTCAATACCCTGAAATTGACAACTTTATAAAAATATATGATGCTGACAACTTGGATCTCATATCTTCAATATCAGAAGTGTCAGGAGAGTCTGCAGGGCTCACTTCCATTGATAATTTTATATACGCAGCAGTGAATGGAGGATGGGCAGGTACCGTGGGTAAAATTGCCATAATAGACATTCAAGATTTATCATTTATTCAAGAAGTTAACCTTGATTCACTTGGTAAGGGCATCAAGGACTTGTTTGTTCATGACAATCAGGTAGTGTCAGTAAATGCATCACCATGGGGAGGAACAACCGGACACATTTCCGTTATTGACCAATATGGTAGTACAAGCAATTCTTATATGATACCTGCAACAATAGGCTCATTAGTGGGCGTAAAAAATAATATGATTTACACTGTTATGAATAATGGTATTGGTTCAATTGATATGGAAACCATGACGATAGTGGATGAATCCGTTATAGATCAGCCTCCACTTACAATATCATGTGCAAAACTGGACACCTTAAACAACCAGTTTTACGTCTCAACTACTGATTATTCTTCAATGGGAGAAGGAACAATTTTTGATTTAAATGGGTTTCAGATCGGCAGCTACACTGCTGGAATTTCTCCAGATGCAATGGCATTAGACTACAGGGATAATTCAAACATTAATGAAGCAGAATTATATTTAACCAACATATATCCTAATCCTGCTTCTTCTAAAATTAATGTGCAAACACAAATTGATGATGTTAAATCGGTAATTGTAGTTGATAATTTGGGACGTATTATTTATGAAAACTCAGGGTCAAACTACAGAAATTTAATCTCAATTGATATTTCATCATTTAACTCTGGAATATATACATTACGATTAACCAACAATGTTGGGGTTAGTTCATCTAAGTTTATCAAGCAATAGTTTACACAGCAAGCTAAATTATATGAAGATAAGATTTAAATATTTAACAGTTACTCTATTTACGTTGCTTTCATTTACTATTAATATAATAGCTCAGTATGCGCCACCCGCATATAAAGATGGGTCAACTGCAATAACTGCAGATAGTAGCATTTTTATTGATTGGGCATCAGATTGCATATTGGAAAGAGGACCTGTTGATATTTCAAACCTGTCATATGGATTAGCTAGCCATGGTGATGAATCAAGTGGAATTGGAAAGGCTGACAACAATGTTGTTAGCCTTGGTGACAATGGGATAGCCATATTAAGCTTTAGCACTCCATTAGCTAACGGAGATGGATGGGATTTCGCTGTTTTTGAGAATTCTTTTTCTGATAGTTTCCTTGAGTTAGCTTTTGTGGAAGTTAGCTCAAATGGAATTGATTTTTACCGATTTCCTTCCACATCATTAACCCAGGATTCAACTCAAGTTGGAGCGTTTGGGGAGGTCAATGCAATTAAAATCGATAATCTCGCAGGTAAGTACAGAATGGGTTTTGGTGTTCCTTTTGATTTAAGTGATTTGGAATACGAAGTCAATTTAAATATTAATAGCATCACTAAAATTAAAATAGTTGATGTTGTAGGGAGTCTAAATCCAAACTATTTAAATCATGACTCGCATGGCAACATAATTAATGATCCATGGCCCACACCGTTTGAATCATCTGGATTTGACCTTGATGCAATTGGAGTTATTAATAACATTATGAATACAACTAATTTAGATGAATTCATTGAGGTAGATAACATTATCTCTTATCCCAATCCTGCCACTAACATCTTACATCTCAACATAGAGGCAAATTATGATTATATAAACTTCATAAATATTCAAGGGCAATTATCTAAAACCATCCCATCCGGTTCCGGGCTAACAATTGATATCTCAGATTTAGCTAGGGGATATTACATCATTGAAGTAAAATATTTCAATAAGATAAGCAAAGGTAGGGTCATAAAAACAATTTGGTGAGGCTAAACAAGAAATACATATTAGCAATTATAAGTATTCTGATAAACATCAGTGTTTACTGCCAACCTGTTTATGACACCATTCAACTATCTGAATTTGAAATAGTTTCAAACAATAAAGATCTTGGGTTACCTTTAAATATTACATCCATTGATTCAATCTATAGAAATGATATAAACCTGCAAAGCGTCGGTGAATTACTAGCTCTTTACACTCCAGTGTTTGTAAAATCATATGGACGTGGGTCAGTATCAACTGTATCTTTCAGAGGTACAGGCTCACGTCACACAAAGGTAGTTTGGGAAGGTTTTGATATTAACTCACCAATGCTTGGTCAGACAGATTTTTCTACAATTCCCATCTCAATTTTTGATGATATAGAACTTAGTTATGGTGGAAGTTCGTTGTCTGAAATTGGGGGTGCTCTTGGGGGTAGTATAAATTTAAATACCTCTTGCAATCTAGACACAGAAAACCAGGTTTCTATTTCTCAATCCATAGGTAGCTTTAATACATTTATGACAGCTGCAGAATTGAGAATATCAACAAATAAACTTGGCTCCAAAACTCATATTATCCAACAGTCTTCACTTAACGATTTTACCTATTATAACAATGCAATTTTACCCTACGGTAAAACAATGAAACAGGGAAATGCTGATTTCAAAAATCGTGGATTTACACAACAATTAGACTATCGTATCAACCAAAACCAAACCATAAGTCTAATTACTTGGAACCAGTGGAATAATAGAGATATACCAGCAATTATGACCAACATAGAGAAAGGTGGTCAACAAAATGAATGGCAGAAAGGTTTCTTCTCTAGATCGATAGCCAGCTGGGATCTAAATTCTGGGGCCACTCATCTAAGTGGAAAAGTTGCATATTTTTATGAGGACATGAACTATTTTCTGCAAACCACAGATACCATTGGAAGCCCTATTTCTACAATTGACTCAAAAAATAATGTTCAAAGCCTATCACTTTCAGCAGATATAAAAACATCCATTAGCTCAAGTCTACAACTAAAAGGTAGCTTAAAATATATCAACCAGATTGTTAACAGTAATAATTATTATGATTTAA
>PANC01000014.1 GCA_002708315.1 Lentimicrobiaceae bacterium
CAGCTTTTAATTGACAGTGCTAAAATTCAATCTTATTTTTTCATCTATCAAATCAACCCTAATAGTGGGATCGTCAGTGCCAATTAGATTATTTAAATCATTTATTACCATTTCCGTTGAGCTTTGAGTAAGATCCTTTGCAGAGAATGTTAACTCGATAAATTCATCGCTCTCATTTGTGTCAAGTCTAATTCCATTTTTTGACCCGGATTTTCCAAGTTCTGAGGAAATTATCAATAGACAATTCGTGACTATGGCAATAGCCAGATTCCCCTGTGTATAAATCTTAGGATCTGATTCGAAATCAGGTAAAGGAAAGCCACCTATTAATTTTGTTGCATTTCGAGAAAGGTCTTGAGCTGAAACAACTATTTTAGACAGCTTAGTAGATTCAATATTATTTACTATCTGTTCCAGGGCATTTACACAGTCTATACTATCAATTACTGCGAATTCTATCTCTAGGAGAAGATCTTCATTCAGTTGGTTTCCTTTTGTAGCAGCTTCAAGTGAAAATCTTATTGCTTCAGAATATTGGGATTCATTTGAAAATAAATGGTTAGAGTGATTTAGAAAAGTCCGAATAGAGGTTTCAGCTGAGTAGCTCGATTTTATGAAATTTTGAATTGACTTTAGTGAGTTGGATAACTCTGAAAGTGCTGGTTTTAAGGTATATTCAGTAAGGTCTAGTCGTGTCTGCCTACGACTTTTTGTGATTGCTTCAAGTCGCCCATTAACGAGCTTCGCTAGTTTTTTTAGACTAGTATGTTCTTCTTTTGAAAAGCCTCTTTTTTTAGTATCAAGGACACAAAGGGAACCCATCACATTTTCTTTAACCATTATAGGAACCCCTAAATACGATTGAATGTTGTACTCCTTTACCACATGTTGTGGTATCCGTGGATCATTAGACGCATCGTTAACTTCAAAAGTTTCTCCATCTCGAACAACGAATTGACAAAATGAGACGTCACGATGAGTTCCTCTTGCTTTAGCAAGAACCGGAGGCAGTCCTATGTGGGCCTTAAAAAATTGCACTTGGTCCAGGACAAGACTAACTAGGGCAATAGGGCTATTAAGATCTGCTGCAGCCTTTATAACAATTTTTTGAAGCTCGGAATCGTTAGTTTCTGCTAATAACTCTTTGGTGAAGAGGCCAAATCTTTCATTTGAATCTCCTAAAACATCAATTCTATCCATATTTCCTTTATTAATTGTACCCTATGTTTTGTATATGATTAGTTGTGCTATATTTTTTGGTATAAATTGAAATCTATTGATTTATGAATTGCCAACATTTCAAAATGTTCTTTATCACTCAAATTTCTTTTTCTATTTTTTCAAAGTTATTAAAATTTTCAAAATAGTACAATTGATAACCGAAGTTGTTAACTATTTCAAATAATTCATTCCTTTCTACATTCATTGTTATATAAAGGCTTAATTTAGGGCTACATATTATTGATATGCAACCATTTGCGTGGATATAAAGTGAACCCGGCAGGATTCGAACCTGCAACCTCCTGATCCGTAGTCAGGTGCACTATCCGTTATGCTACGAGTCCCTTAAATTGGATTGCAAAACTACAATAAATTTTAATAGAATTACATCTAGCTATTCAATATTACCTTCTATTTTATCTAGCTTTAGAACCTGTATTATTTAAGCGTATATAATTTATATCTTTGACAAAAACTTAATATTGGGATAAATATGAAATTATTAGAAGGTAAAACCGCATTAATAACTGGTGCCGCAAGAGGTATTGGTAAGTCAATAGCCATGAAGTTTGCTCAAGAAGGTGCTAATGTTGCTTTTTCAGATTTGAATTATGATGAAAATATGGAAGCCACAGAGGCAGAACTAAAGGCTCTAGGTGTTGATGCTAAGGGTTATGCATCAAATGCTGCATCTTTCGACGATGGTGAGAAATTAATAAACTCAGTGGTTGAAGATTTTGGCCGAATTGATATACTTATTAATAACGCTGGAATTACACGTGATAATCTACTCATGAGAATGCAAGAGAAGGACTGGGATGCTGTACTTACAGTAAATTTAAAATCTGCATTTAACCTCACCAAAGCTGTACAGAGAATTATGATGAAACAAAGAACGGGTTCAATAATAAATATGAGCTCTGTTGTTGGTGTAAGTGGTAATGCTGGTCAGTCTAATTACAGTGCCTCAAAAGCAGGTATGATAGGTTTTACAAAATCAATTGCTCAGGAACTAGGATCCCGAAATATTCGTTGTAATGCAATCGCTCCTGGATTTATTGAAACCGAAATGACTCATAAGCTAGGAGAAGATGTTAAGGAAGCATGGATTAAAACAATTCCCCTTAGAAGATCTGGAAAACCAGATGATGTAGCTGATGTGGCCGTATTCCTTGCTTCTGACTTAAGTTCCTATGTATCTGGCCAGGTAATTAATGTTTGCGGTGGAATGAATACTTAATCTTAGATTAATTAATAATAATTTGTACCACACCTAACGCATGGTTTCTGAGGTTTTTATTTCATATTCATGGTGGGCAGTCTTATTGGTTATAGCAACCGGACTGTTTTATGCAGGTATTCTGTATTTTAAGAATCCTCTGAATAAATTATCAAAATTACTTACTGTGTTGCTTTTTGTAACAAGGTTTGTTGTTGTTTCCCTATTGGCATTTTTACTGTTATCACCTTACCTGAAAACCAAAAGTAAAATTGTTGAAAGACCAATAATGATAATTGGTGTAGACAACTCTTCTTCCTTATTGTTATCATCGGATTCTACTTATTTCAGAACCAGATTAGATGACGAGTTGCTGAAATTACGTAATACATTATCAGATAAATGTGATGTTGACATTATTACATTTGGCGAAGAGATCAATGAATATGACTCTTTGTCCTTTGATGAATCTTTATCAGATTATTCTGCTTTCTTTTCATATATCAAAGAAACTTATTCCGGCCAGAATGTTGGAGCTGTTTTAATAGCTGGCGATGGTATAACCAATTCAGGAGTTGATCCTGTTTCGGCATCATCTGATCTCAATTGGCCCATTTATTCAATGGGACTCGGAGATACCATTGGTTCTGCTGATGTGAAAATTAGCGATGTTAGGTTTAATTCAATTGTCTACAAAAATGATGTTTTCCCCATTGAAGTTAGCCTAGCTGCAAAAAATCTAATTGATAAGAACATTACAATCAGACTATATGAGAATGGAAAAGAGGTTTTGAGCCAGAAAGCAAAGATTAATTCTAACAATTGGAATGAAGAGCTTATATTTACCTTAAAGGCATCAGAGAAGGGCAAAAGAAGGTTTAGGGTTGTAATTGATAACCTTGATTCAGAATCAGTTTTACTAAATAATTCTCGTGATATTTTTATTGATGTTTTGGAAACAAGACTTAAAATTCTAATACTAAGTGCAGCTCCACATCCTGATATAGGAGCCATAAAGGAGTCTCTTGAGCGTAATCCAAATTTTGAACTTGAACTTGAGTATGTAAAAGATAATAAACGGGATTACTTAAAATATGATGTCATAGTTTTATACCAATTACCTTCTGTAATTGGACAAACAAATAGGACTATTTCGGATATTGCAAAATCAAATGTGCCAATACTTTATTTCTTTGGTAACCAAAGCAATTACATTGAATTTAACAGACTGAGTGATGGATTAAAAATTAAGTCGTCAGGAATAACAGAAAATTCTTTTGCAATGCTCAATGAAGGTTTTACTAAGTTTACATTCTCTGAGGAATACACATCGCAGCTCCAAAGTTTACCACCATTAGTTGTTCCAATTTCAAATTATTCAATGAGCGATGGTTTGGATGTGTTTTCATGGCAAAATATTTCTGAAATAACAACAAATTTTCCATTGATTTCATATTATTCAGGAATTGAAAATAGAATGGCATATTTTATTGGAGAAGGAATCTGGTTGTGGAGAATACAAAGTATGGTAATGTTTAACAATACCAATGCAATTGATGCACTCCTGAGTAAATCAGTAATGTATTTACAGGCTGATAATGATAAGAGGAGGTTTAAGGTAATTACTGATGATATTTATGATTCTAGAAAGGATGTTATACTTAGGGCCGAATACTATAACGAGGCAATGGAGCCGGATAATATGAGTGATATAAGTATGGAACTCATAAATGAGGAAGGAAATAAATATAACTACGATTTCTCTCCCTTTGAAAACAACTATATGGCTGACTTAAATAAACTTCCAACTGGAGTTTACAAGTATAGGGCATCAGTAAATAATACTAGTTTATTTGATGTTGGGGAATTTATAGTTCGCAGCATCGACTATGAAAGTAGGAATACCATAGCTAATTATGGGTTGCTGCAGCGATTGGTAACAAGTAACAACGGTAAGATATTTCACAAGGATCAGTTCGATGAACTCGGGGAGGAGTTAACTAATCTTCCGACGGTAAAGTCAAAAATTCATTTTCACGATACATTTACTGGTCTAAATACAATTCTGTTTTTAATGATAATTTTAATACTATTACTTACTATTGAGTGGTTGATAAGAAAGTACTTTGGAAATTATTAATTTAATATTATGAATGTTGAAGCTATATTTTGGGTTATTATTATTATTATAATTTTTGATTATTTACTGGATCAGCTTCTGGACTATCTCAATTATAAGACCATGCAAGAAAAAGTACCTTCTCAGCTAAAAGGTATTTATGATGATGATAAATATGAAGAATCGCAGAGGTATGGTAAGGAAAATATGATTTTTTCATTTTTCACAAGTACATTCTCCTTTATTCTAATTTTATTACTTCTATTTGGCTCCGGCTTTGCCTTTTTAGATGATTATGTAAGGTCCATAACCCCCAATGATTATTTAAGAACAATTTTATTCTTTGGTATATTTGGCTTAGCCATGGACATCATCAGTATACCCTTTCAGTTATATGGAACTTTTGTAATAGAAGGTAGATTTGGTTTCAATAAAACAACGCCTTTAACCTTTGTGAAAGATAAAGTAAAATCTTGGCTCCTAAGCGCTATTATTGCTGGTGGTTTAATCTTGTTCGTTATGTGGGCATGGAAAGAAACCGGTCCATGGTTCTGGATAATTGTAATGGGCGGTATGTCTATCTTTATGGTATTTATGACAATGTTTTATTCAAGGATAATTGTGCCAATTTTCAATAAGCAAACTCCCCTTGAGGATGGCAGCCTTAAATTATCAATAAATGAATTCGCAACCAAAGCACAATTTAAAATCGATAATATATTTGTGATTGATGGGTCTAAAAGAAGTACAAAAGCCAATGCCTATTTTACAGGCCTAGGTTCAAAAAAAAGAATCGTTCTCTATGACACATTAATAAATGATCTTTCAAATGAAGAAATTGTAGCTGTTCTTGCCCATGAGGTTGGTCATAATAAACTAAAACATGTTATAACTGGATTGATTATTTCCATGCTTCAGAGTGGCCTTATGCTTGCCTTACTATATTTTGCCCTTGGATCACCAGATTTGTCACTGGCCATGGGAGCAACTGATGCAAGTTTCTATATGGGAGTTTTGGCTTTCGGACTTCTATTTTCCCCAATTTCAAGAATTTTGGGGATATTCTCAAATATAATTAGCAGAAGAAATGAGTACCAGGCTGATAGGTTTGCTTCAAAATACGGTCTTGCTAAGAACTTAGTATCAGGCTTAATAAAACTATCGGTTGCAAACCTAAGTAACCTAACTCCTCATTGGTTATATGTTGCCATTAACTATTCTCACCCTACTTTGCTTCAGAGAAAGAAAGCTTTGGAAGCTTTGAAATAGTATCCTTGTGCAATAATATTATGATTTGTAATAGACTAACCTATTTTATTAGATATTTAGGTGTAACACGATAACCAAAAATGTCTATTTTTATCATTGATATTATTATTTAACTTTTTGATAAGTAATTCATTAATATTAGTATCATATTGAAGGTTTCCTACTCATTTTTTGTATTTTTGCGCCTTGAATTAAAAGCTGTATCTAACAAATAAAAAAACGGCTTAATCTTTATAATTAATAATATGAAAGTAGGAAAAAAGAAAGTAGTTACCCTAACCTATACACTTAGGTTTGATAATAGTGATGGAGATGTAATTCAGGAAGTAAATGAGGAAAGACCATTTGTTCATTTATTCGGTAATGGTTCATTACTACCAAAGTTCGAAGCAAATTTAGATGGCTTAGAGCCAGAGGCAGAATTTGCATTTGACCTAACTCCAGAAGATGGTTATGGTGAATTTACTGATGAAGCAATCATAGAGTTGGAAAAAAGCATTTTTGAAAAAGATGGAAAAGTTGATGATGAGCTTGTTAAAGTTGGTAATATGATAACAATGCAGGATCAAGAAGGCAGACCAATTGATGGTAGAGTCTTAGAAATAAAGGATGATAAGGTTATTATGGATTTTAATCATCCGTTGGCAGGAAAAGACCTTCATTTTTCCGGTAAGGTAATTGAAGTAAGAGATGCTTCAGAAGAAGAAGAATCTCATGGTCATGTTCATGGACCTGGTGGACACGAGCACTAAAAATTAATTTTTTTATTTAATATAACCCCTGTTGCTTGCCTCTGGGACTCACAAAATAGATCTAGTAATGAGAAAAAATATTGTTGCCGGAAATTGGAAAATGAATAAAAACTTTGAGCAGGCTGAGGATTTGGTTGCAGATCTTACAGAATACTTTGAAGAGAATAAACCAAAATGCGAAGTAATCGTATGTCCTCCGTTTCTCTATCTAGAGATGGCATCTGATTATGCTTCTGAATCATCTGTTTTAAATGTCTCGGCTCAAAATGTTAGTGCATATGATAACGGAGCTTACACAGGTGAGATTTCTGCTGAAATGCTCAAAGGCCTTGACATTAGCTATTGTATTGTAGGTCATAGCGAACGACGTCAGTATTATAATGAGACAGATAATCAGCTTGCACAGAAAGTTGATAAGCTTCTGGATTTTTCAGTAGCCCCAATATTCTGTATTGGCGAATTGCTTGAAGAAAGAGAGAGTAATAATCATTTTAGTATTGTTAAGGAACAACTTGAGAATGGATTATTTCACTTAAATGCTGACGAGTTCTCAAATGTAGTTATTGCATATGAGCCTGTGTGGGCTATTGGAACGGGAGTTGTTGCAACACCAGAGCAAGCGCAGGAAATGCACGCACATATAAGAGAGCTGATTACTGAAAAGTATGGTGATAAAATTGCCAATGACACAACCATCATGTATGGAGGTAGCTGCAACCCAAAAAATGCAAAAATACTTTTTGCTAATAAGGATGTTGATGGCGGTTTAATAGGCGGTGCTTCTCTGATAGCTGAAGATTTTGTCAAAATAATCGAAAGTTTTTAAGAAAATATATTTTATGAAGAAGTTGTCTTATTGCATTGGTAATTTGGCAACTTTTTTGTTTTAGGATTATAGTCATTTAGTTCACTAAAAAATAAATGATGAATTACTTTAGAGTAATTGTACCAATACCTGATCTTAGTGAAGATATTGAAGTGCTCACGGCTTTAATGGCCATGAATGGTTATGATAGCTTTGAAGAAACTTCATCAGAGTTTATTGCCTATATTCCTGAAGATGATTATGATGAGGGCAAATTATTGGATATTGAATACCTGAATAAATACCGATTGGATAAAAGCTTAAAAACGGAGTTTGTCCCCGATAAAAACTGGAATGAATTATGGGAATCTAATTACCCGTCAGTTTACATCACTGAAAACTGTTTGGTAAGAGCTCCATTTCATGATTCAGATGAAAATGTTGCCTACGATATTATCATAAAACCAAAAATGGCATTTGGAACTGCTCATCATGAAACAACATCAATGATGTTAGAGCTTATTCTAAAAAACGACCTTTTTGGAAAGAAGGTGTTAGATATTGGTTGTGGCTCTGGAGTTCTTTCTGTTCTTGCTAGTATGAAAAAAGCTAGTAGTGTTATTGCCGTTGACATTGATAAATGGTCATTTCAAAATACCTTAGAGAATATAGCAATAAATAAAATAACCAATATTCATGTTATTCAAGGTGGAGCTGAGGTGATTAAGGATGTTAATGACTTTGATATAATATTTGCAAACATTAATAAAAATATATTGCTAAGAGATATTAAATGCTATTCAGATGCGTTAGTTGATGGAGGCTTTGTTTATTTTAGCGGTTTTTATTCCAAAGATCTCAAGGACATAACTGAGATGGCAAAGACGAATAATTTAGAATATTTGCATAACCTTGAGAATAATGATTGGGTAGCATGTGTTTTTAAGAAACATATAATATGATAAGCAACATAGCGGGGTAATACTCATTGAACTAATGCGCAAAATATTAACACTATCTATAGTTCTTGTAACATTAAACTTTGGTTTAATGTTTGGTCAAACCGCCGACTCTTTATCTGTGAATAGTGAAGTTTTTTTTCAACAATTATCTGAAATCCTATTAAATACTCCATCAAATACATATCAAAAGAAATCACAGGTATTGTTGGATAGATTTTATCTCCGTTGGAGCATTGGCAGATTCAATAAAGTTGAAAAAGATGAGATACGTTCTCTCATTGAAAAGATGAGGTCTAGGAAGGTGCGCACATATCCCTACTTATACGATTATATATATGCCCTAACATTAATTTCTGAATCACAACAGATACCCAAAAGTGTTATAGCCTGGCACGCATATGCCAACAGATTGCTGGACCAAAAGAGAACATCATCTTTTGATAAGTTTTTAGAATTTTCTATGGATTTATTTGAAAATCAAAGATTTCACAAGAAAAATTCACTTTCATGGTATAATAGGAAGGGGAGGTTTAACTTTTATCTTGATACAAATTTGTTAGTTGTTTTTCAAAAGGGGGATCTGGTTTGTGCAACACGAAAAGATAGCTCAATCATAAAAAATACCTCTGGAACTTATAATTATGATGCAAAAACATGGTTCGGAAATATGGGAGAAATTGATTGGGGCAGGTTTGGAGATGATGCAGCAAAAGATATTACAGTCGTAATTGATCGTGAATATCTAATTGAAGTTGATCAACCATCCTATTCCATAGATTCTGTAACACTTCACTACAATCGGTTTTTTTCTTCCCCTGTGCTTGGAAAAATATCCGAGAGAATTTCTTCAAGCCCACCCAATAAAAGATCTTCATTTCCCAGATTTGATGCTTATTTAGATAACTTTGAGTTATACAACATATATCCTGAAATAAGCTATTTTGGAGGTGCTATGCTAGAAGGTCTAGAACTTTTTGGTATTGGAACAAAAAAAAGTAAGGCTATTATAAAACTTACAAAAAGCGATAGCCTCTATGCCATGATAAGGGCAGAAAAGTTTAGAATAGAAGCTGACAAGTTTATTTCATCGGATGCTGAGTTCGTTTTTTACTTTGATAAGGATTCTCTTTATCACCCTTCTCTTAGAGTTAAATATTCAAATCCAGATAGAAAATTTGTAATGTATACCGAATCAAATGGAAAATCAGTTACACCTTTCTTTGATTCATATCATGAACTTGATATATATGTTCAAGCGGTGTTCTGGAAAATGAATGATCCAGAACTTTCATTCAAGAGAATTAGAGCCGTTAACAATAGAAATATTGCCCAGTTTGTTTCTAGTAACTATTTTTCCGATAGAGATTTCTATAAAGTTCAGGGGATAGATGATATAAACCCTTTTTATGTAATTGATAATTATCTCAAGAAGTATGGCGAGTCAGATTTAAAGTTAAATGCTCTTGCAGCATATATGAAAAAACCTCCAGATCAGGTTAGTGCTTTATTGATAGATTTGTCAAAAAAAGGTTTTCTCGTTTACAATAGTAGGACGGGAAAGGCTATTATTAAGGATAGATTTCATTATTTTTTGAATGCCAAAGCTGGAAAAATTGATTATGATGTTATCATGCTTAGATCTAGCGTAAACAATCAACCAAATGCAACAATTAACCTTAACACATTGGATCTTGTTGTTAATGGTGTTCCAGAAGTTAGTATCAGCGACTCTCAGGGAGTATATATTTATCCGTATGATAAGACCATATCATTTAAAAAAAATCGTGATTTTTCATTTGAAGGTCATATTCACATGGGTTTACTTGATTTTTATACAAGAAATTCATCATTCGTATATGATAGCTTTATGCTTAAGATGAATTATGTCGATTCACTAGCTTTTCAGGTATACTATCAGGATTCAGTTCGCAAGGTAGATTCCCTAGTCAGAGTGAAAAATGTAATAGAGGATATGGTAGGCACTCTTTATATCGATAAACCAGATAATAAATCGGGACTAATTGCAAACCCGCAATATCCAACCTTTGTTAGTAATGATGTAAGCTATGTTTATTTCAATGGGCTATCAATACAAGATAGTACATTGCTACCTGAAAACTTCTACTATACGCTAGATCCATTTGTTTTTGATAGTATTGGATCGTTTATTACAGATGGCCTTGAATTTGAAGGTAACTTAACATCCGCTGGAATATTTCCCATGATAAAGGAACCTCTCACAATAATGCCAGATTATTCATTGGGGTTTGATCATACAACCCCAACAAAGGGGTATGAAATGTACGGAGGTTTGGGTACTTATACTCACGATATCTCGTTAAGTAACGATGGTTTTTGGGGAAATGGAAGCCTTGAATATCTTTCATCATACTCTTCTTCGGATTATTTTATGTTTTATCCAGATTCTTTATCTGGCCTTAGCGATAACTTTTCAGTGGAAAAAAGTCTAGACAAGTATAATTTCCCATCTGCCCAAGGAGATACTGTTACAATAAAATGGATAATTGATACAAATGTTATGGCCATCAATTCCAAATCGGGGCCATTTACCATATATAATAATTCATGGCTGGAGGGCACATTGAGTTTAAATCCCAACTACATGAAAGGGGAGGGGGTGTTTGTTTTTGATCAGTCAGAGATTATTTCAGACAATATAAACTTCAGGTATGGTAACCTCACTGCTGACACTGCAGACTTCTTTTTGAAAAACAAAAGTGCGGATTCCTTGCTATTGGATGTAAGAGACTATTTTGCTAAAATTGACTTTGACCAGCAACAAGGTTGGTTTACGAGCTTAAATAGTTATTCATCAATTAAATTTCCCATAAATAAATTCGTTTCTACTCTTGATGAGGTTGAGTGGGTTATGGATGAGGATAAACTACTGTTGAGCAGTAATTTAGAGGAAGATTATATGGGGTTAGATACTTTGGATATGCTTGACCTTATGGATTACAATCTAAAGGGGCCCGAATTTATTTCTCATGCAGATAGTGCAGATACCTTAAGGTTTTTTGCAGGTAATGCAACCTATAATTTATCAGATTTTACAATCGACGTTGAGAAAGTAAAACTTATAAAGGTTGCTGATATTGCTATCTTTCCCAATAATGAAACTGTTAAGATATTAAAGGGAGCAAAGATTAGTACACTGAATAATGCCCTAATTGTTGCTGACACATTTAATGCTTTTCATAGCATATATGATGCGGAAATAAATATTGCTAGCCGGAATCAATACAATGCAAAGGGTTGGATTGATTATTCTGACAGGAATGATATGCAGCAACCAATTTATCTTACAACGATTGCTCCGAATACAAATGGTATTACCACAGGTTTTGGTCAAATACTAGAGGAGGAAATTTTCTTCCTGAGTCCTGAATATTTCTTTCGTGGTGAAGTAAGCATGGTGGCTTCCAGAAAAAATCTCAGATTTAATGGAGGTTACAAATTAAATGAGCAATGCGTTGCAAATCTTGATAATTGGGTTTCATTTAATCAGATACTCTATGAGGATAATATAAGCTTCGATGTAACTCAGAGTTCCAAAAATTCAGAAGGAGAACTGGCCTTTTTTGGACTGGGATATTCCGATCAATATCGAAGGTTTTACCCCATGATACTAGAGCCTCTTAAAAGTCCTAACGATATGCTATTTATCAATTCCACAGGGAAGATGATATTTGATACACTTAATAATCAATATTCAGTTGGTAATCCAGCCAGGTTTATCAATAATAATAAAAAGGGAAATTTTGTTTCCTTAGACAATACTAGATGTATTTTAAGAGGTGATGGTAACTTGAACCTTGGGCTAGACTTAAAGATGCTTAAGATATTGGCAAGTGGTGAATTCGAACATGTTATATATGTTGATTCAACATATGTAAATAGTTCCATACTCTTGGATTTCTATTTTGATGAAAAAGCTATCTCCATGATAACTGATAGCTTAAGGCTCACCAACAACGATGGTGTAAATATGTCCGATGGTCTTTTCCCATTGTTCTTGAGAAAAAATCTCCCACAATCAATTGCTGAGAAGTTGATAACAGAAATATCTCTTTATGGTCAGATGAAAAAAATCCCAGAAAGCCTAAGTCATACTATTATCTTTAATGATTTGAAACTATATTGGGATTCCTTTACTCGCTCTTACATAAGCATGGGCAAGTTAGGTGTTGGTTATTTGGGAGGTAATGTGGTAAATAAGTATGTTAATGGGTGGGTTCAAATAGAAAAAGGAAGAATTGGAAGCGAAATAACAGTATACCTTAAACCAACTTCATCAACCTGGTACTATTTCAACTACAAAAATGGTATCATGCAGGTTATATCATCGGATAACTACCTAAACGAACACCTTGAATCCATCAAGGAAGATAAAAGGATATTGAATTCTGATAGTGATGATGAATATTACGAGTATGTTATATCAACACGTAGGAAGAGTACAGATTTTATTAGAAAAATGGAAAACATTGAGCGTAACTAATCGTTTAAAACCTGTAAAGCCTCAATAAACACCTTATTTTGTTACTTACTTTGTGAAAAAATGAACCATTTATTCATTTTGTAACTACTTTTTTTTTGTTACTTTTACTCACGAATGATTAATTAAATAATGCAAAGATAATTTTCAAGACAGGTCATTATTTATCTGTAAGTTTAAACTAAAAAATAATTTATCTACCGATGAAGTTTATAATATCAAGTACGACCTTACTGCGAGGATTGCAAAAAGTTAGTGGAGTTTTAGGCACTAATAACACTCTGCCAATACTCGAAGATTTTCTGTTTGAAGTAAACGATGACAAATTAAAGATTACGGCATCTGATCTTGAGACTACAATTTCTGTAACACTTGCCACCACAAAAGCTGATGGTGCTGTTGTAATAGCCATACCGGCTAAGATGTTATTAGATATTATGAAATCATTACCAGATACGCCAGTAACTTTTACAGTTGATGGTACAAACATTGAGATTTTTGCCGGAGAAGGTAAATACAAACTCATTGGTCATCAGAGTGATGAGTTTCCTCAGATACCAGTAATGGATAATACTACCTCTCTTGAATTAAATTCAGCACTCCTAGTAAATGCATTTAATAAAACCCTTTTTGCTACTGGAAATGATGAATTAAGACCAGTAATGTCAGGAGTTTTATTTGAAATCAAAAAAGATAATATAACTTTTGTTGCAACCGATGCTCATAAATTGGTAAGGTATAGGCGAAATGATTTTAAATCTGAAACGGAGACATCATTAATAATTCCTAAGAAACCATTGGCACACCTTAAAAATGTGATGCCCGAGGATGAGGATGTAGCTGTTAATGTTGAAATAAATGACACAAATATAAAACTAGAATTCGACGACATAGTATTAATATGTAGACTTATAGAGGGTAAATATCCAAATTATGAGGCTGTTATACCAATGCAAAACCCTTATAAACTCACAATTGAGCGAAAGAGCCTGTTGAATTCAATTAAGCGTGTTTCAATCTTCGGAAGTAAATCTACGCACCAAGTTAGATTTAAAATAACAGGTCAAGAGTTACTTTTGACCGCAGAAGACCTTGATTATTCCAGTGAAGCAAAGGAAAGGCTTACTTGCAGCTACCATGGCGATGATATTGAAATTGGATTTAATTCAAGGTTTATGCAAGAAATGCTAAGCACACTTGAACCTGAGAGAATAATTCTGGAATTATCAGCTCCAAATAGAGCAGGAATAATATTATCGGAAAAATCTGATGACGATCCGGAAGATGTTCTAATGCTTATCATGCCTGTTATGTTAACTCAGTAACTAACACTCTTTTATCTTAAATAGTTTCAATTATGTATGATTTTGATAAAATCGTAGAAAGAGAAAATACGTCTAGTATTAAATACGACATGCGAATGCAAATGTTTGGTAAAGAAGATATTACGCCATTATGGGTGGCTGATATGGATTTTGAAACACCAGATTTTGTGCGCGAGGCTATAGTAAAACGTGCTCAGCATCCCATATATGGATATTCATTACGAGGGGAAACATATACGAATTCGATTATTGATTGGGTTGAAAGAAAACATGACTGGAAAATAAACGAGGATTGGATAGTTTTTTCACCAGGTATTGTTCCTGCACTAAACTTTGCAACATTGGCATTAACGAAACCTGGAGATGCAATTCTTGTGCAACCTCCAGTATATTTCCCTTTTTTTACCGCGGCAACGGATCATGATAGAATACTTACTGAAAGTACTTTGATTTATAAACATGGTGGATATACGATAGACTTTGATGATTTTGCCGCCAAAGCAAAGTATGCCAAATTATTCTTTTTTTCAAGTCCTCATAATCCCACAGGGCGCGTATGGACAAGAGAAGAGTTGGTGCAAATAGCGAGTATTTGCCTGGATAATGATGTTATCATTGTTTCGGATGAAATCCATAATGATTTAATCTTCCCCAACAAAAAGCATATACCAATTGCAACAATATCGGATGAAATTGCTGATATTACAATTACCTGTATTGCCCCTAGTAAAACCTTTAACCTTGCTGGAATGGCAACTTCTTCTCTAATAATAAGTAACCATAACCTGCGGGAGAAGATGCAGACGATCATAGACTCACTTCATATCTCACTGGGTAATGTTTTTGGAGCGATAGCTTCTGAGGCAGCTTATACGCATGGTTATGACTGGGTTATTGCGCTTATGGAATATGTTTCAGGTAATCTTGATGTTTTAAGAAGCACATTGATTTCAACTAATTCTCGCATAAAATTAGTAGAACCTGAAGCCACATATATGGCATGGTTGGATTTTAATGATACTGGTTATGATGATGATAAAATTAAAAATATCATTATTAATGAAGCTAAATTAGGGTTGTCTCATGGCCCAATATTTGGCGTTGGAGGTTCAGGTTTTCAACGAATTAACCTTGCCTCGCCAAGAACAATTGTTTCTAGTGCATCCGATAGATTATGCAAAGTATTTAAATAATAGCAATTATGTTTAGAAGAGGCATGGATTATTCCATAATATTACCAATAAAAATTAGTTCATCCTTTAAATCAAAAAATATAGTAAATTGCTAATTAAATCCCCATACGTGAAAAAAATAGGGTTTCTACTTATTATTTCTTTATTATTAATTACACACTCTTTTTCTCAAGGTTATATGTATAACCGTGGATTGGTATCCTTATCCATAGGATTATCGATACCTTCATATGGTTTTGGAAACAACGATGGTATAAACTTATCTAGTTATGCAAAGTTAGGTACGACGATATCAGGGGAGGTATCATACTTTAGTAGTAAACATGTTGGCTTTGGATTTATATTGAACTACAATGTAAACCCAATAGATGATGATAAATTAGCAAATGCATATCGCATACAAAGTCCTGCTTTTATTGATATAGATGTTACATCTAAACCATTTAGTGATATAGCCGGAGTTGCTGGATTTATTTTTGACATGCCATTTAATGATTATGTTTCGTTTACAGTTAGAATGATGGGGGGACTGCGAAATGTTTATAAACCAAGCGTTCTTATTCAAACAAAAACGATATATACATCCATTGATTATTATGAGACCCACACCAATGACGTTGTATTTGCCTTTTTATTTGGCTTTGGAGTGAAGTATGCAATTAATGATATTATGAATGTTCACTTTAATTCTTCATATATGGGCTCTATGTTGGAACTAGATTATATGAGAAACAAAAGAGAAGTTAACCAAGAGGCACATCTAGGAGCACTCTCATTATTATTTGGTGCTTCTTATGCATTTTAAAACATATACATTTATTGGTAAATCCTCAAATAATATTTCAATCTAGTTATTGTTAATTAACTCTATGAAATCGTTCTCGCTTAAGACTTCTATCCCAAATTTTTCTGCCTTTGCTTTTTTGGCAGGTCCCATATTTTCACCCGCAATTACATAACTAGTTTTGGAAGAAATTGAACTGGTATTCTTTCCACCATTACTATCAACAAGTGCTTTCAACTCATCTCTTGAATGATTTTCAAATACACCGCTTACAACAAATGTTTTTCCATCCAGTATATTTGAAATATTTTCAGAATTGAAATCTATTTCATGTTTTAATCCATCATTCTTTAACTCCAATATTATTTGTTTATGCTCATCTTTACTAAACCATGCAATTACTGAGTTTGCAATTCTTTCACCTATTTCATCTACCTCTACCAATTCCTCATATGATGCAGACGAAATATTATCCATATTTTTAAAGCTTGTGGCTAGTTTTTTTGCAACTGTTTCGCCCACATACCTTATGCCCAAGGCAAAAATAACTCTAGCAAAAGGTATTTTCTTTGACTCATTAATTCCATTAATTATATTTGATGCTGTTTTTTCCTTGAAACTAATCTTGCTTTCTTTCTTGCCATCCTTTCCAGGAATTATTTTTTCAAGACCAATGATGTCCTCATATCTAATTTTATAGAAATCAGAAATATTATTTAAAAGACCACTCTCATAAAGCATTTCGATTTTACCTTCTCCAAGGCTGTCTATATTCATGGCTTTCCTTGAAATAAAGTGTTCTAGTTTACCTCTTATTTGTGGCGGGCAATGGTCTTCATTAGGGCAGTAGTGGGCTGCTTCATTTTCATTTTTTGTAAGTTTTGTTCCACATTCAGGACAATTATTAATAAAATCTACTGGATGGATATTTTTGGTTCTTTTTGACTTATTGATTCCAACTATCTTGGGTATTATTTCACCACCTTTTTCAACATACACATAATCACCAATTCTTATGTCTAGTGATTTCATTATATCAGAGTTATGTAAACTAGCTCTTTTTACAACTGTTCCCGCCAGTTGAACTGGTTTTAGATTTGCAACGGGTGTAACTGCTCCTGTTCTGCCTACTTGATAAGAAATTGAGTTTAATGTAGTCTCAGCTTTTTCAGCTTTAAATTTATACGCAATAGCCCATCTTGGATTTTTTGCAGTAAAGCCAAGTTGTTTCTGCTGGGTATATCCGTTAACCTTGATCACTATGCCATCTATTTCAAAATTTAGCTGCTTCCTTCCCTTATCCCAGTCGTTTATGAATTCAAAAATTTCTTTTGTGCTTTTGCAAACAGCTACATTCCTGGAGACTTTAAATCCCATTTTTACTGCTTCCTGCAAACTCTCGTAGTGTGTATTTAATCTTAATTGATTACCAGGGATATAATATAGGTAGCAGTCCAGAGGCCTCTTAGCAACCTCAGTTGGATCCTGCATTTTAACAGTTCCTGAAGCCGCATTTCTTGGATTTGCGAACGGCTGCTCTCCTATATCCTCTCTGGTCTTATTCATCTCAGCAAAACCATCCAATGGCATAAAAACCTCTCCTCTTATCTCAAAATCTTCAGTTGAATGTTTCTTTAACTTTAGCGGTATGCTTTTTATGGTTCGTATGTTATTGGTAACGTCATCTCCACTAACTCCATCCCCACGTGTAACGGCTTGTTTTAAAATACCATTTTGATAAGTTAGGCCTATGGAAAGACCGTCATACTTTAGCTCACAAACATATTCAACATCATCACCTACTATTTTGCGCGTTCTGACATCAAAATCGTTAATTTCTTCCTCTGAATATGTATTTGCAAGTGATAGCATCGGATACTTGTGTATTACCGATTGGAAGTCTTTTGTAGGAGCACCCCCGACTCTAAGTGTAGGGGAATCATCTCTGATTAAATCCGGAAAATTCTTCTCCAATAATTCAAGATCTTTAAGCATATTATCAAATTCGAAATCACTGATGGTTGAATTTGATAAAACATAATAGTTATAATTATGTTGTTGTAGTTCTTCTACCAGCTTATCAATATTTTTCTTTGCCCTCTCTTTATTCATTTATTCAATATTTACTGAAATAAAAGCAATCTACATACTGCAAATATAATCAGTCTTATTCATCAGTAAAAATAATGATAATTCGTTATTTTACCTAGTATTAAAGAGGTAATATATCGGTATTACGGTAGATATAAATATTCTGATTGGCATTTATGGGGTTTAGCCAATAAAGCACTTTATCCATGTAACCAGGTTCAATTTTTACCTCAAAAGTTAGATTTGGATAAATTGTTTTAATATTCTCTACTCTTTGCTCAAGATTATCAGGTTGATAGAAAAGGATAAATCCTGGAGTAAATTCAGGGGAATCATTTTTTCTTTCTTCAGCAAATTCTTCAAAATTGCCATCTCCTAGGAAAGTATGATAGTTGTACCAGTTATTCAAATAAAATTGTGGAGGGAACCCTAGTACATCTCGATTCACATCTTCAATCATGAAGTTATTTATGTCATCGTACTGAGCCATATATATCATAGTTTCAACGCGGGCTTTTTTTGAATACATAATGGTTATTGGAATTAAAAGTAACAAGTTAATAACCCAAAAGAATATCCAAGAACCTCTTATAATACTTCTTACCCTACTAGATTTAACAGTAGAAACAATTCGTTGCCATCCAATTATGCCAATGATCATAATAAACGGTATGATTGTAACCACAAACCTCTCTTGCTTGTTGGGGTAGTATGAGTGAAATATTAGAAATAATATAACCGGTAGAAATATTATTAATATCCTTTTCCATTCCTTAAACATGCCAGTTAAAATGAATATACTTATCGGTGGGATCATAATACCTGAAATGAATAGTATATAAACATACCAATCACCCTGTGGATACCCAGAAATATTGGTGCTATCAGAGTTATATGTCACATACTGCAAAAGCTGGACCAATGGCTTTTTCCATACTAGGTAATCAATACCACCTTGAATTAGTAATATTGATAATATAACTCCTGTTCCAAGTACTAATGCATTTAACCATTTTTTTTGGAATAATAATACTAATCCCATTGAGCCAATAATCAAACCACTTTGAAACCTAATATTGAAAGCAATTCCCATCACAATGCCTGCCCATAACCACTTATAATAAGTGGTCTTATTGTCCGAGGAAACAATTACCCAAAGACCATACATCAACGGGGGAATGCTAACATATTCAGTAAGGGTCCTAACACTTATCATTGGAAATATCCAGAATAATGCCAGTAACCATCCTACAATCCTTGCATTTTTGGAATTGCTAATTTTATCAGTAATCTTAATTCCATAATAAACTATTATTGTGGACCAAAATGCATGCAATAATCTAATTACGAGCATTTTTGATTCGGCGTTTATTATTCCTATGTATTCAAGTATACTGAAAATAATATAGTGTAAGCCAACATAAAAGAAGCTAAATCCCTCTGGCTCTCCCAGTCCATCTAGAGTTGGCAACCATCCATAATAATCCACTCCATCAACCCATGACTGAGCAACTTCAATTATTAAAAATTGATCATCATGCCAACCATAACCCTTGGAGAATATTGCTGCAATAATTCTTACCAATAATGCTGTAAGAAAGATTACTTTAAATGGATATTCAGAATAGTATGTCCTAATTTCTTTCTGTGTCAAAAAATTTCAAATCTTTTAATGATGATTTATTTCTTTATTACCAGGTAACATTTTCTCTTGATACTGGCATGGTCATGCAACGGGCTCCTCCTCTTCCTCTTGAAAGTTCATTACCATCAATGGTCACTACCATCTTTTTATGATCTTCAAATATTTCCTTGCCAGAAATAATGTCTTTGGCATGAACTATATCAAAACCACTTTTGCTGAGAGCTTCTATGGTATTTACATTACGACCATATCCGATTACTTTTCCAGGTTCAAGAGTGAAAAAATTTGCTCCACTTTGCCATTGTTCTCGCTCCATTATGATCTGATCATGTTTGCCTCCACATACAACTGGTTGTAGTTCCATACCTAATTTTGTCAAGGCGCTAATAATGTTCTTTTCTTCTTTAATTGAAACTACTTTGCCATTATCAACGGCAATATGAATTGTTAAATACTTCGTGGCATTTATTATCAATGGCTCATAAATCATACATTTATCTTTGTCTAGTAAAGTAAAAACCATATCTAGGTGAATAAATGATTCTGGCTTGAAGGGTAACTCCTGAATAATGATGTGATGGCTTCCTTTCTTTGTTTTCAAATGCTCTATTACCGAATCAATTCCTTGTGTTGATGTTCTGTCTCCGCTGCCCACAAGTAAAATGTCTTCCCTAACAACTATTACATCACCCCCTTCTATTGTTCCCTTACCAGTTTTATCGTAATTATTAACAGGGTTAATGGTTTTGGCGTTAAAAATAGGATGATTTCTCAGGATAGTTTCCATTATAAGTGTTTCCCTATCACGAACATTATTGGCCATCTTACTTATCATAATCTCATCACCAATTGCAAAACTTGCATCTCTAGTGAAAAAGAAATTTGGTAATGGATGCAAACAATATCTCTCATCATCAATAAAACGTGTTAGATTATCTTTTCTCATCTCAATACCCTGAATTAGATTTTTTGCAAGGATACTATCACCTATTGATTCAATGTAATTGCATAAGTCAACATCACCACTATGCTCATTTTTGCATATTAGTTGCAGAAGTTCATTTCTATATTCATGATTTTTTATAACCTCATGTAGGAGGTCATTTACTTCAAAAACGGTGGTGAACTTTTTTAGAACACCTATGAAATCTTGGTATTCTGGAAGTGCAATTGAAAGGTTCAGAATGTCGCTGTAAAGGGCTCTTCCAGCATTTTCTGGAGTCATGTTTTCAACTTCCGCTCCAGGAAGGTGAACAATAACACCATTAAGCTTTCCAATATCGGAGTTGATATTAATATTCATTTTCTGCATTTCACAAAATTAATCGTTTTTAGGTGAAGGATCAATATATTCATAAGTATTTCCAGATGAGTTGAGGTATTTGATAAAGTCTGAATACTCCAAAACAACGCTGGCAGTATTGTCATTAGGATGAAAACTTATCTTTTTTGCCTTTTGAAGTTGATTATCCATGAATACATGAACGTGATTGGTGTCATCATTTATCAAACCAAATGCTGATACTGATCCAGGTCTTACTCCAAGGTACTTTAAGAGTCGTTTTTCCGAAGCAAAACTAAGCTTCCCTTGTTTTAATCTTTGTTCCAAACTACGAATGTTAAAAGTAGTAGTATCTTTTATAATTACAAGGTAATGTTTTTCCCCCTTATGATTTCTAAAAAATAGATTTTTACAATGAAATGCATTAATATTCTTCCAGTACTTTAATGCAATTTCAATTGTGTCTAATGGAGGATGCTCAAATACCTCAAAGGATATGTTAAGCATTTCCAATTTGTCAAATACTATTTTACGTGGAGTATTTGTCATAATAATTTCTTTAACTATATATCTACTTCAATTATGCAATAACCAAGAAGCACTTACATATTATCAAAAGCAAATGCTTTAATCTACCCAGTCGGCAATAAAAAGATTCGTATTCCGGGTACCTCCGTTATTTCTATTTGATGAAAAAATTAATTTTTCCCCATTGTAGGAGAACATTGGAAATGCATCAAATATGCCATCATAAGTTATTTGCTCGAGTCCTGTGCCATCAATATTAATCATAAAGAGATTGAATTCAAATCCTCTTTTTGATGCGTGATTAGAGCTAAATATTATTTTTTCACCTGATGGATGAAAGAAGGGTGCCCAATTAGCTTTGCCAAGATCAGTTACTCTTTGTAAATCACTTCCATCCACATTACAGACATACAATTCCATATTTGTAGGCTTCACAAGTCCTTCAGATAATAACTGCTTATATTCATTAATCTCTTCCTTTGATTTAGGCCTGGATGATCTAAAAACTAACTTGTTACCATCTGGTGAAAAGAATGCTCCACCATCATACCCAAGTTCATACGTTATTTGATTAACATTACTTCCATCAATATCGCAAGTATATAATTCAAGATCTCCTGAACGATCGGATGTAAATACTATTTTGTCTCCATTGGGGGATACGGTTGCTTCCGCATCGTAGCCTGGTCCTGAGATAAGGGTGTCAATTAATGTACCTTCCAGATCTGCGATATAAATGTCAAAATCTTGATAAATTGGCCACACGTATTTACCATCTGCTCTTCTCTCTGGTTCAGGCGGACAATTATCACCACCTGATCTTGTTGAGCCGTAAAGAACAGTTGTATCACCAGGCATAAAGTATGAACATGTTGTTCTTCCAAGGCCTTCACTAAGAAGCTTTGGCTTTTTCACCATCATATCACCATCGTTAAATGGGAAATAATAAATTTGGTCGCATTCACTGCCCCATTTGGGTACTTTGGCTTGAAATACAATCATGGAGTCATTAAAACTGAAATATGCTTCAGCATTATCACCTCCATTGGTAAGTTGTTTTACATTGGCCAGATGTATTTCACTCGCATAATGAATTGTTGTGTCAAATAGGTTATTTGATTTGGAGACACTATCATGATATGAGTGATTGTGATTTTTCTCGTCATTTGTATGTCCGCTGTTCATACATGATGATAATTGTATTACAATTACACATATAATGGAAAAATAAAGATACTTCATTAATTTAATATTTTTAATGTTATTAATGCCACAAAATTATCAAAATTTAGTTTTAAAAAGAAACGCATATGAATAACCTATATATATTGGGCTTATATACTTATTATGACCTGTTGATTGTTGTAATAAATGAATCAAAAGACCAAATTAAATATATAAACTAAATGGTGTAATAAATATTATGGGTACAAGTAAGGGTACAATTTAAGTCTAATCTCACAAACTAAAATCTAGGTTAATAATAATGCAAAGGTTTCTTTATGCATCTAAATCATCACCGGGGGGTAATTTAGGTAATCTTTTTAATCTTTTCCATAGGATGATAGATAGTATTATGACACCAACACTCTCAGCAATGATAATAATGACTTTTATGAAGATGTCCATAGTGTTTTTATTTGTAGCGGAGATATAATTTTGTAAATATTCTTATCCTCCTGAAATAATAATTCCCAATTATCTAATATAAATTATACTTTTTCTCAACTCGATAACTATTTATTAATGAAAAGAATGAAACTGTTATTAATGGAATATGCATTATTGCTAACCAAAATAATTCTGGATGCCCAAATAACATCATATTGTATATTCCAATGATAAAACCTATTAACGCAGTTATTCTATAAGTGAAAATATTAATATGGGGAATATTTAGTGTCATTATTGTCAAAAGTAACGGCGTTGTTAGGCAAAATGCTAAGGCTGAGCCGCTTGTTATAAAATATTTGAGGTGTAAATCAACCATTGGCGCACTGCTATAATCTATAGGTGCCCAGAATGCAATAATTGATAGTACTACTAACCAGATATATTTAATCTTCCAATTCCCAAATGTATATTTATTTTTTTGCTCTTTAAATTCTACAAACCAGGAATATGCAACGAATAAGAACATAATAATATTTATTGTAATAATGCTTACGCCATACTTTTCTGTTAATGCTATATTTTGTCCAATTGTATATAGTAAGTATGTAAAGCCTATAAATAGAGCGAAGTATTTTTGTATAAAATATTTTACCTTAGATATGAACAGCAGTAGTATTACTGCTATAAATATTATTTGAAAAGGAATTGCAAATGGTTCCCAGGAAGTAATGCTCAGAGAGTATCTTAAGGTTGTATTAATAATTGAACCCGCATCTTCGATTTTAAAATTATTTGTAGCAATGGGTGGTATTGCTAAATTTAAAATTACTATAATTAAATAAAACCACCATTTCCTTGTTAACTTTAATATTTTATCATTCATGCTGCTAATTTTATTAAAACAAATATATTAAATCTGTTTGTATAAACTGTTTCTTGCTTCATCTAATAGGTTTGTGCTCAGTTTGCCTAGGTATAGTTTTGTTGTTCTTATGTTGCTGTGACCTAATATTTCTGATATTCTTTCTACAGGAACATTACTTCTTTGATGAAGCCCAGCTACTGAATGCCTTGCAGTATAGGTTGTGATTTTAGGTATGTCTAAGGCCTTAGATATTTTAGCTAGATTGTTGTTGATGGTGTTTAGTCTAGTGTTGATATCACTCCTGGGATTAACTATTTTATCATTTCTCAGGGGCAGAAGGTACTTGCCATTATTATGCTTTAGTATCAATGCCTTAAGTTGCGGGTTTATATGAATACTTAAGGTCTTGTTAGTCTTTCTTTGATATATTATTCTTTCATCTACAATATTCTTAAGCTCTAGTAGAGCCATATCATAGAAGTTAATGCCATCTGCATAGAACGAGAATAGAAATATGTCTTTTGCAAACATCATTGATGGGGTGCCACCCTCAAACTTAATGAATGCCCTCAACTCGTCCAGACTAAGATATCTGTTGGGAGTCTCTTCTTTTTTAATCTGCCAATCCAGCTCTATTTTGGGCAAGTTGTTTAGTTTATGGAATCTATTGTAGATAACTCTTAACCCAATAATGTATGAGCTACTTCCATTAATGGTTAAGCCTCTTTTGAGTAGGTATTTTCTGTATGAGTCTACAAAGGTATGATCTACTTCCGCAAAACTTATACTATTGGGTGCAAACTTCTTAAAGGAGTTCATATAAGTTTTATAGGCTTTAGCACTGCCATACCTTTTCTGATTTATTAGTGCATTAACATGATTCTGCCAGAATGGAATAACATTGTTATCTGATGGTTTAAAATTGTAGTATTCCTTAAACCTTTTGTAGGTAAAATTTTTATGGGCGAGTAATTCTGTCATTATATTACCTACCTTCAGCTCAGCTTCATTTAAAATTGTGTTTAATTTTTTTTGATCAGCTCTGTTTCTGTTATATCTAGCCATCTCTTTGTTCCATTCTTTTTCTAAACAAGATAGGCCGCTTATTCTAATGTAAGTAGCTGAGGCATCCTTAATGGATAGTCTAATGCAAACAGGGTATTCCCCATTAGCTAGTAACTTTCTTCTTAATACTATTTTACCTGTCATTGCTTTAGGGATTAATGGAATTTACGGTAAAGATACAATAAATTTATAAAAGGTACAAGTATATGTGTTGATTAAAATTGAAATAATACTTTGTCTGATTGTATACAAATCAAATATTTGCTTATTATTTTTAAGCTTTAACTTAATGTACTTAGAAATTACATTGTATTATATTAATATTAGCTTAAATACACTATTAACAGTTATTTATATGCTTTTATGTATATTATTTTCAAAATATTATCTAGCTTACTATGTTACGTAATGTGGATGGATGATAACCGTAATTACTATTATTTAATTATTGATCGATATTGTATTAAAAAGTTATGTATTATGGAAAATAAAGATACTTCTGTAATATAAATGAATTTGCTATAATAAAACTGCTAATTGTATCGTAAATATGGATTGATTAAGTGTCTGTAACTTAATTGTTGGGCTAGTTATTTAACTTTTTCTTCAAATATTTTCCAGTGTGCGATACTTTACTTTTTATTAATTCCTCAGGAATCCCTTCAAAAACTATTTCACCTCCTCCGTCGCCACCTTCTGGACCAAGGTCTATTATCCAGTCTGCTGATTTAATTACTTCTGTATTATGCTCTATTACAAGAACTGAGTGCCCTATTTCTATTAATGAATTGAGGGAGTGAAGTAGCTTGCTTATATCATGAATATGTAAGCCTGTTGTTGGCTCATCAAAAACAAATAGGGTAGGAGCACTATTGCCACCCTTTGCAAGGAAGTATGCAAGTTTTATCCTTTGGGCTTCCCCACCACTTAGTGTATTAGATGGCTGTCCCATTCTCAAGTATCCAAGCCCTACATTTTCCAATGGTTGTATTTTGCTTATTATTTTCTTGACCGAAGAGTTTTTTGTTTCAATACCCTTAAAAAATTGCAATGCCTGATCAACAGTAAGATTTAGAATATCACTGATACTTTGGTTATTATATTTTATTTCTAGCACTTCACTCTTAAATCTATTTCCATTACATGAATCGCACTTCAGATAGATATCTGCCATAAATTGCATTTCCACTTTTATTACTCCTTCACCTTCGCATTGATCACATCTACCGCCCGGTACATTGAAAGAAAAATAGCCAGGTTTAAATCCTCTTAGTTTAGCAAGTTTTTCTGATGCAAAAAGAGATCTTATATCATCAAAAGCCTTAAGGTATGTAGCAGGGTTTGATCGGGATGATCTTCCAATTGGATTTTGATCCACATATTCTATTGCTTTAACCTTACTTAGCTCACCTGATATTTGGCCGTGCTTCCCAGCCTTCTCTATGTGTCCATCTAGATTTCTTTTGAGGGCCGGATATAAAATATCCTTTACAAGAGTAGATTTGCCGGAACCACTTACTCCGGTTACAACAAGCAAAATGTTAAGAGGTATTTTTACGTTTACATCTTTAAGATTGTTTTGAGTGGCATTCTTTATTTCTATGTAATCTCTCCATTTACGTCGTTGCTCAGGGATGGATATTTTACTTCTATTGGTGAGGTATAATGCTGTATAACTTTTGTTGTTGTTTTTTAGCTCATCAAAATTACCCTCAAATACTAGTTCACCGCCATGTTCTCCAGCATCTGGGCCTATATCAATTATATAATCAGATGCCATAATAATTTCTTCATCATGCTCAACAACAATTACAGAATTTCCAATATCTCTCAATGAATATAATACACTCAATAGCCTTTTGGTATCTCTTGGGTGGAGTCCTATACTAGGTTCATCAAGTATATACATCGATCCAACTAAACTGCTGCCAAGTGATGTTGCTAAATTTATTCTTTGGGATTCGCCACCTGATAAGGAAGATGAAAGTCTATTCATCGTGAGGTAAGAAAGACCCACATCAATTAAAAATTTTAATCTGGAAGTTATTTCAAACAACAAACGTTTGGCAATCTTCAGGTCATAATCATCAAGTTCCAATTTGATAAAGAAATGATATGCTTCATCCAATTGCATTCGTACTATTTCACTTACATTCTTACCTCCTACTTTGATGTAGTTTGTATCTTTTCTTAACCTTGTACCCATACAGTCAGGACATAGTGTTTTTCCTCTGTAACGTGAAAGCATAACCCGATATTGGATTTTATATGTTTGTTCTTCAACACTGCTAAAGAATGCATTGATACCACTAAAAAAATCATTACCTGTCCATAGTAATTCTTTTTGCTCTGATGTTAATTCATAGTAGGGTCTGTGTATTGGAAAGTCAAATTTGTGTGCGTTTTTAATCAGCTTATATTTCCATTCGCTCATTTTTTCTCCTTTCCAGCAGGCTATGGCTTCATCGTATATTGATAATGATGGATTTGGGATTACCAGATCCGGGTCAATGCCAATAATAGATCCAAATCCTTCACATTTTTTGCATGCACCAAGAGGATTATTAAAGGTAAACATGTTTATGCTAGGTTCTTCGAACTTAATTCCATCAAGTTCAAATTTATTTGAGAAAGCTTGTTTATGAGTCTTTTCACCCTTAGTATAAGAGATAATACAGTTGCCATTACCTTCGTAAAATGCCACTTGAGCTGAGTCAGCAACTCTAGCTTTCATATCTTCATCATTGGGATCATAAATAATTCTGTCAATAACCAAGAAATAATTATTATTGTTATTGGCTTTTGTTTCACCCTGTTCAATAATTTCTTCAATTCTTTTAATGTGTCCATTTTCTAGAACTCTATTAAAGCCTTGCTGAAGAAGAACTTGTAGATGTTGCGAGATATCTCTACCATTATTAATTTCAAGGGGTGTATATATGATAACCACGGTACCTTCAGTTAGCTGTGATATATAATTTACTACATCTTGTAATGTGTTTCTTTTAACCCGTTTGTTGGAAATTGGGGAATATGTTTTTCCAATTCTTGCAAAAAGTAACTTTATGTATTCATATACTTCTGTTGATGTTCCAACTGTAGATCTGGGGTTTCTGCTCTTTACTTTCTGCTCTATTGCAATAGCAGGTGCTATACCTGTTATAGAATCAACCTCAGGTTTATCCATTCTTCCCAGGAATTGCCTTGCATATGAACTAAGGCTTTCAACGTACCTTCTTTGACCTTCTGCAAATAATGTATCGAATGCTAACGAGGATTTTCCTGACCCTGATAAACCAGTAATTACAACCAGCTTTTTTTTAGGAATTGTTACGCTAAGGTTTTTTAGGTTGTTTACCCTTGATTTAGAGATAGATATAATATCTGGGTTTCTTTGTTTCATTGTTAAAAGCAGGAATTTGTCTAAAAAATTCCTGCAAAATTAGAACTTTATTTGCTTTTGCAGGTATAATAGCTATATTTGCATTAATGTTTAACTAACCAATAGGAGATAGATTATCGATTAAAACTCTACCATTTTTTTGTTCATTAACTTAAAATAGGTAATATGAGTAAGGTAACACGCAGTGAAAAAGAACTTGTAAAAAGTTTTATTAACGGTGATCATTCCAGCCTCCAAATTCTTATTGAACGTCATCAAAATAGATTATATTCTTATATATTTCTACTGGTGAAGGATAAGCAATTGGCAGATGACATTTTCCAGGATACATATGTAAAGGTAATAAATACCCTAAGAAAGGGCACTTACAATGATGAAGGTAAGTTTATTCAGTGGGTTATGCGCATAGCTCACAACCTTGTTATTGATCATTTCCGGAAATCTAAAAAAGTTCCCACAGTAGATAATTCCTACAATGATTTTGACGTCTTTGATACGATTAAATTTACAGACCCTTCTGTGGAGGAGCAACTTGTTGTTGATCAAATCCATACGGATGTTAGAAAGTTGCTTGAATTCTTGCCAGAAGAACAACGTGAAGTATTATATTTAAGATGCTATTCAGGTCTTAGTTTTAAGGATATTGCAGAACAGACAGATGTAAGCATCAATACTGCATTGGGTAGAATGAGATATGCGATCATTAATATGAGAAAGATAATAGAAGAGAATAAAGTAATACTTACTTCTTAATTTTCGCTTTTGCTAAAGTTATGTAATCAGACATTTGACCCTTCTGATTTCTTCAACAAACAAAACTTCAATACCACTTACAAACAGGCACAATAAATTGAACGTTAACTGCGTTAGGTTATAAAATGATATAAACCTACGTATGGCGTATGATTAAATTTACTTTAAAACAACATCAGAATTCATCCAAACACTTGTCTGTAACTTCCCATATACCATCTGAACTTACCATGAAGATCATATATGGTTATGCTGCTGCTCTAGCGGTTGAAAATACAGATTGTCTTGGATCGATTGATATATTGCTAAATTAGAACTTGAATTCATTGGTGCTATTAACTAATTGCTTTCTGAGCTAATTTTACTCAAGCACATCATCTAATATATGAGCAATCTCAGCTTCCTTAGATATCACTCCTTGTAGGAGTTTAAATTGTGTTTTAGACCTATCCAAGTTATGTTCAGCATAACCCGTATCGTAATAAACGTTGCCCATTAAAAAATCGGTTAAAAACCTTATTCCCTGAATATATATTACTGACAGCATTCCAGAATAAATGTTATTTAATTCGTTATCAGTCAAATCTATTTTTATGGTGCTAAAGTAGCCCTGTGCTAAAGCTTCAAAGTGATCAATATTAAACTCAACTTTTGATAGATCTTTTTCGTCTTCTTTTGCAAGTGAGGTAATGGACCTAACCATATCTCCAAAGTCAAATAATATACTACCTTCCATAACAGTATCCAAATCAATTATTAGAGGATAATTATTATTTCTAAAAAGAATGTTTTCAAGCTTTGTATCATTGTGTGTTAATCTGTAATTAAAATCATTTGCATTTACAATACTTGACATTTCTTCTGCTATTTTAGTATTGCTATTGGCAAAACTTATCTCCTCTGATGCTTTTCTAATATTTTGAGATTTAGTTTTCTTAACCGCATCAAGGTAATCATCCAATCTTCGTTGTGGATTGTGAAAGTCAGGTATGGTAGGCCTAAAGCTGTCTGAATTAATGCTATTAAGTAGTTTTTGAAATCTACTCATTGCCATACCAGCATCTTGCGTAATATTAATTGATGGCGATAATTGATGTGTTAGCGAATCATTTAAATATACAGATAACCTCCAGCAACTGCCATCAGAATCAATATGATGGATCTGTTTATTATTAGTTTTAATATAGGGAGGGTAATATTTTCCTGATAAGCCATTTGAGGTAATGTAATTATCTAGAACCTCATAATTATTTACTAGACATTCTAGGTCGAATACACTTTTATTTACCTTCTGAAGGATATATTTATTATTTATGGTTTCAGCAAGGTATGTTTTGTTTATATGACCATCCCCATATGGTTTGATGCTTGTAGTACTCTCCTGGGAAAAGTTTGAGAAGATATCATTAATATGTGTAGTATCTATCATTTAAGAAGAACCTAGCTCCATATATTAGTTGGGTAAATACCTTTGTCAACGAGATCTTTTACCCTTTTAATGGTCGTTTCTTTATCGTCTTGATAAGTAACACCGAACCATTTATCGTTGCTAGTGAGCATAGTTATCTCAGCTTCATTTTTTTTGATTAAGTCATTTGCTACACTTGGGATATAAAACTCAGCTTTGATATTATCCGCGTTGTTGGCGATAAATATTCGAAAATCTTTTTCTAGTTGATCAAAAAATAAAGGGGTAAAGCCCCAGAAATTCATTGATACAACTGAGTTGGCATCAATATCATGTTTTATGTTATTCTGTTCAAATACAATTTTACTTCCTTGGTTTATTATACTTGTGCGTTCAACTACATCAGTAAGGTATCCCTTATCTGTTTGGCATACACCTCTTGATACACTGCCATTTTCACTTAGTGTATTGGAAAGTTTGTAGCCAACCATTCCATATTCCGATGAGTTATTACCTTTTTCATGCATAAAATTACTTATTAACTCAAATGCATTTTTACCATAGAAATCATCCGCATTAATTACTGCGAATGGCTCATTTATTACATTCTTAGCAACTAAAACTGCATGTCCTGTTCCCCATGGCTTTATTCTTTCAGAATTTATACTAACGCCATCGGGAACTGCTGATACTTCTTGTAAAACATAATCGGTTTTAATCTTTCCATTTAAACGTGGCTCATAGATATCTTTGAAATCCTTTTCTATTTTTGGGTTTAGAACAAACACTACCTTTCCAAAACCTGCTCTAATTGCATCAAATATTGAGTAATCTATAATGCTTTCACCGGAAGGACCAATTTCATCCATTTGTTTAACTCCACCGTACCTACTCCCAATTCCTGCTGCTAGTATTAATAATGTTGGTTTCATATGTTGGTAAATTTATTTTTTTAAAAAAAGTATTTATTTCCAAGCACTGAGTTTGTGCCATTTTGCTGCGTAAAAGTATATAAAAAGATATAGTGGTATCATAACAATATAGGCCAACTGAGATGAGAAATCATCAGCAATCATACCCCAGGCTAATGGCAATATGGCACCACCAGCAATTGCCATTATTAGCATGGCCGAACCTGTTTTTATAAATTTATTTAAGCCATGTAATGCCAAAGGCCATATTGCAGGCCAAACAATTGCATTGGCTAAACCCAATAGAGCTACGAATGTTACAGATATCATTGGAGGTGTTAACACCACAATTATAGAGAATAATATACCCAGAATGGCTGATATGGCTAAGGCCTTTTCCTGTGATAAGTATTTAGGAATTAATATTATACCTATTACATACCCCACAATCATGGAAGCAAGGGTCAATGACGTAAATATTTTTGCTGTATCCAAAGGAATCCCTAGAGACCTTCCATAACTAATAATTGTATCACCTGCAATCACTTCCGCACCAACATAAAAAAATAATGCAAGTACCCCTAACACAAGGTTGGGAAATTGAAAGATATTTGTTTTCCCCACAACATCATTAACGTTCTCGTCCTGTTCTTCTTCAATCTCAGGAAGAGGGGCAAACCTTATCATAATTCCAAGAAGCACTAGAACAATGGTCATCACTAAGTAGGGTAATATAACTCTTTCAGCGAGGCCATCAAGAGCAATTACTTTTGCAGCTGCATCTAAGTTGCCAAGATTTGCCACAAAGGTATCTCCATCATTTAATATAAAATATGCTAGAATAAGAGGAGCTATAGCTCCTGCGACTTTATTGCATATTCCCATTATGCTAATTCTTTTGGCTGCAGATTCTCTAGGACCGATAATTGTTACGTATGGGTTCGATGCTGTTTGTAATAATGCGAGTCCAGTTCCTAAAATAAATAGCCCCAAAAGAAATAATTCATAAACTCTTGTTTGGGCTGCTGGTATAAACATTGCTGTACCAATTGCCATAACAAATAATCCAACCATCATACCATTTTTAAAACCAGTCTTTTTCAGTATCCATGAGGAAGGAAGCGCCATTACTGTATATGAAATATAAAAGGCAAAGGTCACAAATAATGCCTGAAAGTTTGTTAATTCACAAGCAATTTTTAAATAGGGAATTAATATGCCGTTAAGCCAGGTAACAAAACCGAATATGAAGAAGAACAAACCTATTATAGTGATGGATATGATATATGTGCGTTTATCCTTAGTGGGTGTGTTTTTCTGATATTTATTTTCCATGTTTATTGCTTTATTTTAACACCTCAATAATACAAAAATACATGGATAACAGCTTGTATTGAAATGAAAGTTATTTTGCTTTTATAAACCTAATAGAAAATTGGTAGGGTTTTGAAATGGTATTGTTACTCAACGTTTGATTAGGCCAATTCTGATATTGAAAGTAGGCTATCTTCTGATACAATAATTGATTCGATTTTTTTGCGCAATGCCTTATTGGCTCTAGATAACTGAGACTTGGAGGTGTTTATGCTTATTTGCATTATTTTGCTAATCTCTTTGTGAGAATATCCTTCAATTGTTCTTAACTTAAAAACAGTTTGATATCCAAAAGGTAATTCATGTAAAAGGGCTATAATTTCCGCATGAGATATTCTTGATACTACCAGGTTATCCTGAGATATATAGGTATTTGAGCTTTCAGGATCTATATCTTTATTTATAAGGTTCTTCTTCTTATAATAATTTAAAGCGGTTGTTACCATTATCTTTCCCATCCATGCTTCCAGTGAACCTTTTCCGCTATAGTCTTTAAGGTACTTGAAAGCCTTTATGAAACCTTCTTGGAGTATGTCTTCTGCATCAGCAAAATTTTTACTATACCTCAAGCATACACCAAAAACCTTAGTTGAATAATGTTCATAAAATGTATTTTGACATTTCCTGTCATTTTCTAGGCATTTTTCTATTAAGCCTTTTAATTCAGTGGATATGTATGGTTTCTCCATATCTATATAAATAACTCCTTGCAAATATATTATATATTTTCCTAAATGGCTAAAGTACAATATAATAACACGGTAAACTTATTTATTGACTATTCTAATCATTATAGTTAAGAGAAGATTATAGGAAATGATAAAAAAATGGTTAGTCAAATGAGAGTTTATTAAGTTGGGAAAGGAATTTAGATTCTTTTTCCTCATTATTGCAGCTACCATCGTTAGGTTTTCCTTCACAGCTACAACCTAATTTATTCATACTTTCTGTGTCAACAGATGTGCACTGTTTTTTAAATTCGCCATCTTTTTTAAAGAACATTTTTATGGCAATCCCTGCAAAAGCGACGGCTAATAATACAATTGCAAGAAGAAGTATCTTGAGGAACATTTGCTTTAAAATTTGAGGTTACAAATGTAATCAAATAACACGAATTAACATTAATAGTTTTAATTTGTAGAGTTAATTTTTAGCGCATAGCATATAATTGCGCATGCCACAGAAGCATTTAAAGATTCAGGTGCATTTAGTTCATTTCTTGAAATCATTGGGATGGTTAGTTTTGAGGTTATATGTTTTTCCAATTCTGTTGATAACCCATGGGCTTCACTTCCAATCAATATAATTCCTGGTTTAGGAGTTTTTTCAGTATTTAAAGATTCTCCATCCATAACCGCTCCATATATTGGCATGCTGCTGTGCAAACTACTTATAAATGGTTCCAAATCCATATATATAAGCTTTACGCGAGATAGTGAGCCCATTGAAGCTTGCACAACCTTTGGGTTAAAAGAGTCAACAGTATGTTTAGAGCAATAAATAATATCTATCCCAAACCAATCAGCTGTTCTTATTATGGTGCCAAGGTTTCCAGGGTCCTTAATATCGTCAAGCATTATGCTAAAATTATTTGGATCTGCAGCAGTATCCTTTTCGATTAGAGGTATTTCAAAAATACCTAAAACATCAGATGGACTTTTCAAGGCGCTTATTTTTTTCATTTCCTTTGAGTCTACACAATGACATTCTACCCCAACTAAATTATTACTAAATTTATTTAACCATTCTTGAGTCGCATATAATTTGGTTGTATTTAGATTACTCTTAAGAAAGTCTAAAGTGTTGATGGTACCTTCTGATATGAAGAGCCCATGCTCTTCCCTATACTTCTTCAGTTTTAGCTGATTAATTAATTTGATATTTGATTTGCTAAGAATCTGTGTGGCAAAAATAAAGCCCTTTCGGGGTACGAAAGGGCTTCAAAATTAAAGTTTTTTTCGGAATATTTTATTCTCCGGTAACATCAAGGCTAATGTCAACTGCAACATTTTTATATAATTTTACTGTTGCTGTGTATTTACCCACCTCTTTGATGTGATCTTCATCAATGTGTATTTTCTTACGATCAATATCAAGGTCTTTGGCTTCTTTTATGGCATTTGCAACCATAATTGAATTCACAGATCCAAATATTTTACCTGAGGTACCAGCTTTTACACCAATCGTAAGTTCAGTACCTTTAAGTAGTTCAGCCAATGATTCTGCTTCCTTTACAATTTTTTCTTCCTTGTAAGCCTGTTGCTTTTTCATTTCAGCAAGGGATTTCTTCTTTGAGTCGGTTGCAATGATAGCATAGCCTTTAGGTATTAGAAAATTTCTTCCGTACCCATCTTTTACGGTGATTAGGTCATTCTTGTAACCAACACCTTGTACATCTTCTGTTAAAATTAATTCCATTTTCTAGTCCTCCTTTATTTTAGTAAATCAGCAACGTAAGGCATAAGTGATAGATGTCTAGCTCTTTTTACAGCCTGTGCAACTTTCTTTTGATATTTTGTTGATGTTCCTGTTATACGACGTGGTAATAGCTTACCTTGTTCGTTTACAAATTTCAAGAGAAAATCTGGATCCTTGTAGTCGATATATTTTATGCGACTTTTTTTAAAGCGGCAGTATTTTTTCTTTTTGGTATCTACCGCTATCGGTGTCAAATATTTTATGTCTGAATTAGCTTGTGCCATAGTACATTTTTTTTAATGGTTAAACATTATTTAGCTTCCGCTTCCTGCTTTTTTTTCTCTTTCTTGTTCTTACGTTTTTTCTCGTTGTATGCAATAGCATGTTTATCGAGTTTAACGGTCAGGAATCTTAAAACGCGTTCATCACGTTTCATTTGAAGCTCCAATTCTGCTATTAATTGCCCATCGTTATTGAATTCGACCAGATTGTAAAAACCAGTGGTTTTTTTCTGAATTGGATATACGAGTTTGCGAAGTCCCCAATCCTCACGGTGCACAATTTTTGCACCATTACTTTTAAGGAATTCCTCATACTTTTTTACCGCTTCCTTCATCTGTTCATCAGACAAAACGGGAGTTAAAATGAAAACGGTTTCGTATTGGTTCATAATAATTTATATTAGTTAAAAGATTTTATATCTATTCCCAAAATAGGGAGCGCAAAAATACAAATATATTTTAATGAACCAAGCCCCAATGCAAAAAATATTTTGCAGATTTCCAGTTAGTTAATGTGCCAGCCTTAGTGTTTTTATTTTTCTAAGTGCTATTTATAGAAAGCACCTCTATACCTAGATTGATAATATGCAGTAAATAATTACTTAGACTTGTTGTCAAGCATTGTCTGACATATGAACTCAGATGCTTTACCATCACCAAATATTTCAGGATATTTGATGTTTTTATGTTCTGAAAGACTATGATATGATTCTATAATTAAATCTCTATCTGCATTTGCTATTATAGCAGCTTTCTGGTTAACTATTTCAACCCATTCGGTTTCACTTCTTAGGATAACACATGGCTTTTTAAAATAATATGCTTCTTTTTGAACACCCCCCGAATCCGTTATAACCATTGAGCAATTTTTTTCAAGGGCAATCATATCCAAAAATGAAACAGGTTTAATTATCTTTAAATGAGGATTTGTAATTACCTTTGAGTAAAGAGTTCTATCTAGGTTTTGTTCGATTATTTTACTGGTACGAGGGTGTAATGGTAAAATTATATCGGTTTGTGTAGTTGCTGATATATGATTGAGGGCTTCAAATATTGAGGATAGCCTTTTCGGATCATCGGTATTATTATTGCGATGTATTGTGCTAAGTATGAACTTGTTTTTTATGAGATCATTATCTTCTATTACTTTACTCTTCTTTTCAGAAATGTCTGCAAAATATAGACTGTTGTCGTACATTACATCTCCACAATGAAAAACTCCTGGTTTATCAGCCGAATAGGGTCTGGTATTATGGGGTTCAAACCCTTCATTAATGAGATTATTATAACCAGTTAGAGTGGGGGAGAACAATAATGTTGAAGTGTGGTCACACATTATTCTATTTATCTCTTCGGGCATTAGTTTATTGAATGACCTTAATCCTGCCTCTATATGAACAATTGGGATATGTATCTTAGATGCTGCCAAAGCGCCAGCAATGGTTGAATTCGTATCACCATAAAGAATAAGGTAATCTGGTTTAGTATCTTGAAGGATGCCCTCTATTCCAATTATCATTTCAGATGTTTGGCTTGCATGCCCACCGCTACCAACATTTAAGTTATAGTTAGGTTGAGGGATGCCCAATTCATCAATGAATACTTGCGACATGTTTTCATCATAATGCTGACCAGTATGAACAATTATTTCGCTTATTTCATTTGCAAAATGGTTCTTTATGGCTCTGCTTATTGCAGCTGCTTTAATTATTTGAGGCCTTGCTCCAATTATGGTAACTATCTGTATCATATCAATACTTAATATTGAACTAATTAAAACAATTAAGGTAATTTAAATTTTGAACAAATTACATCAATGATTCATCTGCGAAACTAAAATAATTATCACTACCAACTATAATATGATCAAGAACATTTATTTCTAAAGTTTCTCCTGCTTTGTATATGGTTTTTGTGAGCTTTAAATCACTCTCGCTTGGCTTTAAATTATTTGACGGATGGTTATGAGCTAATATTATTGCTGATGAGTTATTCTCAAGTGCCAGTTTAAAGATTTTTTTTGGATCAGCAATTGTACCAGATATTCCTCCTTCACTAATATTCACAATTTTTATTAAATTATTTGCTCTATTTAAAAGTATAACCCAAAACTCCTCATAATTTTTATCACTCAGAGATGCGTAAACTATATTGTAAGCATCGCTGCTAGATTTTATGGTAACTTTTGGTTTGATTAAATCATCAGCACGCCTTCTTCTTCCTATCTCAAGCGAAGCTATAATGGTTATTGCCTTTGCATGTCCTATACCTCTGAACTTGCAAAGGTCATCAATGGAAAGCTTAGATAACTCTGCAAGGTTATTATCAACAGAGTTTAGAATCCGTTTGGATAACTCCACTGCAGATTCGCTGTTATTTCCCGTGCTTATTAGTATTGCTATTAGCTCTGCTTTACTGAGATATCTCTTTCCTCTGGTATTTAGTTTTTCTCTGGGTCGATCTTCATCTGCCCATTTGCTAATTGGTAGTCTATTGTACATTTTTTAGGTATATACGCCACAACATACAAAAAAAGCCTCACTAGCATACTAGTAAGGCTTTTAAATATCTTTTTTAACTGTTGTTTAAGCTAAACCATTGGCAAATTTGGTGATCTTAGATTTTATGTTACCAGCTTTGTTCTTATGGATTATTCCTTTTTTTGCAAGCCTATCAATTGTTTCGAAAAGCTTTGGTAAGGAATCAACAGCTTCTTTCTTTGAAGTTAATTCTCTGAATTTTCTTACTGCATTACGCATACTCTTTGAATAGTAGCGATTACGTAGTCTTCTAGTTTCAGTTTGTCTTATTCTTTTAATTGCTGATTGATGAGTAGCCATATTTCTATTGCGTTTACTGTGTTAAATTCGGGCTGCAAAAATAGATAAATATTTTATAAAAAAAATACTATTTAAGTTTTTTTCTTAATTTCTTACTTTTCCAATGAGAGTTGGCTCATCAATTTCATTGATTGCAACTATATCAACATCGTAAAAGTTATTTGTGTTTAACTCTTTTTTCTCAATTATTATCGGGATATAATGTTCTCCGAAACCTCGTGCATATCCGTTTTCAAGAATACTTTGTACAAGTACCCTTTGAGTTCGTCCAATAAATGACTTTCTATGCTTTAGCCTGGTTTCATCTGATAACATCCTTATTATTTCACCTCTTTTCGTTTTTTCTCTTTCATCCAGGTGGTTAGGCAACCTCTCTGCTCTTGTTCCTTTTCTTACTGAATATTTAAATGTGTGGATATGTCCAAACCCAATTGTCTTTGCCATTTCAATTGTCTCCTGAAAGTTCTCCTCTGTTTCACCTGGGAAACCAACTATAATATCTGTTGTAAGACTAAACCCTGGATACATCTCGTCTAACTTTAGCGCCATCTCCTTGAATAGTTTTGCAGTATACATCCTCCTCATCTTCAATAGAATATCTTCGCTTCCACTTTGAAGACATATGTGCATGTGTGGAGCTAATTTTGGATGCTTGAATAATCTAAAGAAGCTTTCAGAATATCCATCTGGTTCAATTGATGATATCCTTATTCTGAAATCACCAGGTATTTCAATCATTTTCTCAATTAACCCCTCAAAATTAGTTCCTTCATGGTTATATCTGCCTATGTTAACTCCTGTTATAATAACTTCCTTGTATCCATATTCAACAACTTTTCGGATGTTATTTAAAACATCTTCTACTGGACGGCTTGATGCCCTGCCTCTCACTTTAGGTATTATACAGAATGTGCAGAAATTGTCGCAGCCATCCTGTATTTTTATGAAGCTTCGGGTATGAAAAGTATCCTTTGCAGGCTCATATTTAAATAGATCTCTCTGGAATTGTTCATCATTAACAATCTCACCATTAAAGTGAGCCTCAGCGATTGAGACTACGGATGTTTTATGATCATTGTCAACAACATAGTCAATGTTTTCATTTTCTTGAAGTTTCTCTTTGTAATTTGTAGCCATGCAGCCCGTAACAATTGTAATACCATCCTCTTTGCGCCTGGCTGCTTGATTTATTGCACGCCTTGACTTCTGATCACTCATACCAGTAACAGTACATGTATTTATTACATAAATATCTGCTTTATCAGAAAAATCAACTATTTGATATTTATTTTTTGAGAACTCAGAAGCAATTGAATCTGTTTCAAAGAGGTTTAGTCTGCAACCTAAAGTTTTGAATGCTATTTTTTTACTCATGAATTAAATTAATTTTTAAGTAATTCACCTTCTACTGATAAGGATGCTGCAGAGGTAATTTTTATGTCTACAAATTCGCCAATTAAAGTAGCATCGTTTGAGGCAAAACGTGTAACAATTCTTCCTTCTGTTAGTGCTGATAAATAACCCTCTTTTCTATCCCTTCCCCTTACCAGAACGCGAAGAGTTTTACCAATGATATCATTATTATGCTTTCGGGAGTATTTTGTAAGCTCTTTGGTTAGTCTATGAAAACGTTCTTTTTTAACCTCTTTTGGAACATCATCATCCCATCGTGAACTTGTTGCCCCAGGCCTTGGGCTGTATTGAGCTATATATGCCATGTTGTATTTGAACTCCTCCATGATTTTCATGGTATTCTCAAACTCCTTTTCTGTTTCTCCAGTGAAACCAACAATTATATCAGTGAAGAGTGTAGCTTCAGGTATTAGTCTTCTTATCGTACTAACAATTTCACGATACTTTAGCATTGAGTGATTTCTATTCATTTTTATTAGCAACTTATCATCTCCAGATTGGACAGGAAGATGTATTTGTTTCGCCAAACATTTATATTTAGCAACCATCTCAATAACATCGTCGCTCATATCTCTTGGATGCGGTGATGTGAAGTAAATCCAAAACTCTTTATTTGATTGGTTTCCATATTCACCTATTTTCTCCAATAGCTGGGCAAAGGTTATTTCGCTACCTTTTTTGTCATACCCATATGAATTTACATTTTGTCCAAGAATAGTGATTGATTTTGTTCCTTTTTCAACAAGTGTTTTAACCTCGTTCATTATCTCTTCGGATGGCCTTGAAACCTCTCTTCCACGTGTGTAAGGTACAGCACAAAAAGTGCAAAATTTATCACAGCCGTTTTGAATTGGAATATATGCCTCAACATTGGATCCATATTTAGGCTCAATGTTCCAAAATTCTTTTATGTCTTCTGGTTTCTTTTCTACTAGTGTTGAACTGGACGGTATTTGGGCTTTGTTTATTCTAAATCCTCCAAGCTGAGGACTGTTATCAGTAAATTCCTGCTCAACTTGTATATTTTCATTGCCCATAAGGCCAGCTGGTGTTACAATTCCATAATGATTTATCATCTCCGGTAACTCTGGGAGTTGACTCATTGTGAAAACCATATCAAATAATTTTAAGAACTTTTCCTTATCTGATGGAAGTACGCATCCTGAAACAAATGTTATTAAATTTCGATTGTTTTTCCACTTGTTCCAAGTGTTTACCATGCTGTAAACCTTATCAATACCTTTCTGTCTCACAGAGCATGCAATAACACCAATTAAATTAGCTGATTCAGGGTTATCCGTATGCACATATCCCACGTCTTCAAGAACTTTTTGAACACGTTCACCATCACTGATGTTCATCTGGCAACCTAGTTGTACAATATGATATTTCATTGTAGAGATTAAAACAGTTTTTAAAAGTATACTTCTGCGTGTAGCTGGCTGCCTGGAATGCCCTTGCTTTCAAGTAGGTCCATGGCTTCTTTAATCATTTTAAAATTACCACAGAAATAACAGATCGTATCACTGTCGAAATTATTTTGTTGAATATAGTCGGTTACCCTACCCTCAAAATCACATCCATTATCACGGGAAGTACATCTAATATACCTGTCACTATTATAGTCTTCTTTGCCATAAGCTTCATTGCAGGTGCGAATGCCATGTAGAATATTATAATTTAAATTAGGATTACTCTTTATCATTGAATGAAATGGAGCTATGCCAGTTCCGCTTGCAATGAATAAAAATTTTCCACTTTCGATTTTATCTTTGCTAAGACCAAAAAATCCCAATGGCCCTTCTACTTTTAATAAATCACCTGGATTAAGATTCTTCAAATGTATTGAAACGGATCCGTCAACTACTTCTTTTATGAGAACTTCAAGATATTCATCATTTGTTCCGCTATAAATACTATACTCCCTTTGGTCATTATCATCCGCTTTTCCCAAAAGAATGTGTTGACCTGCTTCAAACTCCATGTCTTTTTTCTCAATTCTAAGAATATATGTTGATTCCGTGAGATTTATTAATTCTATTAGCTTGTGTAGTCCTGTTGTTTGCATCGTATTAATTATTGTTATTAGATAAATAATTATATGAATACCATAAATCCAATTATTACATTTTCGATTAATTAAGTTTGGGCGGCAAAAATAGATAAAATTTATCAATAAATATTCTCTGCAAACAATTTGTATGTAGGGAATTACAGAATTATATTCATAAGTAGATTAAAATTCTAATTCCAGCTGCGGCGGGTCATTATTTTCTTTGTCAGAAGGATTAGGATCATCATTATCAGTGTTTTGGTGATCATCTTTATTTGAGATGACTGAGTCATCCGGATCAGCTGATATGGAATCTTTTACTGTTGTAGATTCTAAATTAACATCATCACTTTCTGATGTTTGTTCGTATGATTCCTCTTGCGAAACTTCAGTATCTTCTAAATTGTAGGGTAGGGGGTCAATAAACGTAATCTTTTTTAAATTAAAGTTAGATAGACGTTTTCCTTTTGCTTTGTGACTCTTTATTCCAATGAAATCGCTTATTGGTATAACCTCCAATTCAGTATCTGAATTACCTTTCTTTTTGATCTCAAATTGTAACATTGGCAGATAGTCGTCTGACCAAGTGATTAATTTTGATCGCTTTTCATCACCAATGAAATTAACTGTTTTGTTAATTGGTGTGTTTTCAGATAATTTAAATCTTTTTACATAGTATTTCTTTTGATCAGTTTCATAGTAAACGGCAGTTATAATCTTATTATGATCAAACTTTGTAACTTTAATCATATTGTCGTCAAAATGGGTTGATAAGTCATATCCAGATAGCTTTATTTCACCTGAGCTAAGTATGCTGAGTATTTTTTCATCTCCTTTGAATGCCCCTACAAACTCTCCTCTTTCATCAGTGTTAAGACGCCTTACTGTATCATCATACCATATGCTTCTCGCACCAAGTGTAGAAACGCCTTCCTCACGCTGAACAATATTCTTTATGGTGTTTTTACTTAAGATATTCCCCCTGGAGTTTCTGCCTTTTATGGCAAGGCTACTAAAATCAAAATCAAATGATAGTTTTTTAAGTTTAGGCTTTGCCCTGAGGTTGACTTTAATAACCTCCGCCTCTCCATTTGGATTTGCTGTAAAATAAATAACTTTTGTACCTTCTGTTCCAATTGATAAATCATACTCTTTATCCCTTGTAACTCCCACAACAGCAAATCGTTTAACATAATAGTTGCCCTTTTTACCATTTTGATAAATCATATTGTAGATGGTTCTATCATCGTTGCGCTTAAATACATCTACATGAATTGCACCCTTTCCTACAAATACCTTGGAAGCAACCTTGTTTACAACCATTGAACCATCGTTTTTGAAAACAATAATATCATCAATATCGGAGCATTCAGTGATATATTCGTTTCTCTTAAGTGATGTACCCACGAAACCTTCATCTCTATCGATGTATAGTTTTGAGTTTGCAACAGCAACATGTGATGCATTGATGGTGTCAAAATTTCTAATCTCTGTTCTGCGTTCCTTTCCTTTGCTAAACTTTTTCTTAATCTGACGGAAGTAATTTATGGAATAATCAATTAGGTTATTAAGATGATTTTTTACTTCTGACATCTCATCTTCTATGGCTTTGATTTGATCATCAGCTTTAAAGGCATTAAACTTTGAGATTCTTTTAATTTTTATTTCTGTTAAACGAGTAATATCATCTTCGGTAACTTCTCTTTTAAGAGATTTCTTGAATGGCTCCAGTCCTTTGTTAATAGTTTCAATAACACATTCCCAAGTTTCACAATCCTCAATTTTCAAGTATATTCTATTCTCGATAAATATTTTTTCAAGAGATGAATTATGCCATTGGTCTTCAAGCTCATGAAGCCTGATCTCCAACTCACGTTTAAGTAAGTGAACAGTATGGTCTGTGTTTTGCTTTAGTATTTCATTAACCGGAATGAAATGTGGTTTTTGGTCAATTATTATACAAGAGTTTGGAGATATACTCATCTCACAATTTGTAAATGCATATAAAGCATCTATTGTTTGGTCAGGGCTAACATTAGCTGCAAGATGAATGGCAATTTCAACATTCTCAGCAGTGTTATCATCAATTTTTTTAATTTTTATTTTACCCTTTTCACTTGCTGATACAATGGAATCAATAAGTGAAGAAGTGGTTGTTGAAAATGGTATTTCTGTTATGAGCAGTGTCTTCTTGTCAGGTTGGGATATTCTTGCTCGTATGCGAACCTTACCACCTCTGATACCTCCATTGTATTTTGAGAAATCAGCCATTCCTCCGGTAAGAAAATCAGGTAAGATATTAAAAGATTTATTTTGAAGGTACGATATTGATGCATCAATCAGTTCAACAAAATTATGAGGTAGAATTTTTGATGCAAGACCAACAGCAATACCTTCAACACCTTGAACCAATAGTAATGGAAACTTAACCGGAAGAGTTATGGGTTCTTTGTTTCTGCCATCATATGATCCCTTCCATACTGTTGTTTTTGGATTGAAAACAACTTCCTTGGCAAACTTTGAAAGTCGTGCTTCTATATAACGAGGAGCTGCAGCTCTGTCACCGGTTAGTGTATTACCCCAGTTACCTTGCATATCTATTAGCAATTCCTTTTGACCAAGTTGCACAAGGGCATCACCTATGGAAGCATCACCATGGGGGTGAAACTGCATGGTATGGCCAATTATATTTGCAACTTTGTTAAACCTACCATCATCTAGGCGGTTCATTGCGTGGAGAATACGTCTTTGAACAGGCTTTAAGCCATCATCCACTTCAGGAACAGCTCTTTCAAGTATCACGTAAGAGGCGTAATCCAGAAACCAATTCTGGTACATTCCCCTTAGATGACTAGTCTTAAAACCTTCTTCCTGGTTCAACGGGTCGTCACTTACCTGATCTTTGTTATCCTCAATGTCACTCATTAAATAATTAACTTTTATTGTTGCAGTATGATTTTGTAAGATCCTAACTTTAAATTATATTTATTACAGTTATAAAGCCTTTTTACAAAAATAATCAAGAAATATGGTTCTTACTTCCAAAATCTAAGAACGAAAACTTCCAATAGAAGTGTGAAAAGTGCGAAAATAATAAATAGCTTCCAAAAATCATTCTCTTTTTGCAGAGCGTTAATAACTTCTTTGAGATCTGGGTTTTGAACATTGATAATTTCGAAATTTGAAAGCCCTGATTCTAAACACAATTGCTTTAAATCATCATTTGAAAGGAAATCAAGTTCAGATTCTTTTCTGTTGAAATTAAATGCCAATAATCCTAAAAAATTTTCCAAATACTTCACATCATAGAAACCATCTATTAATTTTAAGTTGTTTAACTCGAGCCTAAGATCACCATTTGAGAATTTTTGTCTGGGTATAAAACTAAATTTGTCCTCTTGTGAAATGATTTTTACTGGTGTTTCTCCCAATTCTTGATTCTCCAGAGGTATATTTACACTTTCAGTTTCTCCGAGAGTATAGAACAAGGGTATTCTTGACTCTTTTTTTGATGCAATACCATGCATAACTGGGGCAAATAAAAGTTGTGATGTGAAATTTCCATATCCATTCTCCAAACCACATGAAAGTATATATATATTACCCTTGCCTATTGGTTTTCGTGATAGGAAATCATCCCCAGATAAAAGTGATATAAGCGTTTCCACACCGGAGGCTGTGGGAAATAAATATTTGTAATGCTTATTAACTGTGGGCAGTTCTGCATTCTTGGGGATATCAATTATTGACTCGGAAAAGATGGGGTTTGATAGTTTTAGTGTCTTAACCCTTGTTTTAGTGGTATCTAATTTAATAACACTACCTGTATTTGTGATTCCTAGAAATAGGTTAATATTATTTAAATATCTTTCGTCTGGAGGTATGTACAATAAATTAGTTCCATTTTGGGCAGCTAATAATAGTTGGTTAGCCGTTCCAGATGGTATTAATTGCAACTCATTGAGAACAATTAGGTCATAGTTCTTTAAATCGTTCAAATCTATTGAACCGGATTTCATTTGATCTATTTTAAATATGGCATCCGATCCATAGAAATTATTAAGCTTGGTATTTTTAAGATTTTCTGAAATTATTAGAATATTAATTCTATCCACTACATTGAACGTGAAATAAAATTTGTCATCAAAGGTTATAGGAAAATCCTCAATTTGAATAATACCTTTATGCCACCCAGAATTAGAAACCGAGAATGTAAGGTTAATCTTTAATGTATTACCTTTTTTAATATCAATGCCAGCAACCGACTTTTGCTCTTCATCTATGATTAATTTTAGAGGAACCTTTTCATAATCTGTTTCAGAATAATTCTTTATCCATACACTTAAGTTTAGGTTTTCTCCAGCCATAATTGCAGGATTTTCAATGGCACAACTATCTATGTAAATGTTTTTTTTGGTAAGATGCTCAAGAGGAATAAAAATATGGTTGCTACTATCAATTTCAAATTGGTTAATGTCTGTTGTATATGCTTGAAAATCACTGATGATGAATGTATTTCCCACAGAAAGACTACTTTTTTCTATAATTCTATCTCTAATCCTTACCATGGAAGATAGTTTTTGTGATTCGGGTGAGATCTCAATTTTTTCAATTTCAGTTACTGCACTTTCTTTATCAAGGATTCGTAATTGACTTGGATCAGTATTATTTGAAACAATTATAAAACTTGAGTTGTCTGTGTTTTGTTTTGCAATATCTATGGCTGTGGCTTTTGAAGTTTCAAATAATCTACCCAGCTGGCCTTCAGCCAGCATGCTATTTGAATTATCAACGTAGATAGTTGTTATTGATGAGTCGGATATTTTACTTTTATTGATATCTTTAATCGGTCCTGCAAGTGAAATAACAATAAATAAAATGGTTAACAACCTGAACAGAAGAACCACCAAATGTTTTAATCTTTTCTTCTTTTTAGTTTGGTTTGTAATTGTTTTTAATCTGCTTATGTCACTGAAATAAAATTTCTTATGCCTCCTGAAATTAAACAGGTGAATAATAATGGGTATTAGTAATGCAAATAACCCATATAAATATTCGGGACGCAGAAAGGTCATACTATGATATTACTTGATATATAATGTCACTTTATCTTATAACTAAGTTTTATATTAAAATCAACTTCTGCAAACTAAATATTAGAAAATACATGAATTAGAAATCAGATAAAGTGACAATAATAATTTATTCTTCGATTACAACAATTTTCTCTATGACATCACCCTGACTTATCTCATCAATAACTTCAAGTCCTTCATAAACCTTACCAAAGCAAGTATGGTGTCCGTCTAAGTGAGCTGTATTATTTCTAGAGTGGCAGATAAAGAATTGAGATCCGCCAGTATTCCTTCCAGCGTGTGCCATTGATAGCACCCCTTTGTCGTGATGCTGATTATCTCCATCAAGTTCACAATCTATCGAGTATCCAGGACCACCAGCACCTGTGCCATCTGGGCAACCTCCTTGAACTACAAAATCAGGAATTACTCTATGAAAAGTAAGCCCGTCATAATAACCTTTTTTTGAAAGGGTTATGAAGTTTTCAACGGTCTTTGGAGCATCATTATCGAAAAATTCAACTTTCATTACACCTTTATCAGTGTGTATTTCTGCACGTGTCATATTTTATATTCTTTGATTATTTGAGGTGGCAAAAATACAACCTTTATTACTAATTTCTTTAAACAAAGTAAAATACATATACTCAATATGTATAATGAGATTAATGATAAACATTTTATGCAACTGCAAAAATAATATGGTTTATCAAGGATGATATTTCTAGTGGTTTAATGATTTATCAAAAAATAACCAATATATCAGATAGAGTTGGATTATTTTATGCCGCAAATTCAAGTTTTTTAGTTGATAAATTTCAACTATATAATAATTAAATGTCACGCTATCAAATATATATAAAGTAAAATACTTTTTTTTAACCCAGTAGTTATATGAAAAACAAAAAATATTACTTTTGCCCACGGAGATGTGGCAGAGTGGTCGAATGCGGCGGTCTTGAAAACCGTTGATCTTCACGGATCCGGGGGTTCGAATCCCTCCATCTCCGCCAAATAAACCCCATAGGCTTTTAGCCTGTGGGGTTTGTTTTTTTACTGTGTATTATCCTAGTAATTAATCATAAAGTGTGATACCTTATACCATATGTAGTTCATAATTCTGCAATTATAATAAAAGACAAATAAGTCTTATAATCAACATAAATTATTATGTTTGCAGAATTAATCTCAGTATTATTATATTTTAACGACTGGAAAAATATGTGTTATTTATGTGTTAACACACTAGTACATATTCTATAACAACTACTTACGTATATTCGCAAGCTGTATTTAACGAATGCTAATTATTTGATGAAAAAATTAATTATTCTTTTAGGCTTAATGATTAGTCTATACTCCAAGGCAGATGAATCCTTCAAAATCATTTTTGATAGATCAAACTTTTCCGATTCAACAAACATCTCCTTTCTTCCAAATGAATTTAGCCATGATATGTTATTCAAGTTGCCAGTTATTGATAAGCAACGCTCAACACCGATTGAAAATTATTTCATAACCAATATTCAAGATAAGATTTATGCACTGCATAGCGGTTCTTTCAATGTAATGTTATGGAATGGATCTGACTGGATAAATTTATACAAGGCTACTTATCATGGATATAATTTTGAAGCATTCTTCTTTGTTTATGAGGACAACTTATACTCCTTGGGAACCTATGGTTATTGGCTAACACATAGCAATGTGCTAAAATTTAATTTTGATGCTGAGGTTTGGGACATGGTTATAACAAGGAATAGCCCAGAGAATTATGGTTCTTATTTTGTTGGGCAAATTGGCGATACATTAATATCTATTTTTGGTTTTAATTTAAATGAGAGCACTGGAGATAGAAGTAAAATAATAGATGGTCATCTTCTAGACTTAAAAAATAAAACTTGGAGTGAAGTTGGACTTGCTGAAAATATAGTTCCTGTTGAAAATTTTTTTCTTGAGTATAAAACAAGAGTAGATTTAAAGGATTATACCGTTATGGAAAATAGACTTGATACCCAAAAAGGCCTATTTGTTATTGATAAGATAAATCTTGAAATTAATTTTTTTGCTAATGAAGACGGATATTTTTTTCATAGTTCTGTGCTTGATTATATTGTAGATAACAAGATTACCTATGAAGAGTATGGAATAGTAAAGACTTTAAATATTGATTCCCTTTTTATGAAGGAACATATTACCAGTAGTATTTCTCTATATTCACCTGAAAACAAGGTGACAAGCAATTTGTTAATTGCCTTATACATAACATTAGCGCTTATCATTATTATAATTGCATTGCTGGTTATCCGCCGAAAAAGAAGTAGCTATGGCGAAATTGAAAGTGATAATTTGATCTCATTATACTCAGAAACGCTGGAAAAGATTATGCTTATCATTAATGAGCAAGGAGAAGCCACCTTAGATACTTCTGAGTTAAATGAATTACTAGAAATTACCCACATGACTTATGATGCTCAAAGGGCCAAAAGGGCTAAATTAATTAATGAGCTTAATTATTCACATAATTTAATTCATAATTGCAATCTCATTGAGCGCAGACGCAACCCAAAAGATAAACGTCAGATTGCGTATCATATGAATATTTCCAAAGGTTAACCTGATAATTAATCATCAGTTTCAACAAATTTTTAATCTTATGAAACTTTATCCGTAAATAGCAGTAAATTTACAACGGAAAAATGATTGGTAAGCTTAAGACATTTGGTTGCCTATTATGATTAAGTTAATTCCTGATTATCTAAAATTAATTAAAAGCAACTTTTTCGTAATAATTTGGTCTTATGTTTACAACTTGTTATTAGTAAAATTAAAACGATTAATATGGATCAACTTTACAAACTGCTGAAAAGAGTTTTAAAAAGTTTACAATTATATAAATTCAACCTTAGCAAAAGACTGGCTGTATTACTAGTCATATTAACCATATTACCTAACCTTGTAAAAGCTGAAGGGTCCAAGGAAATTTATGTTGGGTCTAACTTCACAGGTCTATTGTTATGTAATGATGTTTTAGGGCATTGTAATGGTGGAAATGGTGACAGATCTCAATTTGCTACTTATGATTGTGATACTTTAGACAGACTATACTTTATTGTTAACAGTACTTCAGAAGTCGTATACCTTGGATTTGATCCAAATAGTGGAGGTTTTGGTGGAAATGCATGGCATTCAGTTTATAGAATAAGATCTGCAAACGGAGACATTGTCAAACCAGAGGCTGATGTTCCTCAATCAGGAATAGGTTATATAAATAATATAACAGAGGCAAGGGAGGGACCCGCACAATTACTTACAATTGGAGGTTATTCAGCATTGGAATGGACTCCTCCATATTCTGGAACGTTTTACATCGAATTCAATAGAGTATTTAATAATAATCCACTTAATACAAGTATAGGAACTTTTAGACAAGACCTATTCGACCTTACGATTGCCGATGGATCAGATAAGAAAGAAGGACGTTTATACTCATATGCATGGCAATTTAATAGCTTCTCCAATGGTGGTAGTAATTCTGGGAAGTATTTTATTTATGCAGCAGATAGTATTGTTACTTCATTGGAGATGAATGATATGAGTGGAGGATATTGGTTGCTCTATTGCAACCAATCAGGTGTTGGAACAACTGGTGATTTTACACTAGATAGAATGTCGGTACCAAACCAACAGGTATATCTACCACAATATCCAATATTTCTTAACGAACCTGATACAGTATTGTTTCCCCCTGCTAATACAACTGGTTCAATAATATCTCCTGTAACTGGTACAACTGATTGCGATGGTACAATTGAGTTTTCCATTGAGGTTGACAAAGGAGGTAATGTTGATGTTGACCTTTCATTTGATCCGCCATATACCACTAGAACTATTTCAGAAAAAGTTGTAACTGGAGTAAATATTATTACATGGGATGGGTTTGATGGTTCCACACCAACGCCTTTGCCAGTTCCAAATGGCGAAAATCTAAGTGTAACTGTTACATACATAAATGGTCTTACAAACCTTCCGTTGTATGATGTTGAAAATAATAGCCTAGGATTTGTTGTAGAGATGGTTAGCCCTGCTGGTGTGCCAACACCAACTGTTTATTGGGACGATTCTAACATAGGTTCTGGTGGAGGAGGAATAAACCTTACGGGATGCGTTGGTGTCTCATCACCATGGTCTGGATGTCATGATTGGAGTGATGGCGATGAACATACCATGAACACTTGGTGGTATACTGCTTCCGCGACAACATCTCCTGTAATTATGACAGAAAAGCGTAGTCCTGATTCTCTGATATTTAATCAACCTACTCAAAATTATTGCGCAGACTCTTCCGGAATACCAATATCAGTAACCATTGATCCAAACTCTGAATCATATCATTGGTATTTTACTGGTAACGATGTAACAATTACACAAGTTGATACCACTGATAATTTTATAACAATTGACCTTGGCCCAAATGCAACCACAGGATACATTTCTGTCTATGGGTGGAATGCTGCATGTGGTATAGGTGATACATCTCAGCTCTTTATAGGAATCCAAGAATTACCAATCTCCAATGCGGGTGTAGATGATACAATTTGTGTCAATCAAACTGTAACTTTGGCGGGTGCCTCAACTTATAGTAGTTCCATTAGCTGGTCAAGTCTAGGAGATGGTAATTTTAGTAGTGAAATTATTTTAAATCCAGTTTATACTCCAGGTCCAGGAGATCTTGTAAATGGAAATGTTGACTTAATTCTAACGGCAGTATCAATTTCCCCATGTACATCTTCAATTGCTGATACAATGCTGCTTTCATTTGATCCCCTTCCTATTTCAGAGGCGGGTCCAAATGATACAATATGCGAAAATGGTATATTCACCATGGCTGGTATTAGAACGAATAGTAATTCTAGTGTATGGGCTACCGCCGGCGATGGCTCATTTGATGATATAACATCCTTGACTGCCATATATACACCAGGAACAAATGATATTGCNAATGGTGAAGTAACGTTAACCTTAACCACCGATGCAATAACTCCATGTACTACTCCTGATATNGATGACATGACGCTGACAATAGATCCATTGCCAGTATCTGATGCAGGTGGTGACGAAGTNATATGTATTAACCAAACAATAATATTATCAGGTTTGCGAACCAATAGTTCCAGTAGTTTATGGTCAACTCTTGGAGATGGTAGTTTTGATGATCCTTTGCTTTTAAATGCTGAATATACACCTGGAGTAAATGATCTTACTTCCGGAACGGTTGATTTAGTTCTTACAGCAAATGGTGAGCTGCCGTGTACCGATGTAGATCGAGATACGATGTCTGTTACAATAAATGATTTGCCTGTATCAGTTGCTGGTAATGATTCTACAATATGTATTAGCTCAAACATAACATTATATGGAGCAAGAAGTAACAGTAATAGTAGCTTGTGGTCAACTCTTGGAGATGGTAGTTTTGATGATTCAAGCCTATTAGCCGCAACATACACTCCAGGTGCTAGTGATCAGTCTTCAGGTTCTGTGGAACTCATACTAACAGCAAATCCAATCGCTCCTTGTACAGATCCTGTGAGGGATACTCTGTTATTATCCTTTGATCCGCTACCAATTGCAGATGCAGGAGTTGATGATACGGTTTGTGTAAATCAAACACTTACACTTTCAGGACAGAGAACCAGCAGTAACGCTAGTACATGGTCTACCCTCGGAGATGGCACATTTGATGATGCAAGCTTATTAAATGCAATCTATACACCTGGTAGTAATGACATATTAGCTGGTAATGTTGATGTTATTTTAACAGCAGATGCTATTTTCCCTTGTGCAGATGCAGATGCTGATACCATGAACTTAGCATTTGACCCTCTGCCAATAGCAAATGCTGGTATTGATGATACAATTTGTGTAAATCAAAATTTTACATTATCAGGTTCAAGAACTAATAGCGATGCAAGCCAGTGGACAACACTTGGAGATGGATCTTTTGATGATGCAACATCATTGGTTCCAATATATACACCAGGAGCAAATGATCTTGTGGCAGGTTCAGTAGATTTAGTGCTAACCGCAGACGCCATTTCACCCTGTTCAGATGCTAACGCAGACACAATGAATTTAGCATTTGATGCTCTGCCTATAGCAGATGCTGGACTTAATGATACCATATGTGTGAATCAAACAATTGTTTTGAGCGGGGCACGAACAAATAGTAACTCGAGTTTATGGACATCAGCTGGAGATGGTACATTTAATGATGCTACCATCTTGGCTTCAGAATATACTCCCGGAATATCTGATCTTGCGACTGGTACAGTAACTTTATCTCTTACTGCAGATGCGGTATCCCCCTGTACTGATGCTGATACGGATGATATGATTCTTACCTTTGATCCTTTACCAATATCAAATGCTGGTGTTGATGATACAGTTTGTGTAAATCAGACATTTGCATTGTCTGGTTCAATAACACATAGTAACAGCAGTATATGGACCACATTGGGAGATGGTAGTTTTGATGATCCAACTTCTCTCAGTAGTACATATTCCCCAGGTACCGCAGATATTGCATCCGGTTCTGTTGATTTAATACTTACTGCTAATCCTATATCACCTTGTGCTGATACTCAAAATGATACAATAGCTCTTGCATTTGATCCTTTACCGATATCGGATGCTGGAGGTAATCAAAATATATGCTTGAACACAGCAATTACCCTTTCCGGAACAATAACAAATAGTAATGCAAGTTTGTGGTCTACATCTGGAGATGGTACATTTGATGATGCAAGCTTATTAACAGCAACATATACGCCTGGGACAAGTGACCGTGCTTTCGGATCAGTTGACCTTACTTTAACTGCATCCCCACTACTTCCATGCACAGACAGTCATGATAACACAATGACTCTCTCTTTTGATGCACTCCCTCAGCCACAGATATCAATACTTCCAAATGATACAGTTTGTGTAAATTCTGTAACAAATTTTGTTGGAACTGATAACAGTGGATTAACTATTCAGAGCTGGGGTTGGGAACTAGCAGACGGTACTGCTGCTGCAACACAAAACACAACACATACATACACTGTTGCAATGAGCGATAGTGTTATGCTGTGGGCCATTGATAATATTGGTTGCACTGATACAATATATAGAGATATAGAAGTAACGGACCCACTAGTTGGATTTGATATATTGATAGATACAGTGTGCTTTGAAGATACTGTTAATTTTGTTGGTACAGGCGATATTGTAAACTATACTCAATGGTTATGGGATTTCGGAGACGGCAATATAGGGACAGGAAGAGATACATCACATGTATACTCTTTACACGGAAATTACACAGTAACCCTAAATGTATGCTCAAAATCTGCTAATGCAGATGTTTTAGTTTATGCCAAAGCATTAGCTTCTGCCGGTTCTAACCATACAATTTGTCAGGATATACCATATGATTTCTCCACATCAACAATATTACCTGATACCATAAGTGCAGACTCTGTTTTATGGTTTGGAGGTACTGGAAGTTTCAGCAATGCCAAAGATTTAACACCTACATATTTTAACGGTCCAGGTGAATTAGGCTTGGTTCCATTATCAATGATAGCATACGGTAAGCTACCATGTAGCGATGATA
>PANC01000015.1 GCA_002708315.1 Lentimicrobiaceae bacterium
GTCATTTCTTCTATCAAATTTGTTGCTCCAGCAAATTTATCCACAATGAACAATACATATCGAATATCAACATTTATGGTTCTTTGCAATTCTGGCTCAAAAGCAATATCCCCGCTCATGGCTTCCCAGTTTCCATCAAATGCTAATCCTATTAATTCGCCGTTAGCATTTATTACGGGACTTCCAGAATTACCACCGGTAATATCATGATTTGTTAAAAAACATACTTTCATCACCCCGTCTTTCCCGTATTGTCCGTAATCCTTTGTTTCGTATAATTCTTTGAGTTTGCCAGGTACAACAAATTCCCAGTTGGAAGGGTCTTCCTTTTGCATAACCCCATCCATTGTTGTGAAATATTCATAGTGTACCGCATCTGCTGGGAAATAATCCTGAACAGTACCATAGGTTACACGCATTGTGAAATTTGCATCTGGTGCATAGTTTTTATCTGGGTTCATTTCCCTTAATCCAGCGATATATAGTCTATGGCCCTTATCCAACTTATCATAGGCATCTTTTGTTTTACTCTGCATATCACTATAGGACTTAAAAAACTCATTAACGGCAACAAGCGCTGGATCTTTTGCAAGTTTCTTACCATTTGGATCTGCCAAAAATGCATCTACTTTTTGTTTGGAAGAAAAAATGGATTTATTAAACATCCAATCGGCATACTTTTGATAATTGCCTTTAAATTTCTTATCCATTTTTAATAAATACGGAGGTTGTTGATCCAAAGGAACATTTTCATGATACATCTTCATCATTGAAGCAAACAAATTTTTATCAATGTTTTCATTGTAGTCTTTGAAATAAGTATCCGTAGTAGACCTTAATCTATTTGCAACCTTATTAACATCCTCATCTGTGGATTCTTTGTTATCCAATACCTTGCTCAACCTTTTAAATCTATTTGCAAAGCCAAGTATTTCAGCACCTCGATACACAGCTTCACGAAAATATGTTTGAGCTTTTGCATATTGGCCTAGAACATCATATGAATCTCCAATAAGTACAAGAGCTTCTCCGTATTTCTCTTTTGCTTCTGGCGTTTGGTCTAACCAATTTTGAAAATCAGTTTCTTCTGCTTGCTTTTTCTCTTTTACCTTTAACCGCTTAAGTCCTTTTGTTTGACCAATAAAATATTTCCAGTAATTAGCTGTGCGAGCAAACTTAGATGCATATTGAAGGCGAACGGATTCATCTGTGTCCATGCCTTCTCTCATTTTATCAAGTTTCACCTCACGTATTTCCACAACCGTAGGGTTAGATGTATTGATTGCCATGTCTATTCCATAGGATGACATAAACCTGTCTGTTCCTCCAGGGTAGCCCATTATCATTGAGAAATCTCCCTTTTCAACACCCGCAATATTAATGGGTAAATAGTGTTTAGACTTTAATGGTACATTGTCTTCAGAATAAGTTGCGGGTTTTCCATCAGGACTAGTATAAACCCTAAAAATAGAAAAGTCGCCAGTGTGGCGGGGCCACATCCAATTATCAGTATCAGCTCCATACTTTCCTATTGATTCGGGTGGCGTACCAACCAAGCGTATATCCTTAAATGTTTCGTAAACAAATAAATAGTATTCGTTACCCCCAAAAAACTGGGCAACGCGGGCATTAAATTCATTATCTTTTGAAGCATATTCTTCAATGGCTTCAATATTTCTACTCACTATTTCACCCCTTTCATCCTCTGTCATTTCAGGAGTTGTACCGTCAAGAACCTTACGCGTTACATCTCTCATGTGGTCAAGAAATTGAGCTGTTAATCCTTCAACTGGTATTTCTTCACTCTTATTCATAGCCCAAAAGCCATCATCCAAATAGTTCGCTTCCTGTGTACTTACCTTTTGTATTGAACCATACCCACAATGGTGGTTTGTTAATAACAAACCCTCTGGTGATATAATCTCGCCCGTGCATCCTCTACCAAAAATTGTTATGGCATCTTTAAGGCTGCTATTGTTGACATTATAAATATCCTCAGCCGTTAGCTTTAGACCCATTTCTTGCATTTCAGCAATGTTCTTGTTAATCAATAGGGGGATCCACATCCCCTCATCAGCCTTAGAGCTGATATTCAAGCCAAACATTATGGCCAATGTGAAAATTAATATCCGTTTCATTCTTCTTTTGTTTAATTAAATAAATTTTTCTCCTTTTTCAACTTTAACATCAGCAACAAATTGTCTTATGTGCTGTTCATCTTCTTTTCTACACACCAATAAAGTATTATCGTCTTCAACGACAATATAATTTTCCAAACCTTGAAGAACCACTAACTTATCATTTGGCATATTTACAATACAGTTTTTAGTATCATAAAGCATCACATTCTTTCCAACCGTAGCGTTCATGTTGTCGTCCTTATCACGAATTGTATATAAAGAGCCCCAGGTTCCAAGGTCAGACCAACCAAAATCTACAGCAAGGGTATATACGTTTTTTGCCTTTTCCATTATTCCATAGTCAATGGAAATATTTTTACAAATGGAATAGGTATCCTCGATAAAGACACCCTCTTTGGATGTGTTATATTTTCCAACACCATTTGCAAAAAGAGAGTCTACCTCTGGCAAAAGCTCATTAAATGCTGACATTATTGATTTCAAAGACCATATAAATATGCCCGAATTCCATAGAAAATCACCACTGGCAAGGAATGATTTAGCTATATCAATGGTAGGTTTTTCTGTGAAAGTTTTTACCTTATGAAGCTGAGCTGATTCCTCTGAAACCGTACCTTCTTCGAATTGGATATATCCATAACCCGTATCTGGTCTGCTGGGTTTTATGCCAAGTGTTAGCAACCAGTTATTTTCAGAAGCAATTTTCATTGAAGTATTAATGTTATTAATAAACTCTTCCTCCTTTAAAATAATATGATCAGATGGAGCAACTACTATTATGGCATCAGGATTATCTTCTTTGATTTTCCAATTGGCATATGCCACACATGGGGCAGTGTTTCTTCGTGATGGCTCACAAAGAACCTGATGTTCCGTTAACTCTGGCAGCTGTTCCAATACAAGATCCTTATAGATACCATTTGTTACAACCAATATATTCTCCGCAGGACATATATTAGTGAACCTCTCAAAGGTGAGTCTAATGAGTGTTTTTCCAACTCCCAGAACATCGATGAACTGCTTTGGTCTTGAGGTTTTACTCATTGGCCAAAAACGAGCTCCAACACCACCAGCCATGATTACACAGTAATTGTTTTTATTATTTTTCATTATAATTGTTGTGTTATGAAATGTTATTTAAACCAAAATACTTAATTTATATTTCTTTAATTATTGATTAATTTTAGCTCAAATTTTACATGATTAATCGCAGGTTCAAAAATACAAAACTCATTGGTTTATTGATTTTGGGGCTAAATAATCTTACTCTACTTTACTCACAGGTGCAAGGGGGTGAAAAAGGTATTTACGATTGTTATTTGTACTAACACATATATACCTTGTTCTGCGTTTTTTACCCTTAATAAATATTTTACCATTGGGCGTTTGAAACATCGTGTTTTCTAATATTTGCTCCAAAAAAATTTCATTTGTCGGGTTGTCATATTTATTCAAAATTCTAGTTAATTCAATATTAGCTGCACTTGTTGCTCTTGGGTTGTTAAAATTTTTATCCAAAACATGCAATAAATCATCCGGGAATATATCTTTTCTTAAAAATGGTTTCAAACAAGATTTAAACTGATGTTTCCATTCTTTACCATGCGGAAATACACTGTTTTTATATTTTTCCCAAACCATTAAATGAGCAACCTCGTGAATAAATGTAATTAAAAATGAATACTGGTTTAAATTATTATTTATACTTATTTTTTGCTGACGACTGTTAACAGGTGGCCTATAATCCCCAAGTTTTGTATTACGCCGTTTGGTGATTTTCAGATGGATATTATACTTTATTATCAAGCTCATAACCTCATCCACTGAATACTTGGGCAAGTATTTTACTAGTAATTCTCTCTCATTCATAGACTGGCAAATATAAATGATTAAAAGCCACCAGGGTACAATTAGTAATTCTTCCGAAGCGCAAAGAGGCTTCCCGATGCCTTTGCCATAATTAATAGTCGAGCTTTTTAGAATGTGTCTCATCATAATTTTATAATTTTTACCTTTGCCTTCATAATTTGTAAACGCAATTCAATTAGCGATATAAATTATTTCGAGTTTTTATTTTAATTGCCTGAACTTGGATATTTTAGTGAACAAATATTCATTTACTGAAATTCTCTAGTTCTAGTAAACTAACAATAGTAGAAAAAAGTGATTCTAAATAATTATGAATAAACAAGATGATATCTCTACTGAGATTTTGAGAATTTACTCATCCTTACAAAGAAAAAAAGAAGAAACTGCGGAAACAAATGAAAAAGCTCATTCTGTTCGTTCACAACTCAATAGATTACGAGAGTTGGGTGGCGTGCCGTTTGAAATATTTCAAGAAATACGAGCAAAATGTCTAGAAATTTATTATTCCATTAAAAATTTATCTGGGGAAAGTATATTAAATATCTCTGATGATGAGTTGCTTGAAAAGCTTAATACTTTAAGACTTTATGCGGGCATCCCTTTTAATTTAAAATTTGCTGATGAATTTAAGTCAAAACCAGGTTTTGTAACCACATCAATATTTCTAAATGAAATAATGTTTAATGATGGGGTTAGAAGAGAAAGAGATCAGGCCGAGTTTATTGCAAACTCTCCAAACCCATGGGAAGTATTTAATGATAGAACCGGCGTGGGTTATGAAGATCTCGTAAAAAAGGAATATGAATGTGCAAATTTAAAATCAGGTGATAAAATTGTTTTTCTAGGCAGTGGCCCTGCGCCAATAACTCTCATATTATTCTGGAAATTATTTGGCGTGAAAAGTGTCGGTATAGAAATAGATTCGGAAACTGCGGACATCTCCAGAAAATTAATTAATAGCCTGGGTCTAAATGAACACATAAATATAATTACTGGGGATCATTTTTCTAAAACTGTTGTTGAAGAATGTGACCATCTTATTATAGCATCGGATGCCGAGCCTAAGGTAGAAATTTTTAATCAGCTGGCAGAAACTCTGCCAAAAGGCAAAACTTTATCATATCGTTTGGTCGAACCTAAGAATGATAATCAAACAACCTTTGCAACAATAGTATTAAACAAAGAACAAGAATTTATTCTTCACCCTTCATTCAAACAATATCATTATGAGCCACCAAGTGAAAATGTTTTAAATACCATAATCTTCATAAGAAAAGAATAATAATTAAGAAAAATGTATTGTTTGGTTTAGGTGCGATTTGTGGGTCCAATCAGAACAGTCACAATCCTTTTTCTTAGATTTTGAGGGGCGGTAACCTGGTTTTTTAGCTGCACATGATGCCAAGAATAATACTAGAAATATTGTTATTGTTATGTATGACAGTTTTTTCAAAATATTATATTTTCTAACTATTAACATTTAAAAGTAGAAATTTTATTTGCAATTCTACGTTAATTATTTAAACGTTGTAATAAAATTCTTGTTGCAGATGCTGAAAAATCTTTTTCTTACCTTAGCCAACATTATTTCTGAAGCTTTAAAAGCTTGAAATAATTCAAATTAAATTGTAATAAAAATGCGATTTATAAAAGAGACAGGAAAATATGTTATACTGATGTTTGAAACATTCAAACGACCTGACAAAGGACGTGTATTTCGTCGTCAGTTGATGATAGATTTTCATGCACTAGGAGTAGATTCAATTGGCATCGTTGTTTTTATTTCACTTTTTACTGGTGGAATTATAGCAATGCAGATGGCCTATAACATTGACAATCCTCTTGTCCCTCTTTATCTTGTTGGATATACAACCAAACAAATGATGATATTAGAAATATCTCCAACAATTATGAGTCTTATTTTGGCTGGTAAAGTTGGATCTAGTATTGCATCAGAAATTGGAACAATGAGAGTAACAGAACAAATTGATGCCCTGAAGGTTATGGGCATAAACCCGGCTAATTACTTAATACTTCCTAAAATAACTGCAGCTGTATTTTTCTTTCCTGTACTTGTAATATTTTCAATTGCAGTTGGTTTGGGGGGAGGTTTATTAGCAGTTACAGTAACAGGCTCTGTTACACCTACTGATTTTATTGACGGACTCCAATCATGGTGGGCACCATTTGATATAATATATGCAATTATAAAAACAGTAGTGTTTGCATTTATTATCGCATCTGTATCGGGCTATAAAGGTTATACCGTTCAGGGTGGATCTGTTGAAGTAGGTCGTGCAAGCACAAAAGCTGTTGTGGCAAGTAGCATACTGATAATTATCTTCGATCTAGTTATAACTCAAATGCTGCTGACATGATAAAGGTTGATAATATTTCCAAATCATTTGCTGATCAGACGGTATTGAAGGATATCTCCACATCTTTTGAAAAAGGTAAAACAAACCTAATAATAGGTCAGAGTGGGTCAGGTAAGACAGTACTTATGAAATGTTGTATTGGGCTATTTGATGTAGATAAAGGCTCTATATTTTTTGACGATCGTAATTTTTCAGGTCTACCTGAAAAAGATAAAAAAGAAACTCGACAAGAAATGGGTGTATTATTTCAAGGAGGAGCATTATTTGATTCATTCACTGTTGAAGAGAACATAATGTTTCCATTAAATATGTTTACAAAACAACCCTATGAAGAAAAGCTTGAAAGAGTAAACGCTGTGCTAAGTCATGTTAAGCTAACAAATGCCAATTCAAAATATCCTGCCGAATTAAGCGGAGGAATGATAAAACGTGTAGCCATAGCGAGGGCAATTGCCATGAATCCCAAATATCTATTTTGTGATGAGCCCAATTCAGGACTTGATCCCAAAACAGCAGAGGTTATTGACGAGCTAATTTCAGAGCTAACCCATAAATTCAACATGACAACCGTAATAAATACTCACGATATGAATTCGGTGCTGCAAATTGGACAAAAAATTGCTTTTATTAATAAAGGAGAGTTATGGTGGGAAGGCGACAATAAAGAAATTCTAAAAGCTGACAACAAAGAGCTTAACGATTTTGTTTTTTCTACAGAGCTAACTCGAAGAATTAAATAATTAGCTAATGAGTGTAAACTTGCTTGATATATTAATAATTGTTCCGCTTTTATTGTTTGCTTGGAACGGATACAGAAAAGGTTTAATAATAGAAGTTGCCTCGCTTGCAGCTCTCGTATTAGGATTATACGCGGCTTTTTACTTCTCAGACTTTGCCGCTAAAATACTCAACGATAACTTTAATATTAATGAAAAATATATTGCAATCATTGCATTTTTACTAACCTTAATTGTGGTTGTATTTTTTGTTATCACCGCAGGTAAAGTGGTACAAAAATTTGTTGAGATCATCTTTTTAGGATTTATTAATAAACTTGCAGGGTCAGTTTTTGGTTTATTAAAAGGCGCTCTGATTATAAGTCTATTGATTTTTGCTATTAATTATTTCAATTTCGGAAGCTTTATCTTCAAGGAAGAAACAAAACAAAAATCAATATCTTATGAAAAGATTGAATCAATAGCTCCTTGGATGTTTTCGTGGCTGGACTCAAAAAATTTCTCATTTGAAATTCCAGATAAAGAAGACATAATAGATTCTGTCTACTAATAAAACGAAGTCAGGGTTTTTTTATTATGAAATTGAACTATAGAAACATAGAGAGCCCTGCCTCCGAAACCACTATAATCTTTTTACATGAAGGTTTGGGTTGTATAGAAATGTGGCGGGATTATCCAGAAAAATTGTGTAAAGCCACAAGCTGTAAAGGAATTGTTTACGACAGAAGTGGCTATGGGAAATCACCGGGTACTTTAGTTGATAGAAAATTTGACTATCTGCACTTAGCAGCATATGAACTACACGAAGTAGTAGAGTACTTTAACCTCAAAGATTTCATTTTATACGGGCATTCGGATGGAGGCTCAATCGCACTCATTTATGCCGGTCTATTTTCTGACAAACCAAGAGCTGTCATTACCGAGGCGGCCCACGCATTCAACGAGGCGGTGACTATAAAAGGAGTTTTACAAGCAAGACCTTTGCTTGAAGAAGGAAAAATGGAGGGCTTAAAAAAGTATCATGGAGAGCGATTTGTTGAAGTTTTTTATGCCTGGAACAACATCTGGATCTCAGACTCATTTAAGAACTGGTCAATCGAATCAGAACTAAGGAAGGTCAGTGTACCGAATTTGATTATTCAAGGTAAGAATGATCAGTATGGAACATTAAGACAAGTTGAACAAATTTGTCAACTAACAAAGGGCGAATCACAATCATTGAAAGTGAGCAATTGTGGTCATGCACCCTATAAAGAACGGACAAAAGAAGTGTTAAATTGCAGCATAAAATTCATAAATGAGCTCAACTGAAAATCACATAGAATTCACAAAAACTGGAAGACACTTTGTGCAAGGAGACTTCGTTGTTGGCAAGGAATTAATTATCTATTGCTGCAACTCCAGGTAGCAATTTGCCCTCAATAAACTCAAGCATTGCGCCGCCACCTGTGCTTACATAACTAACATCATTTTGCAGTTTAAACTTATTGATGGCAGCAACAGAATCCCCTCCCCCGATTAGCGAAAATGCTCCATTTTTTGTTGCATTAACAATAGCAAAGGCAACATCTTCAGTGCCATGAGAAAAATTTGACATTTCAAATACTCCCATTGGACCATTCCAAAGTATAGTTTCTGATGCCCCTATCACATCTCTAAATGCCTGCCCTGTTTCTGGCCCAATATCTAGGCCCATCCATCCATCTGGTATTTCATATGAGCTGCAGAATTTCGTTTTGGCATTGTTGTCAAATTTATCAGCAATAACTGCATCCGTAGGGATATGGAAACAAACATCGTTTTCTTCTGCTTTTTCCATGGCTGCTTTTGCAGTTTCAACCAAATTTTCCTCCACAAGCGAATTACCCACATTGCCACCCAAAGCCTTTATGAAAGTGAACATCATACCGCCACCTATGAGTATGTTATCTACTTTGTCTATGAGGTTATTTATAATTTCTATTTTACCACTAATTTTTGCACCACCTAGAATGGCAGTAATTGGTTTTTTACCCTCCTTAACAACTTTATTTATGTTTTGGATTTCATTTGACATAATATATCCAAACAACTTGTTTTTTGGGAAAAATTTTGCAATTATGGCAGTAGAAGCATGCGCTCTGTGAGCAGTACCAAAGGCATCGTTCATATATACATCAGCTAATCCTGCAAGTTTTTTAGCAAATGCCTCATCGCCGCTTGTTTCTTCTTTATAAAAGCGAAGATTTTCAAGCAAAAGAACCTCACCAGGCTTTAAATTAGCAGATTTATTAATTGCTTCATCACCAATACAATCATCTGCAAACAAAACATTAACACCTAGTTGTTTTGATAGCTCGGGCAAAAGATGCTTCAATGAAAACTTATACTCCGGTCCAGATTTAGGCCTCCCCAAGTGAGACATAAGGATCACGGCTCCACCTGAACTAAGAACTTTTTTTATTGTTGGCACAGCAGCACGCATTCTTGTGTCATCTGTTATTTCATATTTATCGTTTAGAGGTACATTAAAATCTACCCTTATAATTACCTTTTTATTAATGAAATCGAAGTTTTCAATGTTATGCATTACTTTATCTTATTTATTGGTTTTTGTCATTTTGGCAAAATTAATAACATTTGTTTTAGGTTTTTAATTGTACGCTACTCATGTCAGTATATTTTGCATGCTGAATTATTAGGGCTATTAAACCATTAGCGAAAACGTTTGCTAATAAATTAATCTTTTCAACTTATTTACTGAATTATTTAACCCAGATTAAATTACAGTTATAAATATCATGGGTTTATAGAACTAAAATTAGAAACATGGATCATGAAATTGGAACTGCATCAATCAACCTTTTAGTATAATCAGATGATGGGTTATTATAAATCTGATCTGCATTTCCCACCTCTACTATTTTTCCATCTTTCATCACAATTAATCTATCGCTCATATATCTTACAACATTTAGGTCGTGAGAGATAAAAATATATGTAAGCCCGAACTCCTCCTTAAGATCATTTAATAGGTTTAAAACCTTAGCCTGGATGCTAACATCAAGAGCAGAGACCGCTTCATCACAAATAATAAATTTAGGGTTTAGAGCAAGTGTTCTGGCAATGACAATTCTTTGTCGCTGCCCTCCTGAGAATTCGTGCGGGAATCTATTATAATGTTCTGCATGTAATCCTACTTTTTCAAGTAACTCTAAAGCTCTATTTTTTCTTATTTGGTTATTGCCATATAATTTATGAACCACCATTGGCTCCTTAATTGCTTCTCCAATGCAAATTCTAGGATTCAGCGATGAATAAGGATCTTGAAAAATTATGTTAATGTGTTTTCTTTGTTCTTTAAGTTCACCTTTGTTTAACTTCATTAAATTCTTTTCATTGAAAAATATACTCCCATTGTTTGGCTCTATCAACCTCAATATAGATCGACTAAGAGTTGTTTTACCACACCCAGACTCCCCCACAAGTCCAAGGGTTTCACCAGGATAAACCTTGAAACTAATATCGTCAACAGCTTTTACTATATCCCTTTTATTGCCCATAAAACCACGTTTTGATACATATGACTTTGTTAGGTCAACAACATCCAATGATGATTTTGAGTGTTCTATTGGCTTATGAATCTTTTTCTTAATTTTTTCCAAATTATTCTCTCCATTAATAAAACCTTCTATTTCAGGAAGTCTTTTGAAATTGGTATTTATGGAAGGCCTACACGCCAATAGCCCTTTTGTATATGGATGGTTAGGACTGCTAAATAATTTTTTAACATTGCCCTTCTCAACAACTCTTCCTTCGTACATTACAATAACATCATCCGCCACCTCCTTTATTACACCTAAATCATGGCTGATAAAAATTAGGCCCATATCATATTCATCTATTAAATCTTTCAAAAGAGAAATTATTTCTTTCTGAATTGTAACATCAAGAGCCGTTGTTGGTTCATCTGCAATAAGTATATCTGGATTATTTGCAATGGCCATTGCAATCATTATTCTTTGTCGTTGACCTCCGGAGAGTTCATGTGGATAACTATTAAAAATACCCTTTGGTCTGGGTAAGTTGACTTTTTCAAATAGATCAACCGTGAGTTTTTTTGCTTCTTTTTTATTAATCTTCTGGTTTAAAATTATGGTTTCTTGCACCTGCTTTCCACATCTCATTACCGGGTTTAATGAGGTCATTGGCTCCTGAAATATCATAGATATTTTTTGACCTCTAAATTTTCTTCGCTCGTAGTTCGACAATGATAATAAATCAACACCTTCAAACTCTATGGTTCCTTGAGTAATATTAGCATTTGGTGGTAATAACCCCATAATAGCTAGAGCTGTTATGGATTTTCCAGAACCAGACTCCCCTACAACTCCCAGAGACTTTCCCTTTGCAAGAGAAAGGTTAATGTTCTCAACTGCAATAATTTTGGGTTTAGACTTTCCGAACTCTATTTTTAGATTCTCTATTTTAAGCAAAACAAATTTTTGTATTGATTTTAAGGAGATTAATAGTAATTTTGCAGCGATTTTTCAAAACCAGACATTTACATAATAATGGCAGAACCAAAAGTAAGTATTTTTACTGGGAGAAAAACCCGTTATCTTGCTGAAAAAATTGCGGACAGCTACGGAACAGAAATAGGTAAATCTATTGTTACTAATTTCTCCGATGGAGAGCTTCAAACATCGTATGAAGAAAACATACGCGGTAAAGACGTCTTTATTATTCAATCGACTTTCCCTCCAGCCGACAATTTACTTGAGTTATTGATGATGACAGATGCTGCAAAACGCGCCTCTGCTCGAAAGATTATTGCTGTTATTCCTTATTTTGGATATGCCCGACAGGACAGAAAAGATAAACCTAGGGTTTCAATTGCTTCTAAGTTAATTGCCAACTTACTTATATCAGCTGGTGTAAACAGAGTTATAACAATAGATTTGCACGCAGACCAGATACAGGGGTTTTTTGATGTTCCTGTTGATAATTTATATGCATCAAATATTTTCGTTGATTACATTAGAAAGCTAAAACTGCCAAACCTAATAATGGCATCTCCAGATACTGGCGGTACGCGCCGTGCTGCTTCATATGCTAAAGCTCTTAATACTGGTTTTGTTATTTGCTACAAACAAAGAGCAAAGCCAAATGTGATTGAACAAATGGAGCTTATCGGTGATGTTGAAGGTAAAGATGTTGTTCTGGTTGATGATATTATAGATACTGCAGGAACCATTACTAAGGCAGCAGACTTAATAATAAGCAGAGGAGCAAGTTCTGTTAGAGCATTTTGTACACATCCCATATTCTCGGGAAATGCCTATGAGCGTCTTAGCAAGTCCAAGTTTGATGAAATAATTGTTACGGATACCGTTCCATTAAAACAAGATTTAGATAAAATAAAAGTGCTAACCACGGCTGATCTTTTGGCAGAGGTTATACATAGAGTTCAAAACTTTGAATCCATTAGTTCATTGTTTGATATAAGACAGAAATAGATAATAAACTATATTTAATTTAATTTTAAAATTATGAAAAAAGTATCATTGAGCGGTTCTCTTCGTGAGAACGTAGGGAAAAAAGATGCTAAAAAACACAGAAGGGAAGGAAATATTCCATGTGTGATTTACGGAGGTGAAAAACAAATTCACTTTGTGACAGATGAAGTCAAATTTGACAAAATTATTTTTACTCCAGATGTATATCTAATTACCATTGACCTAGGTGGAGAAAAATATAAAACCATACTTCAGGAATTACAATATCATCCTGTTACTGACAAGGTTCTTCATGCTGATTTCCTAGAATTGGAAGAAGGAAAAGATGTAACAATAGGAATTCCTGTGAAACTTATGGGAACTTCACCTGGTGTTATGGCTGGTGGTCAATTAATTAAAAAAATGCACCGCCTAAGATTAAGGGGTCAGATAGATAAAATGCCAGATACCGTAGAAGTAGATATTTCAGAACTTGTTATAGGTACATCTGTGAAAGTTAAAGATATTAAATTGGATAATCTTGCTATACTTGATGCTCCTAACTCGGTGTTAGTAAGAGTTAAAACCTCACGTAATGTTGCTGAAGACGAAGAAGACGAAGAGGGTGAAGAAGGTGAAGAAGGTGAAGAAGGTGAAGCAAGCGGTGAAGAAGGTGAAGCAAGCGGAGGTGCTCCAGCTCCAGCTGCAGAGGATAGTAAGAATTAACTTAAAGCTAATTTAGATTAATTTATAAGGGATAAGGGGATTAATTACCTTTATCCCTTTATTTTTTAAATATTATATAGTGAAATACTTAATCGCAGGCCTTGGAAATGTTGGAGAAGAGTATGCAAATACTCGCCATAATATCGGTTTTGATGTTGCTGATTTGCTCATAAATGATTTGAAGGGCGATGTAAAGGTTGAAAAACTTGCTAGTGTTTCTAAGGTAAAATTTAAAGGAAGAACTTTGGTAATCATAAAACCAACTACCTTCATGAACCTGAGTGGTAAATCTATCAAATACTGGCTCGACAAAGAAAAAGTTCCAACAAAAAATTTACTTGTAATACTTGATGATATTGCCTTGCCCATGGGCTCATTAAGAATGAAGTCAAAAGGTGGAGATGCTGGTCACAATGGACTAACAGATATCATAGAAAAACTTGGCACCAATGTTTTTCCACGGTTACGCATTGGTGTTGGTGATAATTTTCCAAGAGGGCGTCAGGTTGATTATGTTCTAGGAAAATGGTCAAGGGGAGAAGAAAAAATAATGCTCCCAAAAATAGAAGACGCAACAAGCATGGTTAAAAGCTTTGTTTCAATTGGTATTGATAGAACAATGGGAGCATTTAATAATAAGTAGTCTATGGTTAAACTTTTGCTTACGAATATATTAACCAAAAATGTACAATGGTAATTATCTTGATGTCGTGATGCTTTTCACATCCGTGTTATCAATTTGATATTTGTTTATCCTTTCAAACGCTGCGAAATAACACCGCTTATTTCATCAATGGAAATTCTTTCCTGTTTCATACTATCCCGCTCACGAATGGTAACAGTATTATCTTCAAGTGTTTGATGATCAACAGTAACACAATATGGTGTTCCTATTGCATCATGACGACGATAGCGTTTTCCTATTGCATCTTTTTCTTCATAAAAACACATATAGTCCATTTTCAGTTTTTCCATTATCTCACGACCTTTTTCAGGTAGGCCATCTTTTTTAGTAAGTGGAAATATGGCAGCTTTATAAGGTGCTAAAACAGGAGGAAGCTTCATGACCACCCTTGTATTTCCCTCCTCAATCTGCTCTTCGGTATACGAATTACTTAATATCGCCAAAAACATTCTGTCAAGTCCTATTGAAGTTTCAACAACATATGGAACATAGCTTTCATTTATTTCAGGATCGTGATAACGAAGTTTTTTACCGCTATGTTCTTCATGAGCACTTAGGTCAAAATCTGTTCTAGAATGTATTCCCTCAAGCTCCTTAAAACCCATTGGAAACTTAAACTCAATATCGGCAGCTGCGTTGGCATAATGTGCAAGTTTTTCATGATCATGAAATCTGAATTTATCCGCAGGAATTCCCAATGAAGTATGCCAATTCATACGCTGTTCCTTCCAATAGTCATACCACTTCATTTCTTCACCTGGCCTTACAAAAAACTGCATCTCCATTTGTTCAAACTCACGCATACGAAAAATAAACTGGCGGGCAACTATTTCATTACGAAAGGCTTTCCCTGTTTGGGCGATGCCAAATGGTATTTTCATCCTACCTGTTTTTTGCACATTAAGATAATTTACAAATATCCCTTGTGCGGTTTCAGGACGTAGAAAAATTTCATTTGCTCCTTCTGCAGTAGATCCCATTTGTGTTGAAAACATCAAATTAAATTGACGAACCTCTGTCCAGTTTTTTGATCCAGATATGGGGCAAACTATTCCCGCATTCTCTATCAATGATTTTATGGCAGCCATATCATCATTATCCATGGCAGGATATAACACACTCTTTATTTTTTCAATCTTATCTCTATTCGCAATAACCCTTGGGTTTGTTTCTAGAAACTGAGCTTTATCAAAACTATCTCCAAACCGTTTTGCTGCCTTTGTAACCTCCTTTTCAATTTTAGACTCAAGTTTTGAAATATAATCCTCAATTAGAACATCAGCACGATATCTTTTCTTTGAATCCTTATTATCAATCATTGGATCATTAAAAGCATCCACATGACCCGATGCTTTCCACACAGTTGGGTGCATAAAAATCGCTGAGTCAATCCCAACAATATTTTCATGCATTTGAACCATTGATTTCCACCAATAGTCACGAATATTTTTTTTCAGTTCAGATCCATTCTGAGCATAATCATAAACCGCACTTAGTCCGTCATAAATTTCACTCGATTGAAATACAAATCCGTATTCCTTTGCGTGAGCTATTACCTTCTTAAATAAATCCTCTGTATTTGCCATGAATTATTAAACGTTAGTTAATGATATCTATGATCCAAGTGTAGCAACCATAACAGCTTTAATTGTATGAAGTCTGTTTTCTGCCTCATCAAATACAACTGATGCAGGAGACTCAAATACTTCGTCTGTGACCTCCATATTTTCAACTCCAAATTTTCGATAAACTTCTTCTCCAACTTTTGTTTCGCGATTGTGAAAAGCAGGAAGGCAGTGTAAAAATTTGGTTTTTGCGTTTCCAGTCATGGTCATCATTTCTGAATTAACTTGATAAGGGATCATCATTGCAATACGATCTTTCCATACCTCATCAGCCTCACCCATACTTACCCAAACATCAGTATAAATAAAATCAACTCCATTAACACCGTCTTTAACACTTTCGGTTAAAGTAATTTTTGCTCCGGTCTCCTTTGCTATTTTTTTACATTCAGCGACTAGCTGTTCTTCAGGCCACATTTGTTTAGGGGCAACAGCACGAAAATCCATTCCCATTTTTGCTGCACCAACCATTAATGAGTTACCCATATTATTTCTTGCATCTCCTGCGAATGCAAAACTTACCTTGTGTAATGGTTTATCACAATGCTCCATCATTGTTAAGAAGTCTGCCAAAATTTGTGTCGGATGATATTCGTCGGTTAACCCATTCCAAACTGGCACTCCAGCATGAGAGCCTAATTCCTCAACAATAGATTGACCAAAACCCCTATATTCTATTCCATCATACATACGACCTAAAACACGTGCAGTATCCTTCATGGATTCCTTAGATCCTATTTGAGTTCCTGAGGGGCCCAAATAAGTAACTCTGGCACCCTGATCATAGGCAGCTATTTCAAAAGCACATCTAGTGCGAGTTGATGCCTTTTCAAATACTAAGGCAATGTTTTTACCTTCTAGTTTCTTCTGCTCTGTTCCTGCATATTTTGCCTTTTTAAGATCTGCGCTTAAGTCAAGCATAAATTTTATTTCTTTCGGAGTGAAATCCAACAGCTTCAAAAAATTCCTGTTTCTAAGGTTGAATGACATATTAATTTGTTTTAGTCGTTAATAATTAATGTTATACATCAAAAAAGTGCAGAGCAAAAGTAAATAAATTTAATAGATATAATATGGTTAATCTGCTCTTTTATTAAGCATCTTATTACCTTTGTCATGTCCTTAGTATTCAATCAGCTATAGCGTTTATAATTACATTTTTATTTAAAATTTAAAGGTGAAATATGATTTCCATACTGGCATTTAAACTTACCCGTTTGTATGGTTATCATCAAAATAGATATTTTTGCTACGATTTAAACCCTTTCGGAGATGATTATTGTTGATGATATACTTGTTTCAGATGAAATAAAAGATGTGCAATTTGCATGTAACCTTTCAGCCTGTAAAGGTGAGTGTTGTGTTGCTGGCGACGCTGGAGCACCGCTGGATGAGGAAGAGATTTCTAAGCTGGAAGATGAAGTGGATGAAATAATTCCATACATGAGCGAAAAAGGCAAGCAGGTTATAAGGGAAAATGGTGTTTTTGAGTACGATGTTGATGGTACATATGTAACCCCATTGGTAAATGATGAAGAGTGTGCATTTGTTTATTATAAAAACGGGATTAGCTTTTGTTCCATAGAAAAAGCTTATAACAATGGTAAAATAGGTTTTCAAAAGCCCATATCTTGCCATTTATATCCTATAAGGTTAAGTAAAGTTGGCAATAGCATAGCCATAAATTATCATCGCTGGAATGTTTGTAATCCAGCGATAATTGCTGGCAAAAAAGAAGGGGTTCCACTATATAAGTATTTGAAGAATCCATTAATCCGAAGGTTTGGTGATGATTGGTATAAAAATTTAAGATTAAGGTTTGAAGAGACTAAACTTTGAAAATTTTCCTGCCTATTATTTAAGCAGTTCATTAATTACTTCTGGAAAGTACTTATGCTCCAATTTATGAATTTTATTAGCAAGGCTTGTGGGTGTTTCACCCGTATCTAATTTACAGCTCTTTTGAAATATTACCTGACCATCATCATAATACTTGTTCACATAATGAATCGTAATTCCCGATTCTGATTCAGAAGCATCAATAACAGCCCTATGAACATTCAAACCATACATTCCTTTTCCGCCAAATTTTGGGAGAAGAGCTGGGTGTATATTTATAATTTTTCCGGTATATCCATTAATCATATTCTCAGGAATAAGCCATAAAAATCCTGCCAAAACAATCAAATTAGGATTATACGATTTTATAAGGTTTAATACCTGCTCGGTTTTATAAAAGTCTTCTCTATTAAAAATGTGAGTTTTTATGGTTAGTTTCTTGGCTCTTTCTATTACCCCTGCCTCTGGGTTATTAGTAAATATGCAGCTTGTGGCAATGCTATTATCATTCTCAAAATATGTGACTATACGTTCAGCATTTGTTCCGTTTCCTGATGCAAATATTACAATATTTTTCATTTAATATTTAGATATTTCAGGGCACTAAAATAGTTTAAATCAAAGAAATCAATCCTGAAATAGTCACCATTGCGCTACATAACGAATATTTGATCTTTAAACTGTTGTATAACACGACATTAAAAATAAATTGGATTTTTTGCTTTTTATCTCATTAATGCCGTTCTTTGCATCGAATTTTAACCAAAAATTAGACAAATGTCAGATGTACGTGCAAAAGTAGTAAGCATAATTGTAGATAAGCTTGGTGTGGAAGAAAGTGAAGTAACAAATGAAGCAAGCTTCACCAACGATCTCGGTGCAGATTCACTTGATACAGTTGAATTAATAATGGAGTTTGAAAAGGAATTTAATCTTTCTATTCCTGATGAGGAAGCTGAGAAAATTGAAACAGTAGGTAATGCTGTTGCGTATATAGAAGAACACCAGTAGAAATTTATTTATGGAGTTAAAGCGTGTTGTAATAACAGGCCTTGGAGCAATAACTCCTATTGGTAAAAATGTAGAGGATTATTGGTCAGCGCTGCTTGCAGGTGTTAGCGGTGCTGCACCTATAACCAACTTTGATTCGTCAAAATTCAAAACGAAATTTGCATGCGAAGTCAAAGACTATGATGCCAAGGAGTATTTCGACAGAAAGGAAGCGCGTAAGCATGATAGGTATGCCCAATTCGGGTTAATAGCTAGCTATGAAGCCATCGCTGACTCAGGCCTTGATTCTTATGATGATCTTGATAAAGATCGCGTAGGTGTTATTTGGGCTTCTGGAATTGGAGGATTAAACACCTTCCATCAATCTGTTGCAGAATACACCTTAGGTGATGGTACCCCAAGATTTAATCCATTTTTTATTCCAAAAATGATTGCTGACATAGCAGCTGGTCATATTTCCATAAAGTATGGTTTTAGAGGACCAAATTTTGCAACGGTCAGCGCTTGTGCTTCATCGGCTAATGCTCTTTCAGATGCATACAATTATATACGATTAGGAAAAGCTAATGCATTTGTAACTGGAGGTTCTGAAGCTGCCATAACTGAAAGTGGTGTTGGTGGATTTAATGCCATGCATGCCATATCAACCCGTAATGATGATCCTAAAACAGCATCGCGTCCTTTTGATAAAGATCGTGATGGTTTTGTAATGGGTGAAGGTGGTGGTGGTCTTGTTTTTGAAGAGTTTGAGCATGCAAAAGCAAGGGGTGCAAATATATATGCGGAGGTTGTAGGCGCAGGACTATCTGGAGATGCCCATCACATGACAGCACCACACCCTGAGGGTTATGGAGCACAGCTATGTATGCAGGCAGCAATTGATGACGCTAACCTGAACATAGAAGATATTGATCACATAAATACACATGGTACTTCCACTCCCGTTGGAGACATTGTGGAGCCTAAGGCCATTGTAAATCTTTTCGGAGAGCATGCTTACAAAATAAACGTAAACTCAACTAAGTCAATGACTGGTCATTTACTTGGTGGTGCGGGTGCCGTTGAGTCCATTTCAACTATCCTTTCGGTTAAAAATGATATTGTGCCCCCAACTATAAATCATTTTACTGATGACCCTGAGATTGACAACAATCTAAACTTTACATTTCACAAAGCTCAAAAACGTACTGTCAACTATGGTTTAACAAATACCTTCGGTTTTGGTGGACATAATGCCTCGTTGATATTTAAGAAGTTTGTTAAATAAAACTTCCCATTTTGCTTGGATGTAATAAATTACGATTTTACTTTTCTTCTGATAAACATATTTATCAGGCCATAAAAAATATATTTGGTTATTGTCCTGGAAATATTCATTTATACAAGCTTGCACTTAGGCATAAATCAGCCAGCGCCAAAAAACTTAATGGCTTAACGTTAAATAATGAGCGCCTCGAATATCTAGGTGATGCAATATTAAGCGCCATTATTGCAGATTATCTTTTCAAAGCATTTCCCTATGAAAATGAGGGATTCTTGACAGAAATGAGGTCTAAAATTGTAAGTCGTGCTTCGCTTAACAAGCTTTCGTATAAACTAGGTCTTAACGGATTAATTGAATCGGGAAAAGAATCAACTGCTAAAGCAAAGTCGGCAGGTGGAGATGCCTTTGAGGCTGTTATTGGCGCCCTTTACCTTGATAAGGGTTACTCCGTTACCAAAAAAATATTAATAACAAGAATTGTCAATGTGCATTTTGATATTGATCTTCTCATAGAAACTGAAATTAGTTATAAAAGCAAACTCAATGAATGGGCTCAAAAGGAAAAGCGTGATATAAAATTTAGGGTGGAAGAAGAGATTGGGGAAAAACACAAAAAACAATATTTAGTCTCATTGGAGGTAGATGGCATATCATTGGCTAAATCCCAAGACTATTCAATTAAAGGAGCAGAAAATCTTGCTGCTGAAAAGGCCTGGAATATTATAGAAAAAAATTCATTTACGTAGTTTATGTTATTTTAGCGCGGTATTTATGAAACAGGGATTCACAAGCGAAAAGGAAACCAAATGAAACTTTCACTAGCAAAAGGTAATAAGCCCTGGAAAAGAGATCAGCGTTTTGCAGATGCTGATAAAAAAAATCTCAAGCTAATCTTTTACGCATTCATAGTTGGTATTATAGCAGGAGTTATCGGTTCAATTTTCAGAATTGTTTTGGTATACATTGAAGGCTATAGGGATGCCCTGTTTAACAATGCTGGTCATGATGGGTGGATAAGCTGGTTATGGCCCTTATTGTTTGTAATAGTAGGCATTACTGTTTCCATAATAATAGTAAACAAATTTGCTCCAGAGGCATCAGGTAGCGGTATTCAAGAAATTGAGGGTGCTCTTGATGATATAAAACCCATGAGATGGAAAAGGGTTATTCCCGTAAAGTTTTTTGCATCTATTTTTTCTTTGGGGAGTGGGTTACTGCTTGGTAGAGAGGGGCCCACAATACAAATAGGTGCAAATGTTGGTAAAATGATAAAAGATGTTTTTAAGCAGCCTGAGGACAAAACAAACCCTTTGGTTTCTTCGGGTGCTGCTGCAGGATTAGCGTGTGCTTTCAATGCTCCATTTGCCGGTATTATATTTGTAATTGAGGAAATGCACAGTCAATTCAAGTACAATTTTTATTCCATCGCTGCAATTATGGTTGCTTCTGGGACAGCAGACTTGGTGGTCAGGCTGATGGTTGGTCCACACCCCTCGATTGAAATGACAATATTTGAATCACCACCCATTTATGCGCTTTGGATGTTCGTGATACTGGGAGGCTTATTTAGCTTCATTGGCTACGCCTTTAATAAGCTTATAGTTGTTGCGCTGGATATTTTTAAGGATATTTCAAAAACAGGTATTTTGCTTGTGGGACTAATTGGGGGAACAATAATTGTTATTATTGGTGTCTATTTTCCTGCGATGATAGGGGGTGGATACCACACAATTTATAAGGCTCTTGGTCATTCATTTACTATTTACACTTTGCTATTGGTTTTTTGTGTAAGGTTTATTCTTACCGTTTTAAGCTATGGTACAGGAGTACCTGGTGGAATTTTTGCACCAATAGTTGTTTTGGGGGTTATTTTTGGGATGCTATATGGCAATGTTATGGATAATTATTTCCCAGATTTAATTCCTCATGCTGGGGTGTTTGCTGTTGCGGGCATGGCCGGTATATTTGCTGCTGTGGTAAGGGCTCCAATTACCGGACTGGTTCTTGCCATTGAGATGACCTCAAATTATGAGCTTATTTTACCTTTGATTATAACTACGGTTACAGCTTCAGTTATTACTGCCCAACTTGGTAACGAGCCAATATATACAACCCTTTTAAGGCGCTCCATGAAGTAATATGATAATTATTTTGTTTGATTATATGCTAAATATATAATTCAGCTCTATATTTTTTATAAAGCCCATAAATCTGAATTAAAATGTCAGCACCTTGTCGCTCGATACTGTCCATTGAGCAAACTCTTTCATGTTACTTAACTTAACCCCAGAGATGAATTCGAGTTTATCAATTCCTCTAGCCTTGGAGCAGCCACCGCAACTTTTTACTTCTGCGCCATTTCTTATTACAGAGTTTAACATCCTTTCTATGTTGTAAAACCCGTTGGGCGTATTCTGATTAGGCAAGCCACATGTGACAGCATCGGCAAGTAAAAAAACATTCACCACTACCTCATCAGTATGCTCTTTCTGTAATGTCATAGCCATTCGCAAAGCATTGTATGCTTTTTCTGTTCCATAAGGAGCATCATTGATTATAATTAATATCTTTTGCATTTAGTTTCTGTATTAAATTTCCAAGTGAGTTTTATAAAGTTATAACGAAATAAAATAGTAGCTGTTAATCAAGGCCCCACACTTTAATAAGTTCATCTGGAAGCTCTGGCCGACCCCTTTGATTTATTGCAGTTCCAACCACAAGGGCCTTAATTATTAGCTTAGCGTCAGGTATCCTATAAATATGCTGAACAAAACCAAACCTTAATGGGGATAGCCTTTCCATTTTTAAAACAGAAATAAACTCATCGCCGCTCTTAAGGGGTGCCTGGTAATCAATTTCAACTCTTTTTACAACAAGGTTTATGCCCTTTTCGCTCAATATGGCAAAGTCTAAGCCTAATGACTTAATGTATAGATGGCGTGTATGTTCAAGATAATTTTGATAAACAGAGTTATTGACTATTCCTTGTAAATCACATTCATAATCCCTAACTTCCATATCACACTTGAAGGCAATGTCTTTCATCATGGTGTTAATGTTTAATAATAATTTTAATGCAAATCTAAAAAAGCAATTATTCGATATTACAAACTCGAGTATTATATATTTGTCAAATCACAATCCATATTATGTTAAATATATTAGTTTATCGGAACAAATTTAGTAATCAAATTCTCATGATTTTAGTACTTTTGCTACCTTAAAACAATAGTAACACAATGGGTAATAAAGAAATAGTAGTAAGCGGAATACGTCCGACAGGAAATTTACATCTAGGAAATTATTTTGGTGCTATTAAGAATTTCGTGAAAATGCAAGAAACTAGTCAGTGTTACTTCTTCATTGCAGACTATCATTCCCTTACTACACATCCAACACCAGGGGATTTACAAAAAAACGTAAAACAAGTGTTGGTTGAATATTTAGCTGCAGGGCTTGATCCGGATAAGGCAACACTTTACCTCCAAAGTGATTTGCCAGAAACGGCTGAGCTATATTTGTTCTTGAACATGAATGCATATCTTGGAGAGCTTGAGAGAGTAACCACGTTTAAAGATAAAGCAAGAAAACAACCAAACAATGTAAACGCTGGTTTATTAACCTATCCAACCTTGATGGCTGCGGACATTATTATTCACAAGGCAGCAAAAGTACCGGTTGGAAAAGATCAAGAACAAAACCTTGAAATGACAAGAACCTATGCTAGAAGGTTCAATAATATGTATAGTAAGGATTATTTTCCAATACCAAATGCGTACAATTTTGGGGAACAATTGGTGAAAATACCTGGTCTTGATGGATCAGGAAAAATGGGTAAATCAGAAGGAGAAGGTAATGCTATTTTTCTAAATGATGATCCAAAAAAACTCAGTAAAAAAGTTATGAGGGCTGTTACTGATAGTGGCCCAACGGAAAAGAATCAAAAAAAACCAGAGGCTATTCACAACCTTTTCACTCTGATGGAGGTTGTTTCGAAACAAGAGGTAATTAGTCAGTTTGAAGATATGTATAATGATTGTACAATAAGATATGGTGATCTTAAGAAACAGTTGGCAGAAGACATGGTAACATTCACAGAGCCTTTTCGGGAAAAAATTACCGAATTATCTGCTAACGAAGAGTATATCAAAAAAGTAATGAATCAGGGTGCTGAAAAAGCTCGAGAAAGCGCACAAAAAACCATAAATGAAGTTCGTGAAATAATAGGATTCAGAAAATATCATTAATTACCTTAACACACATAAGCACTAAGATTTGCTGGATAGAAAAAATAATTCCATTGTAAAAAACCCTGAAACCGCTGTTATTGTTGGTCTAATCACCAATAATCAACAGAAGGAAAAGGCCAATGACTACCTAAATGAACTAGCTTTCCTCATTGAAACAGCAGGAGGTAAGCCAGTGAAGCGATTCACACAAGCCTTGGATTATCCAAACGTGAAAACATACGTTGGGTCTGGAAAGCTTGATGAAATAAAACAGTACGTAAAAGCTGCTGAAATAGATATGGTGGTTTTTGATGATGAGTTAGGTGGCTCTCAAATCAGAAACTTAGAAAAGGTACTTGAGTGTAAAATCATTGATCGTACAAATTTAATCCTTGATATTTTTGCAAAACGTGCCCAAACATCACACGCAAAGGTGCAGGTTGAGTTAGCTCAATATCAATATCTCCTGCCAAGATTGACTGGTATGTGGACTCACCTTGAGCGTCAGCGTGGAGGTATCGGATTGCGCGGTCCTGGAGAAACAGAAATTGAAACAGATCGCAGAATTATTCGAGACAAAATAAGCTTGCTAAAAAAGAAATTACTGCAGATAGATAAGCAAATGGCAACCCAACGTAAAAATAGAGGTCAGCTGATCAGAGCAGCACTTGTTGGATACACAAATGTGGGTAAATCTACAATAATGACACTGTTATCAAAATCGGAGGTATTTGCAGAAAACAAACTGTTTGCAACACTGGACACTACTGTAAGAAAAGTTGTTGTTGATAACCTTCCATTCCTTCTTTCTGACACCGTGGGTTTCATAAGAAAATTGCCTCATGGTTTGGTGGAGTCATTCAAGTCAACATTAGATGAGGTGCGCGAATCTGATATTCTAATACACGTTGTTGATATAAGCCACCCCGAATTTGAAGATCAAATTAAAACAGTAAATGAAACACTAGCGGAAATTGGTGCTGGAGATAAAAAGGTAGTAATGGTTTTCAATAAGGTTGACGCTTATAAGTGGGTTGAAAAAGATGCTGATGACCTAAGCCCATCTTCCAAAGAAAATATTAGCCTCAATGATCTTCAAAAAAGCTGGATGGCAAAAGATAATAATCCTTGTATATTCATATCTGCTAAAACAAAGCACAATTATCATGAGTTTCGTAAATTACTATATGACAACATTCGTTATATTCATTCCATAAGGTACCCTTACAATAATTTTCTCTATTAATTTTTAAGTAGCCCATCATAGTAAACAACTATTATTTGGCTATTACTTTATCTAGCAGTCTGTTTTAAAACAAAAACTTAAAAAGTTTAGTTTTACAAAAAAATAATTGTTGAAATGAAAACAAGGCTGCTGATTTTATTTTCCGCACTAAGCGGTTTTCTGTTATTTGCCTCTTGGCCAGTTGACGGATTTACTCCATTAATATTTATTGCATTGGTGCCGCTATTAATTGTTCAGCAATATCTCGGTGATAATAATAAGAAAGGAGTTTTTTGGTATGCCTGGTTAACGTTTTTAATTTGGAACGTTTTGACAACATGGTGGATATGGAACTCTACACCAATGGGATCCATCATGGCATTTGGTTTAAATTCCCTATTTATATCAATTGTGTTTTTACTTTATCACCACTCTAAAAAAGCCCTGTTTAATAATAAAAAAGGCACATTCATCCTTTTAGTTTACTGGATAACATGGGAGTTTATTCATATGAATTGGGACCTTACGTGGTCATGGTTAAACCTAGGGAATGTTTTTGCAACAAAACACACATGGATTCAGTGGTATGAATATACAGGAAGCCTTGGGGGAACGCTATGGGTTTTAGCTGTGAACATCATTATTTTTGAAATAATTAGGTGTATACAATTTAAAACATCTTCCATAAGAATCACCTCGCTTATAATAACAATGATTCTAATCATTGTTGTACCATTGATTATTTCTTTTTCAATATATAACGGTTATGATGAAAAGGAAAACCCAGTTGAGGTTGTTGTGGTGCAGCCAAACATAGACCCTTATAACGATCAGTATTCACTGCCGTTTTCAAAAATCATTGATATTAATTTAGATTTAGCATCAAAACTTGCTACCGCCACTACTAATTATATTGTATTTCCAGAATCGGCCATTCAAGAAGAAATTTGGGAGGGTTATCTTTATAAATCACTGGTTATAGATAATTTAAATATAGAGCTTGCAAAATACCCCAATGCATCGTTGGTAACTGGTGCTACAACATATAGGCTGTTAGATGATAAGGAAACGCCCACAAATGCTGCCCGCAGCTTCAATAATACTGGAGGAAAATATTATGCATTTAATACTGCGTTTTTAATTGAAAATAATAATGATGTTCAAATTCATCATAAATCTAAACTCACTCCCGGAGTTGAAATAATGCCATCTTGGTGGTTTCTAAAACCATTTGAGAGGTTTGCCATCGATTTAGGAGGAACAACAGGTACTCTTGGAAGGGAAGAAAATTCCGTAGCTTTTTATAGTAAAATAAACGAGCCCATTTCTCCTATCATATGTTATGAGTCTGTTTATGGTGAGTTTGTTGCTAATTCTGTTAAGCTTGGGACAGGGTTGATTTTCGTAATAACTAATGATGGTTGGTGGGGCGATACTCCAGGGTATAAGCAACACTTAATGTTTTCTGTATTAAGATCCATCGAAACACGACGTAGTGTTGCAAGGGCTGCAAACACAGGTGTATCAGCGTTTATCAATCAAAGAGGTGACATTACTGAACAAACTGATTATTGGGCGCCTGCTGTAATAAAGGCTACGCTAAATGCAAACTACAAAATGACTTACTATACAATAAATGGAGATTATATAGCAAGAGGCGCTGCATTTATTAGCTCATTGTTAATACTAATCTCTTTTACGAAGGCTTTTTTGAAAAAGAGAAAGAGTTTGGTTTAGATGCAGGATGGAGAAATTGAATTAAGTTATTACTCTTTTTCGTAATAGATAGTTATTTTACCAAGTGCTGTTGTTGATTCTGAAACAATTACTTCATTATCTAATGTGCCCAAGTTATTAGAAACTCCTGGGGCTCCTTCAAAGAAAAATGCGATTATTTTCGTTTCTCCATCTAAGTTCCAACTGGTTTCATGAGTATTGCCAGGAGACATTATTATTAAGGTTGAATCATCTAATATCTTAAAGTATGTCTCTTTTTGCATTTCAACTACCTGTCGAATCATTTCTGGGGTAGTATACTTTTCATCAAAATCAGTTTCAACTCTATTGGCTTTCCAGGTACCAACAAGTTTACTTTCCGGACTACTTGCACAAGATGAAATAATAAGGGTAATTAAAATTAAAAATACAGGCAGTTTTAACATGTGTTTCATCTCTTATATTTTATAAAACAGCACAAAATTACAATCTATTTTCTTTGGGTTTACAATTCTTATGAATGTTTAACATTTTACGTTTTAGATTCGAATTTTAGGTGCGTTATTCGTTCACAAATAGCGAACATTAAATAGGTTTGTCGCTCCTGTTTCTATGCTAAACATATAGTTCATTTATTGAGCAAATGCGACATCATATATTTTCAGTTACATTTTATTAATATCTTTGCCAAAGAAGACCCTCCCTCCCTAAGTATTTAAAATTTAAAAAATAGATGAAGAAGAAGAAAACCAAAAGACCACGAAGTGCGCTTACTGGCATAATATTAAGCATTTTTACGGAAACCCCTTTTAGGGCGTATAACCACAAGCAGATAGGGCACATGTTGGGCGCCAAAGACAAAGCTGGCCGTGATATGGTTATAAAAATATTAGGTGAGCTAATAGGTGACAAAAGTATTAATGAAGTAAAAAGAGGAAAATATCAGCTTAACCCTGAAAAAATCCAAGAGCTAACAAAACAAAAATATATAACCGGTTCTGTTGATATGCTTAGAACTGGCAAGGCATATGTAATTCCTGATGATGGGGGGGATGATGTGTTCATTGCATCTAATAACTCTGGACGCGCGCTCCATGAAGACAAGGTTAAGGTTATTATTTTCCCCAAAAGAAAAGGCCATAAAACCGAAGGGCAAATAATTGAAGTTTTGTCAAGGCCAAAAAATACTTACGTTGGTGTATTAGAAATGAGTAAAAACTTCGGTTTTGTAATAGCAGATAGCTCATCAATGCCATATGATATATTTGTTTCAAAAAATAAGAACAATGACGCGTCTGATGGCCAAAAGGTTTTGGTAAAAATAACAGACTGGCCGGAACATGCCAATAATCCTTTCGGGGAAATAATAGAAACACTTGGTCAGCCCGGAGACAATAACGTAGAAATGCAATCAATTCTAGCAGATTATAATTTTCCATTATCATCTCCGCCTAAGGTCGAAAAGGATGCGGCAAAAATTGGCACTACCATTACAAAGGAAGAGGTTAAAAGACGAAGAGATTTCAGAAAAATTTGGACAATAACCATTGACCCACACGATGCTAAAGATTTTGATGATGCCTTATCCCTTGTTAAGCTAAATGATGGAAATTATGAAGTTGGTATTCATATTGCAGATGTGAGTCATTATGTGGTACCAGGAACCGAGCTTGATAATGAAGCTTTAAAACGAGCAACTTCAGTATATCTTGTTGATAGAGTAATTCCAATGTTACCAGAGGTACTATCCAACCAGGTTTGTTCACTTAGACCCAAAGAAGAAAAATTAACCTTTTCAGCTGTTTTTACCATGAACGATAAGGCAGAGGTAACAAACCAATGGTTTGGAAAAACTGTAATTAATTCTGATCGACGATTTACTTACGAAGAAGCTCAAGAGGTTATAGAAACAGGAAAGGGTGAATATCATGAAGAGGTTGGTATTTTGCATGCCCTGGCAACAATACTCCGAAAGAAAAGGTTTGGAAAAGGGGCCATAAATTTCCACTCGGAGGAAGTAAGGTTTAAGCTGGATGAAACAGGAAAGCCCATTGAGACATATATCAAAGAACAAAAAGAGGCAAATTTTTTAATTGAAGAATTTATGCTCTTGGCAAATAAAAAAGTTGCTGAATTTATAGGCAAGGTTTCTGCCGGAAAAACTCCCAAAACATTTGTTTACAGAGTGCATGATGAGCCAAACCCTGAAAAGCTAAATACTTTTGTGCAGTTTCTTAAAAAACTTGGCTATACCCTAAATGTTAGCTCCAGACAAAGCCTTGCCACCTCTTATAATAACCTTTTTGAAAAAATACAAGGAAAGGGAGAAGAAAACATGATCGAAACAATTGCCGTTAGAACAATGGCAAAAGCTGAATATTCGACAGAAAATATAGGGCATTATGGGCTCGCATTCCCCTTTTATTCGCATTTTACCTCTCCCATAAGAAGGTATCCAGATTTAATGACTCACAGGCTGCTTTTTCAGTATTTAAATGGTGGAAAATCTGCCAACAAAAGTATTTATGAAGATATGTGCAAGCATAGCTCAGAAATGGAGCGCAGTGCTCAGAAGGCTGAGCGCGATTCAATAAAATATAAACAAGTTGAGTTTTTACTTGATAAAAAAGGCAAGGTGTTTGACGGAGTAATCTCTGGGGTAAGCAAATGGGGAATATTTGTGCAGCTAAATATTTCCAAAAGCGAAGGGTTGATTAGATTTAGCGACCTAAAGGACGACTATTATTATTTGGACGAAGATAACTACCGAATCATTGGGCGACAATATGGTAATGCTTACAGGTTGGGAGATAAGGTTAGCGTACTTGTTAAGGAAGTTGATATGGAGAAAAGACAGCTAGACCTTAAGATATTAGATTAAGGTTTACTGTTTTGAATTTAATAGTCCATGAATTGCTGAAATAACACTTGTAAGTAAGATTTTCCATCCATTATTACAGAATCTTTTATTTGATTACCAAGTGTTATTTCCATAATGCCCCCTGCTCTGTTACTAAAAACAAAATATCCATTGGGAGTAATCCACCCAACACCTTCATCACTTTCATAAAATGCAAACTCCGGTGTTGTAGGATTAAAAAGATTCCTGCTCCATGTAAATTCAATTGCACTTAATCCCAGCTGCTGCAGTAAAGTGGTTGGTATATCTGTTTGAGATGAAATTCTATCCATTTGGGCGCCGCGGAATTCTTTTTTTAAAACATCTCCAAATAATAACATTGGCACCCTGCGGTATTCCTTTTTATGGACTGGCCAATGATTGTATGTGTCGTGACTGTGGTCGGCAACAATTAAAAAAAGAGTGTTTTTATACCAACTCATTTTTTTTGCTTCATTAAAATACTTTCCCAGGCTTTTGTCAGTATAATATGCAGAATTCAAATAATTATTCTGGGTCTTAGTATCTGCCCACTCTATAACGTCTTCCATTGGCTGATCATATGGTGAGTGTGTGCTTAGTGTAAATACCACTGATAAAAAGGGTTCTGGTTCATAGTTAAGATCTTTTAGCTGTTCGTTAAATAGGTATTCATCGTGAAGGCCTAATTTTCCTCGCGGCAAGGCTACGTCAAAGTCATTTCCCTCTTTTACTCTTTCAAAACCATTAACAGATATGAAAGAGTTAATGCCACCATACATAAGCTCTCCTCCAAAATAATATGATGTTCCATAACCTTCATTTATCAGCTGTTTTGTGAAGCTAGGTAGATATATGATTTTATCTAGGTTGTGGGAAATGGCTGTTATTGGTGTCGATGGGAATCCAGCAAAAATAGATGTCATGGATTGCTCGGAACGATTTCCACTAACATAAAAATTTGTAAAAAGAAGCCCCTCATTTTCAAGCTTAGCAAATTCTGGTGTTATACCAGCTCTTCCTCCAAGAGATTCTATTAAGTCTGCTGACCAGCTTTCTAAGATCAGAATAACAATATTGGGCTTTTTCTTAGTTAGAATATTAATGGTTGTGTCTTTGTCCACGCGATGAAGCCTTTTTACTCTATCATTTGCAGGGCCTAGACTGTAAAAGTCAAACGGGTTTTTGCTTCTAAATTTATAATTTTCTATTGTGCTTATTAACAAACTGTAGCCCGAATTTACAGATGCTAGGTTTATGAAGTTATGTTTTGAAAAGTATGGCTTGCTTTGGGTTATGGGTATCTCAGAAATACCACCTCTAATACCCACAAATAATACTCCAGAGCCTATGATTAAATAAAACAACCCAAAAACAAATTTCTTTGTTTGAGATAAAATTGATTGATAAATAATTCTATTATATATCCAGATGAAGAAGATGCTTTCTGTAATTATTAATGCCAACAAAATAAAAAAAGAGCCGGTTTCTGCAGAATTATAAATCTCTGCAGGATGCGATAGGTAGTTTAACGCCTTGAATTGCAGTTTGGTTTTCCATTCTTCATATATCCCTATCTCTGTGGTTGAAATCAAAACATAAACAACAATTACAATTATATTGTAATAAAAAGAAGCTCTGTTTAACCACCAAGAGGCATAATAACTCTGAATAACAGAAAGCAAGAAAGGAATAACTAGTATGTAGCATGCTGTTGCAATATCAAGGGGTATTGCGTACCAAAATGATAGCAGCAGCTCGCTTAGCGGAATGCCGTCTTGGTTTAAAATTTCCCAATAGTAAATATAAAATATTAAACGCGTGGTAGCGAACAGCAGCATCCAGAAAATAAATTGTTTTAGAAGTGCGCTGATAAATTTCATTTGAATTTTACTGAATTTTGAAAGCAAAGGTAAGTAATCATATTATGCATAACCTTCTTAATAACATTGAGCAAGCTTGTATTATGTAATACTAATAAAATACTACCTCAACATTTGGCGTTTGACGTTTATATTCGTTTATCTTGGACGGTTTAATTAAAGTATTATAACACTTTAGATAGTTAAGGTTTGATAGCTGCAAGAGAGGCTTAATGCTTTTTATCCTTGTATTATTTATATATAATTCCTCAAGTTTTGTAAGCCTGGCTATATATTTTAAGGATTTTATTTTTGTGCCGCCCATATCCAGCTTTAATAGTCCGGATATAAGGGATATGGGCTCAAGGTCATCCACAGAGGTATTTCTTATCAAAAGCTCTTTAATATATTTAAGCTCAGATATTGAATTTACCTGTGATATTGGATTTTTTGATATGTCTAATTTCTCTATGGTTACAAGAGAAATAATAGGGCTAATATCGGTTATGGAAGTAGAGTTAATAACAAGTTCTTTTAATCGTAAAAACTTATGCAATGGATTTAGGTTTAGTATGGATGGGTTATCTATAACTTGAATGGATTCGGTGTCCACCATGTTTTGCAAATCCATATTAGATGGGCTTAAGGGTAGTTTCAGCATTCCTATAAATTCATCCTTCCAACTATCATCTAAGTTATTCCACCACATTCGCAAATTATCACTTTGGTATATGACTACTGTTTTTGGGTGCGTGTTTTTAAATCTAAGGGCCTCGCCTTCTCGCACCAATGTATTATCACAATATATTATTCTAAGGGAGGCAGACTCCAGCGATGATAGATTATCAATTCTTGTGTTTTCAAGTTTAATAATCCTAATTCGTCGCAATGATGAAAGCGGTTCAAGTGAAATTATCTCTGTGTTACTAATATTTAATTCTTCTATGTTTGATAATCCAGATATCGGTGTTAGGTCAGATATGCTAGTTCCCTGAAGGTATACCTCATTCAGCCTATGCATTATGCTTAATGGCTTAATGTCATATATCTGCTTATTAAATGCTACTGATATTCTACGCTCTTGTATTAATTCATGAAGTTTTTCCACAGAAACGCTATCGCTAATATTATACTCCTGTTTAAATAAATTTCTCCACTCCATTGATAAGTCTTGCCACCACTTCTCAAGTTCTTGAGAGTTATAAATCACCAAACATCCAGGATTTTCGTCCATGAAATTATTGGCCTCGTTTATGTCTATCTTACTATTATCACAATAAATAATTTTGAGTTTCTTTTTGTTTTCTAGTGGTTTTAATGACGAGATATTTGTGTTGTTTGCCTGCAAAACAGTCATATTTTCAAAGTTCGATAATGGTACCAAGCTATAAATTAATGTACTGTCAATATTAAGGTGTTGAATACTGGTTAGGCTAGATATTTTTTCTAGGCTTTTCACGCTTGTTGAAGAAATATTAACATCCGAAAGATGAGGAAGCTCACAAATTGGTGATAAATTATTTATACGTGTATGGCTAATATCAAGTTGATTAAGCGAATAAATTGTTTCTAAAGGTGTAATATCTTCAACATGAGAGTTAGATATATTTAGTTTCGTTATGTTTTCAAGCCCGCCTATGGCAGTTAAGTCCACCAGTTTGGTACTTGATAGGTTTAGGCTTATAAGAGATGATAAATACCTGAGGGATGATAAGTCTTCAACCGCCGAACCGCTGCAATTTAAAACTTCGATGTTTTTCAGGTTTCGAATGGGTTCGAGATCATTAATATTAGTGTTTATTATATTGATTTCTTTGAGTTGCGACAGCTCAGATATGGGCTTTAAATCCTTTATTATTTGATTATTAGATAAGTCCAGTGATTTAACCCCTCTGAATGTTTTTAAAAGGTTAAATACAATGGAAGTGTTTGCCATTATGGTGTCTTGAACCTCTAAAAAAGTGGTGTCATAATACACCATTAGGCTGTCTTCTGGTAAAAAAGGATCTGTTTGTGGGTTTTCATCAATAATTAGTGTGTCCGAAACGTATTCTTTTACCCATTTTGATACTACCACAGAGGAGTCTGAAAACCACAATATATTTCTAAATGGAAGTGTGTCAAAAACAATTACCGATTTTCCAAAATAGTTTTTCCATTCATTTGACATATCATTCCACCAATTTCGTATTTCTTCTTCTTCTTGTATTTTAGTTGTGTAAATGCTTGCTATTTTCAGGTCTTTTTGATTTGGATCAAGGTTAATTTCAATATACCTAAGCTGATTATTGTTTATGGTGTCATTTTCAACGGTGATGCCTTGTAAATTTCTGTTTAGGGTGACTTTAAAAACTATTTTATTACTATCTGTTATTATGCTCTCTGTATTTTCTATTTCAAAGCTAAACCTTGCCTCCTTGAAAAAGAAATCGATATCCTTTAGATAGGCCTGAACATCCTTGTTAAGGGGCAGGTCTCTATTTTCATCTAAATCATCTTCTATCTGAACCATATCACTAGCAAATAGTTTAAGGTAACTCTCATTAAAAATAATATCCTTTTCAGAAGGGATTTCATTGGGGTCGCCAATAAAATTTAACGTTCCCTGAAGGTAATTGATTAGCTGCTTTGTTTGAGTTTCATACTTATTAATCTGGCTAATACTGATGGCGCTGTCAGCCTGGCCTATTAAAAATATAGGAAGCAAAACAACGGTGATGAGAATTACTGGTATTAGTTTGCGCATAGTCTGTATGTTCTTATTAATTCCTGCTTATCTTCCTCTTTTAAATAGACAAGGTTGGAAATAAGCCATCCAGAATTCATATCATCTCTGTTAAAAAACGAAAGTTCGAAATACCAATCATTGATTTGAAAAAAATGAAATTTAACAGACTCTACACTCACAAATTTCATTTGGTTAGTTTTCATCATGAAAAAAAACAATGTGAGATAATCTGGTTTATAATTTGAAGAAGCATATAGCTCAACATATTCTTGATTGGTTAGGGCTTTTTTTAGATTCATAAAGTCTAATTCGTGGCTCTGGGGGTGTAAAAAATGAGTTGTCTGCTCAATAGAATCTGTTTCTGGAAAAATTCTATTAAAATTTTTAAAATAAACATTGCTCATGATCCATTTAGAGCCTAGGTTTTCTTTCTCAAGTGTTAAAAACAATATAACGTTCTCTTTTTTACCATTAACCTGGAATGTTGCAGCAACTTCGGCATACCAATCGGGGTCCAAAAAATTTAGGTATGTCGGGCTTTTATCATTTGTAACATCTGCAATGAAGTATTTTTTCAAATTACCTGATGTTCGTGGATTATATTCATCAAACATTCCTTGAAGCAACATCCTCCGCATATCATTACTTCGATATGATTTATCGCTAGTTAATAGAGGTTTTCCTAAATTATCTTCTTCCATATTAAACCTTTTAACAAACTGACCTACCTGTTTGTTCATGGCATAAAGTGTGGTTTCATCAGTGGTATAATTACCCAATGACTGTGATTTAATCATATTAGCAATGCCAACACTTATTATTATCAGTAAAAAATATCTGTTCATTTAGTCGTAGTTTAGCAGAAGTTCGTAATAATTATTGCTGACGCACAAATTTAGTTTTTTATTAAAAACGTTTTAATCGCACCTCTATTATCAATTTATGAAAAGCCTTTTATGATATTGATAATATTATGGTTTATGTATTCTTAGATTATTTAATAAATTTGATTCAAATTAAAAGCCCTTTCCCATCATGAAAAAAACAATTCTTCTGATTTCTTCCGTAATGATACTCTGTAGCCTTGGGTATGGTCAAAAAACTGAATCTTATGATATTTTAAAAGGAGTTTCGTTGAACGCATTCGAATACAGAAACATTGGGCCTGCACTAAAGTCTGGAAGGATTTCGGATATAGCAATACATCCAGAAAATCAAAACATATGGTATGTTACAGTTGGTTCTGGAGGTGTATGGAAAACGGAGAATTCTGGTACAACATGGGTTCCTATATTTGATAGCCAAAAGGTTTTTTCAACGGGTTGTGTGACTATTGACCCTAATAACCCGCATGTTATTTGGGTTGGCACTGGCGAGAATGTAGGCGGAAGACACGTCAGTTATGGAGATGGTATTTATAAGAGTGAAGATGATGGCCTGTCATGGAAAAATATGGGCCTTAAAGAATCACAACACATATCTAAAATTGTTATCCATCCTAATAATTCGGATATTATGTGGGTGGCTGTTCAGGGTCCATTATGGTCATCGGGAGGCGATAGAGGGCTTTACAGAACCCAAGACGGCGGAAAATCTTGGGTCAAAACACTGGGTGATGAAGAATGGACAGGTGCAACAGATATTGTTATTGATCCCCGTAATCCAGATGTAATTTATTGCGCATCATGGCAAAGGGGAAGAACTGTTGCTGCCTATATGGGTGGTGGGCCAGGATCAGGAATACATAAATCAACTGACGGAGGAAATACATGGATAAAGCTCAAAACAGGATTACCCACATCGGATATGGGTAAAATCGGTCTTGCCATTAGCCCACAAAATCCTGATGTCATATATGCCGCAATTGAGCTTGATAGGCGTAAAGGTGGGGTATATAAATCTGAAAACCGGGGCGCCTCTTGGGTAAAACAGTCAAGTGCAGTTTCAGGAGCTACTGGTCCTCACTATTACCAAGAGCTGTATGCAAGTCCTCATGAATTTGATAAAATATACCTTGCAGATGTTAGAATCCAAGTTAGTGAAGATGGTGGTAAAACATTTAAACGGCTTAATGAAAAAAATAAACATTCCGATAATCACATAATTGCTTTCAGGGAAAATGACCCAAACTACCTGTTGGTTGGAACAGATGGTGGTGTTTATGAAAGTTTTGATAAAGCTCAAAACTGGCGATATATGGCAAATTTGCCAATAACACAGTTTTATAAGCTGGCTTTGGATGATTCAAAACCCTTCTATAAGGTTTATGGGGGGACACAAGATAATGGAACCATAGGGGGTGCTTCGAGAACTGTTTTTAGAAGAGGTATTTCTAATGCTGATTGGTTTATAAATTTATTTGCCGATGGGCATCAACCAGCAACAGAACCAGGTAACCCCAATATTGTGTATTCCGAAACCCAGGAGGGTAATCTTTTCCGAGTGGATCAAAAAACAGGCGAGGCTGTTAACATTAAACCCCAAGCTAATCCTGGAGACAAATATGAACGCTTCAATTGGGACTCTCCCATTTTAGTAAGCCCTCATAACCCAACCACAATTTACTTTGCATCCCAAAGGGTGTGGAAGTCTACAAACCGTGGCGATAGCTGGGTAACTATTTCGGAAGACCTTACCCTAAATCAAGAAAGGTTCAACCTACCTATTATGGATAAAACATGGGGCTGGGACTCCCCATGGGACGTTTATGCAATGTCAGATTATAATACAATTACTTCGCTATCTGAATCACCACTAAAAAAAGGGCTTATTTATGCAGGAACTGATGATGGGTCAATTAGCGTTACAGATAATGGCGGAGGCACATGGAATAAAATTGAAGTTGGTTCATTACCAGGAGTTCCTGAAAATGCCTTTGTAAATGACATTAAAGCTGATCTGTATGACGAAAATACAGTGTTTGTTGTTCTTGATAATCACAAAAATGGAGATTTCAAACCCTATATTGTAAAAAGCACAGACAAGGGGGAAAGCTGGAATCTAATTACAAATAACCTCCCTGAAAATTTAATTGTTTGGAGGCTTGTTCAAGATCATATAAAGCCAGAGCTGTTATTTATTGGCACTGAATTTGGTATTTTCTTGTCGATTAATGGTGGACAAAGCTGGTCTAAAATGACAGGAGGAATACCTACAATTTCTTTTAGAGATCTTGCAATCCAAAAAAGAGAAAATGATCTTGTGGGTGCATCATTTGGGCGTAGCTTTTTTGTTCTAGATGACTACTCTCCTTTACGTGAAATAGATGAAGGTACTTTTGATAAGGAGGCAACACTTTTTAGTTTGAGAGATGCGCTTTTATACTCACCAAGATCATCTCAAACGTACAGCGGTAAAGGATCAATGGGTGCTTCATATTTTATTTCTCCAAACCCCCCATTTGGTGCTGTTTTCACATATTATTTGTCTGAAAATTATTCAACACTAAAGGAGGTGCGAAAAAAGAAAGAAAAAAAATCTAAAAAGGAAGGTGTAGACATTAAATTTCCTGGCTGGGACAATTTGGATAAAGAGCTATACGAGGATAGACCCATTGTTATCCTAACAATAATGGATAGTTTGGGTAATGGGATAAGGAAAATCAAGGCCAAGCAAGGCAAGGGGTTTCATAGAATTTCCTGGAATTTAAGGTATCCAGCATTTAATGGTGTTGATACTGATGGGTCAGGTGTTTTTAATGAGTTTTCTACAAGAGGAGGGCTAACGGTAATGCCTGGCAAATATTATGCAGTGCTTTCCAAAAGAGTTGGTGGTGTTAATAGGTCAATTTCAGACACGGTTATGTTTAACGTTATTAGTATTCAAAATGGCGCCCTAAAAGGATCATCACCCGAGGATATTTTAGCCTTTGGCAGAGAGGTTGAAAAACTTAAAACAGCAAATTATGCCCTAAACACTGTTGTTGATAACACTAAAAGAAAATTAGCTGCCATGAACAAGGCTATGGCATCAATTGGGTTTTCAAACGACAGCGTTTATCTGAGTATTTTCCAGTTAAACATTCAGCTTGAAGACATACAGAAACAACTTTATGGTAGCAAGTCAAAAAAAGAAGTAGGTCAGAAAACTGATCCCAACCTTTCTGAAAGAATTTGGAATGCGATGGGTGGAACTCAAAATATTTCCTTTGGGCCTACACAAACACAAAAAAAGAGCCTTCAATTAGCCGCTGTCGAATTTGAAAGTATTAGGCTAGAGGTGGAAGAAATGGTAAATGATCAAATCCCTATTCTGGAAGAAAAGATAACTAAAATGGGTGCTCCATGGATTGAGGGGCAGCCCATTCCAAAAGCTACTGATTAATGTTTTTAAATAATACTGTAAAGAAATTTTACCCCCTTACAATCAGTGCTTTTATTATCTCCTGTGCCATTTTTGGATTTTCCTTAAGCCTTCTTGTTGAATAAGCAAACCACTGTTTACCAAAGGGTGTATAAATACGCATTTTATATCCTTTTTTAATTATGGATTTCCTGAGCGCAGGCGTTACACCATAAAGCATCTGAAATTCGAACTTGTCATTTGGCACATTATATTTTTTGATTAACTCGTAAGCCCCAATAACAAGCTTTTCATCATGAGTAGCAATTCCTGGATATATACCTTTTTTGAACATCTCCTCCAGTGCTAATAGGAAGTTTTGATTTATTTCTTGATAATTCTGGAAAGCTACTGTTTCGGGTTCTACATATATCCCTTTGCATAACCTATAATTCAGTGGGTTTTCCTTGGAATGTAAGTCCATTAATTCATCAATGTCATTCATGGTACGGTATAAATATGCCTGGAAAACTAGCCCTACATTCTTTGGAAATTCCTTTTTAATTTTTCTGAAAAGTTCAATTTCTAGATCAACACACTGGAAATCTTCCATGTCTATTCTCACAAAATTGTCATATTCAACAGCTTTTGCCACAACCTCTCTTATTAGCTTATAACAGGCATTCTTATCTATCAGCAAGCCAAACATTGTGGGCTTTAAAGAGTAATTGCCAACAACATTGCTTTTTTCAACAGCTTCAATTATCTCGATGTATTCATCTTTATTCTTTTTTGCTTGGTCTAGTTCGGAAACAAACTCTCCCAGAAGGTCAATGGTAGTAATGTTTCCTTCTGAATTTAGCTGTTTTGCTATTTTGATTGCTGCGCCAAGAGACTGGCCTGCTATATACCTTTTGGAAAAAATCCAAATTAATTTTTGCGGCATCAATGGTAAAATAGTTGCAACTATCTTATTTAGAAATATCATTGTAACTTGGGTTTTGTGTTGTGCTATTTTATTGCAAATTTAGATAGAATAGTTCATATGATTACAAAAAAACACTATTTTTTTATTCTGTGATTCAACGCTTATTCGATTGCCAACCAGCCTTTTATGGGACATTATGAAATTTTTATTTTCAATTAACTTTAATTGGGATTAAAATTTGTGTTAAAAAATTAACACAGATTTATATGCTACAAAAATCATCATGATAGATCATTCTTGATAATATGTTTGTAATTAAAAATAAATAGCCGTAATTTTGCCGCCCGATTTTTGTATAGAGTAGGCTATGGTGGAATTTAAAATACCCATTAAGGGTCTTTCGTTAGGTACGCATGATTATGTATATAAAATCGATAAGTCGTTCTTTGATAACTATGAGTTTCTGGAAATTGAAGGTGGGGTTTTAGATTTAAACTTGGATTTAGTTAAAGAGTCCACGCTATTAAGCCTAACATTTAAATTTAATGGAAAAATATCTTTAAAATGTGACAGGTGTTTAGACCTTTTTGATATACACCTGGAAAACAATTTTAGGCTGATAGTAAAATATGCTGCTGATTATGAGGAAATAAGTGATGAAATAATTACGGTACCATCATCTGAAAGCAATTTAGATATCAGTCAGTTTGTTTTTGAATATATTAATCTCATGTTACCATTAAAAAAAGCGCACCCCGATGATGATGGTGGAAATATAACATGTAACAAAGACATGGTAAATAGAATTGACGGTTACTCTGAACAAAGAAATGATCCCAGGTGGGACGCATTAAAGAACATAAATTTAGATTGAAAACTTAATAAATAAAGAGATAATAAAATGGCACATCCGAAGCGCAAAATATCAAAAACAAGAAGAGATAAAAGAAGAACTCATTACAAAGCAGAGGCTCCTCAGCTCACAACTTGTCCTACAACTGGTACGGTACATGTTTATCACCGCGCATACTATGTTGATGGTGACATGTATTACAAGGGAAAGCTTGTAGTTGAGAATGCAAAGGCTGAATAAACGGCTGTTTTTCTAATTCCCTTTTTTTAAAAACCCCTATCAAAGAATAAACTCTTGAACACTTTTGTTTTCAGGAGTTTTGTTTTTTTAGCCCTTATAGATATCTGCGTGCCGCACAAATATTTGTATTTTTGCGGCAAAATAAACTGAAAAATACATAGTATGTCAAAAATAAATGCAGCAATAACCGGAATCCATGGCTGGGTGCCTGAATATGTTTTGACCAACGAGGAACTTGAAACTATTGTAGATACAACAGACGAGTGGATAATGACGCGCACTGGTATTAGAGAAAGACATATTTTAAAGGGTGAAAATATGGGCACGTCTGTTATTGGAACAGAGGCCGTTAAAGGTTTATTAGAAAAAACAAATACAACTCCTGATGAAGTTGACCTTGTTATATGCGCAACCGTTACCCCAGATATGCTTTTTCCAGCAACCTCAACAATAATTTGCGACAAAGTAGGTATTAAAAATGCGTTTAGTTACGATTTAAACGCAGCATGCACAGGGTTTTTATACGCTTTAGATACCGCAAGAAGATATGTTGAATCAGGATCTTATAAAAAAGTTATTGTAGTAGGCGCTGATAAAATGTCTTCGATTGTTGATTACACAGACCGAACAACTTGTGTTTTATTTGGTGATGCAGGTGGTGCTGTTCTTTTAGAGCCCACCAGCGATGGCTTAGGAATAATAGATTCGGTATTAAAGAGTGATGGTATGGGTAGAGACCATCTTTATCAAAAAGCAGGAGGCTCAAACTACCCCCCAACCCATGAAACTATTGATGCCCGACAACATTATATTTATCAGGAGGGCCAGGCTGTATTCAAATTTGCCGTCACAAAAATGGCGGATGTGAGTGCTGAAATAATGGAGCGGAACAACCTTGACGCAGATGATATATCATATCTAGTACCCCATCAAGCTAATATGAGAATTATTGATGCAACAGCCCGTCGCATGGGTCTTGAGAGAGATAAAGTTATGATAAACATTGAGCGTTACGGAAACACAACAAACGGTACAATTCCCATGTGTTTACATGAGTGGTCTCCAAAACTAAAAAAAGGCGATATCATTATATTAGCTGCTTTTGGGGGAGGATTTACATGGGGTTCAATGTACATAAAATGGGCCGTTAATGGAAGTTCTAAATAGAGAACTGTATGTACTTCCAAAAGTAATTTAATTCCTATCTGATTTTTGAAAACATTTTTGTTGCCACCCCCCTGGTATTTCTATATTTTAAAAAATATACTCCGGGCAAATATTCAACAACACTTAATTTGTGAGTTCGTTTTGCCGGTATTTGTATCTCATTAATTATAAGGCCTTGAATGTTAAATATGGTAACATTCATTGGCTCAGAATCATAATTCTGAATAAAAATATCGGTTTGGGTAGGGTTAGGGTATATGGTTAGAATAGGCTTCTGGTCCTCGTTAATCCCAACTGTAAGTGATATTGTTGCTGATACAGTATCCCAGCTATTAAGATCATTTGAAACAAACTGTATTATGTTGTATGTTCCCAAATTATCATAACTGTGGGTAGGGTTTTGTTCCATACTATAATTGCCGTCACCAAAATCCCAATACCAGTTATTTGCTTTTTGACTCTGATCATAAAAGGAGACGTTATTTTCAAACTGCTCTAAATAAAATCCTGCAGATGGCCTGTGTATTAAATGAGAAAAAGTTACTGTTTTATTGAAAACCGTATCCCAATATTCGTTTGGTCCAACTGGCCAGTTACCATTGCTTGTTCCATAAAACTCATGTCCTACGCCCAAGACAAAATATTTTTCTAGCTTACCCCCTAAGTTTTCGATTCTTTCGGCTATTAACTCACTTCCATAAGAGGCTGGAAATGCTGGGTTTCCAAATGCAGCTCCATAGCCAAACGGAACAACATCATCATCGGTACCATGAACTAATAAAACTGGAATAGTATCCGTCTCAACAATAAGAATAGTGTCCTGTAATGATCCCCACAAACCAACCAGTCCATTTGATTTTCCCAAGTGAGAATAATTATTTCCGGAACAATCCAAACACCCCAAATCAGGGTTCGAATATGTTTCTGGGGGTCTTTCATCCTCGGTATCCAAAAATATATTGTGTAGCCCAACAAATGATCCTGCGCTACTACCAAGCATATATATATTATTGGTGTCTATGTTGTATACATTTCTGTTTTCCTTAAGAAATCTAATCGCAGAGCGTCCGTCTTGCAGCCCCCTGTATACCGCTCTTATTGCGCTCTCTGAGCTTAGGGGGTTCATTCCTAAACGATAGTCTATGCTTGCTGTAACATATCCCCTATGTGCCATTGAATCACAAAAAGCTACCATATCTTCAGCTAACTTAGATCCCGTAAGAAAAGCTCCTGAGTGCACACATAACAAGACTGGCCTTTTGGATAAAGTATCCCCCAGTGGTTGATAAATATCCATTAATAAGTTTTCATCCACAGTTAGGCTTTCCAGTAAGTATGGGAATAAAAGCCTGGGTGCATTACCATATATAACATCAGTATTAATTTCGATATTATCGAAAACAGGAGAGGTGTATCGATTATTATAAGGTATTTGTCCCATTAAACTAATGGATGCAAATAAAAAAACAAGGGTAACCAGTTTGTATTTCATCTGTAAATTAAATACGGACAAAGTTAGGCAAAAGATTGTTCAAACATCATTCCATTTAAAACAAGCTTACTTGTAATATAAAACAGCAATATAATTTAGCTTAATTTAGACCTCTTATTGTTAATGCCGCTTGTGCTTAATTAAACTTACCATTTAGTATGAACTCAAAAATACTTTTGTTTGTATCTGTTATGCTATTCCTAACGGTCCAAAAAACACATTCATGCACTAATATTCTTGTAACAAAGGGTGCTTCTGTTGACAGTGCAACCTATTTAGTCTATTTAAATGATGGTGAATGGCTCTACAATTTAAATCAAACCCCAGCAAAAAATCATTCTAAGGGAGATTCGTTAGTATACACAAGTATGACAGGTATTAAGTCTAGAGTGCATCAGGTTTCTCATACATATGCAATCATTGGTTTTCAAATGAATGAGCACCAGCTTGCAATTGGAGAAACAACCTTTCTTGGAAGAGAAGAACTCTGGGATAAAAATAAGCCATTAAAATACTGGGAATTAATGGAATTGGCCTTGCTAAGAGCTAAAACAGCACGAGAGGCTATTGAAGTAATAACAAGCTTAGTTGAACAATATGGCTATGGAAGTGAGGGTGAGTCTTTCTCGATAGCAGACCCAAATGAAGCCTGGGTGCTGGAATTAATAGGCACTGGTGGCTCTGGTAGTGCCATTTGGGTAGCAATGAAAGTGCCCGACGGTATGATAACTGCACACGCAAACCATTCTCGTATTGGTGAGTTTCCAATGGATGATCCTGAAAATTGTACATATTCTGATAACGTAATTTCATTTGCAATCGAGAAGGGTTATTACAACCCTGATATAGATGAATCATTTAGGTTTAATAATGCTTATGATCCCCCTACACCAAAGCATATAAGATATTCTGAGTCAAGAGTTTGGAGTGTTTATAACAGGGCTGCTCCATCGGCTGGATTAACACATAAATATAGCAGGGGAGAGGGCGGTGAAGAAGGGTACCCTTTATTTATTAGACCCGACAATAAGCTGTCATTAAAAGATGTGTTTTCATTGGCTAGGGATCATTATGAAAATACCGAAATTGATATGACCACCGGTATAGCAGCGGGTCCATTTGGAAACCCTAACAGGATAAGGCCGCTATCCTGGGAAGGTGACTCCATTGTATATTCCTTTGAGAGGCCTATTTCTACTTACAACACGGCTTTTTCATTTGTAGCACAACTAAGGGGTTATCTTCCAAATGAAATTGGAGGGGTCGCCTGGTTTGGTGTTGATGATACTTACACATCTTGTTATTTTCCAATTTACTGCTGCGTAACTCAAATTTCAAAGCCATTTTCAATGGGCGACATAAATAGTTACTCGCGAGAATCGGCTTGGTGGACATTCAATTTTGTGTCAAACTTTGCCAATATAAGGTACTCATATATGGTAAAGGACATAAGGGCTGTGCAAAAAGAGGTTGAAAATATTATCATTGCACAACAGCGCTCTGTTGAGATAGAGGCTCTAAGTTTGGATGATAGTGAGCGTATAGAGTTTTTAACAAACTATTCAGTTGAAATGGGTAAAATGGTTCATAATCGATGGGTTGAGCTGGGAGATAGGCTGGTTACCAAATACAATGATGGTTATATAAAAGATTACAACAACCAAATTAGGGAGGCGGGGTATTCATCTGATTGGCTAAATATAATTTCTAAAGAAGAAGGTGAAAGGTATCGTGTTCCCGAAGAGTAACGCTTATTAAGTTAAAAGGCTGTGTTTAATTTAGCCTGGTTTTCTTTAAATTTAATTACCTTAGCACATACACATAAAATTAAAAATATGAATAATGTTTCTTACTCAAAAAATTGGTGGGCACTTGCTTTTAATGGTATCATAGCTCTTTTGTTCGGTTTATTGGCAATCTTTGCTCCGCGTGAAACTCTAGAGGTCGTTATAAAGTACTTTGGAGTTGTTATGCTTATTGTTGGTGTTGCTATGCTCTTTGGTGCATACTCAAGCATGAAAAACAAACTAAACTACGGTACAGATTTAATAAGCGCAATTATTACAGTTGCCCTGGGGGTAGTACTTTCTTTTTTCACCGAAAAAACCCTTGAGGTCATTGTTGTAGTAATCGGCATATGGGCTATTGTTCTTGGAATAGGACAACTTATAATAATGTCTGCTCTTACTTCAAAACCCGATAAAAATTACATGTTGTATAGCGGTCTATTTACTTTGGCTTTTGGAGCCCTGATGTTTTTTAACCCTTTTACCATGGCGTCAATAATGACAGTGGTGGTTGGTATTATGGCGGCAATTATTGGTGTTGTTTTGATTTCCTTTGCTTTCAAGCTTAAAAACTTATAGCGTATCCAATTACATGTTTTAATCATGAAATTTAATGTCTAAAACTCTTAGTTGAAGAGTTGTGTTTCCAAGCCAGAAATTTTCTTCAATATGATAACATATGTCGAAAGTTTTCCCCTCCTTCATATCTTTAAAATGTTTTGACTGATTAAATGCTATTGAGGGAACAGGATTGCCTGTTCTATCTTTATGGACCGCTGAAAACTTTAGGTGTTTACTATCATCATTTTTACCAACAAGCTTAGCATAGCCCGTGTCAATTACATTTTTGGTTAAAAATATAGGAGACATATTACCAGGACCAAATGGTGCAAACTGCCTTAGTATTTTATAAAACTTGTAGTTTATGTCGCTTATGAAAAGCTCAGTGTCTATTTCTATTTCTGGAACGAGCATTTCTTGCGAAATATTTTCTTCAGCATATCTATTAAACTCTACAATAAATCTGTCTAGGTTTTCTGGTTTCAAGGCCATTCCAGCGGCATAGGTATGGCCACCAAAATTTTCAAGAAGATGAGATGTTGATTCAATTGCATTATAAATGTCAAACCCCTTAACAGACCTAGCAGAGCCTGTAATTAAGTCGTCTGCCCTTGTTAATACAATGGTAGGTCTATAGTAATTATCTATAAGTCTTGACGCAACAATGCCAACAACACCCTTATGCCAGTTTGCATTATAAACAATAGACGTTATTTTTTCACCCGCACCACTTTTGTTCTCACTGACAAGAAGCTGTAATGCCTCTCTGGTTATATTAGCGTCCAGTTTACGTCGTGTCAAGTTTAGTTCGTTTATTTGACTGCCTAGCCTTGTTGCGTTGTCTTTATTATCACTAATGAGAAGCCTTACAGAATCTGTTGCGGTATCTATCCTGCCAGCGGCGTTTATTTTTGGCCCTATACTAAACACAACATCTGATATTGTTATTTTCCTATCAAAATAATGCTCCTGCCCCAAGGAAGACCTGTTTTTTATTCCAGCCGAGTTTAAGAGATATATTATTCCTACTCGAGGAGACTTATTAAGGCTCTCCAATCCATAATATGATAGGGTTCTATTTTCTCCTACAATTGCAACCATATCAGCAGCAATACTTATGGCAACAAGATCGAGGAAAGCATGGGTTGTTTCTGGTGGCATTTCGAATCTGATGGCAAGAGCTTGTATTAGCTTGAAACCAACTCCAGCTCCTGATAACTCCTTAAATGGATAGGGGCAATCTTTTTGTTTGGGGTCTAGAACAGCAGTCGCTTCAGGCACCTTGTTTCCTGGTCGATGATGGTCACAAATAATTACATCTAACCCCTTTTCATTTGCATATTGAATTTTTTCAACAGCCTTAATTCCACAGTCCAGAGACACCATTATTTTATGGCCCGCAGAAACAGCATGGTCTATCCCCTTAATAGAAATTCCATAGCCCTCGTTGTAACGATCTGGTATATAAAAATCTACCTTCTTATGGGTGGCTTTTAGGAAAGAATAAACAATGCTAACAGCTGTGGTGCCATCTACATCGTAATCACCATATACCATTATGCTTTCTCCTTTTTCTCTAGCTTTTTCTAAGCGATTAACAGCCTGCTCCATTCCCTTCATCAAAAAAGGATCATGTAAATCACCTAATTCTGGTCTAAAAAACGACTTGGCATTTTCAAAGCTTGTAATATCCCTTTGAGCCAATAGGCCGGCAAGCTTAGGGTTAATATTAAGAGTCTTTGATAAAGATTCAACAACCTTATTATCAGCTACTTTTTTTATTACCCAGCGCTTTTCCATACCTAATGCTTTAATCTGTAAATATATGTATTTATACCATAAAATCTAGGCTAATAACTTCTATTGTCCGAAAGTGTCTATGCATAATAGCGTTAAAACAAATGCTTAATTATTTACACACCCCTAGCTTTAACACCATGTTATTTTAGCTTCAAATTTATCCCGTAAATAGAAAGTGGTTCTGTAATTATCATTAAAAACTTGATCTCATTGCCTCCACTGGATCAAGGCGCGATGCTGACCATGCGGGTATGAATCCGGAAACAAACCCTATCATTGCAGAAACCAATATTCCCAATGTAATATTTCCAAGAGTAAGTATGAGTTCAAAGTTGAATATAGAGCCGATCATAAAAGTTAAGGCGTAAACTATTAATAGGCCCAGTATGCCCCCTATAATAGCAAGAAATACAGCTTCAAATAAAAATTGCAATAGTATAAAATAGTTTTTAGCGCCTAGGGCTTTCTGTATTCCGATTTGGTTTGTGCGTTCCTTAACGCTCACAAACATTATATTTGCAACTCCAAAGCCACCAACTAATAATGAAAAACCTCCAATTATCCACCCAACGGTTGCTATAACCGCAAAAAGCTGATCAAAGCCCTTATTTATTATATCTGTTTCGTTTAAAGCGAAGCTATCGTCTGCTGAGGGTGGTAGTTTCCTTATTGAGCGCATTATTCCTGCTAGTTCATCAATCATTTGGTCGTTAGACACATCAGGCCTTGCCTTTACAATAATGGTTGTTCCGGTTCGTCTAAAATCCAGTAGTTTTTGACCGTATTTTGCGGGAATAATAATCCAGTTGTCTTTAGAGTTGCCAAAAACATCCTCTCCCTGTTTTTTGGTTACGCCTATCACATCTGTTTTTCGTCCAAAAACCTTTATTTGTTTACCAATAGCATCTCTTCCCTTAAATAAACCCTCTGCAATATCCGCACCTATAATTGCAATGTTGCGTCCACTATAAGACTCTGCTGGAGTAAAATACCTTCCTTCCTGAAGATCAAAGGGCATAACCTTGGTGTAATCTTGGGAAACAGATACCACTGGAACATTCTCAACCTTATCTGCACCATAATACACATCACGATTCACGGTTACCATAAATGCGGAGGCATCAACAGTATTAGATCTTTTCATGATTTCTCCCATCTCCTTTAGCTTGGGCTCAGGTCTCTGATAATATTTCCACCAAGGATATTCAGAACCAACGGCCCATGGCCATTTCTGGATAAATATTACATTGCTTCCAAGAGAGTTTATTTCACTTTTTATGGCATTTTCAAGGCTATCAAAAACCGTGAATACTGAAATAATTGAGAAGATTCCAATGGTAATACCTAGCAATGACAAAATGCTTCTTATTTTATTTATGGCCAGTGCGTTACTAGCAAAAAGTATGCTTTCTGATATTAGTTTGAGTACCTTCATGTTTATTGGTAATAATTGGTAATATTCAAAATTAAATTACTACTGGCTAATCCATGGTTCTAAATTTTCAAAAATCGTAAAAAATTATGAGAAAAAGTCTCGTGTAAGTTAATTAAAACGTGTTATTTTGCAATAAATTTTAATTTTCCGTAATTTCCAAAATTTTCACCTGAATGAAAAAAATAAAAACAGCATTAATTTCCGTATTTAACAAAGATGGTCTTGGTTTACTTCTTGAAGAATTAAACGGATTTGGTATTAATTTTATTTCTACCGGTGGTACACATGATTATATTGAAAAGCTAGGTTATAAGGCAACAAAGGTGGAATCATTAACAACATACCCCTCTATTTTAGGCGGCAGGGTTAAAACGTTACACCCAAAAGTAATGGGCGGTATACTTGCTAGGACAGATAATGATGAAGATAAACAAGAGCTGAAAGAATATGATATAATCCCAATAGACCTTGTTATCGTGGATCTTTATCCATTTGAAAACACCCTTAAGATATCAAATGAAGAGGAAGATATTATTGAAAAAATAGATATTGGTGGAATAACGCTAATTAGGGCTGCTGCAAAGAATTTTAAAGACGTAATGGTGATTCCGTCTTCGGATATGTATGAAGGCTTTTTATCGCTTATTAATTCAAAGGATGGAAGTACTGAAATAGAGGATAGAAAATACTTTGCAGCACAAGCATTCAGTATTAGTTCGCATTATGACACTGCAATATTTAACTGGTTTAACCCTGGCAACATTGACGCTTTTAAGGTGAGTAATAATAAAAGAAACTCATTGCGATATGGTGAAAACCCACATCAAAAGGGTGTTTTTTACGGTGATCTGGCAGAGGTTTTTGACCAGGTTCACGGAAAGGCAATTTCATACAATAACTTGCTAGATCTTGATGCGGCCATTGGACTAATTAACGACTTTAAGGAAACAACATTTGCTGTTATTAAACATAATAACGCTTGTGGTTTGGCGTCAAGAGATAGCCTCAAAGAGGCTTGGAATGCAGCTTTAGCGGGAGATCCTGTTTCGGCATTTGGCGGAGTGTTGGCAACAAACAGAAATATCGACGCCGAAACTGCTGAAGAAATAAATAAAATTTTCTTTGAAATAGTTATAGCGCCATCTTACGATGATGATGCTCTTGAAGTTTTAAAAGGCAAAAAAAACAGAATTATTTTAGTCCTAAAAAACACATCCTTTGATGGCATTCAATACAGGTCTTTATTAAATGGAGTTCTTGTTCAGGACAAGGATCTAAAATCTGAAACCGCAAAAGATCTTAGAAACACAACGAAAAATAACCCGTCAAGAAGGGAAGAGGAAGATCTGTTATTTGCTAACAAACTAGTTAAACACACAAAATCAAATACCATTGTGCTGGCATATAACAAACAACTAGTTGGCTCGGGAACTGGTCAGACCTCAAGAGTAGACGCCCTTAAACAGGCAATCGAAAAGGCAAAATGCTTTGATCTGCCTCTAAAAGGTGCTGTTATGGCATCTGATGCGTTTTTTCCCTTTTCTGATTGTGTAGAAATTGCCGGAAATGCTGGTATAACGTCTGTTATACAGCCTGGTGGTTCAATTCGTGATAAGGATTCCATTGATTATTGTGATAATAATGGCATGTCAATGGCCATGACCGGTAACAGGCATTTTAAGCATTAAATTGTACAACGAAATATAATTTTATGAATGAATTAAAAAAACTGTTGTTAACATCATAAAATTTCAATATTTTTACAAGCCCAAATGGGAGGTCGGGCTAGGATTGAATTACTAATTAATATTATATGGGACTGTTTTCATTTTTAACAAAGGAGATTGCTATTGATCTAGGCACAGCCAATACCATCATCATATATAATGATAAGGTTATTGTTGACGAGCCCTCTATAGTTGCTTTGGAGCGCAATACAGGAAGGATTATAGCCGTGGGAAAGAAAGCAATGATGATGCACGGAAAAACACATGAAAACATAAAAACCATACGGCCCTTACGTGATGGTGTAATTGCCGACTTTCAGAGTGCTGAATATATGATCCGTGAAATGATAAAAATGATCGGAATGAAAAGCACCCTCTTCCCTCCTGCCCTAAGAATGGTTATATGCATCCCATCAGGCATAACTGAAGTTGAAGAAAGGGCTGTAAAAGATTCTGCTGAACAGGCTGGAGCAAAAGAAATTAGGCTTATTCACGAGCCCATGGCTGCCGCGATAGGAATTGGGATTGATGTTCTGGAGCCAACTGGAAATATGATAATAGACATCGGTGGTGGCACCAGTGAAATTGCTGTTATTGCCCTTGGTGGAATTGTTAATAACACCTCTATTCGCATCGCTGGTGATGACTTTAACTCTGACATAGAGGAATACATGAGAAAGCAACACAATATTATAGTTGGAGAAAGAACGGCAGAAAGAATAAAGCTTGAGGTTGGTGCAGCAATTACAGAACTTGAAAACCCTCCGGATGATTATGCGGTGCATGGTAGAGATATGCTAACGGGAATACCAAAAGAGATTAAAGTAAACTATAAAGAAATTGCAAGCTGTTTGGATAAATCCATATCAAAAATTGAAGCCGCTGTGCTTAACGCCTTAGAAAAAACACCACCAGAGCTAAGTGCTGATATATATCGAACAGGGATATATGTTGCTGGGGGTGGCTCCATGCTAAGAGGATTGGACAAAAGACTACATCACAAAACAAAACTTTCTGTTCATGTGGCAGAAGATCCTTTGAGAGCTGTGGCAAGAGGAACAGGAATTGCCTTGAAAAATTTCGATAAATTTACTTTCCTTATCAAATAATTTAAAAGACCTTAAGTGAGCTAGAATGCGCAACCTTTTTGCATTATTATGGAGAAATCAGTTTTTTGTTTTGTTCATTCTACTTGAAACCACGTCTATATTTCTATTAACACAAAGTTATTCTTACCATGGTTCGTTAGCCTATAGCACAACCGGGGATATTAGCGGTAATATTTTTAATTCTTACAATAACCTTACGGGATACCTTTCGCTTGCTAAGGAAAATACAGGCCTAATTAAAGAAAATGCGCGGCTTAGAAATATGGTTCGCCCTTCGTCGTTGCTAAAAGATACTGGCTATATCAAAAATGACACCTCCTACAAATATATTCCTGCCAGGGTGGTTCAAAATACAGTTAATAAAAGTAATAACTTCATGGTTGTTAATAAGGGTAATAATGATGGCATATTAAAGGAGATGGGGGTGATTTCTCAAAGCGGCGCTGTTGGTGTTGTTGTTGGTGTTTCTAATAATTATGCAACAATAATGTCGTTGTTACACTCAAAAATGCGCCTTAGCGCAAGAATTAAAAAAAGTGGTCAGTTGGTAAATGTTGTTTGGGGTCAAAAAACCTATTTGTTTGGAACCGTGATAGACATCCCTTCTCATATTTCTCTTGAGGCGGGAGATTCTATAATAACCAGCGGGAACTCCATGATATTTCCAGAAAACATTTTGATTGGGGTTATTGAGTCACATGAAACAGACCTAAATAAAAACCTTAGCTCAGCCAAAATACGTTTGGGCTCTGACTTTAATAGTCTATACCACGTTTATATTATTGATAACACTATGTATCAAGAGAGGGACTCATTAATCCGCATAACAACACAGGGATATGAATAATGTTATTGTGTTAAATATCGTTAGGTTTTTATCTCTAGGGCTTGCGCAGGTGCTTATTTTCAACAATATGAACTTTGGAAGCTACATAAACCCTTCCGTTTATATTCTTTTTATTCTGCTTCTTCCGGCAAGAATTAACGGGAGTCTATTACTTGTTCTCTCTTTCATAACTGGTTTATATATAGATTATTTTGCCAATTCCATGGGGCTTCACGCGTCCGTTTGTGTTGTGGTTGGATTTATAAGGCCGTCTATAATCAACCTTTTCTTTAGGAACCAGGAGTTTGCATCCAACGAAGGGGTAACCCCGTTTTCAGTTGGATGGCAGGGATTTATTAAGTACTCTCTTGTTCTTGTGCTGGCACATCAGGTTCTAATGTTTTATTTAGAAGTAATGAGCTTTAACAACTTCTTTTTTACGCTTTCGAAATCGCTGTTAAGTTCTGCCGTAACACTCTTAATTATTGTAATAGTCATGTTAATATTTGGCAAAAGGAGAAGGTTTTAGTTTTAATGATTATTTGAGCAGCTCTGCTAGCTTATTCTGTAGGTCATCTCCACGAAGGTTTTTATCAATGATAACCCCATCTGGATTAATAAGAACGTTTTGGGGTATGCTCTTTATGCCATATAGCTTACCAGCTTTACTATCCCAGCCTATTAAATCGCTTATGTGCGCCCATGACAGGTTATCTGACTCGATTGCTTCGGTCCACTTATCATAGTTTTTGTCAAAGGAAACGCCAACAATATCAAAGCCCTTATCGTGAAATTTTTCAAACGCCGCAACAAGGTTCGGGTTTTCTACCCGACACGGTCCACACCAGGATGCCCAGAAATCAACAAGAATATAGTTGCCGTTTAATAATGAAGAGAGGGAAGTTGGCTTGCCTTGGGGATTATCTAGTGTAAAATCTATAAATGGCTGGCCTATTGAAGATTTTTTTAATGTGCCAACATAATCCTTAAGCTTTATAACGTATTCGCTGGTATAAATTGAAGGATCAAAGTTGTTTAATATGGAGTCAAGCTCTTTTAAATCTAGCTTGTAAGAGTTGTTTAAAATAATAAAGGCAGTAACTGTGCTGCTGTTATTTGCCATAGCATAATCAATAAGGTGTTCTGTTTTTTTTATGTCAACCAGAGCGTACTCCTCCTCTATTAAAAACATAAGAGCGGTATCATTGTTTCCTTTTGCTTCTGAGTACTGTTTTCCTAACTCCCTAGCTTGATTATCATACCCCGCAACTGAGTCCATATATGAGTCATAGATATCCTGGGTTTTTGAACCAACAATAAGGGGCTCGTATAAATTATTCATATCAACATCCACACTTATGTTTCCTGGCTCAGCAAACAAAGGAATATAATCTCCAGAGCCCTTGAACACTATATAATAAAGCTCTGGCTGAACAATACTAGCCATTAAAACGGCCTTATCATTAATCAGTTTTGCAGAGTCATAATACACCCTTTCCCCTCTCTCGAATTTACCAAGATATACAGTAGCTGTGTCTCCATTTGTAACTGTAAGGCTCACATTAAGGTTGGTTGTGTTTTTATTATTTTCACAAGATGTTACTGCCATTATGAACAATGCAAAACAAAAAAGTATTGTGGGCGTTTTATACATATTATTGGTTTTTAATTGATGACAAAGTTAACATTTGGGGCTTTCTTTTATACATGCTAAACATTATTTTGCAACTATTATTATATTTTTGCGTGCAAATAAATTTAAAATGAAGATCCTAATTTTGTGTACTGGAAATAGTTGTCGTAGTCAAATGGCAGAGGGTTTTTTAAGGTCCTATGATAAAAAAACAGAGGTGTATTCTGCTGGAACGTCTCCTGCTGAAAACACTAACCCTAATGCTGTTTTGGTGATGAAAGAGTTGGGTTTAGATATAGCCAACAGTAGGCCCGAAAGTATAAACAAGTATATAAACGATGATTTTGACTATGTAATAACTGTCTGTGGTGACGCCAATGAAAGCTGCCCAACATTTATAGGAAATGTTAGTAATAGAATTCACATTGGTTTTGATGACCCTGCTGATGCCAGAGGAAGCAAAGAAGATATTATTAAGGAGTTTCGGCGCATAAGGGATGAAATAAGGTCTGGCTTTGCTGACTTTTATGATGATAAAATTAAACCCTTCGTATAATGCCCAAAACGAACAACCGCCTCCCTTTCTTAGATAGGTATTTAACCCTGTGGATTTTTTTGACAATGCTAATTGGTGTTTTGTCTGGGTATATGTTTCCTGCCATTAGTGAGCTTTGGAACAGGTTTAACGTGGGCACTACAAACCTTCCAATTGCCATTGGTTTAATAGTAATGATGTTTCCCCCGCTTGCCAAGGTTAAATATGAGGAGTTAAGGGGGGTGTTTAAAAACAGAAAGATTCTTCTTCTTTCATTGGTTCAAAACTGGATAATAGGGCCTCTGTTAATGTTTTTTCTTGCCATTATATTCCTGCATGATTATCCGCAATACATGACCGGCCTGATATTAATTGGTCTTGCCCGGTGTATTGCAATGGTAATTGTATGGAATGACCTTGCGCGGGGTGATAGTGAATACGCTGCTGGTTTGGTTGCTTTTAACAGTATTTTTCAGGTGGTTTTCTTCTCCGCATATGCCTATTTTTTTATTACTGTTTTACCGTCAAAGTTTGGTTTGGAGGGTTCTGAAATTGACATTACCATTTATCAAATAACAGAAAGTGTGTTGATATACTTGGGAATCCCCTTTCTTGCGGGTATAGTTACACGATATTCTTTAATTAGGGTTAAAAACAAGGCCTGGTATGCTGGCAGCTTTATACCTAAAATAAGCCCGCTTACACTTGTTGCTCTGCTCTTTACAATTTATGTAATGTTTTCTCTTAAAGGAGATTATATGGTCAGGCTGCCTGTTGATGTTATACGCATATCGATTCCTTTGGTAATTTATTTTGTAGTAATGTTTTTTGTTTCTTTTTATATCAGCAGAAAAATGGGTACCGGTTATAAAAAAACGACAACGCTTTCTTTTACGGCCGCAAGCAACAACTTTGAACTAGCTATTGCCGTGGCCATAGCTGTTTTCGGTATAAATTCAGGGGAGGCATTCGCCGCTGTCATAGGGCCTCTTATTGAGGTTCCTGTGTTAATATTACTCGTTAGTGTTTCTTTGAAAATGAAGGATAAGTACTTCTAGGTTGGTTATTAGAATACGTTATCGTATCTAATCATTGTTATTTCTTTCTTTCCAAAGCTGATTAAATGATTTTGGGGCTATTTCTGGCATAACTCGCCTTGGCCCCCATGTTTTTGAAACCGCCTTGTTTAAAATCTTGTTTTTTGTTTTTCCAGATAAAAGATCAAGCATCCTTCTTGACTTCAGGGCTTGTGATGAAATATTAATTGTTTGTTTTTCAAAAAAGGTATAAAACCCTTTTTTTACGGAATCATTACGGTTAACCAAAAGTAATTCATGAAGAGGTATTTTTACTGGACAAACTGTTGTACACTTTCCACAAAGAGATGATGCAAAGCTAAGGTGTTTATATTTTTTTTCGCCAGACAAATAAGGTGTAATTACAGATCCTATAGGACCGCTATATGTAGTTTTGTATGTATGTCCCCCTACATTTTTATATACTGGACATGAGTTTAAACAGGCGCCACATCTTATACATGACAATGCCTGACGTTGTCGTTCTTGTTTTAAAAGCGACGACCTCCCGTTATCAATTAAAACAATATACATTTGGTCGGGACCATCAGTTTCGCCGTTTCTTTTTGGGCCACTTATAATTGAATTGTATACTGTCATTGGCTGGCCAGTGCCGCTGACCGATAGCAGCGGCCAAAATAAATCTAGGTCTTCAAGTTTTGGTATTAGCTTTTCGATTCCGGCTATTGCAATATGGGTCTTTGGAAATGACATTGATAACATACCATTACCTTCGTTTTCTGTTATTGCTATTGATCCAGTATCTGATATTAAAAAATTAGCTCCTGTGATTCCAAGGTCCGCAGAGGTAAACTTTTCCCTAAGTAATTTTCTAGTATAAAGGGTAAGCTCTTCGGGAGACATATCGTCAGGGGTATTAAATTTTTCGTTGTATAGTTTTGCAACATCCTCCTTCGACATGTGCATTGCTGGTGTTACTATGTGATAGGGTTTTTGATTTGCCTGCTGAACAATAAACTCTCCCAAATCAGTTTCGGTAATCTCAATGTTATTTTTAGACAATGAATCATTAAGGTCTATTTCCTCAGTTGTCATTGATTTCGATTTGACTGCAGATTGAATATTGTATTCCTCAGCTATTTTCAAAATTTCTTTTAAAGCTTCGTCCGAATTTTGAGCCCAAATTACCTTTCCTCCGTTTGCAGTAAAATTATCTTCAAATTCTATGAGAAAACTGTCGAGCTCATTTATAATCTTATACTTTAAAAAGCCTGCCCTGTCTCTGGCTATTTCCATTTGTGAATATAGCTGCTGACCTTTTTCAACAGACTTATTGTATCTAGATATGTTAAATTTGATTTTTTCACGGTGCTCATCATCAAACGCAATCTTTTCTGACCTTGCTAAAAATGATTTATTTTCAATACTACTCTTCATTTGAGACTTTAAGGATTTACCGCTATTTTATCTACTCTTATTGTGTGTCTACCACCTTCAAAATCTGTAGTGAGAAATCTTAGTGTTATTTTCCATGCTAGTTCAAAGGGTACAAATCTACCAGGCAATGATAAGATATTAGCATTATTATGTCGGCGTGTTAGCGTTGCCTGCTCTTCATTCCAGCATAATCCAGCCCTAACACCTGGATATTTATTTGCAGTCATTTGCGCGCCGTTTCCACTACCGCAAAGAATTATTCCTATTTTAAAATTTCCATTATTAATTGCTTCAGCGAGCGGGTGTATCATATCCGGATAATCAACGCTATTATCTGAGTTTGTGCCAAAATCTTTTGTACTATATCCAGCAGCCTCCAGCTTGGTTTTAATAAATTCTTTCATTTCAAAACCTCCATGATCTGAAGCAATTGCTATAACCGCACTACCATCTATCATTGTTAATAATTTTACTTCGCAAAAGTAGGGAAATTTTATTGCTAAATTTAAAACTATCTGACAATCATATTATTTATCTATTATAGTGGATTCGTGTTAAAATTATAAACTATTATTTATCAAAACCTTAGGGTTTTCAACATTATTATTGTTAATATCTGCAAAATACTGTTAATTAAATATTAATAAGTGAGAGGTTATTAACATAAGTAAATCTGTTTTTTAAAGGTTACGTTTTTTATTGTGTTTTTATAAAAGATTATACTGAGATACTAACACGTCTTTTCTCAATTATTAAATAGAAGTTATTAAATTATTATATTAATGCTATCCATTAACAATTTTATTAAGTTACTGGTATACAATATTTTTAAATGTAATAAACTGTGTGCCGCTTGTTAATAAGTTGATGTTTTTTAATAAAACAAGTTATTGACTAAATATTATTCATGGTTACTAACAGCATATTATTATTAATAAATATAATTTATATATAAATATATAATAAGAGATATAGTTTATAAGTATTCTTCTTTTTATATTTGATTTTTAGAAACAAATAAAATTATACCTTTAGTACAAAATATTATACTTTAATTTTAATCTATTTTTGAATTGAACTTAAATAATGACTATTAAAATTTATATATTTTTTATATTAATATTTTTTTTCAATACTGAGATATTTTGTCAAAATAAATCAGAAATAAAGCCTAATGGATATAATGTCTTTTATGGTAATGATAGTTCAGTAGTTAGTGAAGGTTACATGAAAAATGGAAAACCTGATGGTTATTGGAAAAATTATTATGATACTGGTATTATTAAATCCGAAGGTAATCGAAAGGATTATGAACTTGATAGTTTGTGGAAATTTTATGATGAAGAAGGGAAAATAATTCTAGAAATAAATTACAAAAACGGAAATAAAAATGGATATAGGGTAACTCATCAAGGAAACGTAGTTACAAAAGAAAATTTTATTGATGATGTTAAGCAAGGAAACACATATATTTTATATCCAAATGGAAAGACAAAGAGTAAAACCCCATTTATAAATGGCTTAGAAGATGGTGTTTATAAAGAATATGATTTAAATGGAAATATTATACAATTAATTACTTATAAGAAAGGATATATAACAGATAGATCTAGAATTAATAGGTATGATTCTGATAATATGCCAAATGGTAAATGGCTTTGGTTTAGTGATGATGAAGTTGTAATTGTAAAAGAAGGATCATATAAGCATGGATTAAAACACGGATATTTTAAGGAATATGATCTGGATGGAAACCTTATTAGTGCTACAAAATATGTAGATGGAGAAATATTTGAAAAAGCTGAAGAACTTCAGAAGCTAGATGTAAGAACAGATTACTATCCAAGTGGAATAGTTAAAGTTGTTGGCACTTATACTAAAGATGGAATACCAGAAGGCGTTAGAAGAGAATACGATGAAAAAGGTAATATAGAAAAGTCTTTTATATTCAGATATGGTAAAATTATTGGAGAAGGAATATTCACAGATTCAGGTCAAAAACAGGGTTTATGGAATGAATATTATGATGATGGCATATTAAAAGCTCAGGGAAATTATACGGATGATAAAAAGGATGGTTATTGGAAATATTTTTATAAAAATGGTAACCTTGAAGAGAGAGGTAAATATATACTTGGAAATCCAGACAGTACCTGGTTTTGGTATTATAGCGATGGTAAATTATTAAGAAAAGAAAATTTTTACAACGGACTATCAGACGGTTTATTAACGGAGTTTGATAAGGAGGGTAATATAATTACTCAAGGAGATTTTATAGAGGGAAAAAAAGAAGGAATATGGATTTATCAGGTTGGAGACTCTAAAGATGAGATTGAATATGTTGAGGATATGCGAAATGGTTTGTACAAATCATTTTATTCCAGTGGTCAATTACGATACGAAGGCAAATATGTTGATGATAATCCAAATGGAGAACATTCATGGTATTGGGACAATGGAAAACTACAAAAACAGGGGAAGTATGTTATGGGTCGTAAAAATGGCGACTGGAAAAAATACGATAGTAATTCCATTCCGCTTATAGTTATTTCATATACCGGTGGTAGGGAGGTTAAATATGATGGCATTAGTATATTAACAGATTAATAATCCAAATCAATTATAAGAGACTAGTATTATGCCCCTAGCTTTATTGTCTCCGAAAGGATAGGTAACCGTCGTAAAATGGGTATACAATGGTCACTTTACTTCTGTATAGCATTATCTCCTCTAATTGGACCCCTATTACCTATTTTAGTGCCAAACGCTTAAAAGCCAAAAAATAACGAGGATGCTATTCCATCAGCAAATAATTTTCCCGATGTAGTCAGCTTATAAACACTGCCCTTTTGCGCTATCTTTCCATTTTCAATGAAAGGTAAAATGGTTCGAATGAAATGGTTCGAATAATCAGCACCAAACATATTTAAAATGTGTTCTGTATCAGAACCCCACGAGGTTCTAAGAGACGTTAGAACATACTCATTATACATTTGGTTTTTTGACAAAACCTCTTTTTCGGCTATTATATGTGCCGGATCATTTTCACAATATTTTTTCATATTCATAACATTCCATTGTCTGGACACCCCATTGTAAGAATGGGCCGATGGCCCTAATCCTATATAATGACCGCCTAACCAGTAAATACTATTGTGTTTTGAGTAGTAGCCTCTTTTTGCAAAGTTGGATATTTCATAGTTAACGTACGACCTGTTCTCTGTTAATTCGATCAGAGTATTGAAATGCTCTATACTTTGTTTTTCATCAATATTAGCAAGCTTTTGATTTCTTATCAATACATCAAGAGCTGTTTTTTTTTCAACTGTTAGCGAGTATGAGGATAGGTGAGGGAGGTTGTAGTCAAAGAACAGATTAATATTTTTAACCCATTTATCGTTTGTTAGAGTGGGAATACCATAGATTAAATCTATGGTAATATTTTTAAAACCCGCTTTTAGAGAGTTTTCAATGGATTTTTTAGCCCCCCTTGAGTCGTGTACCCTGTGCAAATACTCAAGATCATCATCAAAAAAACTTTGAATACCAATACTTAACCTATTAATGGGAGAGTTTTTTTTAAGATCATTCAAGTACTCATAATTAATATCATCAGGGTTGGATTCAAGAGTAATTTCCGAGCCAGGGACAACGTCGTATACCTCATAAATAACACCCATAATATCATTTAATTCATTAACGGATAACATTGATGGGGTTCCTCCGCCAAAATAAACAGTGGTAATTTTATTAGGCTTGAGATAATTCTTCCTGGACCGAACCTCTAGTTTGATAGCTCTAACAAAATCTTTTCTATATTTCAAGCTGCCTGTTGTATAAAAATTACAATAATGACACTTCTGTTTGCAAAATGGAATATGTATATAGATGCCTGCCAACGATTATAGCTTTAATTATTTTTAATAACGCTTCAATGTGTAGTTAACCCTGTATTTTTTCTGGAGAGTAATTTTTATACCACATATAATATACAAAAATGATAAACGCAACAAAAAGAACAGATACAATATAATAGTAGTGCCCCGGCATGGTGCTCTTTATGATAATAGACATAATATATACCACCACAGCAAACGCTGTATATGAGAATATAATTCTTATATTATACTTTATCTTGTAATGATATTTACCCCAATAATATGACAACAACATTATTACAAAGTAACTAACAAAGCTTGCCCACGCTGACCCTAAATAACCAAATTTAGGGATAAGCAAAACATTAAGAAGAATGGTAAGCATTCCGCCCACGGTGGCAATCAAAGCTCCGTAAAATGTTTTATTGGTTAATTTATACCACACTGACAGGTTGTAAAACACTCCTAAAAATAATTTTGCAGACAATATAATAGGGACGATTTGTAACCCTGGCCAAAATGCCTCTCCTATAAAATGTTTAAACACATCTATGTATAGAGTTACCATCAGAAAAATAGACCACGTAAACCCCACAAACAAACTCATAACCCTGCTATATGTGTCCTTTGCGTTCTTTTTTTTGGCTTCTGCAAAAAAGAATGGCTCTGCTGCGTATCTGAACATCTGTATGAAAATCATCATTATAATTGCAAGCTTGTAGCAGGCGGCGTATATTCCCAGCTGCGCATCAGAGTTAATTTCGCTCGGCAATAGGTATTTGAGCAATATCTTATCAGCAACCTCTGTAATCATAAACATTAGAGATATTATAAGTATAGGCATGCCGTACCTAAGCATCTTTTTAAGCAAATCGGAATCTATTTTAAATGAAAAAGACAGAAGTTCTTTTCCAAGCATAATAAGGGTTGAAAATGAACCCACCAGGTTAGCAATGAACACAAAGCCAACAAGGCTAGTGCTTCTGTACACAGGAAAGTTAATGTAGTCATCACCATAATAACCTGGGATTACTACCAGGAAAAGTAAGTTCAAGGAAATCGTAATGACCACGCTTAAAATCCTAATGACAGAAAATTTTAACGCTTTGTTTTTGTATCTCAAATAAGCAAAGGGAATTGCTGTAATAGCATCAATCGCAATTATTAGCGCCACAACCTGCACGTACTCTTTATTATCGGGATATTGAATTAAAACGGCAATATCATCTGCAAAAGAAAAAATCAACAAAAGAAAAAACGCTGAACATATTAATATCGATGTCATAGCGGTATTAAAAGCTCTTTTTGGGCTCTTATTCAAATTAGCATATCTGAAAAAAGCGGTTTCCATACCAAGGGTAAGTATAACTAATAGAATTGCTACGTATGAATATAAAAGGGTAACCTGTCCGTATTGGGCCTGAGTAAAAACATAAATAGTGTACAGGGGTACAAGCAGATAATTTAGGAATCTTGGTACCATTGTGCCAAGACCATAAACAGCCGTGTCACCCATAAGCTTTTTAACCGCATCCGTTGGCTTATTCATGGAATCAAAAATAGATAATACTAGCTAACAAAAGGGAAATAATTAGTTTAACTCATTATTTCTAAATTTAATGTGAAATGTGGTGCCATTATTTGGGTCTGAATCAAAACCAACCTCACCCCCAATCTCATTAATAATATTTTTAACAATGGCTAAGCCTAAGCCCGTGCCGCTTGATTTTGTTGTAAAATAAGGCTGAAATATTTTTGCTTTAAGATTTGCGGCAATACCCTTGCCGTTATCATGAATTGATACCTCCGTAAAGTTTACCCTCTTAGACATGGCTATTGTGATTATTCCAGAACCCTCTTCTGCTGTTGCTTGGGCGGCATTGTTTATAATATTGTTAATGGCCCTAAGAATATCTTTTTCAAAACCCTTTACCATAAAAGTTTCGTTTTCATCATACTCAACAATAATGGATAAATTATCTTGTTTGTTGAACAGCAGTGTTGCAGACTTAATTACCCTTATTAAATCTGTTTTCTGGTTTTCATACTTGCTGCTTCTGGCAAAATCAGAAAACATTTCAGCAACATTATTAAGGGCGTCTATCTGCGATATTAATGATTCGCCTACAGACTTAATTTTCTGAGCAAAGTCGGGGTCACTATCTTTAAATGCCTTTTCTAAATATTGAACATTTAGCTTCATTGGGGTCAGTGGGTTTTTTATTTCATGGGCAATCTGTTTTGCCACCTCTCTCCAGGCACTTTCTCTTTCTGACCGAACCAACAGCTCGGCGCTTTGCTCAAGCTTATCAACCATGAGGTTATACTCACGTATAAGCAGCCCAATTTCATCGTCCTTTTTCCAGGGTATATGTTCATTGGCCTTATCAATCCTAATATTAGACAAGCTTTCTTGTAGTGTAACAAGGGGGCGAGTAAGATACCTGGAAATTATAATCGCGATTAAAGCCCCTATAACACCAACAATTACATAGATGTTAATTAAATACGATAACATAATATAATATGACCGATCATACTCAGCCTGTCTTGCAAAATAAGGAAGGTTAACTATTCCTATCGGATTATAACTATCCAGATTAATAGGCACATAAGAAGAATAGTACCTTAATGAGCCAATAGCTTCTTCTGTAATATAATTCAACTGATTGTCCATAAAAATGGCTCGATATGCATCGGGGTTTATATACTCAGAAAGCAACCCATTATCAAAAACCTCAGGCCTTGATGAGGCAACAAGCCTTCCGGACCTATCATATAGGTTAATGTCGGAAAAGAACACCAACGAAAACTTCCTAAGAAGCTGACGAAGCATTGCCCTGTCTTCGTTTTCAAGATCAGAAACCGAGGATAATTTATGTTGTAGTTCAATTAGAACAGAGTTTGTTTTCTCTTTTAGCTGGTCTTCCATTTCTTCACGCGAATTATTTTGCATAAAATAAAGGGTAGATGTTGCTATTAATACAAATGTTATAGTAAGGGTCCCTATAATAAACGTCTGCAGCCTTGTTTTAAAATTCATTCTAAAAAGGTCCAGTGCTTTTCTTGCCGAGGTAACCAGGTATCCAATGATTGAAATAATAGAAAACACTATAAATATTATGGAAAATATTACAACGCGAATTGTTAATGGGACTTTTTCTCTGGTAACAATAAGCCGGCCCTCACCCTTAATGTTTGTCACAAAATGCTTGTGATTATTTAGGGAGTAGAAATGGCCATCCTCTTTGCCCGCACCTTTAAAATCTATATTACTATACTGGTACTTCCCAAACTTATATACCAATACATCATCATTGTATCTTGCAAATGAAAAACCAGAAAGGTTCAGTGATTGAGTTTTATTATCAACCAAAAGCTCAGGGTAACCCAACCCCTCTGGAACATGGGAGTGTATGAACTCTATATAAAAATTAAGCCCATTAATACTGGGGATTGCGACTGAGAATTTTGCAATATAATAGTGTCCTTCTGAGAAACCATTAAAGCGATGTAGGTTCGGCGCATTAGTTTTTGTTGTTTGACTTAATATAAGGGTGTTGAAATATTCATTACAGTTATAAACCCTTTTTTCTGGCTGAATTTCGATTAGCTCCGTATTATCACAGAGGGTTACTTGAATATCGTAATTACTATGGCTTTTTGCAAAATATGTACGCAGTAGATAATCTTTAACCATGACTCCGCTGGTATCATTTTCAATAATTTTCCTAAGCGTTGAATCACCCGAGATAAGACCGTTTACGTTCATAAATAACCGTTCAAATTCTAAATCTTTCTCCGTGCCTAACACACCAGCTATATATTCTTGTGACGCATTTGCCTTAGATGATACTGAAAGGTTTATCATAATAGCAGACAAGCCAGACAATATTAAAATTATCACTAGTTTTCTAACCAAGCCATCATGAATGTGGTTCCAAACATACCTTTCAACAAGGAGAAGTAATACGATTAAGAAAAACGCTAGGAAGAAAATGATATCTGGCTGTGGAAATAATATGTAGATAGCCAATAAGGCGATAATTGAAACCGAAACACTCAACACTAATGAGGGCGCTGTTCTTATTGGGCGACTCATAATAGAGGATATTACCATATACGAACCTGCGCAGGCTGTAATAATACTAAATGAAAAGGAATAAATAGAAATATCAAAAGAAAACACCCCCTCCAGAGACACCCCCTCCATAAGCATGGATGATTTGTATATTAAGTAAACCAAGGAAAATATATATAGTGAGGTAAACACAGCATTAAGGGAGGGCTTAATTAACCCTTTATTAATAATTTGCGAGCCTGTTGGAATAAATATTATTATTGATATCATGAGAAAAAGAAAAGAGTCTATGAGCAAAGCAACGCTTTGGCTGCTCCACATATCATAGTTTGTAATGCTCATAAACACATGTTGCAATGCCCATACTATAATAACAAAAAGGATGCTTAGTGTTTTTTCAAGATATTTAAGCCTGTTGGCATTAGCCATTAAGAATTTATTTACACCAATTATTAAGAACATAAGCCATGCAAAATAGAGGGCAATTAATAGTAAGCTGTATTGAGCCTCTCCATATTTTGCATGATCATAATTTAGACCCAATAAAAAGGAACCATCTTTTTTCTTTAATATATGCTCTGATCTATTTTCAACCATCGATAGAGAAATATTATTTGAGGCTAAATAGGGGGCTTCAAATGTCGATTTCAAAAAGTGGTTGTTAAGGCTGTATTCAGATTTTATTTTATGAAAAATGGAAATGTTTAGGTTGTGAGATGTGTCATGCTTCGCCAAGAACCAGCCTGATGGCATTTTAATACAATCGGTGTTGGTGGGATCTTCCACAAAATCAAGGGCGTATGGGCTTACCTCACTGTTATTCCAATAAAAAAGACTGTCCCGATTCCCAATTTGGCAGAATAGCTTATTTGTGGACAGTATAGCGTTGATGTGATTATAATCGATTCTAAGAGGGGGTGCCGCAAGGCTTTTTTTAATTTTAAGCATTGTGCTATCCATGATAACAAGCTCATTGTCAATAGATTGGGCGACGGATAAAAGCTCTTTATGTTGAGAGGAGAAGTTTTCGTGTTTTTGTTGAGAAAAAAAGAATATTGAGAAAAAAATAAATGAAAGGACAAGATATCTCCATGGCTTATGTTCGGAAGACCAATTATTTATATTTCTATTAACACTCAATTTCATTAAGTTTATTACCCCATCAAGGTACTTAAATATTTCTTACAACAAATATCATACTTGAATAGTTGTTATTTTTCTTCGCCTTAATATTAGAAATTGTACCGTTTATAAATGCGGCCGGCATGTACAAACTGTTACCCATATATTTTTCACTCAGCATGCTTACATAATAAGAATCAAGTTTCATGGGTAATGATGAAACTAATTTTAGGCCGTGCTTGGCTAGAAGTTTTTTGAAGGATTTTTCATTGAAATGGTAAAGGTGACGTGGAACATCCAGTGCTGCCCAGAACGCTCCATATTTTTTTGAGTCTGGAGAATTAATATTAGGAAGCGCAAATACTAAGGATCCCCCCTTTTTTATTAACCTTTTTAACTCCTCCATTCTTGTGTTTAGATGCTCAACGTGTTCTAGAACATGCCATAGGGTAATAATGTCAAAGGATTTAGGCTTTAATTCTGCTAAATGATCTTCCCCGTATATATTACCATCATTATTATTATAAGCAATGGCCCTAGCCTTATCATTGGGTTCTATGCCCATGGTGGCCCAGCCCTTGTTTTTAAAGTAACCCAAAAGCTCTCCTGTCCCACAGCCCACGTCTAAAATAGACTTACCAGAAGTTATTTTGTTTAATAGATTATACTTTTTCTTTATGTTCAACCGCCTTAAGAGTGAGTATATTTCTGAAACCACACCCCCAGATGCGGTGTTGTGTGAATAATATTTCTCCGTTTGATAATATTTAAACATATTTTGTGGCACCGGGTTGGTGTACAGGAACTCACACTCGTTGCATTGGGTTATGGAAAAGGGCTCTTGCGAATAAAAATAATCCTGCGTGTCCATATACAATGATGACTTTTTGCTCGAGCATATTGGACACTCACCAATTTTTTTTAGTATAGTTTTTTGTTTCACGTGAAACTTTTTTATCTGCCTAAAAATACGGCAATTACATTTATGTCTGACGGTGAAACACCACTAATACGTGATGCCTGGCCAATTGTGCGTGGCTTAATCTTAGATAGTTTTTCTCTTGCTTCATTTGATATAGACTTCAAGGTGTGATAGTCAAAATCTTCCTTAAGAGGGGTTCCTTCAAGCCGAAGTAATTTAGCTACCAGCTCTTTCTCTTTTGCTATATAGCCCTCGTACTTTATTAATATCTCTGCTGATTCAAGGTCATCATTATCTGGCTTAATCTGTTCTATTCTTTCGTTAAGTGATTCTGATGTTTTTATGAGATCACTAATGTTAATTTGTGGTCGCAGTAGAACGTCCGAGATTTTTACCTTTTGTCTTAGTTGAGAGGTGCCCTTTGCCTTCATTAGTTTGTTGGTCTCTTGAGGGCTTATGCTTTGTGATTTAGTAAACCTCTCAATCTCCTCGATTTTTTTTCTTTTTTTCTCTACTAAGTCGTATCTTTCTTGTGAAGCAAGCCCTATATCGTACCCGCGTTTTGTGAGCCTTACATCTGCGTTATCTTGCCTCAATAAAATTCTATATTCCGCTCTTGACGTGAACATGCGATAAGGCTCATCCACACCTTTTGTAATCAGATCATCAATCAAAACACCTATATATGCTTCATGGCGCTCCAGAATAAATGGTTCTTTATTTTGAATCTTTAAATGCGCATTTATGCCCGCCACAAGACCTTGAGCTGCAGCTTCTTCATATCCAGTTGTACCATTTATTTGCCCGGCAAAATACAGATTATTAACGACTTTTGTTTCTAATGTATACTTTAGTTGCGTTGGTGGGAAGTAATCGTATTCAATAGCATAACCAGGAGTAAATATTTTTGATTTCTCAAAGCCAACAACTTTTTTTAGGGCTTCGAATTGTACATGGTCGGGCAGAGAAGAGGAAAATCCGTTGATGTAGTATTCAACCGTATTCCATCCCTCTGGCTCAACGAATAACTGATGCCTATCTCTATCAGAAAACCGATCAATTTTATCTTCTATGGATGGACAATATCGTGGACCAACACCCTCAATTCTGCCAGCGAACATTGGTGAATCATCGAATCCTGTCTTAAGAATATTATGCACTTCTGGAGAGGTGTATGTAATCCAGCAGCTCCTTTGTGTTTTTAGTCTATTTTGTTTTAAAAAGCTAAATCCGCCTGGGGAATCATCACCCTTTTGCTCTTCCATCTTTGTAAAATCAATGGTTCTACCGTCAACCCTAACAGGGGTTCCTGTCTTCATTCTATCACTTTCAAAACCAAGCGACTTAAGCTGCTCTGTTATTCCAGCCGAAGACGGGTCACCAATTCTTCCACCTCCAAAGTTTTTCTTGCCGATATGTATTTTGCCATTTAAGAAGGTTCCGTTTGTAAGTATTATAGCTTTTCCATATATATCTTGGCCCATTTGTGTTCTAACACCAACAGCAACATCATCTTTCAAAATAATATTGGTCACAGTGTCTTGCCAAAAATCCATGTTTGGAGTTTTTTCTAACAGTTCTCTCCACTTTATGGCAAACTGTACCCTGTCGTTTTGGGTTCTTGGACTCCACATTGCCGGCCCTTTTGATTTATTTAGCATTCTGAATTGAATCATGGTTGCGTCACTTACCAAACCAGAATATCCACCCAAAGCATCAATCTCTCTTACAATCTGACCTTTCGCCACACCTCCCATAGCGGGATTACATGACATTTGTGCTATTTTCTGAAGATTCATTGTGATCAACAACACTTTTGATCCAAGGTTTGCCGCCGCCGCCGCCGCCTCTGCCCCAGAGTGACCACCCCCAACAACAATAACATCATATCGCTCGAACATATTCATTTGTTTCACGTGGAACAATTAGTAGGTTTGTGGCAGCAAATTTAAGTAATAATCTTCTTTTGAGCGCATTTCTGCCTTATCTTCGGTTGTGCTATCACCATAACCAACGAAGTGGAGTACACCATGTGCCATAACTCGATGCAATTCGTTTTTAAATTCAACATTATAATTTATAGCATTTTCCTTTACCCTGTCTATGCTTATGTATATTTCACCGCTTATAATACTTGTTGAATTTAACTCTGGAAAAGATATTATATCTGTAAGACTGTCGTGATTTAAAAACTTCTTGTTTATTTTAAGTAACTCATCATCCGAACAAAAAATATAGCTTATGGTTCCTATTATTTTATGTTCCGAAACAATTATACTACCAATCCAGCTGCCCGCTTGTTTTAGATCTAGGTTTAGCGTTGGTGAATTGTCAAAATGAGAAAAATTAATCATTTTGATGTTTAACTTTTTCTTCCATCCCCTGCTTGGAGAAGTAGTCATTTAATAAAGATTTGCGGCTTTGGTAAATCTCATTATGTAATGCGCTTATGTCGAACTCAAGGGATAGTACTTCGCTTTTAGAAGCATGGATTTTGTCAACAAGAGAGTGTATAAGAAAAAGGTGCCTGTGACTCTCTTCGCCCACAAAAGCATCAAGGTCTATCTTTTGACTAAAGGCTGTAACAACCTGGCTATCAACAGGATAAAAAGAGATGCAAATATTTTCATAATTGGAATGATAGGTTATTTCCAGCTTGTCAGAAGAAGCATGCTCAACCAAATAGTTAAACATTTCTGTGAGAGACATTAAGATATTTCCATAATAAGTATCGTTAATGAACAGCTGATCACAAACCCTATCAACAAAAAGTTCAATTTCTCTAATGTTGTCTGGAATAAGATCTACGGAAACTGTTTGATCATTGTTCACCATTATTATTATTGTTTTCTAGTTTATAAAGATATTCTCTTAACAGCTTCCTATAATAAGGCCTAACTTCGATGGGGGCTGTGATGAGAATTTCTTCTTGGTTTTCTTTTTCAACCTTATACTCTATTTCGTTGTTTTGGTTACCGGAATTTCGATTTTTTCCTTCCTGTGACTCCCTTTTTTTCTCTTTTTCTCTTTCTTGCATAGCTTTGTCTGATTTTAAAAGCCTTGTTTCAATGTTTTTTTGTCTATTATAGGTTTCTTGTGTAATCCTACGATTCACTATGTCTTCTTCTGTTTTTTTCATCTCATCAACAATTTTATTTAGAGAGCTGCCATTACCACCCTGAGACTCAAGTCCGTCTATTACCTCTTGAAGCATTCTTCTTATTTCCCCTTGAATAGCCGCCATTCTTGCCAACTCCTCGCTTTTCTTGTTTAAACCAGTTTTGCCAGTTAGACCATTTTTTTTCATTCTACCTTGCATGCCCTTATTTAACCCCTGCTGCTGTTTCATAATCTCTGACATGGATGGAGATTTACCTTTTCCTGGGGATTTACAATTCTTACTACCTTTTTTGTTTCCAGACATCTGCATGGATTGCTCCATTTGTTCCAGCGACTCAGCAAGCATTAGAGACAGGTTATTCATTGACGTCATAGCATACTGTTGTTGAGAAGTTGCCTGCCCCAAATTTTGCTCTTGCATATTTTGCAGAGCCCTTGCTATGTGCTCATTTATTTTACCCGCCTCTTTAACCACAAAGGGCTGTATTGCAATTTGTCGCTTGCTCATAGCCATCAGCGAATCATTAATGATCACAAAATCATCTTTAATGTTTTTTTGATCATCTCTAATGTCTGAGTTTTTAGGGTCGTTTTTTGTAATCCCTGTTAATTTCTTCATTAGACGTTCTTGGGCAAAGCTTAAGTCCAGTAAATTATCAAGCATATTCCTGATTTGTTCGATGTCTTCGCCCATCCTTTCTTCCATTGCAGCACTCATCATGGCTGATAACGCATCTGCCATATCTTTCATTTTTTTACCTGCATCCTTCTGATTTTCAGAAGCCTTATTTTTTTTGTTTTTTTCCAAGTTTTCCTGAGCCTCATCCATTTTCTGGCTTATCTCATCAGGGGACGACTCGTCCATTTCCATATTAAATGGGTCTTCTAGTTCAGTGTTAAGCTTTTCAGCTTCTTCAATAGTTTCCATTAACTCTGTGAACTTTTCTTGTATTTCTTTTTGTTTTTTGATTCCCTCTTGTTTTGAGTTCTTTTTATCCTCAGTTTCTTTGCTGAGATTATCTTCTTTTTTAGATAAATTCTCCATCTCCTCAATCGCTTTTTCCATGAGTTGTTCCACCTCCATTTGCTTATACAGCTCTAGGCTTTGCTCAATGTCGCTTTTTAAATCCTGGTTTTCTTCCTTCATCCGCTCTAGGAACTCATCAAGGTTCTCCTTTTTAAGATCCTCTTTGAGGTTTTCTAACTCCTCCTGCAGCTCTTTGTTAAAAAGATCATCAAACAAGCTCTCAAGACGCTGCAATTTTTCAATAAGCTCAGGGCTCATGTTCATTTTGAGCATGTCTTCTAACTCTTTTATCTCATCCTTGAGCTTTTGCATATCCTCAACCTGCTTTTTCAGGCCTTCTTCTTTTTCAATCAATTCCTCTAGTTGTTTTTTATCTGCCCAGCTAAGTTCTTTTTTCTCAAACAAATTAAGCCGAGTGCTCTCTATTTGCTTGTTAAGGTCGTCTAAACCCCTAATTGAATTCGAGAGCTTCGCCTTGAGCTGATCCGAAGCTTCTTCAGCCTTCTCCTCAAGCTCTTTGGAATCAGGCATACTAAATGTAAAGATTTCAGACCTTGTCTTTTTAAAGCCATTAAATGCGTCATTATCCCTAACTTCAAAAAAATACTTTAGCGATTCTCCGGGGGCAAGGTTAAGTTCCTGAAACAATAACATATAATCAAAGCTTTGGCGAGAGATGTTTTTGTCAATTAACAATGCTTTGTATTCCCATGGCTTTGCTGGTATAGAATCCTTTCTGTGAAAGAATCGTAAAGCATAAAACCCATGATCATCACTAATAATACCACTGAAATTAACCAAACCAAAACCCTGTTCGTCTCCATATTTATTAATGGTTATTAATGGAAACTCATCTTTTATTATCTGAACATTAAACCCCATGGAATCAGCACTTGTCATAAACTCATTTGATGCCACAACCGAATAGCCAAAGTCTTTTGCCGCTAGGGTGCTGTGGGTAAACACATTTGATTCGTTTTTTTCAAGAATAAAAAAATCATCCCCTTCTTTAAAACCAATATTACGGGTGTCTTTGGTGAAAATATGCCATGTTAATTTTGTTCCTTCTGGGACTATCAAGTCTCCTGTGTTTTCAATTGTTTCATCTGCGACCTGAAGGTATGGTTGATATGATAACTCGACATTAAAGCTGAAAATAACAGGTCGTGGAAATATTGAAACCTTATATTTTTCACTCTGATAATCATCAGTAATCAACGAAAAGTATAGACTATTTATAACATCTTTAAAGACATACTCAAACACTCCCGGCCTAACCTCAATGGCCCTATATTTAAACCCATCTTGCCCAACCCATATTTTTGATGGTATTTCATCTCCCTTTACTGCAATTCTTACCGAGTAATCGGAGTGTTGAGCAGACTCAAACTTATCATTTAGTAACTCTAATTTATATGGTAATGGCTTGATAAAATTTTGTCTGTGGTTGATCAATCTTTCAGCAGGTTCTAGAATAATTGATGGGGCAGTTAAAACTAGCAATATTATTAGTAGGATAGGTGGCGCAACAAACTTCAAATATTTTAAATTAGTTCCATAAGAAATAGCCCTTCTAAAGGGGATAGGGCTAAGCTCAGAGGTCTTTTGATCAATGGAAGCAGCCAGTAATTCTTGGCTTTGCGCCCCAGCTATTTTATTTAGCTGAATTGCATTAAGTAATTTATCGCTAACATTAGGAAAATGAGTTCCAATAATTTTTGCCGCATCTTCGTGAGAAAGAACGCTTCCGAGCCGTAGCAGTTTCAGCGCTGGAATAATTATCCAATAAACAATAATCAAACTCACCAAAATCAAGAATGAGTAGAACACAATGGTCCTTGTAAGTGAATTACTCCATGATAAATACTCGAATATTGATATTAGAATAAATAATAAAACAATAATACCTAGGCTCAATATAGAGCCTTTAATAATCAGGTTTTTATAATATTTTTTTATAAACCCATTAAGCTTGGATGTTAATATGTTATATGATGAGTTTAACAAGGCAATAATTTCTGTTAATATTATAAACTGTAGATAATAATGAATATTGTGGGACAACAATACTCATAAATCATAGTAATCTGCTTATTTTTACATAAAATAAATTAGAGGTCTAATAAATAGCAAAGATATAAATTCAAAGCTTTAACTTAATGGTGAAACGAAACCATTTTAAAATCTAATTAAACGCTTCAGTAAAACAAAAACCATAAATAAGAAGTAGCTTATGAAGTATAACATAACAGCACTTATAATTTTTATAACCATTAGTCTTAATGGCCAGTGGTCTAATACATTTAGCCATGACATTAAATGTGTTCATGCTAAAACTGAAAATGACAACTTCCTTTTTAATCCAGAATATAACTGGCAGAGCAAGTTTCTTTTCGATTATGATGTTACTTCCTATGTTTTGGATTTGCATGTTAGCGATACCTCTACTTTTGTGAGTGGAAATGTTTCAATAAACGCAGTTGCTCTCATCGACATTGACACATTCGCGTTTGAGCTTGTTCCCGAACAGCAAATAAGCAACATTCTTGTTAATGGAGATTTGGTGACAAACTTTTACAGAGAAAATGACAATGTAATAATGCCAATACCATTAATTGAAGCGGGTGGTGTTATTGAGGCGAGAATCTATTATGAAGGAAAACCTTCTGGGGGTGGCTTTTTTACTGGAGTCACAACAGACTATTCTGCTGCCTGGGACAAGCACGTTACCTGGACTTTGTCAGAACCATTTTCTGCAAAACAGTGGTTTCCCGTAAAGCAGGACCTCCAGGACAAGGCAGATTCTGCCATTTTAAATTTTACAACATCATCCACAAATATGGTTGGGTCAGAAGGGCTGCTCAAAAATGTAGTAGACCTGGGCAACGGTAAAAAGAGATATGAATGGAAAACAAACTATCCCATAGACTATTATCTAATATCATTTGCTGTAGCGGATTATGCGGACTACAGTATTTATGCACACCCCCAACAAATGAATGGAGACTCTCTACTCATTCAGTCTTTTCTTTACAATAATCCAGACAACGTTGATGCCAAAAAAGAATCAATATCTAAAACCTCTGATATTATGGATGTATTTTGTGACCTTTTTAATTTGTATCCATTTTTTAATGAAAAATATGGTCATTGTGAAACTCAGTTAGGCGGGGGGATGGAGCATCAAACCATGTCAACTATGGGCAATTTTAGCTTTCATTTAATAGCTCATGAGCTTGGCCATATGTGGTTTGGTGATCATGTTACATGTGCTACATGGAGTGATATTTGGATTAATGAAGGTTTTGCAACCTATTCGGACTATTTAGCAAACGAATTTATTTTAGGCAATGAATCTGCAAAAGCTTTTATTACCAAAGCTCAGGATCATGCCATGAATGAAAATGCGGGAAGCGTATACGTTCCAGAATCGGAGATTTATCCAGGAAATGAGTGGAGAATATTTAATGGCAGGTTATCATACGACAAGGGAGCCTCAATTATACACATGTTGAGGCATGAAATACAAAATGATCAAATATTTTTTGACATATTAAAGGGTTTCATGAACGAATATGGTGGCGGAACAGCAACCGGAGAAGATTTTAAAACGGTTGCTGAGGAAATATCAGGGATTGATTTATACACCTTTTTTAATCAATGGTATTATGGACAAGGCTTCCCTATATACTCATATAGATATTGGCAAAATGAGGAAAAAACCCTATTTATAAGCTCAACACAAACAACAAGCTCCGGCCATACTTCGCTTTTTGAAATGTTAATGGATTATAGAATTAACTTTAGCGACGGAACTGATACTTTGGTTAGGCTAAAGCAAACAGACAACCTTAATGTTTTTTCATTAAATCTTGAAAAGGATGTTAGCAATATAATTGTTGATCCAGAGGCCTGGACCATGGAGCAGGTTTCAGAAATTTCATCAGTGCAAGAAACCGATCCAAACAAGACTTTTTTCACAATTGGCCCCAACCCTACTACAAATGAAATAAGTGTTTATTTTTCGAATAATAATCATAAAACGAAACTTGAGGTTTATTCAGTTAAAGGCAATATTCTAATCAAAGAACAGGCGTCAGGGAGGAATAAAACACTAAACACATCTAACCTAAAACCAGGAATATATACCATTGTAGGCAGGTCCGAAACCGGTATTTTCAAAAGAGCTTTTGTTAAAATATAATCTTCTGCAGTAAGATGATTTAATCCTAGAGAATCAATAGGAGAAAAATCTTATTTCTTCAAAAGCTGCTTGTTTAGGAAGCTTTCCATTGCGCGGTAAAAATCAAAACGGTTTTCTTCGTTACTAAAACCATGACCCTCATTATCCTTTACCATATACTCAACCGTAACACCACGCTTTTTCATCGCCTCAACAATCTGATCTGATTCGTCAATATTTACACGTGGATCGTTTGCTCCCTGAGCTATGAACAGAGGAGATGTTATTTTATCAACATGATAAACAGGGCTAACCTTTCTTAACAAAACACTATCAGAAGTTGGGTTTCCTACCATTTCATACATCATATCCAACATCGGCTCCCAATATGGAGGAATTGTTTTCATAAAGGTGAACATATTTGATACGCCCACATAATCAACCCCTGCAGTATATAATTCAGGCTCTTTAACAAGCCCCATTAAAGTAGCATATCCACCATAACTTGCCCCATAAATAGCTATTCTGTTTGGATCAGCAATACCCTTTTTAATAAGCCAATTAGTTCCATCAGTAATGTCGTCTTGCATTTCTAGTCCCCACTTTTTAAAGGAGGCTTCCCAAAACTTTTTACCATAACCAGTTGATCCTCTAAAGTTCATTTGAAAAACTGCATAACCACGGTTAGCCAAGAATTGTATTTCAGGATTAAATCCCCAGCCATCTCGAGCCCATGGTCCGCCATGGGGATTAATTACTGTGGGCAGGTTTTTTGCTGTTTCGGGCGTATAGCCTTTTGGTAGGGTTAGATAAGCATGGATGGTTAAACCATCTCTTGAGCTATATGTAACCGGAAACACATTAGCCATTTCATTTTCATCTATCCAAGGGCTAACATCTGTTATTTTTTCAAGCTTATCAGAGGTTAAATCATAAATATAATATGCCCCAAGAGAACGGTCGCTATAGGTACGGATTATGTATACATCTTCGTTTTTATTGAAATCAGTAATTGCAATCTCGTAATCCCCAAGCTCTTTTTCTAGCCTTTTGTATAAGTCTTCGTATTGTTTGTCGAAAAAGTGTTTTTCTGCTTTTGAGGATGTGTAGTTAGCGCTAGTAATTACCTTCCTTTTTTTGGAATACCCAACACTAGAAACATCATAATCTTCATTTTCATACAATAACCTTATTTCCTTGCCGGTAGCAATGTCAAATTCAACAACAGCACTTTTGTCGCGATTTAAATTTGATGTTGCAATAACATTTTTGTTGTCAAATGTGAAAAATTCGGGACTAAGGTTGTCTTTAAAGCTTGTGGTAAGAACACTCTCCCATTCATCAGCTTCAGTTTCACGGTATAATAAACTAACGTTTACACCATCAACAATAGCAAAGGCAATTCTTAATTTACCATCATGGTCAAACATCCAGCCCTGAATATTTCCAGGGTTTTCTGCCAACATTTCCATTTCTCCTGTTTCAAGGTTCAGCCTATACGGGTCAAAAACCTGAGGATTGCGCTTATTTAACCCTATAATAACCTCATTTGGGATGTCCGGAAGACCATCAATAATTTGAGTGCGTACACCATCAAACTCAGTATAAGCAATCGCATTGGTACTATCAATATTAATACCATACAACTTATAGTTTTCATCGCCACCTGTATCTTTTAGGTAAAGGATGCGCTCACTGTTTGGCCAGAAATAGCCAGCAACACTCCTGTCTGTTTCAGCTGTTAGCTGGATTATTTCATCACTACCCTTTTCTTGTACAAAAACATTCATACGGTTTTCGTATGGTGCCATATAAGAGTAGTATTTCCCGTCTGGTGAAATTTGGTAACTTGTCTTTTCAGGATTCTTAAAAAAATCCTCCAATGGAATTTGTTTAGCGGTCATTTGATTTTTATCTGCGTGATTACAAGATGATGCCAGTAAAAAGATGCTGACAATTGTAATAATGATTGAATTTTTAATGTTCATGATAGTATGTTTTAGGAATGGCTAATTAAGAAATGAATTTGCGATTCTGCCTGCAAATTTATACAATTTTAGGCTATTAAGTAACATCCCAATCATTTTTGAGTATTATTTTTTAGGGGATCTTTAATTATATTTGATGTTTTTCATTGTTGATTGCCACAAAGGCTCAAAACAAAATATTGATGACTAACAAAATGCATACAAGCAAAATAAATTATTATAAAAACTTTCTAGCAGAAGACCGAACATTAAAGTTTCAACTTAACTATCTTTGTTGCCCAATAAACGAGTAATAATGAGCAACAACGATGTAAGAGTGAGGTTTGCCCCCAGCCCAACAGGACCACTGCATATTGGTGGCGTAAGAACAGCATTGTACAACTACTTATTTGCAAAGAAGAATGGGGGAAAACTAATCCTTCGTATAGAGGACACAGATCAAAATAGGTTTGTGCCAGGTGCTGAACAATATATTATTGATTCTTTTAAGTGGTGTGGAATCGAATTTGACGAAGGGGCTACGGCTGGAGGAGATTATGGGCCATACAAACAATCGGAGAGAAAAAACTATTATCGTGAATATGCAATTAAACTGATAAAATCGGGGCATGCATATTATGCATTTGATACCCCAGAAGAACTAAATAAAGTTAGATCTGTTTATGAGGCGGAAAAAAGAACTTTTATATACAATGCAGATGAGCGCAAGCGATTAAAAAACGCTCTTACACTTACAGACGAAGAAACAAAAGCTTTACTATCAAATGGAGAACCCTATGTTATCCGGTTTAAAATGCCCGAGAACGAAAACGTTATTATGGATGACCTCATAAGAGGTAGGATAGAGGTTAACTCCTCAGTATTAGATGATAAAATATTATTTAAATCAGATGGAATGCCAACATATCATCTTGCAAACATTGTTGATGATCATCTAATGAAAATAAGCCACGTTATTAGGGGAGAAGAGTGGCTGCCATCACTTCCTTTGCATGTTCTTTTATATGATGCATTTAAATGGGAAAAACCAAAATTTGCTCACTTACCTCTTATTTTAAAGCCTGATGGAAATGGAAAGCTGAGCAAACGAGATGGCGATAGGCTTGGGTTTCCTGTTTTTCCTCTACAATGGACTGATCCAAAGACGGGCTCGGTATCATCGGGCTTTCGTGAGGATGGCTATATAGCAAAGGCATTTGTGAACATGCTAGCTCTTTTGGGATGGAACCCGGGAGATGATAGAGAGATATTTTCAATGTATGAGTTGGTAGAAGAGTTTACAATAGAAAGGGTGGGAAAATCAGGGTCAAAATTTGACCCCCAAAAAGCAGCATGGTTCAACCATAAGTATTTACAAAAAGAAAAGAATAATGAGCTTGCTGAAATGCTTTTGCCCATAGCCGAAAGCAATGGGGTATTAGTGGAAAAAGATAAAATGTCCAGGGTTATTGGGATTGTTAAAGAAAGAGCAAATTTTGTGAAGGATATCTGGAACCAGCTTGATTTTTTCTTCGTTCGACCACAAGAGTATGATTCTAAAGCAGTCAATAAAAGGTGGAAACATGATTCCTATGATCAGATGAACGAGCTAAAAGACATTTTATACAATATCAGCAGCTTTAAATCAGAACATATGGAAGAGGTTGTTAAAACCTGGATAGAAAATAAAGAATATGGAATGGGAATGATTATGAATGCTTTTAGACTTCTAATCGTTGGAGCTCTAAGGGGCCCCCATTTATTTGATATAATAGCCATTTTGGGAAAAGACGAGACCTTAAAAAGGATGGACCAGGGGCTAAATAAATTAGGAAGAAAGGAATAATATGTCTGTTGTATCTGTTGAAGGAATGGAGTTTTTTGCCTATCATGGTTGTTTTAAAGAAGAGCAACTCACGGGCACTAAGTTCATAGTTGATATCTTCTTAACTGTTGACACAAACAAAGCAGAATCCTCGGATAATTTAGAAGATACTGTTAATTACCAAGAGGTATTTAGGCTGGTAAAGTCTGAAATGGTAATAACCTCAAAGTTATTGGAGCATGTTGGAAGAAGAATACTAGATTCGGTGACGACAAAATTTCCACAAGTTGAAAGCGCTACCTTGAAAATTAGAAAAATGAACCCTCCCCTAGGTGGAAAGATGGACTTTGTGAGCCTAACGTTAAAGCAGCAGAATGAAACTCATTGAGGATGAAATATGCCCACGTTGCGGTAAGCCTTTTGATTGTAGTAAGTCTGGCAAGTGTTGGTGTTATGAAATTAGTTTACCACAAAGCCTTCAAGACGCCATCGGTCAAAAATATAGCACATGCTTGTGCCCCAGCTGTCTAAAAGCTTTAGCCACTGGTAATGAGGTGGTTATTTGAGAGGACGGGTTAATTTTTAATAAAGCGAATACTTATAAGCTTGTGGTTAATGCTAACAACAGCAAAGTAAACACCTGGCTCAAGAACACTAATATCTATTATCTCGATTCCATTTTTCAAATTATCCAAAATAGTTTTTCCCTCCACGCTCACAATTTTTATAACCTCAACCTTTTGTCCCGAAGAAATTTCAAAATAATCCTTTGCTGGGTTTGGATATAGAATTATTTTGTTGGGCGAACCTTCATTAATTCCAGTTATTAATTTAAATACAACCGTATATGCTTCTTCTGTAATTCCGTCCTGAGCTAAAACAATGATTACCCCTTCACCTGGAACAGTTGTTGCTTGCGTTATGGTTGTGGTTGCTAGCGAATCATTTGGAATGCCGTGAATAATTGGCACAGGACTCCCCTCTGGAATATTCACCTCATAATTAAAAATTAAAGGCTCAAAACCGTTAACCGTTATGCCATCAACTGTAAGGTCAGAAAGGGTAGCGTCAGACCCTAGAGTGTAGAAATAAACAGTGTAAGTCATCTCAGTAACACCATCTTCAGCAATTACCAGTAGTGTTGCCTCGCCCGGTATTTGTTGACATTGATTTATGGTAATGGTTGCCTCAGGATCATTTGTAATGCCATCAACAACAGGTATTGATGATGTGTCCGCAACCACATATTCATAATATGTTATTTGAGGATCAAATCCAGCTATGGTAATTCCATCAACAGTAAGGTCAGAAAGAGTTGCGTCATACCCTAGATAATAAAAACCAACCGTGTAAGTAAGTTGTGTAACACCATCCTCGGCAGTAACTTCAATAGTTGCATCACCAGGGATATTAACACATTGGTTATCAGCTACAGTTGCAAGAGAGTCACTGGCTATTCCTTGTACATAAGGAGCAGCAGCAGGATACAACACAGCGTATGTATAATTAAATATATTAGGATCAAAACCCTCAATTGTAACCCCAGAAACAAGCAAGTCTGCCAATGTAGCATCCGAGCCTGCAGTATATAAAAAATTAATGGTGTAGGTATTCGTTGTTAGGCCGTCTTCAGATGTTACCTCTACCATTGCCGAACCTGGTAGCGCAGTTGCTTGAGTAATTATGGTAATTGCATTGGAATCTGCTGGCGTAGCTCCAACAATTGGAATGGGCATCCCGGTTGCAACTGGGTAGTCGTAATTGAACACATCAGGTGCAAATCCTGTAATTGTTGTGCCATCAACGGTTAAATCAATTAGGGTAGCATCTGTTCCAGCGATATGAAAATCAATGATATATGTTAATTGAGTTACCCCGTCTTCTGCTGTGACAAGCACGTTAGATGTACCCGGAACGGAAGTTGTTTGTGAAATATTAACAATAGCATTTAGGTCATTTGCCGTTGCGCCAGTGATTGGCAAAGGGTTACCGGCAGGTATACCCACTTGATAATAAAATATACCTGGACTAAACCCGTCTACTGTTACACCATCTATGGTGAGGTCGCTTAGGGTTGCATCAGTGCTTAATGGAGGGTCTCCAATTGTNCCATCAGTATAGATGTTTTGCATGTATATATCNGAAGAACTACCCTCCTCCCATACTGNAATTAACATATCATTATGCATGTCTGAGTTTACAATATGTACTTTTTCNGTTGTTCTNCCTGCCATAAGAGTTGATGCAGGACTCCATATAATAGATCCGGCATCATCTACGCCAATTCCTTTNATGTGTGAATAAATNGATGATCCAGACACCCATTCATCATAAACGATCAGCGCACTAGTACCACTAAAAATACTACCACCAACAACACCAGAAACATCGGAGCTCATGGCAATAAACTCAATGCCATCATTACCCCAAAGCAAAGCGCCCGTATCTGAAAATTTTTGTCCAGCAATTGCTGTTTGTGTTTGGCCACTATTTTTTTTACTCCAACTAACAAGTGTTTCATTATTACCATTTACCCCAAGTAATTGAGGGTTTTGATTGCTATTTGATGTCGAAGTCATGCAGCTTGACCCATTTGATGGCCATGTGATACTTCCATCACTAAGCACCCTTTGTACGGAGGCATTTATATTATTATCTCCATTCCTATCATCCATCCAAGCAAGTATAATACCGTTTGAATTATCTGAAGCAATCGTAAAGTTTGTAAATGCCGAGATACCGTTGGCGTTGCTTACTAATACATCTGATGTCCATATGGTATTCCCTGAGCCATTAAATTTTTGAACATATATATGACGAGTTAAGGCAGGAAAATTACCCGTTTCCTTATAAAACCCCATTATGTAATTGTCGCCATCTACACCCAGAACTCTTGCTCCCGTGTAGCTCTGTGAGCCACTTTGAAATGTAATACCAGCGCTACCCCAAGCCAAAGTACCAGAAGGAGTTATCTTTTGCATAACTATTTCACTCTCTGATGAAGTTGGCCTTGACCAGGCAACAATTGCATTATTTGATGAGGTAACAGAAATGCTTGGTACATATTCATCTTGTGGGTCTGATGTTAACTGAATACCATCATCACCCCATCTGAAGCTTCCCGATGGGGATATTGAATATGCGTATATATTTGCATTTCCATCCCTGACATCATTAAATGCAATGACACAATTACCATTATTATCAACACCAAGATCCCACTCTGTTATCCAGGTGTTTTGAGTCTTATCACTGATTAAAATTCCATTATTGGCCCATTGGGCAATACCACTAAAATTATAATACTGTAGCCTTATATCATAGTTACCAGCATCATTCGAATAGAATCCCACATAGAAATTACCATTATTGTCATAGGCAATATGTGGCACGGCCTGTTCGCCACCAAGATCACAAACAACACTATTTACAACAGGATCATCCACCCACTGTGCAAATGATGTAAAATTAGCGCTAATTGAAATTAGAACAATTAAAATGTATTTCTTCATTGTGTTATGGATATTTATTTTCAAATATAGTGAGTTTAATATTTTAACCTTAAAATATCGACAGGATTAATCATAGGAGCGATCAACAACAAACCTCAAGTAATGTCCATAATAGGTGGTGCTGGAAAATACTTAGCCACAAGAGCATCATCTACTATAATTAGTTAATTAAACCAGCATAATAGAAAAGCTAGCCTAGTTGTATTTGCTCATTAAAATTTCTAAAAACCCCGAATAAGTATGGGAAAAATGCTATTTTTGCCATCCGATTTATTTAGGGTACCGTGGCCGAGTGGCTAGGCGCTGGTCTGCAAAACCATGTACAGCGGTTCGAATCCGCTCGGTACCTCGCATAAAATTTTAAACCCGATGTATATCAAGTAGATATGAATCGGGTTTTTTATTAGTGGGTCATGAATTAAGGCGTTGCCCAATGACTTTGATCAGTAATATTTTTGATTCCCTGTGGCTCATCACCAACACCAATGGGCTTTGTTTGGAAATAATATACATCATAACCATCAAGAGTGTTTGATGTTGAGGTGGTTGCCATATTCAATAAAGCGACCTTTTCATCTATAGGATCATCATTTCCAATTAATGCTTCCCACAAGTTAAGTACAGGTTCGCCTGCCTCATTAAGCTTTCGTTCCCAAACATGTATAAAAAGTGCATTTGAACCAAGTGTCATATCCCAAATAGCTCCAACCTCCCAGCCTTTGGAATAGTCTGTAGAGGTTTCATAAACTCCCCAGCCAATGCAGCACTCAACAGTTATCATTCCAGAATTGATATTTGGAGCTTCATTTTCATTCCAATTAATCATTGTAGTGCCATTTGGCGTACCTATAATCTCATTAAGTGATCCCACCTTGCTTGTTTGTTGGCCATTTTCCCATTTGTAAAGATCACAACTACCAAAAGACCCATATAGCTGCGCTGGAAGAGGCACCCCTCCCACATAAGCACCCGGAGAAACATTCCAATTTAAATCTCCACACGGAGGGCAGTCAGCTATATTTACTGGCTCAACAATTGTAGGAGAATTTTCCCACGAATCTATTAAATCATTCAAGGACTTAATATCTAGGGTTTCAATTGGCGCAGGAAGGTTGTCAGATTTGCACCCCGACAATATTAATGTCGATATTATCATTATTGAAATAAGGTAAGCGCTTAATTGTCTCATGTTTTAAAAGGGTTTAAAATTTATAATAATGTTTTATGTATTTTTTGCTAAAAATAACGCTCTCTGATATAATGGCCAAAAACACTTAACATTTCTGGCATGTTTTTTCTGCCAAAACCTATTCTTGCATGACATTTTCCATATTCAAAGGTTTCAGATGGCAGCAGCATAATACCAGTGCTTTTGACAAGTTTTTCAGCAAAAACAGATGCAGGCTCATTTATTTTTAGTCTTATGAAAGCTGTAGATCCAGATAGAGGTTCTTCGAAGTCAATCAACCCACTATTAATCTTATGAAATTCTGAAAATAGTGAAATATTAAACCTTATCTTATCCATATTTGGAATCACAAACTTATCCATATTATTTAAGGCAATTGTTCCTAAAACTTCACTTGGAGCGCTGTTACATATTGATAAATAGTCTTTGAATTTTTCTACCTTTTTAAGCAGGCCTTTGTTTTTAGAGGTTAACCAACCAAGCCTTAGGCCAGCTAGTCCAAATGTTTTTGCAGTACCCCAGAGGCTAATACTGTTTTCATATAAATCACACATGGATGGCAGGCCTGTTTCCTTATTATGGTTTAAATAACGATACATCTCATCTGAGAAAATGGTTATTCCACGCTCTCGCGCGAGCTCAATAATTTTATGGTACTCTTCAATGGTGGGACTAAAACCTGTTGGATTGTGTGGAAAATTAACAACAATTAGTTTGGTTTTTGATGAGATTAGCTTTTTTAGATCGGTTATGTCATAATGCCAACCCCCAGTATTCTCATGAGGTTTCCAAAATGAAATGGAGCACCCCAGGTCCTTAGAGACCTGATAAAGAGACTGATACATTGGTGACATACATATAACATTGTCCCCTTTATTTAATAATACATTCATTAATATGAAGTTAGCCTCGCCTGGAGATGAAACTACAATTTCATCCATCTGGATTGTTTTATAGTGGCCTTTTATTGCCTTACGTAGAAACTCACTACCAACAGTCTCGGTATATCCAAGTTTTAGGCTTTCCCATAAGTTCTTTTCATCAGCCGATGCCACACTTAAAACATAATCCATACTATAGCCATCGCAGTCAGAGCTAGAAAGCATATATTGTGCACTAAACTCATATTTGGCAAAATACCTTTCAACTGCAAAATCTTTAATCTTCATAATTATCGTTAAAATACACAAGTTTTATTTTCAATTCTTATCTACTGGTTTTTTATTGCCATAGCACAAAAGATTATCCATATAGCAAATACTGATTCTACCATTCTTTGATATAGCCCAATGTATTCAGAAGCCGAGTTTGTAACTAATATAGATACAAGAAAAATACTGACCGCACCAAATACAATTGATTGCAAAGAAAACGGATTGTTATTGGGTGATCTTTTTAACCCCAATCCAATTAATATCATAAAAACAGGAACAAATAAATAAGTTAGTAACCCCACAAAATTATGCGGTTCACGCACTTACAAAGAGGGTGACAATTTTCTATAAATAGAAAAAAAAATTATTATAATTGTCAAATAAATTAATCTCGAAGGCAACGGACACTAAATCCATATTGCTTACTGTAGTAGTTCTCGTACACGAAGCCATTGTCGTAACTTAGGCCGCGGAACCAGGCACTGGTCGCCGAACTCTCTGTAGAGGTCCACCAACTACCGTAGACACCAATGGAGTCGAAATGACCATCGAAGCTACGGTAGCCATCCGGAAGGCCTGAAAAACCACTTGAGTTAGTGGCATCTGTATTTGGACTATTCCACAAATTACTGATATCTTTCATCATGCCTCCAACTACACTTGCTCCTCCCAAATAAGTTGTTAAGATACTCCATTCAGCATCTGTTGGAACATGCCAGCCTGTGGGGCAGAGTCCGCGGGGGTCATCCACAGCATGCCAGTTATAAAGGGCTCCGTACTTTTCATTAGCAGTCTTATCATTATCATACCAGCAATAGGCACCTGTAGTAAGTTCAGACCATAGACCTTGATCGGTTACATTATTTATTGGATCGCCATTCCTGTAATACGTTACCTCTAAATTTTCAACCATCCACTCCTGGGTCCCAATGGTAATACTACTACCATTATTTCCATCAATTAAATCATCATCACGCTTACAAGTAACTATTAATAATGTAAGGAATAACAGACTTAAAATTTTTAATGCTTTCATTTTTAATTTTTTTGTGAATATAATAAAAAAATTTTCTGTTTTTTTCCAATCGTTTTATTGATTCGTATAATTCTTAGCTGTCAGCACATGCAGCATATTCAATAGTCTTAATTTTCAATTAGAAGGCCACCTAAAATAGAAGAAACCACAAAAAGGCTAACCCCTAGTATTCCAATAAAAAAGGTAATTTTATTGTTCATTCGACATTATTTTAAACCTCACTTTATGCAGTTTAGGCATTGATGTAGCAAGTTATTGACCTCAAAATTATTCTATTATAAAACTAGACAGGCCCTTATTTTCATCAGAAATGATACTTTATAAATCCATCTTCCGGTCCATTTAGACTTTGCCACTGACCGAAAACCGTTGCTGCTAAAAAAATAAAAAATAGCACAAACATTAATTTCTTACCAATTAGAACTTCGGTACTCTTCCCGGAGTATGCGGGGCTTTCATTTTATCAAGCTCCTGCTCTGCAACCCCTAGTTTGTTGTGAATGGACTCCAGGTCTTCCAAAATAGCAGGAAGCTCTTCCATTAGGATATTATAATTAACCTTTTGACTTTCTGTGGGTGACGATGTGGAACTCCAGGATACCCATACTATTTCTCCTAACCTATTACTTAGTGGCATTATTTCTGGAGGAACCTCTTCCCAGCTAGCCTTAGCAGGCGTTCCTGAAAATAAAAAAGCAATACTATCTAACTCTAATGATATTTCATACATCTCACCTTGCATCTCTACAGGAGGGTCGACCACATTTTGAATTGCCTGCTGGATATATGCTGTTTTTGTTGATAGTTCTTCGCGGTATTTCATCGTTGCAGTCATAACCCTTCGTAATTCAGATACTCGCTTGTAGAACTCTTGAGATGCAATTGGATCTGGATCTGGAAGGGAAGTGTTTTCTAACACTACAGTATTGAACTCAACGGGCCCTGCTAATTCTTCTACCTGACCATTATGATACATTTCCATGCTCACAGTGTATTTGCCAGGCAATGCTCTCAAGCTTTTTGACCCCGTATTCATGGAGTCAAACTTATTATTCTTTAGCCTTACGGGGCTGACGGAGCGATATCTCATATCCCATGTAAACCTGCTTATTCCTTTGGAAGCTTTTTTGTGGATTTTCTTAATTATACCTCCATTATTGTCTCTAATGGTAAAAATCAAATATGGACCTTTTTCATTATTTTCAGCATCCATCATTTTCTTGGATGGCTGGGGTATAGGCTCCCCATCTTTAAAAAGCTTTTTTTCTTTTTTTAATCTTTGTGATTTTAATGACTTTGGTACATCCTTTAAGTAATATGTAAACACAGCTCCAAAATCAGGATTTTGAGCTTGGTAATATCCAGATCCTGTTCCATATCTGCCATTACCACTTTTAATGAACATTTTTGCATTCTTTATGGGAAATATTATTGCGTTTGAATTTTCAATAACCTCTTCCGTAACATCTCTCAAGGAAGAATAATCATCAAGTATATAAAAACCCCTGCCAAATGTGGCAATTACCAAGTCCTTCTCCCTCTCTTGAATGGCAATATCTCTTACTGCAATATCTGGCAACCCTGATCCTAGTTTTATCCACTGAACACCACCATTAACTGTAAAATAAAATCCCATTTCTGTGCCAACAAACAAGAGGCTTTGTTCAACTGGATCTTGCGCTATAGTGTGAACAGCTTCATTCTTGGGTAAATCTGAAGCTATTGAAACCCATGTTTTACCCTGATCATCACTCCTTAAAACATAGGGGGTAAAATCATCACTTTTTATATTGTTAAAGGTCGCATACACAACATTTTCATCATACTGTGAAGGAAGTATGTCGCTAACATAAGTATACTCTGGCACTCCTGGGAACTCTGAGACTTTCACCCATGTTTCTCCATCGTCATTTGTAATCTGAATCAACCCATCATCAGTACCAACATAAATAAGCCCTTTTTTAACCGGAGACTCTGCTAATGCCACTGCTGTTCCCCATTGTGAAGTAGAAACATCTTTTGCAACAGCACTTGATGGCCAATATTTACCCATAACAGGAAATTGATTTCTATCTTCTTTTCTCGTAATATCATCACTAATAACAGTCCAGCTATTGCCTCTATCTGTACTTTTAAAAACCTTATTTGAAGCAATATACAGCGTGGTACCAGAATATGAACTCAAAATAAAAGGCGTATCCCAATTCCACCTATATGTATCTTCACCTTTACCTGGAGTTGGTTTAATTTTAATTCTCTCGCCCGACTTCTTGTCAAACCTATATATGTTTCCATATTGATATGCAGAGTAAACAATGTTTGGGTTGTCTGGTTCTATTGCCTGCCAAAAGCCATCTCCACCTAGGGTTACAACCCATTCGTCTGAAGCAACACCACCAGATTTAGTGTTTTGAGATGGACCACCCATTGAGGCGTTGTCTTGAGTTCCACCATAAACCCAATAAAAAGGCTCCGTATTATCAACATTAACACGATAATATTGAGTTACAGGTAGTGTGGTTTTATGAATATATGTTTTACCATCATCCCAGGACTCATAAATACCACCATCTCCCCCTATCATAAAATGATCTGTGTTTAATGGATCAACCCATAAAGCATGGTCATCAACATGCCTGTTTTTTAAACCAATGTTTTTCCATGTTTTTCCTCCATCAGTACTTACCTTACTGCGTGTGTCCATGGAATATAGTTTTTGTGAATCCACGGGATCAACAATGAGCTCACTATAATATTGACCACTACTGTTGTAGCTATTTTGTTTTTTAAACGATGCACCTCTATCTGTAGAGCGGAAAATGCCCCCCTTTTGATTTGATGCTTCAAACATTACATAAACTATATTTGGATCATTTGCTGAAACCACGATTTCCATCCCTCCCTTGTCAACCTTTGGAATTCCCTTTTCAAGCTTATTCCATGTTTTGCCTGCATCTGTTGATTTATAAAATGCTGATTCGGGACCACCACCAATTTTACCAAACTGACGTCTTCTTCTTTGCTCTGCTCCAGCATATATAACATCTGGGTTAGAAGGATCGAAGCTTAGGTTAGCGACCCCTGTGTTTTCGCTAATAAATAGTACCTTATCCCAAGTTTTTCCACCATCACTAGTCTTAAAAACACCCCTCTCTTCGTTTGGGCCCCATGCAGAACCCTCAGCAGCAATATAAACAACATCTGAATCTCTTGGATCAATTAATATTTCTCCAACATGTCGAGACTCCTTTAGGCCCATATTTTTCCATGACTTTCCACCATCAATTGTTTTATATACGCCATTACCATATCCCAGAGCCCTTTGGTGGTTATTTTCACCTGTTCCAGCCCACACAACATTGCTATTGTTAGGGTCCATTGCTAATGACCCCATGGAATAAACACCATAATTATCAAATACTGGGCTGAAAGTTATTCCGTTATTTGTTGTTTTCCAGATGTGTCCTGATGCGACAGCAACATAATAAACACTATGATTTTCAGGGGTTACTGCAAAGTCAGCAATTCTCCCAGAAACAAAAGCAGGCCCTATGCTTCGCCAGCTTAAGCCACTAAATAAAGATGATTTTAGAACTTGTTTTTTATCTTCTTCTTTTTCTTTTTTTGCCTCAGCAGGTAAAAACCCTATTGTTAGTATGATAAGTAAGATGGTTAGATTTTTCATGTTTGTGTATTTAAGTTATTGCTAAAAGTAATACTCATTAAACTTTATTGTGGTCTATTATTATTACTATCTCTCCTTTGGGAGGTTTATCAGTGTAGTAATTTAATACCTCCATTACAGATCCCCTTGTCGTTTCCTCATAAATCTTTGTGATTTCTCTAGAAACAGATATGCTTGTCTCGATACCAAAAAATTCTGAAATCTGTTTTAGTGTTTTTATCAATCTATGGGGAGATTCATAGAGAATAATTGTATGAGATAATTGTGCGAGATATTTTAATCTACCCTGCCGTCCTTTTTTTTGCGGTAAAAATCCTTCAAAGAAAAACCTATCTGCAGGCAGGCCTGAATTAACCAATGCTGGAACAAATGCAGTTGCCCCCGGAAGACAGTCAACCTCAACCCTACGAGCAATGCACTCCCTTATTATCAGAAAACCAGGGTCTGAAATAGCAGGGGTGCCCGCATCAGTTATGAGCGCCATGTGTTCACCGTTTTCAATTCTTTCAGCAATGAATTCTAAAACTTTATGTTCATTATGCTGGTGATAGGGTGTCATTTTGGTTTCAATCCCAAAATGTTTTAATAGTTTGCCGCTTGTTCGGGTATCTTCAGCCAATATTAAATCTACATCCTTTAGAGTTTTTATGGCTCGCAGGGTCATGTCCTCAAGATTCCCAATTGGTGTTGGAACGATGGTTAGCTTTGACATTATATGGAACTATTGGTTAAGTTTTCTTGCACAAAGCTCCTTAAGTTTATGGTACGCTTCATTATCATCACCCCACTGCGATTGAACTTTAAGTTCTAGTATATATGTTTCAACACCCTTATTGGTAGTAAGTTCATTTATCTCATCCAGAATCTTATTATATCTTGTCATATCGCCATTGAAAAGTTCATTAATAAATAGGAATTTTTCATTTATACCTATAGCTTCTCGAATGTTTTCAACTTGCGTTTTTTGCATTTTTTCTCCCACACTCTGTTCTTCACCTGAGGCAAATTGCTTGGAAACAGCATCTTCACTTGTTGTAGAAAAAAGATCATAAGCTGTCTGTGCTAATGGCTCTTCATTTTTTACCTCATCTTGGATAGGAGTATCATCGCTTAATAAATTATCAACCTTTGGCTCTTTTACTTTTTCCTCAACAACTGAATGCAACAACACTTCTTCTTGATTTGCCTCAGGATGATTACCCTTGATTACCTCCTGTTTATCCGTCACAATATTCTCACTCCCGATATCATTAGTTTGATTATCAGTAATTACAGTATTAGTTATATCAATATCGTCTTCTTTCTTGATTTCATTTTTAACTCTGCTTTCTGAAATATCATTTAATTCAAATATCATTTCATACAACTCAAGGATGTTCTTGCGCATGATATCCATATCCATAGAGTGTATTTCATCGTCTTGTTTTTGTAATCGCTTTATATGGGCTTTTAAGGTATTAACCTGAGCACTTAACCTGAGTAATATTTTTTCTTTATCCATTGATTAAAAAGTTCTTATTTTTGTAATCCCAAATTCAATAGCTGTATAGCGATAATTCCCTTTTCAGATTTTGTTTTGGTAAATCATTCAAAAATAAACAAAGAATACCATATAGTATCTGATGTTTCTCGAAAAAGACCATATTAAATCAGTAAAATACGGATGGATTGAGGTTGTTTGTGGTTCCATGTTTTCTGGAAAAACGGAGGAACTAATAAGAAGACTTAACCGTGCCCGCATTGCAAAGCAAAAGGTAGAAATTTTTAAACCAGCCATAGATACAAGGTATGATGAAGATGATGTTGTTTCGCATGACTCCAACACTGTTTCATCAACAGCCGTAGAAAATGCCTCACAGATACTTTTTTATGCTGATGAATTTGACGTAGTGGCAATTGATGAGGCCCAATTTTTTGGGAATGACCTGGTTGGTGTTTGTAATGAATTGGCTGCCAAAGGCAAAAGAGTTATCGTTGCTGGACTGGATATGGATTACCTAGGCAAGCCCTTTGGCCCTATTCCAGAGCTTATGGCATCGGCGGAATATGTTACCAAAGTTCATGCAATATGCATGAAATGCGGAAGTCTTGCCAGTTATTCCCACCGAACAGTTAAAAATGATAATTTAGTTGTTTTAGGAGAAACCGATTCATACGAGCCACTTTGTAGAGCATGCTTCAAAACCTCTCTAAGCAAAGACTAGTTGTCTTTTTTTGTAATAGAATAAAAACAAAAGAGTAATTACTTCATTTTTCTTAATTTTGCCTTTCATTTTTAAAATTTAATGGATGAAAAACGTGCTACTTATTTTAGGATTATTTTTAAGCTTTCAGCTTATTTCTCAGACTGAAAAAACAGAAACTCTTGCTGTTATTAAAACATCATATGGAGATATTACAGTAAAACTATATAATGATACCCCTTTACACAGGGATAATTTTATTAAACTTGTTAATGAGGGTTGGTATGATGGGTCACCATTTCACAGAATTATTAATGGTTTCATGATTCAAGGAGGGCACTCAGGAAAAACCGGTGACGGTCGCGTGGATCCAGGATACTTAATTGATGCTGAAATACTACCAAATCATTACCATAAAAAAGGTGTTCTTGCCGCAGCAAGAATGGGTGATGCCGTTAATCCTGAGAAACAATCTTCAGGATCACAATTTTACATTGTTCAGGGTCAGGTTGTTCCACTAACATACCTTGAAAGAGCATCTTCTTCAACCGGATTTAAGTATACGGAAGAAATGAAGAGAACATATGCTACCCTTGGAGGTACACCACATCTAGATGGTGGCTATACTGTTTTTGGAGAAGTGGTAATGGGATTGGATGTTGTGGACAAAATAGCCGCAGTTAAAACAGGGCGTGGAGATGTACCTGTGGAGGAGATTACCATGACAGTTGAATTGGTTGACTAAATTTTCAGTTGAAAAGTAAAATAACATGAAAGATAAAATAGCCGGCATACTCGAAGACGTTAAGATGTTCAGTGCAGAAAATATTGATCAGCTTGAGGAATTCAGAATAAAGTACCTAAGTAAAAAAGGAATTGTAACCGGTCTATTTGCTGAATTTAAAAACGTTGCCCCAGATAGAAGAAAAGAAATGGGGCAATTAATGAATGGGTTAAAGAATGCTGTTCAAGACAAAATATTATCGCTAAAGGAAGGGCTGGATAAAACCCAGGATATAATTAAGAAGCCCGACTTAACTCTTCCAGCCGAAGCTCCATTAGGAAGCAGGCACCCTCTTTCCATTGTAAGAAATGAAATAATTGATATTTTCTCAAGAATTGGATTTAATGTAAGTGAGGGGCCAGAAATTGAAGATGACTTTCATAATTTTTCTGCTTTAAATTTTCCCGCAGACCACCCTGCAAGAGATATGCAGGATACGTTTTTCATAAATAAAAACCCTGACATTGCTCTCAGAACACACACATCATCTGTTCAAGTGCGTGTTATGGAAAATTCACAGCCTCCAATTAGAACAATATCTCCAGGTAGAGTTTTTAGAAATGAGGCCATTTCTGCGCGTGCTCATTGCATATTTCATCAGGTAGAAGGCTTATATGTTGATACCAATGTAAGTTTTGCTGATCTTAAACAAACTCTTTTCTATTTTGCAAAAGAACTCTTCGGAGAAGATACAAATACTAGGTTTAGGCCATCATACTTTCCTTTTACAGAACCTTCTGCCGAAATGGATATATCATGTAATATATGTGGTGGTAATGGGTGTAATATCTGCAAGTATTCTGGGTGGGTAGAAATTTTAGGATGTGGCATGGTTGATCCAAATGTTTTGGACTTATGTGGAATTGACAGTGAAAAATATACAGGTTTTGCCTTTGGAATGGGAGTTGAAAGAATAACCATGCTCAAATATCAGATTAATGATTTGCGATTGTTTTTTGAAAATGATGTGAGATTTATTAATCAGTTTAAATCCACAATTTAATCACCTCGTTTAATCATCTATTGTTTCAGCGTCATCATGCTCTATTTTTAACCACCGGTTCATCTTACCTCTTGCCTCTTCTTTAACCTCTGGAGTAATATAATCATTGGCACTTGACATGACGTAGGTTAAAAACGCTATGTCGTCAGTGAAACCTATAATAGGTAAAAAATCGCTAATCAGGTCTGCCGGAAGCAGAAGGTATCCAGCGGAGGCTGTTAACATAACCCTTAATTTTAAAGGCACCTTTGAATCACTAATTAATGTTAATATAATCAGCGCATATAATACGACAGTATTGCCTAATTTTTTTCCGTATGATCTGAGAAATGATTTAAGCTCTGATTCATCATAATGTTTTATGTATTCATGCATGTTATCAAGTACTTTCATTACTTATGCTTTACAAATTTTAATTCATGCAATTCAATTGTTTCCATTAACAAGTCCATATCTTTAATTTTTCCCATATCGGCCTGAAATACTGCTGAAATATTTAATATTTTACGAATAGCAGAGGAGGTTTCGTCAGCATAATTATCGTCAATAGCATCCTTTATTAATAATAAAAAGTCTACTGTTTTTTGAGATGGTAATAGTATGTTTCCCTCGGACTTATTACCTATTAAATAAAAATGTGTGTGAGTTTTATAATCCTTATAATAATACCACGAAAACCCTTGATTAGGATCACCCGAAAGATCAAAAACCAAGTCCTCATAATTAACCAGGTCAAAGCCCAGTTTATTGTTAATATGAAAGCATAACGAATAATCTTTGAGGTGACTTACAATTGCATAAAGATGAAACCCATCAAAATAATTCGTTATTCTTGATAGCTTTTTCGACATATAAGCATTTTAATAACAAAGGTATGTAATTTGATTTTACCCCAATTAATTACTTTTTTCTTGGAGCACAGCATCTTTAAATGGCTTAGCAATATATGCTTTGACTAAGCCTTTTGCATTACTTTTGGAGAATTTGTTGATTTTTTTGTTCCCGGTTTTATGGTGACACAACTTCCATCAAAGTAGCGCAAAATATTGCTCCATAAGTTCCTAATGCATAACCCAATACAGCAAGAAGAACGCCAACCGGCGCTAAGCTAGGGTGAAAAGCTGATGCTACAACTGGCGCTGAAGCAGCGCCACCTACATTAGCCTTACTACCAACGGCTAAAAAGAAAAAAGGAGCCTTAATCAATTTGGCCACCAAAAACAATAACCCAACATGAAATGCCATCCAGATTAGTCCTATGATAATAAAATCCCAGTATTCAACCAATTGCGAAAGATCAATTTTCATTCCTATTATTGCCACCAGTATGTAAATGAAAACGCTCCCCATTTTTGAAGCGCCAACACCCTCTAGCTTCCTCATTTTAGTAAATGAAAGTGTTAATCCAAATGTGGTTGCAATTACGACTATCCAGAAAAATTGACTGGCCAAAATAGTGTCAGTCATGGCTGTGCTTTCTGCCCAACCACCAAAAAGATTAGCCAACAAGTGGGCCAAGCCAACACCTCCAAAAGCAATGGCAAATATTTTCATTAAATCAGTAAGGGTGGAGTTTCGCTGCACACTAGCAGTATATTTTGCCATATTGGTTTTCAGCAATTCAATGGAAGAGACATCAGCCTTTAGCCACCGGTCTATTTTATCAGATTTTCCCGCACCAAACAGGATAAAGGCCATCCATATATTAGCAACAACAACATCTACCGCAAGCATGGCTCCATACTTATCCACATTAAATTGATACAATTCAAGCATGGCCGTTTGGTTGGCACCGCCACCTATCCAGCTACCCGCCAAGGTCGCCAATCCTCTCCATACTGCATCAGGTCCAGCCCCTCCCAATGTGTCGGGAGAAATTACAGATGTAACCAAAATGGCAATAGGACCACCTAAAATGATACCTATCGTAGCAGTAAAAAACATAATCAATGCTTTTGGTCCTAATCGTATTATACCTTTTAAATCTGTGCTCAAGGTCATTAAAATGAGAGAAGCGGGCAAAAAATAATTTTTAGCGATTGGCCAAAGTTCTGAATATTTGGGTGATATAATATTAAAGGTGCTTAACAAGGCGGGGAGAAAATAGCACATTAGTAACGCGGGAATAATTTTGTAAAACCAAGCCAGGCTTTTCAATTGTGATGTGTAAAATACTATACCTAGGCAACACATCAATAGCCCGAAGACTATTGCATCATCCATTATAAGTGGTTCTTTAATAATTGCTGTAATTGCTATAAGGCCTAATTTCATCGTTGTTTTTTTGTGTGAAAGTATATATTCTACGTTAATAAATGCATAGAGTGCTTTTTATTTTAATAAGTTTTTTCATTAATTTCAATAATGCCGTTATTCAAAATTACAAAATCAACTTATTTTCCCCATTATTAACTGTCTCTTACTTGTTATTCACAATTTAAAAATAATTGGCAAAGATAAAATTTGTTGGCTTTTCAGTATATATTAATTAGACCTCTGTAATTATTTTAACTTTACACAACTAATAATTAATTAATATGTTATGAAAAAATTAACTTCTGTTTTGATGATGAATCTGCTATTTATCATGTTAACTTTCGGACAAGCTTTTGATTGGGCAAAAGCATCCGGAGGTAATGGGTCCGATAGGGCATATGCAATTTCTGCTGATAATAACGGCAATAGCTATGTTACTGGTTGGTTTGAACAAACAGCCAGCTTTGGTGATATGGTATTAACCAGTGAAGGTGGTAAAGATGTTTTTTTGGTAAAATATAATAACGACGGGGAAGTCGTTTGGGCAACAAGTGCTGGGGGAGAAGGAAACAACAGCGCTGCTGGCATTTGCATGGACTGGGATGAATTTCCCATAATAACCGGATGGTTTAGTGGAACAATCCATTTTGGCGACATCGTTTTGGAAAGTGCTGGAAGTTATGATATGTTTGTTGCCAGATATAATAATAATGGTGACGTAATTTGGGCACAAAGTGCAGGTGGTGAGGGAGACGATTACGGAAATAGGATAACAACAAACTTTGAGTATGATGTGCTTGTTTCTGGTAGTTTCAGATACACCGCTCAATTTGGAGGAGAAACCTCTATAACAAGCGAAGGTAACCGAGATATTTTTGTGGCAAACTATTCCAATACCGGAAACTTTCATTGGGTTAAAAATGCTGGGGGAGAAGGAGAAGACCGTGCTTATGATATTGTAAGCGCAGCAAACGGGGATACATATTTTACCGGCATGTACAATGGGAAAGCTTTTTTTGGTGAACACGATATTTTTTCAAATTCCATTGTTAGTTCCTACATAGCAAAAATGGATGCTGGTGGTAATTTTATATGGGTAAAAAATGGAACGGGAGGCGCCAATGATTATTCAAGAGGATTTGGATTGAGCCTAGATAGTGAAGGCTATATATGCGGGAACGGATTCTTTTCTGGAAGTTTTTCATTCGGAGAAAATACTGTTACCGCAACGGGAGGACCATATGACTTTGACGCATACATAGTACGATTTGATTCAGAGGGTCAATTGAAGTGGCTAAATAAAGCCGGGGGTTATGGAAATGATCAAGGGTTTGATTTATTTACAGACAACGATGGAAACTCATATACAACAGGTTTTTTTAGCTCGGTTGCTGTATTTGGAGATCATGTTATAGAAAGTCAAGGAGAATCAGATATTTTTATTGCAAAATATAATTGGGCAGGTGAAGTTGAGTGGGCAAAACGAGCGGGTGGTATTTATCAAGATTATGGATATGGTATTACCGCCGGTAATCCTGAGGTTGGCGCTCTTTATTTATGTGGAGACTTTGAAGATGTTGCTAGCTTTGACGATATTGAATTAACAGGATGGGGTTCGGGGTTATTTGATATGTTCACAGCCAAACTGTTGTATGAAAATGATTTTATTGGTGAGACGGGTAATGGTTTATTTAAAATAACCCCAAACCCATCTTCTGGAGTGTTTGATTTGGAATTTTCCGATTTGAAAAAAGATGTGTGGCTTCACATACTAGATTCCAAAGGAAAATTAATAACCAAGAAGATGTTATTGGCGAATCAGAATAAAATAATTATTGAAACCACAATATCATCGGGCATTTACACATTATTCATACCTGAACTAAGGGTGTCAGAGAAGGTCGTAATACTCAGATAAACCTGTGTGCTATGCAATTACTGCATCCCATGGAATCATTGAAAGCATAACAGCAAGGGCCACTAAAAAATATAGAAATATGGTTAGGTTTTTCTTTACCTCTGTACTTTTTTTCCTGGCTCTGTATAAACCTATGGATACGATTGCAACAGCTATCAACATCATCAAAGGGTGTTCCAGACCATAAAATCTTAAGGCCTCATTTTTCATCATTCCCTTACTATAATTTACCATGGGGCTTATGAAAAGTAGAACTATACCTATCAATAATTGTAAGTACATTAGGTGCTTGGTATATTTATAAAACTTATACCATCCTGGTGAATCTGTTTCTTCTTTTTTAACATATTTCAATAAAGTAACAATAATCCCCAAGGATAGCATTGCTAATACCAGCCACATAATGCCTGAATGTGCGTGTTTTAATATTTCATACATAATTTTTCGTGTTTTTTATAATTGTTATAAAATCGCTCTTTATAATTTCGTTAAACCACAAAAGTCAAATTAACTAAATTTGTGATTGCCTTATAATTGAATTGGTTTTAATTATTGCAATTTTTTGTCTTTGGGGCAAATATAATATTTAAAAGAAGAAAAATAATTATAATGTTATTATGAAAAGACTTGTCTTTTGCCTGTTGGTTTTAATGATTTGTCAGCAAACATCTGCTCAGGATTTATCGGCCATGTCATTTAATATTAGATTCGACAACCCCAATGACAATCTAAATCAATGGTGTGATAGAAAAGCCGACGTTGTATCAGTTTTAAAAAACTATAAACCAAGTTTTATTGGAATACAAGAGGGATTAGTCCATCAGCTAGAGTATATTGATGAAAATATGCACGATTACAAATACATAGGTGTTGGTAGAGGCGATGGAAGGCAGAAGGGTGAATACACGGCTATATTTTTTGATTCAATTAGATTTTCCCTTGTGAACGAAATCACATTTTGGCTTTCAAAAACACCAAGCAAGATATCAATAGGGTGGGACGCTCAAATGCTAAGGGTATGCACATACGGACATTTTATCGATAATAATACAGGCAAAAATATATATGTGTTTAACACTCATTATGATCATATTGGTGTAAAATCGCGCAAAAATTCATCTAAACTTATACTAAATACATTTGAAAACCTCGGAATATCGGATTCATGCCTGATTATAATGGGAGACTTTAATTCGTTGCCTGAGGAAAAGCCAATTAAAATATTGGAGAGTAATTTGGACCTTCCAATAAGATCAAAAAATGAATCAATACATGGGCCTAAGGGCACTTTCAACGGCTTTGATCCAACAGCTATTCCAGTCAAGCGTTTAGATTATATTTTTTCAAAAAACCTTAACATTAAACTGTATTTGCACATAAATGCCAAAAGAAATAATGGACTATGCGTTTCTGATCACCTTCCGGTATTAATAGAGTATAACTAATGGTAATATTAATTAATATCAATGTGTTTTTAAGCGTTACTTGTGATATTTCAAATATCCCTATTTTATTGATTATGTATTAGTTATAAAGTGTTGTTTTTTAACTACTTTTAGCTTTAATTAACTGTAGCCGGCTTATTTATAAATAATAAACCTGCCAACGGGGTTTTGAAATGTTTATAAATATCTGAATTATTAATAAAGTCAAAAAATATGAAAGGTAAAATTAACAAACAGCATTTTATTGGTGTATTTGGTCTGGCTATGCTAAATGTAGCGGCAGTTATGAGCTTAAGGGGATTGCCCATGATGGCAAAAGAAGGTCTTTCTATGATCTTTTACATATTATTTTCTTCTGTTTTGTTTTTACTACCAGTTTCTCTTGTGTCAGCTGAATTAGCTACTGGATGGCCAAAATCAGGTGGTGTTTATAGGTGGGTAAAAGAAGCCCTAGGAACGAGAGCCGGATTTGTAGCCATATGGCTACAATGGTTGCAAAACGTGATTTGGTATCCAACTGTACTTTCATTTGCTGCTGGCGCCTTATCATATCTTTTTCTTGATGAGGAATTGGCAACCAATAAGTATTTTAACTTTTTTGTAATCCTTGTGGTATACTGGGGAGCGACTCTGGCAAGTTTTAAGGGTCTTAAAATTGCAGGGAAAATAGCGACTTATGGTGTTATATTCGGCACCCTCCTGCCGGGGCTTTTAATTATAATATTGGGAATCCTATGGGTTTCAACGGGGAACGGGGTTGAGTTTTTGCAGCCTGGACAATCAATAAATATTTTGCCTGATTTTTCAAACTTTGATAGTCTTGCTTTTCTTGCAGGTATCGTATTATTATTTGCAGGGATGGAGGTTGGGGCTGTACATGTGACAGAACTAAAAAAACCATCAAGGGAGTTTCCTTCAGCAATTTTTACAGCAATGTTTATTATCATAATTATATTCTCATTGGGCTCTTTGTCAATTGCCTCTGTGATTCCAGCAGAAAAAATAAACCTAAACGAAGGAATAATGCAAGGCCTTGGATATTTATTGAGTAAGTTTAGTGTTGGTTGGTTATTACCTGTTATGGGTTTATTAATAGCCTTTGGATCAGTAGGCGGAGTGCTTGCCTGGATTGTTGGGCCAAGTAAGGGCTTATTAGCAACTGCTAATGATGGCGATCTTCCACCTTTAATGGCTAAAATTAATAAAAATGGTGTTCAGCAAAACATACTTATCATACAAGGATTGATAGTAACTATGGCTTCATTTATATTTTTAATTATGCCATCGGTAAGTAGTGCCTTTTTCATTTTATCAATTCTTACTGTTGCTCCATATCTTATTATGTATTTTCTCCTTTTTATTTCAGCAATTAAGCTTCGTTATTCACATCCCGATGTGCCAAGAGCATTTAAGCTACCCTGGGGAAATTTTGGAATGTGGCTAGTTTCAGGAATAGGTCTTATGGCAGTTATTTTTGCTTTTTTTATCGGGTTTTTTCCACCCGAAGAACTAGCCGTTGGAAGCCCGGTATTTTATGTTACATTTTTGATTTGTGGGGTGATTGTATTTGTGGTAACTCCGATTATAATAAACATGATGAAAAAACCAGGATGGAAGAAAGAAATTGACAATTAATTAATAATAATTGACGTTATGGTGATCTGTTGTAAAAACACCATGATGAATCAGAATAATATTTAAACCAATAAAAAAATTATTATGCCATTACACGAAAAAGATGATTTATTAGATGATGTTTATGCGTCGGGTGACCTTAGTAAAAGGGTATCAAAAACTAAATTTCCTCAAGCTGAAAAAGAAGCTACAGGTGCCTACCAATTAGTACATGATGAAATAATGCTGGATGGAAATGCACGTCAAAACCTTGCAACATTTTGTTCAACTTGGCTTGATGAGGAAATTCATAAATTAATGGATGAGTCTATTGATAAAAACATGATAGACAAGGATGAATATCCTCAAACAGCAGCAATAGAAGAAAGGTGTGTTCATATGATGGCAGATTTATGGAACTCGCCAGATGCAGAAAACACAATTGGATGCTCCACAACTGGTTCTAGCGAAGCAGCAATGCTATGTGGAATGGCTATGAAATGGAAATGGCGTGAAAAAATGAAAAGCCAAGGTAAACCCTACGATAAACCAAATTTGATTTGTGGTCCTGTGCAAATATGTTGGCATAAATTTGTTCGTTATTGGGATATTGAGCTTAGAGAAGTTCCCATGGAAAAAGACAGGCTTATTTTAAATGCAGAAGAGGTTATCAACAGGTGTGATGAAAATACTATTGGCGTTGTACCAACACTTGGTGTTACCTTCACAGGACAGTACGAGCCAGTTAAAGAAATATCAGACGCCCTAGACAAACTACAAAAAGATACAGGTCTTGATATACCAATACATGTTGATGGAGCTAGTGGAGGATTCTTAGCCCCATTTACTGATCCCGAATTGGAATGGGATTTTAGGCTTCCGAGGGTAAAGTCAATAAATGCATCTGGGCATAAGTTTGGGCTATCACCTCTTGGTGTGGGCTGGGCAATTTGGAGGGATAGAAAAGACCTTCCCGAAGATTTGATTTTTTCAGTAAACTATTTAGGTGGTAAAATGGAGGTGTTTGCTCTTAATTTTTCAAGACCTGCTGGTCAAATAATTGCCCAATACTATAATTTCCTTAGGCTTGGCAAAGAGGGATATAAGAAGATACATGATGCCTGTTATGATACAGCCGTATACATAGGGGATCAAATTCAAAAGCTGGGACCTTTCGAACTAATTTACAATGGTAAAGGTGGTATTCCCACCATAGTTTGGCAAATGAAAAAAGGACACGATAAACAGTTTAACCTTTTTGATCTTTCTGATAGGCTTAGAATCAGGGGTTGGCAAGCACCAGCATATACATTACCCTCAAACCTTAAAGATGTGGTAGTAATGAGGGTCTTGGTTAGGCATGGAATTAGCCGTGACCTAGGAGACCTTTTTGTTGAGGATGTGAAAAGAAGCCTTGAATATTTCAAAAAGCATGAAGTAAATGTATCCCTTAATGAGGATGAAGGTGGGGGATTTAGCCATTAGTGTTTATGCTCAATTTGTGAGCCTTTTGTATGTTTAGAATGGAGTACCTGTTAGGTGCCAATAACCGATAACAAACAAAGAACCCTCTATGATAATAGCTAATATCATCAATGGAACTGCTTCGGGACGGTGGTTATAATATCTCCTCAGTAAAAAAGCTCCTAAAATTAGTGAGACAAGAACTGGGGTCAGTATGATTAGCGTTATCATCCCGTAATTATTCCCAAACTTAACTATCATTCTACTTCTACGAGTAAATAATTTCTTATTTTGACGTTTAATTTTCCTTCGAGCATTATACTTGTGATAATATTTTATAACTCCTTTTGGTAAAATCTTTTTTAGTTTTGGATTTATATGCTTTGTGGAAAGAATTATGATTTTACTAAAATGATAGTAAATAAGAAAACCCATTATTCCGCCACTTATCATGGTGATAAGGGTCCCCCAAAAATCAAGACCTATCATATGTGCATAAATGGGTGTATAAAAGTACTTTATGGTGGATAAAAAAAGTACGTTTATTATCTTTAAAAAGTAGGTCATATTATGAAAAGGCAAAAATAGGATATTATTTATATCTTCATTAGACAGTGGGAATCGATTATTTTAATGACATAAATAAATGGAATTTATTTTTGCCCATGATAATTATACTAATAGATATTAGGAGTTCGTTTTATTAAAAACCTTGATATGAAAAGGGTATTTAAGTTTTTGTTCAGAGCATCAGTCACCTTATTGTTAATTGGGGCCATATTATTTGGTGTTTTGTTTGGGGCTGTTTATTTTGGTGTTTTTGGCACCCTACCAAGTACCGAAGAATTATCCACAATTGATAATGAAGAAGCATCTTTGGTGCTGGCATCCGATGGAACGATAATTGGGAAATATTTTGCAGAAAATCGCACTAATGTAAGCTGGGATGATATTCCAGAACAGCTTATTAATGCTCTTGTAGCTACTGAAGACAAAAGGTTTTACCTGCATGAAGGCTATGATGGGATAAGTTATTTGAGAGTTTTTTTAAAAACGATTCTACTTGGTGATAAGAATTCGGGTGGAGGGAGCACTTTAACACAACAGTTGATAAAAAACTTATATGGCAGAAATAATCATAGTTACTTATCGATGCCTGTAAACAAAATCAAAGAAGCTATTATTGCCAGTAGAATGGAAGGCGTACTTACAAAGCAACAGATTCTTTTATTATATCTAAATTCTGTTCCTTTTGGTGAAAATGTATATGGCGTAGAGGCAGCATCACTTAGGTTTTACGGTAAACACTGCAAGCAATTGAGCACCCAAGAGGCTGCCGTATTGGTCGGGTTACTTAAGGCAAATACTTATTATAATCCACGACTATACCCTAAAAACGCACTAAAGAGAAGAAACCAGGTGCTTGTTTTAATGCATAAGGAAGGATACCTTAGGGAAAGTGAACTTACACGACTGAAAAACATGCCCCTAAACATAAGTTACTTTAATTATCAAAAAGATCCACCAGCAGGATACTTTGTTTATCAGCTTAAAAATCGTGTAAAGAAAATACTGGATGGATTATTCCTTGAAAGTTATTCAGAATATGATATTGAAAAGGATGGTTTAAAAATATACACAACTCTTGATATGAAATTGCAAAAATCTGCTCAGAAAGCAACTAAAAAACAGCTTTCCAAAATGCAAATAAAACTTGATAATGAATTAAGAAACAGTCCATTAAAAAAAGCCTATTACAAGGAAGAAGCATCCAAAAACACGTTATCCAATGAGAAAATAGGTAGAGATGTTTTTAGTTGGAGTAATAAACCTCAAAATATTACCATCACTGATAGTCTTTGGCATTATTACAGCATGCTAAATGCTGCAGTATTAGCTACTGAGCCGGAATCAGGGAAGGTTTTAGCATGGGTAGGAGGGAACAACTACAGATATTTACCTTTAGATTTGGTTCTTACAAAAAGACAAATAGCCTCTACAATAAAACCATTGATTTATGCGGCTGCTTTGAATCATAATATGACGCCTTGTGATTATTTGGGAAATGAACTTGTGGAATATAAAGAATACGGTGGATGGACTCCTCAAAATTATGATAATAGTAGTAGCAATGATACTCTCATTTCCCTGTGGTATTCTTTGGCAAACTCATTGAACCTTCCAACAATGGATCTCTATTTTAAAACCGGTTACGAAGAAATAAGTGATATGCTGAAGCGGTTTGAGATTAATACACCACATACAGAAACACCATCAGTTGCTCTGGGATCAATTGACGTGTCATTATATGACATAGTGAAAGCATATGGCGTATTTGCAAACAACGGTAATTTGACCAGCGACTTAACTATGGTTGAAAAAATAACAGACTCCAAAGGGAATCTTATTTATAAAAATATGAATCATACCAATGAAAAAATTATTAATGAAAGCATTAGCGACCAAATAACACACATTTTAAAGCAAGCCGTTAATGAAGGAACAGGAAAGCCGTTAAGAACAAGGTTTGGAATTGATGCTGAGCTTGCGGGTAAAACGGGAACCGCTCAAAATTATAGCAATGCATGGTTTGTATCATATACTCCAGAAATTGTTTTGGGCGTATGGGTGGGAGCAATGACAACAGACATTCATTTTAAAGGAGGCTTAGGGAGTGGATCATCATTGGCCTTGCCGATTGCTGGCTATATTTTTTCAGACATACAGAATAATGTAGACATGTCAAGAATGTATTTTGAGGCATTTGATCATATTTATACCAAGGAAGAAATAATTAGTTGTGATCCGTTTTTTGAAAAAGGTTTATCAGGGGTTATTAATCGCATTACTAATAATTTAAAGGAGTCAAATAAATCAATAGACAAGGATGAAAAAAATGACAAAAACAAAGGTAGGGTAAGGAGATTTTTTGATAATCTTTTTAAAGATAATGATAAATAAATTACCAATTTTTATATGGGTATTTCAACAGCTTTGAGTTATAATATCTCGTATCTCCGGTCACTTCTTTACCCACCCAATTAGGCGCATTGAACTCATGATCTTCAGATGGGAGTTCAATTTCAGCAATCACTAGGCCCTCGTTATCACCATAAAATTCATCTACTTCAAACTCTAGCCCCGACATTTCTGGAATTATAAATCGTGTTTTATCTATTAACCCTGGCTCACATATTTTGAGCAGTTCCCTTGCCTCTTCTTCAGTAATTTCTTTTTCCCACTCAAAACGGGTTGTTCCTGAACGATTCCCGATACCCTTAATTGTTAAAAAACCAGTATTATCTTTTATTCTTACCCGCACGGTTCGTTCTGGTGATGATGATAAATAACCTTGAGTTATTCTAAAATGTTTTGTAACACTAGGTTTATAATCACCCGTAACTAAAAATTTTTTCTCTATTTCTTGTGCCATTTATTATTTAGTAAACAGTTTAAACTAAACTCAAATTAGTAGGGCAGCTTTTTTGATAATTATTATCCATAACCCCTTGGGACTAATATTAGCAATCAATACTGTGATAAATATCTAAAGCTGGAAAGTACTCTATTAGAGTTTATAATGTTATCTTTGAAACTCCAGGTAAAACTATAACTTAATTTGATATGAAAAAAAACTACTCATTGGCTTTCACATTGACTATGCTCCTGTCTTTGTTATCAAGCAATACAATAATTGGTCAGCTATACCTTAATGAGTTTATGGCTAAGAATGATACAGCTTTACCAGGTCCTGAAGGAGATTATCCAGACTGGATAGAAATTTTTAATGCAGGTTCAGAAGATGTTATGCTTGGCGGTTATTTTCTAACAGATGAACCACTAGGAGGTGATATGCATCAGATATCCTCAGCATATCCTGATTCGGTGACAGTTTCTGCTGGAGGGTATATATTATTTTATGCAAATAATGGAGAGGAGACAAGTGTTTTAAATTTAAATTTCAAACTCAGCAGTGATGGAGAGGATTTAATTTTAATAGCTTCTGATACGTCCTTTGTTGATGGCCTAATTTTTGGACCTCAAGAAGCAGATGTTTCTCAAGGAAGATATCCAGACGGAACTGGGGAATGGTTATTTATGAATGATTACACACCAGGATCACCTAACTCAAACCCTCTTAAAGTAATTGAAAGCCAAATGACCGCAAATGTTTCTCAAAATTTTCCTAACCCCTTTACCATAAGTACGCACATTGAATTCTCATTAACCAGAAAGGATCACATTATAATTAGTATTTATGATATGAAAGGAAAACAGGTTTCTGTGATTGCTGATGGAAACTTTTATGATGGTACACATACAATTGAATGGAATGCATCTGATTTTGAAGCCGGTTGTTATTTTTATACTCTACAAACCAGCTATGGTATAATTTCCCGTAAAGCACTTTTAATAAAGTAGCTACAAAAGCTCTCAGCGGCCTAAAATCAAGAATATTATTGGTATTATTTCCCTTCTAATTTTGGATAATCTCATTAGCAGGGTATCACATAACCTTAGCTGTTATATAGATTTTATATTACCAATATTAATCACCTGAAATGTTCATATTACCCCATTTTATTTTTTATGATTATCTAGAATAACATGATTACGTGATTTTTAATTAGATTTGTTAACGCTAGAGTTTAAAATATTATCCAAAAAACGATTTAACATCATGGTCTTGCCAGAGGAAAAAAAGAATCCTAAAGACATGGTCAATTTTTTGAAATCAAAGTCTAAGGTAGCCAACGATCTTTTTTTCATCATGTTAGGTGAGGAGCTAGATTGGGACATTGATTTATTCATTGACCTATGTAATAAGGAAGAAATAACTATAATTGGAGGAATATTTCCTGCCGTAATAAAGGGGAATAATTTATCCAAAGATGATATTATTGTTAAAAAAATGTCGGCTACTTCATCAACCACTTTGGTGAAAAACATAAGCTATTCACCCGAGGTATTTTATCCTATTATTGATAAGGTTGATATGGACAATAAGCAAACCGCCATAGTTTTAATTGATGGCTTAGCTAAAGGAGTTGATAATTACCTAAGTGATTTATATAAACAAGTTGGAGATACAGTAAATTATATTGGAGGAGGGGCTGGCACAATGAACTTAAAGCAAAATCCCTGTGTGTTTTGTAACGAAGGGCTATTCATGGATGCAGCAATTGTATGTTTTGTTGATAGTAAAGTTAAACTCGGAGTTAAGCATGGTTGGAGAAACCTTATGGGCCCATTAATTGCTACAAAAACAAACTTTAACACGCTAGAAGAATTAAACTGGTCATCTCCCTTTGATTTATATGCCACAATAATAAGGGAGGATAGTGGACAGGATATTAATAGAGACAATTTTCTGGAAATATCTAAAGTTTATCCATTTGGTATAGCAAAAGAAAATGATGAATATGTAGTAAGAGACCCAATAAACTTAAATGAAAAGGGCGAGATAACTTTCTTTGGTGAAGTTCATGAGAATGTTATTTTAGATGTGTTAAAAGGAAGCAAAGAAGATATAATTGAAGCAGCACAAGAGGCCGCAAAAGAAGCTTGTAACAATATTGACGATGTAAATGACAATCTTATGTTTGATTGTATCTCCCGACCATTATTTCTCAAGGATGACTATTCTAAAACACTTGATTTAATTATCGATACCCTTAAAAATGGAGGTAACAAAAAAAACCTTGAAGGAGCATTATCATTGGGTGAAATATCTTCTCATAGACAGTCATATCTAGAGTTTTTTAATAGAACTATTTTACTTGGTGTTTTTTATGACTAAGAAACCCACAAATAATATAATACGTGATATTTTATTTCTTTATGAAATATCATTGTCAATTGGAGGAAGCTTAGACCTTGTGAATACCATGTCAGATTTTGTTAGTATTCTGATGCCGCGTAAGAGATTTAATTATATATCCATTTGGCTTGATAAATCAGAAGCATTTGTAAGTTCAGTATCAAAAAAAAGCTATAAACTTCATTACTCAAACCCAATCAGCTATGATAACTTAAAGGAAGTTGGCCATGATCACATAATAATAAAGTCGCTCATAAAACATAGATCACTTCAGGTATCATCTAAGAATAAAAAATTTAAGAAATTTATTTGCGAAAAACACATTAAAGGTGGTTGTTATGTCATATATAAACTTGGAAATTTTGGGTTTGTAAAATTATATGACTCTAAGGTAGAGTCTTATGATGAAACAGAAATAGCCAAACTAAGTGGCATAATGGAGAAGTTCGCAAATGCTATATTGGCATGTCTATATCATGAAAGAGCTCTTGACTTGTCCAATGAGCGAAAGAAACTTTTATCAAATATTCAAACGAGAGAAGATTATCTTCTGTCAATGGTTAGAAATTACCCAGGTCTATTTTGGCTGAAAGACAGCAATGGAGTATACAAGTATCTAAATACGCAAAACACGAAAATTATTTATGATTTTTTCCAATCAAATGGTAGGAATGTTTTAGGCAAAAAAGATTTTCAGATTTTTGATAATGACATTGCACAGCATATAATCGAAGAAGATGGGCACATTAAAAGAACAAAAAAAACAATTCATACCACTAAAATAATAGAAAGCGATGAAACAAAAGTTTGGTATGAAAGCACAAAATTTCCAATACTTCAAAACGAGACAGTTATAGGGGTTGCAGGATATGCTCATGATATAACCGAGCGAAAGAACAATGAGCTTACAATGAATTTACAGAGTGTTGCAATGAATGCCGTATCTCACGCAATACTTATAACCAATAAAGATGGGGTTATTAAATATATAAACCCTGCTTTTACCGATTTAACGGGATACCTTCCTAATCAAATCATAGGGAAAACTCCATCAATTATGAAATTAGGATTACAAGATGAGTTTTTCTATAAGAATTTATGGGCAAACATATTACGAGGAGAGAAATTCAATGATAAAATGATGGAAGTAAATTTTAAGGGAGAAAAATTTTATGTAGAACAATCAATCACACCCGTTACTAATAAAGAAGACGAGATAACACATTTTATTTCTGTGATAAAAAATATAACCGAAGAGAAGGCAATAAAAGAAGCGTTATTACTCAGTGAGCAAAGATGGCAGTTTGCTTTGGATGGTTCTGGTGAAGGGGTTTGGGATTGGAACCCCATAACAGATGAAGTATACTACTCCATGCAATGGAAGAAGATGTTGGGACATCAGGAAAATGAAATTGGGACCACTCTTGATGAATGGAAGAAAAGAGTTCATCCTGATGATATTGAAGAATGTTACAAGAATTTGAATAAGCATCTAAAAGGAGATACAGAGCTATATTTTAATGAGCATAGAATGTTGCATAAAAATGGACATTATATATGGATACTAGATCGGGGGAAGGCCATTACAAGAGATAAAAATGGGAAACCAACTAGGGTAATAGGAACCCATACCGATATAACCAAGTTAAAGGAAACAGAGGAAAGGCTCAGAATAGGGATTGATAAAGAAAAGGAATTAAGAATTTTGAAATCAAAATTTATTTCTGTTGCTTCTCACGAATTTAGAACACCTCTTGCAACAATGATGGTTGCTGCCGAGGCTCTTAGTGATTATAGAGACAGGATGACGCCAAAACAACTTGATGATAGGCTTGCTAAAATTAAACGACAAATAGGTTACTTGAATAATATTGTTGACGATGTGCTACAATTGGAAAAATTTAGAATGGATAATGAATTATTATCATTTGCAGAGGGCGATATAATAGAATACATGAGGAGCATAATTGATGAAATTGATGCAAGCCCAGTATCGAGTCGTATAAAGAAACGATATGCCATAAAAAGCCTAGAGATGGTTTTTGATAAAAAACTTATTTACCAGATAATTACAAATCTCATCAGCAATTCAATTAAATTTTCCAACAAATCTGAAGATATTATTTTTGAAGTTGAGACATCAAATAAACATCTAATTATTAGCATTTCCGATAAAGGAATGGGAATAAGTGAATTAGACCAAAATAATATTTTTGACCCATTTTATCGAAGTGACAATACTAGCTCAATAACTGGCTCTGGCCTTGGCCTCAGTATAGTAAAAGAAGCGGTTGAAAAACTAAAAGGAGAAATAAAACTAAAATCAAAACTAAATGAAGGAACAACATTTACAGTAGCGCTACCTATCAAAAAAAAGTAACCTAAAATAACCTAAAATATCAATAAATGTCAATAAAATCTATCCTGCTAATAGAAGACGAGGACGACCTACGAGTCGAGGTAACAGAAGTGTTAACCATTGAAGGCTATAACATGATCGGTGCCAAAGATGGTAATGAAGGGGTTAAATTAGCCCGTAAATACCTACCAGATATAATAATTTGTGATATAATGTTGCCTAAAAAAAATGGCTTAGATGTATTAAGAAGATTATCTAAATATCCTGAAACGTCTAGTACCCCTTTTATTTTTATTACGGCTCTTTCTGAAAGAGAAAATGTTAGAAAGGGCATGACTCAAGGAGCTGATGACTACATAATAAAACCATTTACAATAGGCGAATTATTAGATTCTATAAAGGCAAGAGAGAAAAAAACATTTCAGGTAGAGAATAAAATTGCCAGCGCCTTGAAGTCTTTGGAGAATGAAACAGAAAATAGAATTCGTGAATTTAAAGACGCGCTAGATGCAAAGTCAGAAGACTCAACATTTTCATTAGAAAATACTTATAAAGACACCAATTATAGTGCAAAGCATGAAATAAACGCTGAAATATTGCGATTAATAGATGTGAGCAATACGCTAGAAAATCTTCAGCATACGGTAAGCAAGATGCTTAAGGCGGGTAATTTATCATCAAAGGAGGAAGAAACCTTCATTAAGCTCTTAAATAAAATAAGAGAACCTAAAATTATTTCGGATACTAAAAGTTTATTTCTTATGAAGTTTAATAGATCTAAACCAGAATTTTTTGGTAGGCTTTTAAAGAAACATTCAAACCTATCTCAACAAGATCTTTTGTTGTGCAGCACAATGATACTTAATTTAAGCGGGAGACAAATTTCTGGTATTTTAGGAATAGAACTAGAAAGTGTTTACAAAAAAAAATATAGACTTAAGAAAAAACTAGGCCTAGTTCAAAAAGATAATGTTATGATCTACCTTCGTGAATTCGAATGATGTTTCATGTGCCGATGTACTGCCTGAGAGCATTTGTAATCTCTTGTTGGCAATAGGCACATATTTAATTACAATTGTGTAATTAACCTTAGTGGGCAGTTTCATCCCATCTGTCATCAATAATAGGAGCATCTTTAATCATTTTTATTAACCATACAATACCCACAACTAAAACGCCTGCAATTCCAAAATACAATATCATAATATTCCCCCCTTTTTATTATTAATAATAACAATAAATTTTCATCAACAAAGGATTAAAAAAAAAATGAATTACCGAATGAAATTGTATGGACATTAATTAGACATAATGTCAAATGTTAATTTTATCATTGTGAAAAAGGAAAAGTTAATCAAGGTAATTTTACTAGTAATGACAATTAATTATGTTATATTTTGAACGCAGAACACAAAAAAGATGGTGATAAAGCTTTGTTTTTAGGCATGGTTTTTTGCTATAAAGAAGATCAGTGAAATCCCCACAATTACACTTATTACCACATTCATAATCGCCACAGTATAATGCCCATGTTTTATTAACTCGAATGTTTCTAAACTAAAAGTTGAAAATGTACTAAAGCCGCCACAGAATCCTGTTATAATAAATAGTTTAAGCATCATACTTTCAGACATTTTTCCAGTAAAATATACAACAGCTAAGGCTATAACTATGCAACTCAACATGTTAGAGATAAAGGTTCCCAAGACCAATGGAAAATCTGTTGCGGATAGTTTAATCATAAGTTTTGATATTCCAAACCTACATAGGCTTCCTAGCCCTCCCCCAATAAAAATTGCTAAAATATTCAAAGTCATAATCCGTTATATTAGTTATGTAGTAGTTTAATTTTTTGTAAAAACATCAATAATGTTAATTATTGATACCACCAATTAGAACTTGCCATATGGCCTTAGCAAAGGTACTTTTTTAAATAAAAAATACTCAATGACTCTATAATTGCTGTTTAGCTTTAGTTAAATTATGTTTCAAAACAATTTTAATGTTGTCCATAATTTGTCCCATTATAATTTCAAAATAGTTAAAACTATATCTTATTTTTACACTCAATATAATAAAATAACATTAGTATTTTATTACAAATTTTTTATTATCTTTGCCAAATAATGAATAACAACATACTTATTATAGAAGATGATGACGACCTAAGAGAGGAGGTTGTTGGAATGCTAAGTTTTGAAAACTATAATGTTTTAGAAGCGCGTGATGGCATTAGCGCAATAGAATTAGCAAAAATAAATAAACCAGATCTAATCTTGTGCGATATAATGATGCAAGGCATAGATGGTTATGATACAATTGATAAAATCCGCGAAAGTTTAAATTCGGTTACAACTCCTGTTGTATTCATATCTGCATTATCATCACGGGATGATGTGCGTAAGGGGATGAGCCATGGTGCAAATGATTATTTAACAAAACCATTTGCAAGGCGTGAATTATTGGGAGTGGTTGAAAACCAGTTAGCCAAACAAAAAAACATTAACAATTATACGGAGGAAAAGAATGATGATTTAAGAAAGAATCTTCTTTTGAACTTGCCGCATGAATTCCGCACGCCCCTTAATTCAATTGTGGGCTATGGCTCTATTTTAAAAATGAATGATGCTCAAATGGGTATTTCAGAGCTAAAGGAGATAGGTGATAATCTTGTTGAAAGTGGTAACAGACTTACACAGGTTGTTGATCAATACTTGCAGTACACAGAGCTTTTGGTTAAATCTCAAAGCGCATTAGATTCAGAAATAATAAAGGATGCACATGTTATTCTTGCGGATTGTGCGACAATTGTTGCTTCGAAGTTTGATAGGAAAAATGACCTCATACTTGGGCTAGAACCCATTGATTTAAATATTTCAGATTATTATTTCAAAATGTTAATTACTAACATCGTTGACAACAGTTTCAAATTTTCACATCCAGAAAGCAAGGTTGACATTAAAGCCGAGGAAATTGATGGTTTTTATACTATAATAGTAAAAGATAATGGAATAGGATTTCCTGATAATAAAGTTGATAATATTGGAGCCTTTGTACAGTTTGATAGAGACAAAAATGAACAACAGGGCATAGGACTAGGTTTAGCGATTGCTAAAATGATCGCGAAAGTTTATGGTGGAAAAATAGTTATTGGTTCAACAAAAGAAGGGACCAGTGTAAGTTTGAAAATTAAAGTAGGTTAGTAGTGGTTGTGCACCTCTGTCACGAAAGTGCAGAGGTGCTTTTTTACGCTAGGTAAAATATGCTTCACAGTCACGATCAATTATAAACAAAATATCCCGGCCTATTGCCGGGATATTTTTATTTAATCACAGTTATAACAGTCCAATAATTAACACTATTTATTTTCCCTGCCATATCTTTTCAAATTTTAAAATTAATTAAGATTAGCTAAATACTTAGTACGACAGAATGTATTTCTAAGTATTTTTGTAGTTTGATAAATAATTAATACACATATGGATTTTCCTGAAAATGAAAAGAGATCTCTTAACTTTATAGAATGCATAATAGAAGAAGACATAAAGGAAAATAAAAATCAAGGTAGAGTTCATCTACGATTTCCTCCTGAACCTAACGGGTATCTTCATATTGGACACGCAAAATCCATTTGTTTAAACTTTGGATTAGCAAGTGAATACAATGGACTTTGCAATTTGAGGTTTGATGATACTAATCCCGAGAAGGAAGATATTGAGTATGTTGAGTCCATAATGGAAGACATAAAGTGGCTTGGATTCAATTGGGATGGCGAGCCCAAATTTGCATCAGATTATTTTCAACAACTTTATGACTGGGCAGTATTTCTAATTAAAAAAGGTAAGGCATATGTTGATGAACAGCCTCAGGAACTCATAAGTTCTCAAAGAGGTGTTCCTACTCGTCCAGGTGTAGAAAGTCCATATCGTGACAGGCCTATTGAAGAAAGCCTAGATTTGTTTGAGCGAATGAAAAATGGAGAATTTGAATCGGGAAAGATGATATTGAGAGCAAAAATAGATATGAATTCTCCCAATATGCACATGCGAGATCCTATTATGTATCGCATACTTAATCAAGAACATCACCGTACAGGAAACCAATGGTGTATATATCCAATGTATGACTGGGCACATGGTCAGTCAGATTTTATTGAAGGCATTACACACTCAATATGTACTTTGGAATTTGAAATACACAGACCTCTTTATGATTGGTCATTGGATCAAATTGTTGAAGGGAGTTATCGTCCTCAACAAATAGAATTTGCGAGACTCAACCTGAGCTATACAATTATGAGTAAGCGCAAGTTGCTAGAATTGGTAACAGACGATTATGTTAATGGATGGGATGACCCTCGAATGCCTACAATTTCTGGGTTTAGAAGACGTGGGTACACTCCGGAATCAATAAGAAAATTTGCTGACAGAATAGGTGTTGCAAAGCGTGATAATATAATAGATGTAAGCTTACTTGAATTTAGTGTTCGTGAACATCTCAACCAGATTGCGCCTCGCAGGCTGGGGGTTATCGATCCAGTTAAAGTTATAATTACAAATTATCCTGAAAATAAACTTGAACAATTAAATCTTATAAATAATCCAAACGATGAAAATAGCGGGCATAGAGATGTACCATTTACTCGTGAAATTTTCATAGAACGAGATGATTTTATGGAAGATCCACCAAAGAAATTTTTTAGACTTGGGCCTGATAGAGAGGTCAGGCTTATTGGTGCCTATATAATTAAGTGCGAGGGTTTCAAGAAAGATGACGATGGCAGAATCGAAGAGGTTTACTGTTCCTATGATCCTGAAACGAAAAGTGGTGAATCGGGCGCTAAACGTAAAGTTAAGGGAACTCTACATTGGGTCAGCGCGGAAAAGGCAGTAAATGCTGAGGTAAGATTATATGATAGATTATTTTTAGATGAGGATCCAGGTGGGCACAAGGAAACGGACTTTAAACAATTTTTGAACCCTGATTCACTCAAAGTTATTACTAATGCAAAGCTGGAGCCATCATTATCAAACATAGATATTGGTGATAAGATGCAACTTCAGCGTCTTGGCTATTTTTGTGTGGATGTTGAGAGTTCCAGTAAAAAAATTGTCCTTAACCGCACAGTTCCATTGCGAGATGGGTGGGCCAAAAAAAGATAAAAAACAAGATGCTGGCAGAATATTGTTTAGTTAGAAAAATATAACCTTGAAAACTATTTGCCCGATGGTGTAATTGGCAACACGTCTGATTCTGAATCAGAAGAGTCTATGTTCGAACCCTGGTCGGGGAACCATACACCCATATACATCTGATTATCTTACTACTTCAAACCTTGTCGTAAAAGCTTTGTGCTTGTTATTTGTGATACTTAGGAAGTAAACTCCTGCAGAAAAACCAGAAACGTCCATATAATATAATCCAGATTCTCCAACTTTAATTCTATCTGAGTAAATAACATGACCAATTTGATTACGTATGGTTAAGTCATAATTTATTACTGTCTTGTGATCTATAAATATTGTAAGATGATTATTTGAGGGATTTGGATATACGCTCAACTTAGGATGTAACATATCCATAACATCAGTACATTCATCAATTATAACTTCAAAAATATCAGATATAGCACCATTTCCACAATCATTAACCCCATATACTGATAGTGATGCGATTCCATAAAAATCCATGGACCACTCCACTTGAATATTTTCCCCACTACCCAAAAAAGTTCCAGCTTCCACAGGATCTATGGTCCATATTAATGAGTCTGCTCCAGGAATTGGATTAGTTTGATAATCTTCAGTTTCACCAGCACAAACTTCACTGTTGCCAGATGGTTGAGAGCCAGCACCTGGCAAATAATCAATGGAAATATATGCTTCACCAAACATAAGTGTTGAGCAACTACCACCATCTCCCCATACAGTATATAAACCGCCAATTGAATGGTAACCGAAACTTAATGCGCTTCCTGTACCAGCAATAACTAGGCCAGTTGTATTACCATCTAGAAATAACTCATAATTAACATCAAACTCTGATCCATCAAGAGATAACTCAAGGCCTCCACTGCCTTCACAAAAAGAACCTCCACCGTTTAAGAAAAATGTTGTGGGCGTAAAGTTTAATTCACAGGTTAATTCTTGTGACCAGATACTTATTCCACATTCATTGGTGGCACTTACTTTTATTGTGTAAGATCCAGACCAATCGCCCGCCGAATTGAATACGCCCGAGGTGCTGTTGCCCGAAATTATTCCAGCATCAGCAGGCGTAACCTCCCAAAGATAAGTATTGGCTCCAATAACAGGGTTGGTAGTATATGTGTATTCTTCGTTTCCACAAGTATTTATTTCGCCAGTGGGAGTATCGGGCTGACTTGGTGTATCGGTAACCGTTATATATTCTGTAACACTTTTTAAATCCGTTGAAGTTCCATTGGACACCTCTAAGCTTACATCAAACGCTCCAATGGAAGTATATGTTACCGTTGGGTTTTGGTCCGTTGAGGTTGCAGGTGTGCCTCCTTCAAAAGTCCATAGCCATGAAGTAGCAGAAGTGGACAGGTCTGTATAATTTACAGTCTCATTAATGCATATATCTGTAACATCAGAAGTAAAGTCTGCACTGAGTGGAAGGCTTCCTGGAATCGCAAATGCGCTAGTCCATACTCCAAGTAACCCACCAACCTGTGTTGTATTGCCTGTGGTAAGATTTACAATTCTTAGAGTGTTTGCAAATGTCATGGAGTTGTATGTGGTCATGTACATTGTTTGATCAGCATTACAAAAGTCCATTCCGTGGCCCATTCCGGCAGCTCCCTGACCCGTATTACCAAGCAGGGTTACTGCATTATTAGTTTTATCAATCAAATAAATTTTTGCAGATGCCTGAAGGTTCATGCCGTACATTTGTCCATTCCCATCAATTGCTATGCAGCCTATTGCAGTAGCCGTGCTTTGAGTTCCTACTAAAGTTAAAGAAGCATCGCTTACATCAATTATATGCAAAGAGCACTCACCAGCAGCAATACCATATGAACTATAACCATACATAATTCCAGTTCCTTCATCATAAGCCATACCCGTCCATAAATGATTTGCAGGAGGTATAATTGACCCTATTAGCGTTGTTGTTCCATCTATTGTGTCAATTTCATAAAATTGATTTGTACCGGAATTAATACCATATAATACATCATTTGCTCCAAAATCTGCTGCACCAAAGCTGCTCATGGTGTTGCCAACAAAAGTTTTATTTGCATTAGATAAGTCGATGGTATGCATAGGCCCACCTCCAATATATTCAATTCCAAATCCGTGCTGTGCAGAAGATGCAAGTGTAATTAAAAGGAAGCCTAATAGTAGGGGAATAATTTTTTTTACTGACATATTGGGGGTTCTATTTATTGCCAAAACAATAATTTACATCATAATATAAATACAATTAACTAATTAAAAATAGGCTCCTCTACAAGAGAACCAAATAAAAAATATATGAATCAATACGTATGAAGACATTCGGATTTAAGTAATTTGACCAAATCTCCTCATACGTGTAGATTTTATAATTCTTATTCAGTACTATCGGACTCTCCTTTTACAATTGTTGGAGGGGGTGCAACTGCCATCATTAGCCCTGTTGCATCTCCAAAATCTCCAGATCGAATGATTTTTCCTTCATCATTAAAAACCATGTAATGATACATAAGAATCTCAAAGTCTTTACCGGAAGCAGTATTGGTTCCTGTCCAAACACCATAAGTTCTAACACTACCATCAAGCTGACCTGTTTCAGGGTCAACTCCAGGAAGATAGTTTCTTGGTGTGTATGTAATGTTTTCCATAGCATCATGCCAACCTTTCATATAATCCATAGCTTGAGCTTTATCCATTAGAGGACCTCCATAAAAACAGCTTTGCCATTCGACATCATCTGCCATTAATGCAGATACTCCTTCATAATCTTCAGATGTAAATGTTGCAAACCAGTTTTTAGCTAATTCAACATTTCCTTCATAATTGGGGTTTTTTTGTGTTTGACCGCATGACATTAGAATGCTAATGAAGGCAATCATCATAATTTTTCTCATGTTGTTGTGATTTTGGTTATAAATATGTAAATATAACAAAAACACAAAAACGAGCATTCCTTTTTAAACCCGTAAAATTTTAAATTTAGGTAATTTTAAGTTGTTGCTAGTTTAATTGAGATGGCACTTTTTATTTATTGCTATTTTCGTATTTTTAAACCCATACACCATTAGCTGATGGAATACAAAGATTATTATGCTATTCTAGGGGTTAGCAAAACGGCAACTAAAGACGAAATAAAAAAAGCCTACCGTAACCTCGCAAAAAAATATCATCCTGATAAAACCAAGGGTGATAAATCTCTTGAAGAGAAGTTTAAGGGAGTAGCGGAAGCATATGAGGTGCTTGGTAATGAGAAAAACAGAAAAAAATATGATCAGCTTGGGGCTAATTGGAAAAACCAACAACAGCAACAATCTGGAGGGTTTGATCATTCTCAATATTATTCAAACACGGCCAATAATGGCAGGCATCAATCATTTGAGGGTGATCCTGAAATGTTTTCAGATTTTTTCAATAATATTTTTGGCGGAGGGTTTTCAAACAGTCGTTCTGGGCGAAGGCAATCATCAATGAAAGGGCAAGATTATTTGGCTGAAATGGATATAACACTTGAAGAAGCATTCCATGGAGGAACAAGAATAATAGGTGTTAATGGCAAAAAACTTCGTATAAAAACAAAACCTGGTACTCAAGATAAGCAAAAAATTAAGCTTGCGGGTAAGGGAAGCCCTGGTTTAAATGGGGGTTCAAATGGTGATTTATTGATAACCATAAATATAACTCCCAATGCTACTTTTAAGTTAAAAGGAAATAACCTTTATGCAAATGTTAAGGTTGGCCTATATCAGGCCGTTCTTGGAGGTAAAATTACAATTCCAACATTAAACGGAGATGTTTATATGACTTTACCAAAAGGTACCCAAGGTGATAGTACTTTAAGATTAAAAGGAAAGGGGATGCCTATTTATGGAAGCACAACTAAATTTGGCGACTTGTTTATTAAAGCCAACATTGAAATACCAACAAAATTATCCAGCAAGGAGGAAGAATTGTTCAATGAACTTAAAAATTTAAAATCATGAGCGCACTTATTCACTACGAACATATGGCAAATCACCAGCCCATAATAAATTTTGTAAACGCTGTTATTGACAATCAGCTAAAGCACTATGCTTCAGACTTATTTCCTGAACTGCAGTTAAAAGATGAAGAGACATTTAATATTTCGCTTATGCGCGCACAACAGGTTTGCGCTACATTGGATTTGCCCATTGAACATCACTTCAAAAAAATATATAGAACAGACGGAAACCGAATCTATTGTGATTATAGGTTGTCACATGCGGCTTATGTATTAATTGGAATAAACGGAGATGTAAACCACATCAAAGTGGCAAACATTCAAATGGAGCTTGTGAATTTGTTGGTGAAAGACAATAGATAAGACCCACCGGTTAACAGTATAATTTTTAGCTATATTTAATCTTTTTTTCAATCAATGTTGTGGAGTATCCCTCAAGAAAATCGATTGTCTTAATTGACCCTCCTTTTTGCATAACAATATCATAACCAACTATATTTTCTGGCATATAATCACTACCCTTAACCAGAATATCTGGCTGAACCAATTTAATAAGATTATATGGAGTATCTTCACTGAAAAGAATTACCGCATCAACAAATTGTAATGCAGCAATGATTGTTGACCTTGAAATTTCATTATTAATTGGGCGTGAGCTTCCCTTTCCTAGTTTGCGAGCTGAATCATCAGAATTCACGCCAACCAGAAGAATATCTCCTTCATCTTTTGCTTTGCTCAAATAATCAATATGGCCCAGGTGAACGATATCAAAAACTCCATTTGTGAATACAATTGATTTGTTAAGCTCGGTCCACTCATATATTTTACTCCTTAATTGTGAGTTAGAGAGAACTTTATCTCGTATTTCATCAAGTTTATTCATTCAACGATTTTTCTCTGCTTGTGAGATATCCAATGTAAAAGTAAGATAAACTACCAACAATTATGTTTAAGATAGTTTGTCCAGCATGAGTAATCGCAGCAAAGGAGCCAGCTGCCGTACCCTCTATACCGTATATTTCAACCAATATAGCCTTAACTATAAAATGATAAGCGCCAATACCCCCTGGAACAGGGGCAACAATTCCGAGGCTTCCGATTGCCAATATTGTGAGGGCATCAATAAATGTTAAGGTACTTGTTTCTGGAATCATAAACACTGGAAAGTATATCATTAATGCGTACAATAGCCAGATAAGAAATGTGTAAAACATAAACAGCCATTTATGCTTTAATTTGCCAATGGTTTTAATTCCGTCTAACAAACCCTCAATGAATGCCATTACTTTAAAGTATAGTGGATGACTCTTAATTTTGTTTTTGAGTAATTTCAGGGTTACAATAATTGCAATTGCACATAATAATATGATCACAAAAAATGTTATCATTCCCTGTAGATTAGAAAATATATTGTCAATTAATGGAGCAAAATTTGTTTCTAAAAACCCCCCAAGAGATTGAAGTTGAAATACAATCACAAGAAATATAATGAAGAAAAGTGTTATCAAATCAAAAATTCTCTCCGAAATAACAGTTCCAAAAAGGGCATTAAAAGGGATTTTCTCCTTTTTTGAAAGGACGCCACAACGGGCAAATTCACCAGCTCTAGGAACAGCAGTGTTAGCCATGTATCCTACCATTACAGCGTAAAAAGTGGTGGACAGCTTGGTTTTATAATTAAGGGAGTTGATAAGCAAATTCCACCTCATAGCTCTAAAAATATGGGCGAAAATGGCAAATACAAGCGAGAGGAGCATCCAATAATAATTGGCGCCCATAATATCATCCCAAACCTCTTTCATATTTAGCTTGCGAAAGCTTAGCCAAAGTAAAAGAACTCCTATACCAAGAAAGAATAGATATTGGATTACAGTAAAAATTTTTCTTTTTCCAACAGTTGTCAATGTGTTATTTTAAACGGTTTTTGTCATCTGGAAATAAAATAGATGGCTTAAATGTCTTGGCTTTTTCAAAATCCATACTAGCATATGAAACTATTATAACAAGATCACTAACAGATACTTTTTTGGCAGCAGCACCATTCAATGAAATGATTCCAGATTTACGCTCTCCCCTAATAACGTATGTGGAAAAACGCTCTCCGTTGGTTATATTATAAATACTAACTTTTTCATTTTCAATCATATTAGCAGCATCCATTAAATCTTCATCAATGGCGATACTACCAATGTAGTTCAAGTCAGCTTCAGTTACAGTAGCCCGGTGTATTTTTGATTTTAGTACTTGAATGTTCATTATATGTATTGTAAATAGTAGCTTTTGCGTGCAAAATTATTAAATAATTCGAATATTATCGATTAATCTTACTTTACCCAGATTAACAGCAATAAACCCCAATGTACCAACATCTTTATCCCATTGTTTTATTGGTTGTAGATCTGTTTCATTGGCAATTTCAAAATACTCTAAATCAAACTCGGGCTTACCTTTAAATTTATCTAACACAAACTGTTTCATTTTCACTGGGGAAAAAACACCTTGGGAATCTTTTGCCATTTTAAGAGTTTGGTAGATAAATGGAGCCACCTCTCTTTCATGGTCTATTAAGTGAATATTTCTTGAGCTCATGGCCAGTCCATCAGCTTCTCTTACTATTGCACATGGAATAATATTTACGGGAGTATTTTCAATATCTACAAGTTTTTTAATTATTGCTAATTGTTGAAAATCTTTTTCTCCAAAATAAGCATTGTGTGGGATACATATCTCAAAAAGCCTGCTAACAACAACACCAACTCCGTTGAAATGCCCAGGTCGAGATGAGCCCTCCATTATATGCTCTATGTTACCAAAATCATATGATTTAATAATTTGGCCTTCTGGGTACATATCATTATTATCAGGAGCAAATAATACATCGCAATCAACACTTTTTAACAACTCCGCATCCCGATTTAAATTGCGTGGATACTTCTTCAAATCTTCTTTATTGTTGAATTGAATTGGATTCACAAAAATGCTGACAACCAAAATATCATTTTCCTGTTTAGCTCTGCGCATTAATTCTAGATGCCCTTCATGCAAAGCTCCCATGGTAGGCACAAAACCTATTTTTAAACCATTTGTTTTTTGCTGATAAAGAAATGTTTGTGTATCTGCTATCTTTGAAAATGTGATCATTACTCGTGTCTTATTGATACCAGATTACCTAATGATTTTCCAGAGGTCTTGCTCATGTGATTTTTTTGGTGATTCGATGATTCTTCCCACCTCCTTATTATCTTTGTAAACAATCATTGTAGGAACCCTTTCAATGTTTAAATCATCTATATCAACCAAAATAGCTTCCTTCTTTTTGTTCACGGCTATAACTTTTACTCTTTTATCATTATACCCCGCCTCATTAATAACTTTGTAAAAATGAGGGACCTCTCTTTTGCTATCAATACACCAAGTACCCATAACAATGGTTATTTCGTATTCATCTATTTTATCTGATATTTTGGAAACATATGCACTGGTAGGCTTATAAATATCGTACTGACTTTCAAAGTATGCACCATATACACCCTTTTCCAGTCCCTTTTTATCACAATACCCCATTAACATCTTTTCTTTGGTGTTAATGTCAACTACAGTACTATTAATCTGCCCTATCGCTTCATAACCCAGCAAAATAGCTATTATGATTAATAAATTTTTTACTTTCATATATTACATATTAAAAATGCAAAATTAGAGCAAAATATCACAACTGAAAATTTAATTCATGATTATAATCCCAAATAGTATCTTTTCCATACATACTCTATGATTACAATCATAAAATTCAATAATCTATGATTATTTATTGTTTACATTTGCATCCAATTAATAATTGATTTGACCGATAGCTTACATATATATAACGAACCCCTTAAAAGTGATTATGAAAACCTGAGTAGAAATGACCTTGAGGTCATGCTACACGCTTTCATTTCTAACCTACTTGAAAATGATTTTGAGAAACTCTGCAATGTGATATATAGACATGATGTGGATGAAATAAAGTTTAATTGTGCTCTAGAATTGAAAAATGTAGATGAGCGAGCATGGAGCATTACTCACCTGGTAATTGATCGAGAGATGGAAAAAATCAAGATTAGAGAAAAATACAGAAGCTATAAAGAAGGTAAGAACGATAAATCACTTTACAATTAATTAAACTATGGAGTACTCATATAGCACCATTGCATTTGCTTTAGGATTAACAATTTTTGCCGGATTATCTACAGGCGTTGGCAGCGCACTTGCCTTTTTTGTGAAGAAAACAAACACTACTTTTTTATCAATTGCACTTGGCTTTTCCGCTGGCGTTATGATATACGTTTCGTTTGTTGAGATCTTTGTAGAAGCAAAAATTCAACTTGTTTCGGAGTTAGGAGAGGCACAGGGGTATTGGGTTACTACTGCGGCTTTTTTTGGCGGGATCTTATTAATAGCGATCATTGATAAGCTTATTCCTGATGTGGAAAATCCACATGAAATAAAGAAGATAGAGGACATGTCTGGTGTCCATACAAAAGACAAGTCAAAGTTGATGAGAATGGGTCTTTTTACAGCTCTTGCCATAGCTATACATAACTTTCCGGAAGGGCTTGCGACTTTCACAGCAGCGTTAACCGATCCAACACTTGGCATTGCCATAGCTGTTGCCATAGCTATTCATAATATTCCCGAAGGAATTGCTGTTTCAATACCAATTTATTATGCAACTGGTAGTAGAAAAAAGGCGTTTTGGCTTTCATTTATTTCGGGATTGGCTGAACCCGTTGGGGCTATTGTTGGTTTCCTAATTTTAATGCCATTTTTAAACCCAATAGTGTTCGGTATTTTATTTGCTGGTGTTGCAGGTATTATGGTGTTTATATCATTGGATGAACTATTACCTGCGGCTGAAGAGTATGGTAAACATCACCTTTCAATATATGGGTTGATTTTTGGAATGGCAGTAATGGCAGTTAGTCTATTACTATTTGCATAAAAAAACCCGACCGTAGGTCGGGTTAGCAATAGTTAATCATATTATTTTGCGTATTATTAATTACTTCACAGATATTTCACGGCTCAGTTTTGCTTCCTCTTCTTTGGGAAGTGTAATCATTAATATACCTTCATTATAATCAGCACTTATATCATCAAATTTTACAGTCTTTGGTAAAGTAAACGATCTGCTGAAACTGTTAAAAACAAATTCTCTACGTGAGTAAGTGTCTTTTTTTTCTTCCTTTTCTTGTTCTAGATCTCGTGAGATGGTTAATGTATTATTTTCAAGATTAATGTTAAACTCATCTTTTTTTACGCCCGGCGCCGCAACTTCTATAACAAAGTCCTTATCATTATCCTGAATGTTAACGGATGGAACGTTTGTTCTAGAATTGTTAAACATGTTATTATTCCCTTTTTCAAATGCATCAAAAAAGTGCGATAGTCCTGGATTATTAAATTTTACTAAGTTCATTTTTATTATCTCCTATTTTTAATAGTTGTTATTTTTATTATCAATTTATCAGATTATGGTCAATTTCCATTCCAATGAACTTTTTATGTAAAAAACACCAACCCAAGCGTCAAAATGGCATATAAAGCTCATTATGAGTGACAAAAGGGCATGATAATTTCCATATAACGAAAAATAAAAGGTGTTTTACAACAATGATTTCAATATTTCAGGCTGCATTTAAATGAATAAACGCGATTAGTATTTCGTTTTAAAAATTATGCAGATTTACTTAATCCTTTAATTAACTACTCCAATTTCTTCATTAAAATTTATTGGACTGCATCATTTAAGGGGTATCTTTGCATCATAACCTTCTTATCGTGGATAAAATAGTTAATAGTCTTAAGCCAACTAGAATAATATGGCCAATATTAATTGGTTTGGGTGTTAGTGCATGGCTTATGTTTAGGGGCTTTAACTCAGAGACCTTCTCCTTTTTAACTTTTACTTGGAACACCATATTTTACATTTTTATGGCTTTTGTGATGATGGCTGTTAGAGATTTAGCGTATATGTACCGTATTATTGTTTTAACGGACGGAAGGTTAACATGGAAACAAGCATTCAATGTTATTATGCTATGGGAATTTAGTTCTGCAATCTCACCCTCTGTTGTTGGTGGAACTGGACCGGCTATATTTTTCCTTTACAAAGAGGGCTTAAGCGGTGGAAGAAGTACGGCTGTTGTTCTAACTGCAATATTCTTGGATGAAGTATTTTTTGTTTTAACAGTGCCAATTGTATATTTTGTTTTTGGGACTAACATATTTCCTCCTGACTCCATATCCATAGATCAAATTTTATATGCATTTTATGGAGGCTATATAATCATATTTATTTACACTTTGTTCCTAGCATATGCGCTGTTTATTAATCCGCATATGTTTAAATCATTTATATCTTGGGTATTTCTTTTTCCCATATTAATAAGATGGCGCACAAGGGCTAGAAAATCCGCAAACCAGCTAATACAAACATCAAAAGCCATAAAAAGCAAACCTATAATATATTGGGTGAAGAGTTTTATTGCGACTATATTTTCATGGCTTGCAAGATATTGGGTTGTTAACTTTATGCTGGTTGCTTTTTTTGCAGGCAGGTATAATATTTTAGATCATTTTCTGATACTAGGCCGACAACTTAGTATGTGGATAATATTATTAGTAAGCCCAACACCAGGTGGAAGTGGTATTGCGGAATTCGTATTTTCCGATTTTCTTGGAGATTTTATACCTAACTCAGCATGGTATGCGCCACTGGCAGTATTTTGGAGGATTATATCCTACTATCCTTATTTATTTATAGGTGTTATAGTTTTACCAATTTGGTTAAGGCGAGTTTTTTCAAAGAACCACAAAGCTTAACTTTCCAGCATAACTTATTCATTGTAGATAACCATTAATAGGACTTCCCCAACAACCTGAAGGCTTTCTTTGTCTATAAATTCCATTTTATCATCCACCGTATGCCACTGATCAAAAAAGCTTCTGTTTTTACTTGCAGGATCAAGATGAATTATGTCTATTGATGGTATACGAGCATATTTATTCACAAAATAATGATCATCTGTAATTTGACCACCTGGCTCATCAATAAAGATATTACTGTAACCCATATCTGATGCAGTATTCCATACAAGATCAACAATAAAACCGGCTTCTCTGTCGGAATGATATTCCCTACGAAATTCAATGTTTCCTGCACCTACCATATCCAAAAGAATACCAAAAGCTGCTGTATATCCATGCTTGTGAGGGTTTTGAGACCAATATTGTGACCCCAGCCCCCAATATTCTTCATCATACGTAATTTGCATTTCTGAGGGTGGCCCCCAATCTTCAAGGTCAAAAAGCACAATATCAACCCCAATTTTAGGAGTTTTCAAACTCATCTGTCTCGCAATTTCAAGTAATACTCCAACACCGCTTCCTCCATCATTAGCCCCATCTATTGGGGTATTATGGTTTTCAGAATCATCATCATGATCGGCAAATGGCCTAGTATCCCAGTGTGCCATTAATAAAACCCTCTTAATTGCATTTGGGTTGAAACTAGCAATTATATTCTTGCCGTTTCTTGCTATTCTGTCGTATGTTCTGGTTTTAAAAATTTGAACTTCTACAATGGCGCCGTAATCCTTAAGTTTATCTGCAAGCCATAAAGCACAATAATCATGTGGTTTAGTACCAGCCACACGCGGACCAAAAGAAACTTGCTTCTCAATAAAATAATAAGCTGAGTCTGAATTGAAAATAGGAGGTTTTACCAGTTCTTTTTTTTGCTTTTTTCTTTCTGCCTGTCTCTTTTTTTGTCCCATTTGACAGGAGTTAATAGAGAGTAGTATTGTAAAAGCTAAAAAGTAAACAATTCTTTCGTTTTTCATGAGTGCTAGCATCTGTCTTAATAGAAGATTTAAAATTAAATAATAATGTAACAACTCTATAATCAGTCGTTGAATTTGCCTCTTATAACAATTGTATCGAAATTCTTACGCTCTCTAGGCTTTAATTCTAGTTGTGCAAAATCTTCAGTAAGTATATCTTTATGACCCTGATAACCAAAAGCTGTTACTGACACAGCATGATACCCTTGAGATATGTTCAATGATTTTTCAGCCATATTAGAATCAAAGCCACTCATTTGATGACTTACCACACCCTGATTCATGGCTTCGATAATCATAAATGCAACTGCTTGTCCAAGGTCATATTTATAGGTATCATTTGGTGTATTATCATGAGTAAATAACTGCTTTGCAATGTTAAGCACAAGCACTGGTGCATTAACTGCCCAGAGCTGATTCCATTCAACCAAAGATTTCAAAATGTGGTCATAGACTTCAGTTCCTTTCTCCCCTACAATAAATCTCCAAGGTTGCTCATTAAATGCTGAAGGAGCCCATCTTGCAGCCTCCATAATGCTATTAAGCTTTGTCAATTCAATGGGTTTATCGCTGAATGAGCGAGTACTCCACCTGGATCTTATTAATTCGTGTAAAGAGTGTATATTTTTAGTTTTCTTTTCCATGTTAGCTCTTGAATACTCATTAATACAAAGTGCTAAAATATGTAAATATTAAAGTATATATTAACTATAACATACAATTGATTTAATTTATATTTTTTACCACAGTTTTATTCCATGCCTGCCAACAATCAAAATTTATTTTTATATTAGTCAATATTTATATTCAACCATACCAAACAAAACAATAGAAAAATTATGAAATTCTCAGCAAAGCTATTTTTAATTACTCTTGTGATACCAGCATTACTTACAATTGGCTGTAAAAAAAATGATGATGGAGACAATGAAGATCCTAATAACGATCAGTTACCTGCACTATATCGTGCAATAATGACTGATAAGCTTGTGGATGCAGATTATTGGCAAGAGGAGCCTGCCATACTTGCTGCGGGATTAGGGTTTACTGATATTAATGGAATTCCTGATTTGGGTGCATCAGGTCAGACCCTGGAGCAAACAAAGGCTTTGGTCAGATTACATGGCGGTGGTTGGCACAATATAATTAGTAGCGCTCCCGAAGATGAAATCCCATTACGTGCTAGAACTTCAGGTGCTTCAGTTTTTCAGATTAAAGAAAGTTTTGGTTACTCATCTCCATTGGGTGATGGATTACCAATGGAACTTTCTCATCCTGTGCTTGCCTCCACCGTTGAGCGTGAAGACATACTTATATATTTAAATACTGGAGAAACAGTTGTACCTTCTAATATTTCTGTGATGCCCAATATGGAATTTAATGAGCGTAGCACATTAGTTATGAATGGTAACTTTGGTAACCGCATTAACCCAGATGAAGATGGTGCTATATATCCTGTGAAGTTTGAAATAGTTGGAAACTTATTACTGGTAACCCCTTCTGGGCTGATTGATGCTGCAGGACTAACCTATGGGGATGGCACAGCTCCTCTTACCGCCTATAGAACTGGTGCCGGTCCTAGATTATGCGCTGCTAAGCTAACCCATGCTCAGGCAGGATTAGCTGGAGAAGGAGCGCCTTCGACAATTCAGGATGATTCTTTTCCCAACGATCTAGTCTCTTTGTATGGAGATAATGCTCAATATCGTCTACGTGTGTTGACCACTGGAGGTTTTTCGCCCGATGGCGTTCGTTCCATGTATCCCTCTGAATTTGAGCGTTATTTTAGGGTTGGAGTAGCTCCAGAGGGAGTTGCAGCCGATGATTATGAAAACCTTTTATGGCTAATAAAAACAGATACGGAGTATGTTTTGCAAGGCTATGGAAAACTTATTGTTCATGGACTAGCAGAACTAGGTCAGTTAAAGGATGATTATGATGATAGTTATCTTGAGGATCATGACAATCAAATAGATATAGTGTTATCAGGTGATGAGGAGGCAGCAGCGCGCATCGTTGTGGTATATATTCCAGCAGAACATCCATACTCACCATTTTACAACCCAGGAGGACCAGGAAGCATACCAGACCCAAACACAACTTATTCAGAACCTGGGCCAACTTACTATCAGCCTGTTACTGTAGCCTTGGATGACCCCATGCAAGTATCATTTGAGCTTTAGTAAAGTAAAGAACCAGGGCTATCTAATTTTAAAATACACCAGTAATTAAATTGTTATTATTAAATACCCAACTGTAATTTTAGTTTTTTGATTCGGGATTTACTTACATTTACCTTGCTGCCGTCTTTTAATATAACAATGTGGCTTTCTTTGCCGTATTTTTCAATTTTTTGAATATGGCTTATGTTTATTATGTGAGATCTATGAACACGTGAAAATACTTGTTTAGATAGAACTCTTTCAAGATAATTCATTGTATCATTTTTTAGATACTTTTTGTCGGCAGTATGGATTTCAACATAGTCGTCTTGAGCCTCTATTTTTATTATTGTATCCACAGGAACCACATCTATTTTAGTTCCTGTTTTTACAAATAAACGCTCAATTTGATCAACATCTTGTTTTTTGTTGTTGGTAAAATCCTCAATGTTTTTATTAGGGATTCGTTTTTTTATTAGGGATTCGCTTCTTGATTTTAAACGAGATATGACCTTTTCAATTGCTTCATTGAAACGTTCTCGTGAAAAAGGTTTCATAAGATAATCTACAGCGGTCAGGTCAAAAGCCTTAATTGCATATTGATCATATGCCGTTGTAAATATTATCTCCGGCACTTCATCCAATAATTCTATCATTTCGAAACCTGTAAGCTTTGGCATTTGAATATCAAGAAATACTAAATCAGGCTTAGTTTCATTTATTTTTTTTACACCGGAAAAACCATCGCTACATTCGCCAATAAGGTCAATGTTTTTATTGCTTTTTATATAGGCTTTTACCAAGTCTCTGGCAGGTGCTTCGTCTTCAATAATAACTGTTCTTAATTTGATCATAATTATGGGCTAATAGGTAGTTTTAATGCGGCTTTGAATACCATGTTATCTACTGAGGTAGAGAACAGATCTTGCCTTCCGTAAATAATTTGTAATCTTTTTTGTATATTTTTTAGGCCAATTCCGTTTCCTTTTTTATTAATGGAATCAGGATCATACTCATTTAGAATCTCTATGGTAATGTACTCTTCATCATTGTCACATTTCAATTCAACTAAAACTTCTTCTGTGCTATCATATACACCATGTTTAATTGCATTTTCAATTAGAGGTTGTAGTATCATATTTGGAATTTGAAAACTAGTACATTTTTCGGAAATGTGTGAAATGAAATTTAACCTGTTTCCAAACCTGATTTTCTCTATATCTAAATATCGTTGAAGGTTATTTAACTCCTCTTGAAAACTAGCCTTTTCATCCTTATCATGACGAAGTGTATATCTTAAAAAATCACTGAGCTTAATAACCATCTCTTGAGCTTTATCAGGGTTACTTATTGTTAGTGAACTAATGGAGTTTAGGCTATTAAACAAAAAATGCGGATTAATTTGTGATTTAAGGGCTAATAACTCAGCTTCATTTACTAAGCCTTGTAATTGTGCCTCTATCCTTAACTTATCTTGGAGGTCTTCGTAGTAGATCATCACGTTGTAATACATAACAAATAATAGATAGTAAAAAACACCCGTAATTACCCTCCATGGGATACTCTCATTTAAAAACTCCCGGTAGGATGTTGAGTCTGGAAATATATATATTAAAGTAAAATACGATATGGTTATCCATGCCGATATGGAAATTGTGGCAACCATAAAATGATTTAAAAGTAAATCAAATATGTTTTTTCTCTCCTTGAGATTAAATCTAATAATATACCATAAATTGAATCCCAGAACAGCATACAATAGATTAAAAATAGCAGAATCATATATGCTTATATTACCATCAACACCATAAAAGAAATTAATAACTAAGCTTTGAATGGGGATAATAATAGCCCATATTACAACATAAGCTAGTATGATATTTCTGTTTTTTATTATGGGGTTTATCATATTTAATAATCAATGAAATAAATAAATCATAGGATTTATAATGGTTAAGTTAATTATTAATAGCTTTTAATTTCTATTCCTCCAAATATAACAGCACCCTTCAGGTAAAGAATATTATTATGATCTGCTTTCTCGGGTTTAATTGTTCTTTTGTCATTGAAACCTCCAAAAATGGAGAACATGTCAGATTTTACAACCCAGTTATCTGGAATAATAAGCTTTGAACCACCAAACATAGTAAATACATCAATTACACTTCCTTCCTCTGAAAGTTCAGCATCTTTTAAACTAAAATCAGACCCTCCGAAAATAGCCGTTATGTTTCCTCCTTTAAAATTTTTTGATTGAACAACTTTTGTTCCTCCACCTAAAATACTGATGTCGTTAAGGTAATCATTATTGGGGCTATTGCTATAAGGCTCTCCTTCTTTAGTATGGTAAGTATTACGCTTCATTTTCTCCCCTCTCTTAGTAATAATAATAACTCCAACAGCTATTAATAATGCGGGTAAAAATACCTGACTAAGAGAGATGCTATAATTTATAAAACTGGGCAGCCAAAAAATTATTCCTAAACCAATTAGCACATATCCGGAGGTTGCACGATCTTTTGTTGCAATTATTACGACTCCAATTCCGATTAATAAAGTTTTCCAATTAAATATATAGTTGCGGATGGGATAACTAGTAATATCAAATGTTTCCAATAATAGAAGTGAGCCTGCCAACATAAGGATGATGCCAATTATTAGTTTCTTATCAGTTGATTTATTTTCCATTTTGGTATTCTTTTTAAGTTTAATATGACAAAAGTATTCTGTATTGGCTCTAATGTAAACAAAAAATCGGTAAAATGCAGTTATTTATCGGTGACTGTCGTTCCCTTATTACACCAACTTTAATTGATTTTCATCCATAGATGCGTATATGTGTTTTGGAAATAATTCTTCGTCTGATCCTAACCACAAATATTCTGATAAAACTTCTGAAACGGCTGTTTCATACTCATCAAATGTTTTTGTTTTTTTTATTCTGCTGAACACCTTGTGAGGATTTGAAAATGAGTAACACATGAAACTCCACAGTTCTTTCATAACGCTAATGGATTGGAGCCTATCATTTGTTTTTTTTCTATAGGCTAGATATAAATCGGTTACGAACTTGCTTACAATGTGTTTTTGCTCATCTAAATCTGGAATATTTTCCTTGGATATTTTTATGGGAAGAAATGGATCAACCAATAAGCCCCTGCCAATCATCCACCTATCTATTGAATTTAATTTTTGTGACATGGTTTCAAACTCTTTAACCGAAAAAACATCACCATTATATACTACTGGGATTTTTGCAGTTTTAAGAGCATTAGCAAACGCATTAAACCATATACCTCCTTTGTATAATTGAACACCTATTCTAGCATGAATTGTAAGTTCAGGTACTTGAAATTCATTGAAAACATTCATAAGAGTTAATATCTCTTTTTCTGAATGGTAGCCAAGCCTACATTTTATGCTCAAATCAATATTAATTTCCTGCTTGACAGTGGTAAGTATCTCTCTTATTAATTCAGGATATGGTAATATACCGGAGCCTCTTTTTTTATTGGCAACCCTGGGATATGGACAGCCAAGATTCCAGTTTACTTCTTTGAAACCCTTTGTATCGCAATAATTAACAAACCGGATGATCTCCTCCGAATCCTTTGATAATATCTGAGGAATAAGCTGAACATTATTATGATGGGTTATATTTAACTCTGAGGCTCTTTTTTCGAGCGTTTTAGTTTTTTGAATACCTGAAAAAAAGGGGGTATATAACTTGTTAACACCCCTAAAGTATTTTGTGTAAACATTTCTATATGGAAATGTTGTTATGCCTTGAAATGGGGCAAGAGATATCTTGGTCTCTGACATTAATTATCATTAAATATAAAATGATTAATCCTTGGGAATAAGCCCTAAACCCAATTCATCAAGCTGGTCTTCTGCAATTGATGAGGGTGAATCAATCATCACATCTCTACCTGCATTGTTTTTTGGGAATGCTATGAAATCTCTTATGGAGTCCTGTCCGCCAAATAAGGCGGCTAGGCGATCAAAACCAAGAGCGATTCCACCATGAGGGGGTGCTCCATATTCGAAGGCATTCATTAGAAAACCAAATTGTTCCTGAGCTTCCTCGTCTGAAAAGCCAAGGTGTTTAAACATTAGCTTTTGTAAATCACGGTCATGTATTCTTATTGATCCACCTCCAATTTCAGATCCATTTATTACCAAATCGTAAGCGTTAGCTCTAACATCACCAGGTTTTGAATCCAACAGATTAATATCTTCAGGTTTTGGAGATGTAAATGGATGATGCATTGCATGAAACCTTTCTGAATCTTCATCCCATTCCAATAATGGGAAGTCAACCACCCAAAGTGGGGAAAAATCATTGGCGTTTCGCAAATTAAGCCTTGCCCCCATCTCTAACCTTAGTTCATTAAGTTGTTTCCTCACCTTATCTTTTTCACCTGAAAGAACCAAAATAAGATCACCTTTTTCTGCATTGGTTTTTGTTGCCCAGTTACTCAACGAATCATGATCAAAAAATTTGTCTACAGATGACTTATATGTTCCATCTTCATTACACTTAACATAAACAAGCCCCTTGGCTCCAATTTGCGGCCTTCTTACAAAATCAGTTAGCTTATCAATTTGTTTTCGGGTATAATCGGCACATTCTTTGGCGACGATAGCAACAACTAATTCTGCATCATCAAATACTTTAAATCCTTTGTTTTGGGCAACATCATTTAATTCCACAAACTTCATATCAAATCTAATATCGGGTTTATCGCTACCATATAGTCTCATGGCATCTGAGTAATCCATTCTAGGGAAATCGCCTATTTCAACACCCTTAACTGTTTTGAAAAGATGTTTTACCATGCCTTCAAAGGTTGTAAGTACATCATCCTGATCCACGAACGCCATTTCGCAGTCTATCTGAGTAAATTCGGGTTGGCGATCTGCTCTCAGGTCTTCATCCCGGAAACATTTAACCAGCTGATAATATCTGTCGTAACCGGCCACCATTAGTAATTGCTTAAAGGTTTGCGGAGATTGAGGAAGAGCATAAAACTGTCCTTCATTCATCCTTGAGGGTACGACAAAATCTCTTGCACCTTCTGGTGTTGATTTTATTAGATAGGGGGTTTCAATTTCAAAGAAATTTTGCGAATCCAAGTATTTTCGCGTTTCAATTGATAATCTGTGTCGTAATTCAAGGTTTGATCTCAATGGTCTGCGTCTGAGATCCAAATACCGGTATTTCATTCTTAGCTCTTCACCACCGTCTGTATCATCTTCTATTGTAAATGGAGGAGTAAGTGAGGCGTTTAATATTTCAATTTCTGATAAATCAATCTCAATATTACCCGTAGGGATATTTGGATTCTTTGATAGACGCTCTATTACAGTACCTTTTGCCTGAATAACATACTCTCTCCCTAATTTTCTAACTGCATCTATAACAGTTGAATTTGAACGACCATTTTCTATCAATAATTGTGTAATGCCGTAACGATCCCTAAGGTCTATCCAAATTAAACTTCCCTTATCTCTGATTTTTTGAACCCACCCGGAAAGGATTACTTTCTTGTTTTTGTCTTCTAGTCTTAATTCCCCGCAAGTATGTGTACGAAACATATTCTTATGTTTATTTATTATTGTTACTTATCACCTAAAACAGCTAATGTTTATTAGCCAATATATGATATTATTTTGTAACCATTTATTAGTTGTTATTGCAACTAATATAGGCGGCGAAGATAGTAAAAAGTAAGGAGTTAGATGCTGAAGAGGGTATCAAAACCAACTGATAAATTAATCAATGTTTTTGCAAAATTTTCCAATCTCTTTTCAAGTTATTCTAGTTCCATAACTAATATTGGTATTTTGGGAGTAAGATATTGATTATGTTCCGGTTGCTTATGAATAGTATTTACTACATTCATGCCATATATTACTTTACCAAATGCAGCAAATCCCTCACCATCAGGATTGCGTTTTCCACAATAATCAAGGTCAGGCTGATCGCCAATGCATATAAAAAACTCAAAAGTTGCCGTACCTGGTTCATATCTTGCCATTGAGATAACCCCATTTAGATGCTTGATGTTAGTTTGAGCCGTATTCTCATGAATAATTGGTGGTAGAAGTGAAGGGTGATTTTCTTCATAAAGACCACCTTGGATTACAGCTATTTTTATACTGTCTTCCAATTGATTATTATTGGTAACCGTGCGATAAAATGAAGCACCCTTAAATCTATTTTCTTTTAGATATTTTATAAAATTACCACAAGTAATTGGAGCATTTTCCTCATATAGTTCAACTCCAATTAATCCAAAGTCCGTTTCAATAATAACTACCGAGTTGTTTTGTTTACATGAGGCGATTAACAGTAAGCAACAAATAATAATAAATATCATTTTCATATCACTCAAACATACAATATTTTCCGTAGGATAAATAATGAAGTATGAAATGGGGGTTATATGGTAATCAATAGATTTGTCGGCAATTTTTTTGATAATAAATATATGGAAAGGACGATTAATATTTTTCTTAGTATGAATTACTTATAAATTTAAATATTTTTGTGCAACTACTAATCGTGATATCAACAATGATGAAAAATACATAGTTCCATGTATTTGTCTGTGTTGTGCAACCATTATACCTGCTCAAATGTCAAAAGTATTGGTTGAAGGTACTTTTTGGCTTCCAGGGTATTCGTAATGTCACTTAAAGGTAGTGGACATCCGTATGGAACTTGATAGTGCCTTCATAAATAAACTTAAAGAAAACGATGCAAAATCGCAACGTTTATTTTACCAGTATCTAGCACCTAAGATGTATGGTATTTGTTTGCGTTTTGCTTTAGTAAATGAAGATGCTGATGACATATTACAGGATGGTTTTATCAGGGTATTTAGGCATATAAAAGATTTTAGGGGTGAAGGATCCTTTGAAGGCTGGGTGAGAAGAACCATAGTAAATACTGCAATAAATTACTATAAAAAGAAGATTAAGCAGGGAATAACTACTGATCTTGAATATGTAAAAGGAAAATTAAAAGAAAGAAATGATATTTTAGAAAAGATGACATGTGACGAGCTTCGTATTATTATAAACGAGCTTCCGCCTGGCTACCGAATGGTATTTAACCTAAGTGCAATAGAGGGGTACACTCACAAGGAAATAGGAGAAATGTTAGAAATTAGTGAGAATACATCTAAATCGCAGCTTTCAAGAGCCAGAGCATCATTGCAAAAAAGCATTGCTAAAATTCAACAAAGGGAAAACGGTGGAAAAGGATAATAAAAATATTGATATACTCTTAAGAGATAAGTTTGAAACTTATGCTCCTGTGCCTCCCCAGCATATCTGGTCTGGTGTTGAAAAGGGCATTAATAAAAACTCTAGTTTCATTACATCAAACAAATATCTGATAGCCGCATCCATTCTTGTTATGTTGTCAATTTCTTTTGTTTTATTTTACCCATTCTCATCTAATCAAGACGATATTTCTATTATTGTTGAGAATGTCAATAAGCCAACTAACAGTATAAAAGAAGAAACAATCATTAAATCAGAAACTGAAATATTTGTTTTAGAAGAAAACACAAAGAGTCCAAAACCAAGAACCCTAAAAGAAACCAAAAAAACCAAAGAAATTGATGATCAACCAGACATTAAAGAGCTTAAAGAGCAATCCTTTGAGGTGGTGGAATATAAGTCTCACTTTGGCTCCGGAGTCATGGGGTCACTTGATATGAAGCATGACGATTTTACAATTAATGTTGAAGATGATTCGATAGAGCCAATGAATAGGATGGGGGCCTCCGAGGCAGATAAATCAGAAGATAATTCTAAAGATATTATGCCCAATGATAAAAGATCAAGTGGGTCACATTGGCAGATTGGCATTAATATATGGCCTGAGTTAACTGTTTCTAATATTGATTCCGTGGAAATATTAAATACATATAGCTTAAATATTGAACCTACACTATACATAAATGATAATTGGTTCATAAGAACAGGGATTGGGCTATCTTATGTTCAAGATAGAGGATTTGCTCAGATAAATTATAATACAAATGAATTAATGGGCTCATATGAAGACGTATATGATATAACATTTGATTCGGTAGATGGAGTTGTCACACCTACTTATCATACTAAAGCAGTTGAGGTTTATGATTCGGTAAAACATTTTACGATTTCCAACATTACAAATAAATACTTGTATTTGCAGATACCACTTTCAATAGGGTATTCCTCCAAGATAAATAACTCCTCATTTAATTGGTATGTATATGGGGGATCGTCCATGTTTATTCGCACAAATACTTGGCTTGATAAACCAACATTAAATCAGACAGATGTTGATATTATTGATCTCAATAATGACTTACCCGAAAGAGTAGACGCTTACTTTCAATTATTTATAGGAGCGGGAATTGGGTATGATTTAAGTGATAATTTTAACCTTACGCTTGAGCCAACATATAACAACTACCTTACCAACGTCTATGATAATTCTAATAATAAAGGACCAACATCAGGCTTTGCTCTTAGATTGGGCCTTGTTTACAAACTGAAATGATGAAAAACATAACTTTAAATATATATATTAAAGGTTTACTCTTATTTGGTATAATATTTTTGTCTCAACAGAGTATCATAGCTGATAATTCTGCCAATCAAATAATTGTGTCAGGCCAGGTGACCAATTTCGAGTACGGTAATGTAATACATAACCATCCCGTTTACATTACAAGTGATGTAACCCTACATAAATTGCGTAGCTATTCAAAAGTTGTTTATACTGATGAGCAAGGCTATTATCATGATACTATTTCAACCATAGATACAAAGGGATCACTATTGATATATACCACTGATCATGAAGGTAGAATATTAGATACAACAGTTCATTTTAGATTTCTCAACAGAAATACTGATTTTATAATAGCAGATTTTAGTATTTATCTTCCATTTAAACCTCTTGATTTGCAGGCAAGGTTCAAATATGTTAGAAAAATCAATGGAGATAAGCATAAATTTAGTTTTTTGGATCAAACAGATTCCCAACACATTATTTCCTGGTTTTGGGAATTTGGAGATGGTGAAACATCAAATCGTCAAAACCCTACCCATAGATACGCTGATGTAGGATTATATAAAGTACGCTTAACCGTTACAGCCATACTCAAAGGAATAGTTCAAACCAGTTCAATTACCAAACAAATACACCTGCAAAGAGAAGAATACTTTCACATGGGAGGTCATGTGTTTTCTGATTACTTCCCCATAGATAAGGGGTATGCATATTTATACTTAATTGATTCATTGCAGAATTATATTGCAATTGATACCATGCCTTTTGATACGATGGGGTATTATTATTTTTATCATGTGCCGGAAGGTAAATATTTGGTAAAAGCAGAACCGATGAAAGAATCTGAGTATTATGATCAATTTTTACCAACCTATTATGGAGATTTTCTTTATTGGCAAAATGCTAGTGAAATCAGTCTACATTCAACATCATGGGAGTATGATATTAAGTTGGTTAAATCACCAGATATCTCTGCTTTTGGTGGCTCTGGATCAATTAGCGGAAATGTTGAATTTTCATTTGAGGATAAATCAACTTCAGGTATAGTTGCCGATGGTGTACATATATACTTGAAAAATGATCAGGATGATATATTAACCTGTCATTATTCAGATGAATTAGGTGAATTTATCTTTGATTTAATAAGCTTGAATACATATTGGATATACCCTGAGGTTACAGGAATTACAACAGAACCATTTAAAGTTGAACTCAATGCCATCACTCCAACTGTGGATGACATTACAATAAATATAAATTTTGGATCCATTAGTTATGTAATGCCTGCAGATAATGAAATAAATAATGTTGTAGGACTTCCATTTCCAAATCCTGTTATGGAAAATCTTACCATTCTTATTAATACACCTAACCAAAATATTATTTATGAGGTTTACGACAATTGTGGCAGGCTTATTGAAAATGGTATGATTGATTCATCGAGGGATAACGAAATTAGATTAAATACTCATTTTTATAAAAGAGGTATATATACACTTAAAGCCACGTCTAGCAATAAATCTGCCATAAGAAAATTTGTGGTGGTAAAATAATAAGATAGCCTACCACTGTGGAATAAGTGTGTTATTTAGGCTGATCTATTCTATGATAAACTTTTTCTCTACACTTCCATCATCATATATTTCAATGAATGGAATGTTTGGAATTGGAGATATTTCTCTACCTCGGAAGTCAATTGTTTTAATTAACTTTTTATTTCTTTCAATACTTATTTCTGTTAAATTTACTGTACCATTATGAAGTATAATGGTTACGGGATTAATACAGGTTGAATTTAAATCTGATAAAATTAAATTTCCATTAACTACTGTATTATTAGAAAAATTATTAGAATTAAATGTTACTTCGAAATCAAAATCTATAGTATCTCTAGTTGAATTTTGTGTTAGATGAGTAAAAATATGACAGTTAAATCCCGTATTAAAGAACCCCGTAAAATAACTTACACTTATTAACGAAGTATCATCTAAAACTAAACAATGACTTGGGTATATCATACTATTAGAATCATTATAAAAAATAGTATTTGATATCATATTATCATTTAAGGAAACGTGGAACGTATCCTCCATATAAGTCACATTTTCACAATCAATAGTGTTTGATTGTGAAAACATATTTATATTAAAAACACCTAACAAAAAAAATATTAGTAAGAGTTTTTTCATTTTCCAAATATAAAAAAATGTAAACATTAATTAAATAAATTTGATCCGAAGTTGTTCCTTTTTGAATTAATAAATGACTTATAAATTCTAAAACAAGAATAACTAATGCTGCAATACTAAGAAGGAGCCCTAACCCATGTGTAAGAACATTTAACTGTTCTTCAAGTTTAGGATATTGCTTGGCATCTTGATGCATGATTTTTTATTTAATCTTTGAAAAAAACATACGAAAAACATGAATACTTATTATAATTACTTATGATTATATGTATTGGTAATTATTAGATAAAAGATAAGTATCAGATTTTGTTCAAATTCAGTACTTTTGCCGCATGGAATCAATACGTCAGGAAAAAATAAATAATCTTTTACAAAAGGATCTGGGAGAAATATTTCAACTTGAAATGAAACATGTTTCAAAAACGGCCATGGTTACTGTGACTAAGGTTACAGTAACTCCTGAGTTATCACTTGCTAAAGTTTATATTAGCTTGTTTGCAACAAATGATAAGCAAGCTTTAATAAGTGAAATTAGAAAACATACCAAAGAAATAAGAGGGAAATTAGGTAAAAGAATAAGACATCAGCTTAAATCAGTACCAGAGCTTAATTTTTATTTGGATGATTCATTGGACTACATTGAAAATATTGATAATTTATTGGATAAGTAGATTTAAGGCCTTGAAATGGACACAATTATTTTAAAACAAAGAAAATAGATGAAATATGATCCTATAAAACGTAAGCTCGGAGTTGTATTTAATAGCTCTCCAGGTCTTCGTAAATTATTTTATAACCTTCTGGATATATTATTATTACGATCTTGGCATATTAGAAAAGAGCTTAAAATATGGGAGTCGACCATAAGTGGCAAACAATCCATACTTGATGCAGGTTCAGGATTCGGACAATATGATTATTACATTGCAAAACGACATCGAGATTGGAAAATTACCGGAATAGATGTAAAAAAGGAGCAAATTGAAGATTGCAACAATTTTTTTTCAAAGATTGGATTTAATAATACATCTTTTAAACTTGGCGATCTGACCAAGCTGGAATATAATGAAGAGTTTAATATGATACTGTGTGTTGATGTAATGGAGCATATTGAAGAAGATGAGCTTGTGCTTAAAAATTTTCACAAGGCATTGAAGAAAGGAGGGATGCTCATGGTAAGTACACCATCTGATCAGGGTGGTTCTGATGTTCATCATCATGATCATGACGATTATATAAATGATGGTGAACATTCATTTATTGATGAGCATGTTCGTGACGGATATGGAATTACTGATATCACTGATAAGATGAAGCGAGCTGGGTTTACAAAGACAAAGGTTTATTACCAATACGGTAAACCTGGTAAATTAGCTTGGAAACTAAGTATGAAATATCCCATTGTAATGCTCAATAAAACGTATTTGTTTTTCCTAATCTTGCCATTGTATTATTTGGTAACATTTCCATTTGTCCTTTTATTAAACAATCTTGATGTAATTAGAGATCATAAATCAGGCACAGGGTTAGTTGCTCTTGCATGGAAATAAACCATGAGATTGTATAACTACAATATCGTATTACTACTTAAAAGGCTGTCATTATCCATATTTCTTTTTTTCATAAGTCGATTATTTTTTTACATTTTCAACTACAACCTTTATACTGAAATAGGTTTATTTGAGTTAACAAAACTCTTTTTTTACGGACTAAGGTTCGATCTTTCCGTAATAAGTTATTTCAATATCTTGTTCATTATTTTCCATATTATTCCTTGGAACAAACTGTATGCAAAAAAGTCATTTCAACTAATACTAAAGGGATACTTTTTAATTACAAATTTACTTCTTACCATTGGTAATATGGCAGATTCAATATACTTTCACTTTGTTCAAAAAAGATCAACAGCGGACGTTTTCAAGCTCATTTTTACAGGAGATGATTTTTTTATTTTGCTTCCAAAATTTCTAAGCGATTATTGGTATTTATTGGTCTTAGCGGTTGTGTTTTTTATTGTTATGTGGGGCATTTATCCAAAATATAATCCTTCTGTTAATTTAAATATTGGCAATAAAAAAATAGGGGGATTAAAATCAGCATATGAACTTACAATAATGCTTGTTTTTCTTGGGTTGTCTGTTCTTGGTGCTCGAGGTGGTTTGCAATTAAAGCCACTTACAATTATTGATGCCTCCAAAAATGTTAAAGCAGCGCACATGCCACTTGTTCTAAATTCAATTTTTACCTGCATGACAACCTATAATCACAAATATCTGGAGGAAAGAAATTATTTTAGTAATGAAGAAGCTACGGATTATTATTCATTGATTAAAGATCATTCTAGTGATTCTCTAAGGTTTAGTAATAAAAATGTTGTTGTAATATTACTCGAAAGTTTTTCAAGAGAATACGTGGGTGTATTAAATAATTATTCCGGATATACTCCTTTTATTGATTCGTTATCCCGTCATTCGCTTGTGTTTGAAAATGCTTACTCCAACGGATTAAGATCAATAGATGCAATTCCTGCAATTATTGCAGGGCTGCCCACTTTGATGGATGATCCATTCATAACATCCAGCTATAGTACTAATAACACTAAAGGTCTTGTTGAAATATTGAATGAACAAAATTATCATACTGCATTTTTTCATGGAGGAAATAAAGGAACAATGAATTTCGATGGTTTTGCAAGTTATGCAGGATTTAATGAATACTATGGCAGAGATGAATATGATAATAATAAAGATTATGATGGACATTGGGGTATATACGATGAGCCATTTCTGCAGTATTTTGCAAAAAAGTTAAATTCTTTTACTCAACCATTTTTTGCCTTTGAATTTACCCTAAGCTCTCACTATCCTTATCATTTACCCGCGCATCATCAGGATAAATTTCCCGAAGGTCCTTTAAAAATTCATAGGGTTGTCAGATATACTGATTATTCGCTCAAGAAATTTTTTGAAACTGCAAGCAAGATGGGATGGTACAACAACACTATTTTTGTCATTGCTGCTGATCATCCAGCACAATCTGTTATTCCAAATACAACCATTGATTATGAGAATAATGATATTTCGGTGGTTGATAAACAAAAGATGCGGTATTATAAAAACACTTCTGGTAGATATTCCATTCCTCTGATGATATTTGTTCCAAACGACACCCTAATGGTTGGTACTTCATCTAAGACAGTACAGCAAACGGATTTGTTTCCTACAATTTTAGACTATTTAAATTATAATGAACCCGTTTATGCATTTGGATCGAGTATGATAAGTGATAGTTGTGAAGGCATTGCTGTGCATTACGTAAATGGGTTATATCAGATAACTTCTGGTGATTACTGCCTCTTAATGGATGGGAAAAATAGTATTTATTTGTATGATAATAGTAAGGATCCGGGGCATAATAATAACCTGTTAAACTCAAATAGTAAGCTATCAACAAAGCTTGATAAAATTATAAAGTCAATAGTTCAGCAGTACACATCAGGAATGATAAGAAACAAATTAGTGGTAGAGAAATAGTATTATTTTTGGTTCAATATCATCTATCCAAAATCTAAGCACCAATGCGGTTAAATTTTTTCATAGCTAAAAGGTATCTGATTTCAAAGAAATCTCACAACTTGATAAATGTGATATCAATTATATCGGTTGTTGGGCTTTCAGTTGGAACAATGGCTTTAATAGTTGTACTTTCTGTTTTCAATGGTTTTGAAGAGGTTATTAAATCACTTTACACAAGTTTTAATGCTGACATAAGCGTAACAGCAGTTAATGGTAAAACCATAAACTATTCAAATTTTCCAGATGAAAAAATATTGAATATTTCGGGTGTTAAAAATTTAACGCAGGTTGTTGAAGAAGATGCTCTATTCAAATATCGAAACAAACAGCATATCGCCAAAATTAAAGGAGTTTCAGATGGCTTTATTGAAAATTCACAAATAGATACTATGACTGTTAATGGTAATTTTGTTCTTCAGGAGGGAAATGTCAACTTTGCAGTTGTGGGGGCTGGTATCGCATGGTACCTTGATATATATCCAGAGAACGTGTCAGATTTACTCTCAGTTTATGTTCCCAAACGAGGAAATCAATCTTCCTTTAATTTTGAAAACGCATTTAACTCCTCTGCATTACATCCCACAGGGGTATTTTCAGTTCAGCAAGAATTTGATGAAAAGTATGTATTTGTTCCACTTCGGTTTGCAAAAAAAATGATGGATTATGGTGATGAAGTAACCAGCGTTGAGATAAGGCTAATAACAGAATACGATACACAATCTATTCAGGAATCCATAGAGAAAATATTAGGTAATGAATTTGATGTAAAGAACAGATATCAGCAGAATGAAACCCTATTTAAACTATTGAAATCAGAGAAGACCGCAATATTTCTCATTCTTGTATTTATTCTACTATTATCATCCTTTAATATGATAGGATCAATATCCATATTAATTGCTGAAAAAAAGAAAGATATTGGAATACTTTCAGTAATGGGAGCAGACTTAAAGTTGATCAAATCCATATTTTTTACAGAAGGAATGTTGATTAGTCTTATTGGCAGCCTTACAGGGCTTGTCCTAGGGTTTGTAATTTTATACTTACAACAATATTATGGATTACTACAATTGGGCAATGCAGACGGGGACTTTATAATATCTACATATCCTGTGTACATGAAAATAACCGATTTTATTTATGTGTTTTTAACCGTTTTGGCAATAGGATTATTTGCAACAACTTACCCTGTATCATATCTTACAAAACAACTGTTTAGGGCAAAAGGTAATGGATAATAATACTTAGGAAATAACAAAAAAAGTAATTATTGAAAATTAGTAATGACCACAATAAATTTTCAGTAATATACAACTGTATCTGTAAGGCGATTGTCTATACCCACATAAGAACAATCTGCTAAATAAAAAGATGTGATATATTTGCGTGTTCTGTTTTTCAGAATATAAAAGAAATAAGACAACATAAATTATGAAACAACTTACTCTAAGTTTAATTTTCTTGTTAGCAACAGGCCTTTTTTCATTCGCTGACAATTGGATTCAAGTTAATACATCTAACGGTGAAGTTGATGAAGCACAGCTTGTATCATCAACAATAACAAACTCAACCATTAGATTCACCCTCGATGGATTTTGGTTTGAAGAAATTCAGACAAGTCGGGGAATAGCATGGAAATTAAAAACACGAAATGGATCACCAATACTTAAAAGTGGATCACCAGATCTACCTCTTTATGCCACATCCTTAATAATTCCGAATAATGCTCAAATGGAGATCAAGGTTGTTTCATCCAAATATACTGAATACACGGATGTTCTTATTGCGCCTTCAAAGGGTAATTTATTAAGAACGACGGATCCTAAAACTGTGGACTATGATTATGGCAAACAATATGGAGTAGATACATATTATCCCTCTGAATTGGGATCTTTACGACAACCATATGTGGTTAGAGATTATCGCGGACAGACCTTGCTAATTCAACCAATTCATTATAACCCCATTACCAAAACACTTAGAGTATATTATGACATTGTATTGGAAGTAAACGAAGTGGGAACTTCTGTAATTAATATTCTTAATGATGAACCAAAACCAACCAATAGAATATTTAAAAATATCTATAATCGTCATTTTTTAAATTTTAACTCTGCCTCAAGATATACACCTGTGGAAGAAATGGGTAATATGCTGATTATATCTCATGTTGATTTTATGGATGAAATGCAGCCCTTTATCGACTGGAAAATAATGTCGGGCACTCCTGTTGAGATTGTTGATGTTGCAACAATAGGTAACTCATCAGCCATAAAGCAGTTCATAGAAGACTATTATAACAACAATGGGCTAACATTCGTAATACTTGTTGGAGATGCACAACAGGTGCCAAGTACAATAACTGGAGGAAATGATTCGGACGTTGCATACTCTTATGTTGCTGGTAATGATCATTATCCAGATTTATTTGTAGGAAGATTTTCTGCAGAAACAGAAGCTCATGTGGTAACACAAGTACAAAGAGTATTGGATTACGAGAAATATCCAATAAGCGATACTTCCTGGTATAGCAAATCGATAGGAATAGCATCCGATCAAGGACCTGGTGATGATGGTGAAATGGATTATGAGCATATTCGTAAAATTACAGATTTAAACCTAATTCCTTTTACCTATAACCATGCGTATGAATTTTTTGATGGCAGTCAAGGTGGAAACGATGCAAGTGGTAATCCCTCTCCTTCAATTGTTGCAGATGCAATAAATTCAGGAGCAACAATAATAAATTATACAGGCCATGGTAGCGCCTCTTCATGGGGAACTTCCGGTTTTTCAAATAACAATATTTCAAACCTAACCAATTCGGGTAAACTACCCTTCATTTTCTCAGTAGCATGTGTAAATGGTGATTTTGTTAGCGGTACTTGCTTTGCAGAGGTATGGTTACGTTCTGAATATAATAGTCAACCATCGGGAGCAATAGGCGCTTTGATGTCAACAATTAACCAAAGTTGGAACCCTCCAATGCGTGGACAAGATGAGATGAATGACATACTAACTGAAACATATTCCGATAACATAAAAAGAACATTTGGAGGAATATCTATGAATGGGTGCATGAACATGAATGACGTATATGGATCTGGTGGTTATGAAATGACAGATACATGGACATGCTTTGGAGATCCTTCGGTGGAAATTAGAACTGCAGCACCCGAAGACTTAACAGTAACACATCCCTCATCAATATTTTTGGGATCTACGTCTTTAGTTGTTAATTGTGACACAGATGGCGCTCTTGCAACTCTCAGTATGGATGGAAATATATTAGGTTCTGCCATTGCATCAGCAGGAGTTGCTACAATAGAGTTTGATGCATTAACTGATATTGGAACAGCAAATATTGTTGTTACATCATTTAATCGTATTCCTTATATCTCAACTATTGATATTGTGCCTGCTGAAGGACCATTTGTAGTATATGCCAATAATGTAATCAATGATATATTGGGAAATAATGATGGCTTGATGGACTATGCAGAGAATATTCAGTTAACAGTTGGGTTGACAAACATTGGTGTTGAAGATGCTTTGGATGTTAACGCAACACTTACCACAACAAGTGATTATGTTGAAATTACAACTAGCGAAGTAAGCTATGGAGACATTATTACCAGCGATACCATATCAATTATTGATGGGTTTGCTTTTAATGTATCAAATGATATCCCTGATGAAATAATAGTTAATTTTACAGTAACAGCAGTTGATCAAGACGGTAATATTTGGGAGTCTGGTCTCATGCTTACAGGACACTCACCAAAACTTGTTTTTTCAGGGTTCGTTATAGATGATTCAAACGGAAATAATAACGGTAAACCAGATCCAGGTGAAACGTTTGACATTATTGTTGATGTAGCAAATGAAGGCTCATCGGATGCATATAACGGATTAGCAAATTTAACGTCTTCCAATCAGTATGTATCAATAAACTCAGATCCTCAAGCAATGGGGGATATCATGGGAGGAGAAACTAATCAAGCGACCTTTAGTGTGACTGCAGATGGAGATACGCCAGAGGGGACCTCCGCTTTTTTCGAACTAATGATAATTGCAGATAATGATATTTCTGGAGAGGGAGAATTTTTCACAATTATTGGTAAAAAACCCGTGTTAATACTAAATCTTTCAAATAGTATTTCTGAAGATTCAATGGCAGCATGTTTCACCGAATTGCAAACTGGGTATGATGTTGCTACAAATTGGACAGATGAAATAAATACTTACACTTCAGTATTTATTCTGTTGGGGATGTATCCCAATAACCATATTTTAACGGATAATGAGGGAGAAATGCTCAAGCAGTATCTTGATGATGGTGGTAGAGTATATATGGAAGGTGGCGATACATGGTATTTTGATAACCCAACTGTTGTTCATCCCATGTTCCATATCAACGGAATTGCAGATGGATCAGGTGACCTAAGCGTTATTTTGGGTGAAGATGAAAGTATGATGAGTGGTTATATGTTTGAATACTCAGGAAATAATAGCTATGTGGATATATTAGAACCCAAAGATGGAGGGACGCTAATTTTTAGTAACTCAAGCCCTGAATATGGCACTGGAATTTCATATGAAAATGTAACATATAAAACCATTGGTACTTCCTTTGAATTTGGAGGGATGGTTGATGGAACGGGTTCAACAAAAGATGGTGTAATGGCTGAAATTCTTTACTTTTTTGGTATTAATTATACATGGACTGATATAAGCACAAGAAATGAAATTGATAATTTCGTGGTAACATATCCAAATCCGGTTAATGATATATTATACCTTGGGATAAACCTGAAAGATAATACAGAAGCAAGTATTAAATTACTTGATATACAAGGTAAAATTATCTTGGAATCAACACATAATGAATATTCAAATGGTAACCAAACAATTTCATTGGACATGAAAAATATCCAAGCAGGGGTTTATTTTATCAGCTGTGTTATTGGAAATAATTCTGAAACCAAGAAGATTATCAAAATGAGATAACTCCAAAACGGATAGCTTTTAATTGAGCAATGAAATATCTGTTTGCGCATAAGCACACTTACTATTCTTCAAAATAAAATAGAGTTTCGATTTTTTCTCCAATTTCCAATGATATTTTCATTGCCAACTCTAGGGAAGGTTTATACTTATATTTCTCAATTGAAATTATAGTTTGTCTACTTACACCAACCTTATTACCAAGCTCCTCTTGGGTGAGATTTTTTTGTTGTCTAAATTCTCTGACCCTATTTTTTAGCATCATGCTCATGATGTTCTGTATAAGAAAAGTTGTATGGATGATTTGATAAAGGTTATCATCACAACGGATACAAGGATGTAAAAGATCAAGTCTTCAATGCCAATGCTAAAAGCAGGCTTTTTATTAGCCCAAATTGTAAAGGAGATTAGGCCAATTAAAAACACCTCAAAGATAATGTACCCCCATTTATATACTTTTAGTTTTATTAACGAATCTCTTTCATCATTAATAATGTTTTTTTGGCAGATGCTTTCAATGATAATGGATGATACTGTATAGTATATAATGGAAGCAACAATTATTTCAATAATAAGCCCGGTAAAATCGCTGGGGTCGTTTAAGAGTGCGATTCTGTTTTTATATATTAATGGAATATAAATTATTACGAATAAAATACTGTACAGTATTTCTACCATCAACCTCATCTCTTTTTTTGATATTTTCATATAAATAAATGTTAAGTTTACTTTACAAAGATAGACAATTTTATATGTAAAGCAAGCTTAACATTAATGTTTTATAATGAGATGAAGTTTTTGAGTTTATTTTCGTTACAAAATAAATGTAATTAAGTATAAAATAACTACTCCACGGTAACGGATTTAGCAAGGTTGCGTGGCATATCTACATTACATCCTCGCATAACAGCTATGTGGTAAGCTAGTTTTTGTAGGGGAATTGATGCAAGTATTGGCATTAGGTATTCTGCTGTTTCTGGAATTTCAATAACATAATCAGCAATTTCTCTTACCATGGTATCACCTTCTGTTACTATTGCTATAACTCTACCTTTTCTTGCCTTAACTTCCTGAATATTGCTAACTACTTTTTCGTAAATACCCAGACGCGGTGCTATGAAAACAACGGGCATGTTTTCATCTATAAGAGCAATTGGTCCATGTTTCATTTCAGCAGCCGGATATCCTTCCGCATGAATATATGATATCTCTTTGAGTTTCAATGCACCCTCAAGTGCAACAGGGAAATTATAACCCCTTCCAAGGTATAGGAAGTTTTCCACATCCTTGAATTTTTTTGCAATCTTCTCCGTAAGCCCATTTGTATTTAAAACCTTCTCCACTTTTTCAGGAAGAGCCTCCATTTCCATTAATAACTGCATGAATTTGGTTCGAGAAAGGGATCCTTTTAATTGAGCTAACCTAAAAGCCATTAGAGTTAAAACAGTCACCTGTGCGGTAAATGCCTTTGTTGATGCTACTCCTATTTCAGGGCCGGCATGTGTATATGATCCGGCATGCGATGCTCTTGCAATTGATGAGCCCACAACATTACAAACACCAATTATTATTGCTCCCTTTTTCTTTGCAAGCTCAATGGCAGCAAGTGTATCTGCAGTTTCACCAGATTGACTTATCGCTATAACCACATCGCCTTCCTCAATTATGGGATTTCTATATCTGAATTCTGATGCGTATTCAACTTCAACGGGAACTCTTGCAATATCTTCAAATAAATACTCACCAACAAGACCCGCATGCCATGAAGTTCCACATGCAACTATTGTTATTCTTTTAGCAGTAAGAAGAGTTTGTTCATAATCTATTATGCCTCCCAAGGAAACAGTGCCTGCGGTAGTGTTTAAACGACCACGCATACTATCCCTTATGGATCTTGGTTGCTCATAAATTTCTTTCATCATAAAGTGCTCATAGCCTCCTTTTTCAAGCTCTCCAAGATTCCACTCCAATTCTTCCACATAAGGGGTCTTTTCCTTATTATTAGTTGTTTTTATTTTGAAATCCTCACCTCGAGTAAGAACAGCAATTTCCTCATCTTGAAGATAGACTACGTTTTTGGTATATTCAACTATGGGAGTTGCATCGGATGCAAGGAAATATTCACCTTCTCCAATTCCAATAACCAATGGACTTCCCTTACGAGCAGCTATAAGAGTATTAGGATGTTCATCCGAGAGGATAACTATAGCATAAGCCCCCACAACTTGATTAAGGGCAATTCTAACAGCTTCATCCAACAACACATTTTCGTTTATGCGAATATCTTCAATAAGGTTAACTAATACTTCGGTATCGGTGTCAGATTTAAATTCATATCCTCTTTTAACAAGCTCTTCTTTCAGAATAGCATAGTTCTCAATAATTCCATTGTGGATTAGTGATAAGGACTTGGATTTTGAGAAATGAGGATGTGCATTTTTTGTGTTTGGAACACCATGAGTTGCCCACCTTGTATGAGCTATACCCGCTTCACCGTTGGTATTCTTATTCTCTATATAACCTTCTAATTCTGATACCTTACCTTTTGTTTTAAATGTTTTTATGCTACCATTTAATATCGAGATGCCCGCACTATCATATCCTCTGTATTCAAGCCTTTGTAGGCCTTTTATGAGTATAGGGTGTGCTTGTTTGTATCCAATATATGCAACTATTCCACACATGCTGTTTTAAATGTAAAGATAATTCAAATTATACATAAATGGGTTATATTTATGTATTAAAAATAAATAATTTATAGGTCAGTAAATAATATTTCCAATTTAATTCCTGTGGTATCAGATCCAAATTGGTTCCCTTTGAAAATAAATCTGTTAGCATTAACAGGTTCGCCTGATACAAATAAACCAAGTCCATTATTTGGTTGAGTAGTATCGTTAATCAATGACTGGATATATCTTGTTATGCGGAATTCGTAAGAATTAGTTATTGAATTATAATTACCATCAAAATAGGTATCTCCCTCAAATTCGTCCGTTAATGTATAAAATGATGAGTCTGCACCAATTTTATATAAAGCAAGCCTGGTTGGTGGAGAAAAGAAATTATCATCTCCATATCCTGGAAGTAATAGCTTTGCTTCATTAATAGCTACATTTCCTCTTATAGCCCATTTATTTATGTGAGGCATTCTAATTACAGTTTCAATACCTCCGAATCCTTGCAAATAAAATTTTTCCTGACCAAGTATGGTATCTCCATTTACCACTTGTTCTCTAAAAGAGAATTCTGCATTATTACGATTATGCTCATATTTACTGACATTTGCTGTGGCTGTTGTTATTATATAATCATAGCTCAAAGAATCAGCATCATCATTACTATAATACAGTGTAAGCTTTGTGTCGCTTGAAGATAAAGAAAAATAAATCAATCCGCCATCATAATTAACAGGTTGAGACTGAATAAATAAGCCATTGAAAAATTCCTTGAAGTTTTCAGAACTTTCCATATCTTCTTCTGATGCATTTAGTAGCTTTTCTCCCAAGCTAGCATCAAAACCTGTAAGGTTTAATCTAATAACAGAGTTTATGGTATCTCCATCAACTATAATGCTATCATTAAATCTTGGAATGAATGATTGGTCTGAATAATCAGTTGATCCAATGGGTAATTGTAGTGTTGAGTAATAGATACTATCTCTACTTATGCTTTCCATCATCTCATATGTATGAGCATATATAATTGCATTTGTATCACCATAAGAATCAGCGTATCTCAATTGCAGAACCAATGAATCCAAGGTTTTACCTTCTCCAAAATTATGAGCAGGTGCTGACAGAACAAATTGAGTATAAAATCCAGCAACAGTATTACCAAAAACAGGATCGTTAAGGCTCCCAAGAGCACTTAATGCCATGTGGCTAGTTTGAATAGAGTCAGAAAATCTGGAATATGCATAAATAGACGTTGAATCATTGAATGCCACATTAAGCTTACTATCTTCGGGCTGAATAACATATCCAATTTGACCTGGATCTTTAGCACATGATGCAACGGTAAAAATAATAAGGATAGATAATAAATACTTGAATGGGTTGTTTTGGTTTACTTTTCCCCTAATCCTCTCCAATAATCTTGTCATAAAACTCATTATAGGCAATGTAATAGTTCTCATCATCAATATAGTCTAACATTGGTTTACCTGATGCCTTGGCATATTCTAAAATTTCAGGATTTAAATTTTCACTACCCTGAATTAATGCATCAGAACGGTCAATTACACCTTTCATCAATGAAACGAAATTTCCATCACTGTAGTGTTTGAGTTCTTCTTTTGTAAGACCCTTGGTTAGCATTTTTTCGGTAAAGCCTTTTTTAAAGCTTTCAGTAAATTCATCATCATATAATGAGAACACGATTTTTAGGTCACTGAATATTGGGTTATCTTTATATGCAGTGCGGATATATAGAGGTAATAAACTTGAAAACCATCCATGTGCATGAACTATGTCAGGAGCCCAGCCTAATTTTTTAACCGTTTCAATTACTCCTTTTGCAAAAAATACAGTTCGCTCATCATTATCATCAAAAAACTTCTCTTTTTTATCACGAAATAGAAATTTCCTGTGAAAATAATCTTCATTGTCAATAAAATAAACCTGCATACGTGCTTGCTGAATTGAAGCAACCTTAATAATTAAAGGATGGTCGATATCATCAATTATGAGGTTCATACCTGATAATCGTATAACCTCGTGAAGCTGATTTCTCCTTTCATTTACCAAGCCGTATCTTGGCATAAAGGTTCTTATTTCCTTACCAGCTTCCTGTGTTTTTTGGGGAAGAAAACGTCCTATCCTACTAATTTGAGTCTCAGGTAGGTAGGGTGTAATCTCTTGATTAACATAAAGGACCCTCTTTTTCTCCATAGTATTTCTATTAAAAAAATTAAGGGTGCAAAAATAGTAAAAAAAACGGTATCAATCAATTAACATCTTCAATTAGAAGCTCTAGGACTTATTATTAATTTTTTTTAACATAATCATCTATAATTAATGCAATGGCTACTTTATTAAATCAATATTGTATTTTGATACATATATCCCCAAGGAATAATGTAGTTCTTCATTAAATCTATTTGTATATGCGAATGGAATCTAAACTTCTTAAATAGAATTAATTTCAAAAACAGCCCGATTGAAGGTTGTGTCAATTTTATGATATATGGGATAAAATCCTTTTTCATCAAGGATGTTTCTACCTACAAATGCTTTGAAAAGCGTAGCAATTTTATCCTTTGAAATCCTTATTTTCTCTTCAGAAGATTCTATGCCCTTTTCTTTAGCATATTTTACAATCTCACGGAAAATGCTATTATCCATTGTAAATGATTCATCAAATATTTCAAAATCTTCATATTGATTTAGTGATGATCGGTTTTTATCTGTGTAATCAAATGCAAATTGAAAAATAAGTCCCTTATTGGCAAGGAGGTTGTAATATGTATGCACGGAATCAGTTATTAAGGGCACAAAAATATCGGGCATTATACCACCTCCTCCATAAACAACTTTACCTCCAGGAGTTATAAACTTTAACGAATCTACAAATTCAATACTATCTATATGTGTCATTTCACCATTGGCATATCGGTGAAAGTATTCATTGTAATATCCTTCAGAATCTCCATTTTCATATGGTCTCTGAATTGACCTGCCAGTTGGAGTATAGTATCTTGCAGTTGTAAGTCTAAGAGCCGAACCATCTGGCATACTGATTTGCTCTTGAACAAGTCCTTTACCAAATGTTCTTCTTCCTATTATTATTCCCTTATCATTATCTTGCAGTGCACCGGCAACTATTTCACTTGATGAAGCAGAGTTTTCATCAACCAAAACAACTACATCTAATTCATTAAGTTGGCCATTATTAGTTGCAAAAGCATGCCTTTTAGGTCTATTTTTTCCATCTGTGTAGACTATCAATTCTCCATCATCTAAGAATTCATCGCTTATTTGTATTGCCGCCTGCATTAAACCACCAGGATTACCTCTAAGATCAAGGATTAGCTTAGTCATTCCTTTGTCCATAAGCTCATCAGTGGCTTCATTAAATTCTTCATATGTTGTTGCAGAAAATTTGTTAATCTTGATATAACCAATATTTATATCTACCATATAGGCAACATCAACACTATACGTGGGAATTAAATCTCGGGTTATATTAAAGTCAATTAATTTTGGAATACCCCTTCTGTAATTACTAACCTTAACTTTAGTTCCCTTTTTCCCCTTGAGAAGTTTCATCGCGCCATTATTTGTTATTCCAATTCCTGCAACAAGAGAATCATCAATTTTCACAATTCTATCACCCGCCATAAGACCTACTTTTTCAGAAGGTCCCCCAGGAATAGTGTTAATGACAGTGATGCTATCTTTCTCAATTCTAAAAGAGATGCCAATACCTTCAAAACTTCCTACAAGTGGATCATTAACCTCATTAAACTCTTTTTTTGATATGTACATGGAATGAGGATCAAGCTCTTCTATAATGTTAACGATTGCTCCATCTTCAAGTATTGTAAAATCAACTGTGTCAACATAATCCTGAACAATAAAATCAAGGATATCCCCTATCTTGTTGTAGGATTTATCACCAATTTGAAGAATGTTATTATTAACCTGATTTTTAGATACAAGCTGAGTGCCTAACCATATTCCCAAAATAAGTGTTAGAGATAAGGCAACCGGAAGATAAATTTGTTTTTTTGTGTTCTTAGTATCCATGAATTATTTTTTACAAATTTAATAAAATGCAAAGCTGAGATAAGTGTTTTTAAATCCTGCCGAGTGATTTTAACATTGAAGGATTTATATGGGATTCCACTTTGCTATTATGTTATTAGAAATTTAGCTGGTTATTCCAATTACATTAGCTTTCTATATCTTATCCTTTTTGGTTCATTATCACCAAGTCGTTTCTTTTTGTTTTCCTCATAATCGGAATATGATCCTTCAAAAAAGTACACATTTGAGTTACCTTCAAATGCCAGTATATGAGTTGCTATTCTGTCAAGAAACCATCTATCATGCGAAATGACTACCGCACACCCCGCAAAATTTTCCAAGCCTTCCTCAAGTGCTCTAAGGGTATTCACATCTATGTCATTGGTGGGCTCATCAAGTAATAAAACATTGGCTTCTTGCCTAAGTGTTAGTGCGAGATGCATCCTGTTTCGTTCACCACCTGATAAAATTTCTGATTTTTTCTCCTGATCAGGACCACTAAAATTAAACCTTGAAACATATGCTCTAGAATTCATACTTCTATTTCCTAGCTGGATATTATCATGACCTCCCGAGATAATTTCCCAAACACTTTTATTGGGATTTATTTCCTGGTGTTCTTGATCAACATATCCTACTTTTACTGTATCTCCAAGATCAAATGTTCCTTCATCTGGATTTTCAAGACCCATTATTAGGCGAAATAAGGTAGTCTTTCCGGCTCCATTGGGACCAATTACCCCTACTATGCCACCGGGAGGAAGGCTGAAATCAAGATTATCAAATAATAGCTTTTCCCCAAAGGCCTTACTCAAATTTTTTGCCTCAATAACTTTTGATCCAAGTCTAGGACCACTTGGAATGAAAATTTCTAATTTTTCTAATTTTTCAGCTCCCTCTTCAGAGAGTAATTTCTCATAATTATTGAGTCTTGCTTTTGATTTTGCATGTCGTGCTTTAGGAGCCATTCTTACCCATTCGAGCTCACGTTCAAGAGTTTTACGACGCTTACTTGCTGTTTTTTCTTCCATCTCTAACCGCTTGGATTTCTGTTCTAGCCATCCTGTATAGTTTCCCTTCCAAGGTATACCTTGTCCTCGGTCAAGCTCAAGAATCCAACCAGCCACATTATCAAGAAAATACCGGTCATGTGTTACAGCTATTACAGTTCCTTTATATTGTTTTAGATGTTGTTCTAGCCATTCAACTGACTCGGCATCTAAATGGTTAGTAGGCTCATCAAGTAATAATACATCAGGTTCCCTGAGCAAAAGTCTGCACAAAGCAACTCTGCGTCTTTCTCCACCTGATAATACATTCACAGGACAGGTTTCATCCGGACATCTCAATGCATCCATTGCACGTTCTAGTTTTGAATCTAATTCCCACCCGTTTTGTTGTTCAATGAGCTCCGTTAACTCTCCTTGTCTTTGGATTGTATTATTCATCTCTTCATCTGACAATGGCTCCGAGAATTTTAGATTTACTTCCTCATACTCTTTTAATAAGTCAACAGTTTCTTGAACTCCTTCTTCAACGACCTCCCGTACTGTTTTCATTTCATTCATCAGAGGCTCTTGATCCAATAAACCAATGGAATATCCCTTTGAAAAAACAACCTCTCCATTGTATGATTTATCATCACCTGCGATTATTTTTAATAGCGTTGATTTACCCGAACCATTTAACCCTATAATGCCAATTTTTGCACCATAGAAAAATGACAAATAAATGTCTTTTAAAATTTCTTTATTGGGAGGAACAATTTTTCCTACACCAACCATTGAAAATATAATTTTTTTATCTTCCGACATGGATTTAAAATTTTAGGCAAAAATAGCTAATGACGTTGCGAAATTAATTCAAAAATAGAATACACAATGGATAAGAAGGTATTTTATGAATTTTTTTTTAATGGGTTCTGTTTCTTAAAATAATAACTTTGTTTTAAATTGAATTTTTCATGAAAAAACTATTTCATATACTTGGCCCAGGGTTATTATATGCGGGTGCAGCCGTTGGTGTATCACATCTGGTGCAATCTACAAGAGCTGGTGCAATGTTCAACTACGATTTAATATGGGTGCTGATTATCGCCAATATACTAAAGTATCCTTTTTTTGAGTTTGGAACTCGCTATGCAATATCTACAAAATCAAGCCTTGTTGATGGGTATAATCATATTGGTAAGTGGGCAGTTGCTTTATTTGGCATAGTTACATTTATGTCTATGTTCATATTTCAAGCTGCATTAACTGTTGTAACAGTTGGGTTAATTTCATATGTTTTCGACATTTCCATCAATTTAGTTACCCTAAGCACTATTGTTTTATTAGTGGCTCTTTTGATTTTACTTTTTGGGGAGTATGCTTTGCTTGATAAGATAATTAAATATACGATATTGTTACTAACAATATCTACTGTTATTGCAGTATTTGCTGCATTGGGAATCCACAAAGAGGTTTCCCCGGAGGCAATGGCAAATTTTTCATGGACAAAGCAGGCAGATGTATTTTTCATGATTGCTTTTATTGGATGGATGCCCGCGCCCATTGATTTATCAGTATGGACATCGATTTGGAATAATGAAAAGGCTGCTGAAATAGGTTATTATCCTAGTTTAAAGGATGCTCTTATTGAATTTAGAATAGGATATATCGGCACAATATTTCTTGCATTAGGTTTTCTGCTAATGGGGGCTTTAGTTATGCATGGCACTGGTGAACAATTTTCCCAGAATGGCACGAAATTCTCAGGTCAACTAATTAGAATGTATACAACCAGCATGGGTACTTGGGCTTATTGGGTAGTTTCCGTATCTGCAGTTGCGACAATGGTTAGCACAATCATTACTGTTATGGACGCATATCCTAGGGTTTTAACACCTGTTGTTTATCATCTTTTTCCAAATAGGTTTCTGGGAAAACGTAACAAACAAAAGTTAATGTGGTCTTGGTTGATAATATTATTGCTTGGATCAACTTTTTTAATAGCATTTGCTACCAGGTCAATGGGATCAATGGTTAGCCTCGCAACTACAATCTCATTTTTGGTGGCTCCAATACTAGCTTGGCTGAATTACAGAGTTGTTACTGACAAGCACATGCCTTCTGAAGCGAAGCCAGGATTGATCTTAATAATACTCTCATGGCTGGGGATGGCATTTTTCCTTGGATTCTCATTAGTTTATTTATACTGGCTTATTTAATGGGATATTACCTTTTCCAAAACGCAGGAGAAAGAACTATTAAAATTGTAAAAAGCTCCAACCTTCCTAGCAACATCATAAGTGATAATATCCATTTAGCTGGCATTGTAAAGAATGCATAATTATCAACTGGCCCTACGTTTCCTATACCAGGGCCGATGTTACCTAAAGTTGCAATTGCAGCACCTATTGAGGTTTCAAAGTCATATCCAAACATTGATAGGATTAAAGTTCCTAGTGAGAAAATTATAAAATAGATTAGAAAAAATGCCATTACGTTAAAAATAAGTTGCTGAGAAACTGATTTCTTGTTGTATTTAACAGGAATAATTGCATGCGGATGAATTGACCTTTTCATCTCTAGCAATGAGTTCTTCATGAGTAATAGTATCCTGATAACTTTTATTCCACCACCAGTTGATCCAGCACTTCCTCCAATGAACATCAAAGCAAATATAAACATCCATAAAAATGATGGCCATAAGCTGTAATCAGCAGTTACAAAACCGGTTGTACTAAGTATAGAAACAACAGTAAATAAGGAATTTCGAATCGAGTTATCAGGAGTTAGATGCTCAGTTAAAAACAATCCCATGGAAATAAATACTGTTAGAGATACTATAATCCAAAAGTAGATTCTAAATTCTTCGTTTGAAATTACCCTTTTAAATTGTCGATGGAGAGAAAAATAATGTAGTGTAAAGTTGGTTCCTGCGAAAAACATAAAAATAACCACAATATATTGTGAATATGATCCAAATGCAGCCATACTTGCATTTTTTGTTGAAAATCCACCCGTGGCCATTGTTGCAAAAGAGTGACAAATGGATTCAAATAAATTCATTTCTCCAACCCATAAAAGCAATACTTCTATGAAAGTAAATATTACATAAATTCCCCAAAACCGTTTTGCTGTTTCAGTAATTCTGGGATGTAATTTATCCGGAGTGATTCCGGGCATCTCAGCAATCATAAGCTGCAAGCCTCCGATTCCAAGGAAAGGTAGTATCGCCACAGTTAAAACAATAATACCCATACCGCCAATCCATTGTGTCATTGCTCTCCAGTATAAAATATTTTTTGGCAGCGCTTCTACATCGGGTAGTATTGAGGCTCCCGTTGTTGTAAAGCCTGAAATAGTTTCAAAAAAAGCATCCGTATAACCTGGTATCGATCCACTTAATATAAATGGTAATGATCCAAATATTGAGATAATTATCCAGGTTAGGGAGACTATAAGGTAACCCTCTCGTTTGCCAATATTTTTTCTAGTATTTTTTTGTGTTAGAAGAAATGTTGGAAGCCCAACAATAATTGTAATTAACGCTGAAATAAGCAATGGCCAAACCGATTCACCAAAGTATGCAGCAAATCCAATTCCGCTTAACATAAATACTCCTTCAACGATTAATAAAAAGCTAAGTACTTTTAATACTATTGAAAGGTTGATTAGTCTTCGGTTTGACATCAATACTAGTATTAATTTTTATAGCAATCCAACAGGTTGCTTGTGAAAAATTTTTTCCAACTTGTGTGTTAGTCCGGGCAGTGCAAATACTACTACCTTATCATCTTCTTCGATTTGGAAATTACCAACCGCAATATATGACTTATCACCTCTTATAATGCCCCCTATAATAGATCCTTCGGGCATTTTAAGATTTCGTATGAGTTTTTTAGTAACAGCAGAATTCTTTTTCACAATAAATTCTACAACATCTGAACTAATTCCACTCAAACATTTAAGAGATGATACCTCATCACCCATACTATGTTTAATCATATAGCTTGCAGCGCTAAGTTTTTTATTTATGATTGTGTCAATTCCAATATTCTTTGATATCTCAATATAGTCAAGGTTTTCAACCAGAGCGATTGTTTTCTTTACCCCAAATTTTTTGGCATGCAAACAGGTAATAATGTTGGTTTCAGAATTATTTGTAACAGCAATGAAGGCATCAACACCCTCAATACCTTCCTCTTCAAGAAGTTTAATGTCACGAGCGTCCCCGTTTATTATCAAGGTGTCATTGAGTAAATCAATCAAATTTAACGATCTTTCATGACTTTGTTCTATTAGTTTTATATTTAGCTCGCTCTCAAGTTGCTTAGCAATAACTTTTCCAACTCTTCCACCTCCAATTAGCATTATATTATTTATTTCAACATCATGCTTGCCACCTAACTTCATTAGTTCCTCCATGCCTTCAGGCTTCGTTATAACATAAACAAAATCGTCGGGCTGAAAAATTGTATCTCCATCAGGTATAAAAGTATAAGAACCCCTGTGGATCGCCACAGCTCTAAAGTCTAGGTTTTCATATTGATTGGCAATATCATTCAATGATTGATTGACTGCGCTGGCGTTATTACTTATTTTTATTAAAAGAACCTGAAGCTTTCCATTAGATAAATCAAATATTTCAATTGCTGCGGGTCGTTGCAATAATTTTACCACTTCATGTCCTGCAATATCTTCTGGAGATAAAAGTTGGTCAATACCCAATTCATTATAAATTTTCTGATTTTCAAGGGCAAGATTTTGCATAGTGTTAACCCTTGCAATTGTATACTTTGCGCCAAGTTTTTTCGCCAGAATAGCGGTTAAAATATTTATTTCTTCACTATGTAGTACCGAAATTACAAGGTCGGCCTTTGCAACATTTGCTTTTTTTAATACTGCTACGGAATTTGATTGGCCAACTATTGTCATAAGATCAGCATGCGACTCAACAAGTTTTAGAAGCTCTTCATGGGGATCAACAATAGTTATATTGTGATTTGAATTAACAAGAGCCTCAGCAAGATAAAAACCAACTTCTCCGTCGCCTGCAATGATAATATTCATTTATTAATTTTAATTTAACTGTTAAAGATAAAAATTTTGAAGCACGCGACAAAGCTATAAATATTACATAATCAATTTCTAAAAAGATGAGAAAAACTATTAATTTTTGAAGTAATAATTATAGGTAATTATCTGTTCTGTAATCGTTTTATATCCGTGACAATTATTTTGTATCTTGCGCCACAAATTTTTTAAACCACTATTAATATGAGTTTATCACAGAAATGCCTATTATTTTTAGGTACAGCATTGATTTCATTGAATATCAATGCCCAGACAGTTTCCGATGCAGGCGCATTGTATAATGAAGGTAATAGTTACTACAAGGAAAAGGATTATTCTGATGCAATCACAGCTTATGAAGACGCTATGGAAATTGCAAATTTGGTTGGTGGAGATGCTGAGGAGCTAAAGGAGCGGATTCAGACTAACTTGCTAAAGGCATATTATGGAAATGCCACAGCTTTTTATAAAAAGGGGAAGTTTGATGAAGCAATTTCTGGGTATGAAAAATCATATGCATATGCCGAAGAGCTTGGAGATAGTAAAAAAATGACCAACTCAAAAAATAATATTGCAAAGGTCAGAACCTCTAAGGGCACAAGCTACTTGAAAAATAATATGGTAGACAATGCAATAGCTGAGTTTAATATGGCTCTTGAGATATATCCTACATATTACAAAACTTACTACGGTATGATGTTAGCATATAAGTCAAAGGGAGATTTGAGCAAAATGGTAGCAAATGCTGATAAGGTGATTGAATATGGAGCAAACAATCCAAAAGCTGCTAAAACAATTGCTAAAACAAAGTCTACAGTTTCAAAATCACTTGTGAATGCTGGAGCAAAGGAAATTCAAAAAGAGAATGCAACAAAAGCAGTGGAGTATATAAATACTTCTTTTACATACGCTTCTGGTAGTGCAAATGCTTATTATTACCTAACACTTGCCTACACAATAAAGAATAGCTGGAATAAAGCAATTTCTTCTGCAGAAAAGGCTATAAATATTAATCCAACAGAAGATAAATCGGATATTTATTTTGCATTGGGACAAGCATATGAAGGTAACGGAGATAGTTCAAATGCATGTTCTGCATATAAAAGTGTAACAAATGGTCCCAATGTGGATGCGGCAAAGTACCAGATTACTCAGGTACTTAAATGCAGTTAGCATGATAACAGGTTAGTATAAAATTAGCTGCCATTAAATATTCTCTTGTTATTACCCACCGTTTTTGTCATTTAATGCTTCTTTTGCACCCTTTTCTGATCCGAGCATTATTGCCATCCATTTGGAATTTTCTCGAGTTTCTAGGCTAATTTTCATTCCCATAGTAATTGGAACCGCTAGGAGCATGCCAATATCTCCTAAAATCCATCCCCAGAATACTAAAGATAGAAAAACAGCTAGGGTGGATAACTTCATTCCTCTTGCGAGAAATTTTGGTTCGATTATTTGACCTAGTGTAAAATTTATAACGGCAAATGCTATACCAAAATAAACTACACCCATTATTCCATTTTGAATAAGGACAAAAAGAAATATGGGAATTGATGCAATTGCTGATCCAATGTTTGGAATATATCTCATTACCCATACCAATAAGCCCCATACTACTGCATACTGTACATTCATTACAACCAATACAACGGCAACAGAGGTTCCTCCAATTATACCTGTAAGAGTTTTAATACCAAGATAATAACGGATATTTCTAGAAATAACCGTAATATTATTTAAAGACATATCTGGAAACTTTAGAATAGCTTTTAACTTTATTGGATAGCTATTTGTTTCTCCTAATATGAATGCCGCAATCAATATTAATAATGTTATTTGACCAAGAAGACTACCAATTTTAGTCAGTAATCTGCTTGCATATGTGAACGCTACGCCAGACCCAAGTTTATCATTAATTTTATCTTTGGATATATTAAGGCCAAAATCATTCATAGATTCTATGGCTGAATCTCTTATACTTGCTAGCTCTTGTTTGTAGGATGGCAAGTTGTGTGAAAATTCAATGACGGATTTGGTTACTGTACCACCAATGCCTGCCAAAACAATAAGTAATCCAAAAACTACTATTATTATTGCAAATGTTCCATTCACACCCTTCTTTTTAAGCCAATTAATGGGATGATATATAATTATACTAAAGAAGATTGCCATCAAAATAGGGTTAATAATAGCAGCTCCTATTTTAATGCCAGCTATAACTATCACTGCTGCAGCCACATAAAACATAGGGTGCATTTTCGTGTACTTGGAATTGGATTCAGACATACCTATTTAAGCTTTTTATTGGTTGTTTAAAAATATAAAATATTCTTAAACAAAAAAAGGTCTAGTAAATAAGAGGTATTATGAAGAAAAATGAATGTTCTATTTAACAACTAAGATTTTTGTAACTACCTTTTCTGTTTTATCTTCAGTTACTGCGAATACCATATAGATTCCTGTCGCAACTTTTTCTCCGTTGAAATTCATTCCATCCCAAACAGCCTGACCTCCCTCGGATTTAGTTTGATATACGAGATTACCATAAGAATCTGTAATTTTCACGTATGAGTTATTTACAAGCCCTACAATTGCAACTAAACCTGTGAAATCTTCTCTAACAGGATTTGGATAGGCGTATACTTTTGATCCCGGAGGATTTGGTGGTGTGGCTGTTCCTTTATATGATATTATTCCTTCAGCAGTTCCTATAAATACTTCACCTTTATTGTCAATGGAAATACTTATAATATTATTAGATAATAAGGGGCTATTTTCGGTAGTGAAATGTTCTATCTGTTCAAGACCATCTTCAGAAAATAAAAATAACCCTGCTCTTTCTGTTCCTATCCATTTTTGATTTGCACCATCAACCGCAATGCTTGTAATTAGTTCCGTTTCCAAAAGATAATCCGCAAGTCCAGAGCCATCATTCCTAGGAACAAGAATTCTTTGAGCATCATAATCAGCACCTGAAACAAATATGTTGTCTGGGGAGTAAAATACCGCTACCCCCTTATCCGTTCCAACCCAAACTTCACCATCTAGGTCTTTTGCAAAGGAGTATACCTTATTTCCAGGGATATTTCCAGCACCCTGTGTACTATAGAGAACCTTTACTTTATCATCACTTGTATCATCGATAGTGCCTTCATCAGTAAAAACTATTAAAAGCCCATTACTTCTTTTTAGTATCCATTTTTGATCACTAGCATCAATAATCATGAAACCAATATCAATTCCACTTAGTGATCCACCCAAGTTAATTGATTTCCAAGATCCATCATTTTTCATTACTGAGAGTAAATCAGGAGCTCCTGAATTTGCAACCCACATATTATGTTGGCTGTCGAAACCTATCCCACTTATATTTACCAAATCAGGATTTGCAATCCAAGGTTGAAGAGAACTATTGTATTCATCAAAGATATCGGTGAGAATATTATCTTCAAATTTAATTACCCCTCCTTGCCATGTGCCAATATAGGCTATATTACTATTTGCAGGATCAACTTTAACACAAACAAAATCACTAATGGTATCTAACTGGGGAGTATTTCTAGAACTGTGGGTTGTCCATGTATTATCAACAAAAGAGAAAACACCATCTGTCATGTATAGCTTAGACCAGTTTGATGCCCTTCCTCCTGGTGCAACCCATAAGTTATCACCTCCAGCGTTCAGATTAAACACATTGTTTGACCCTGGGCCATTAGGTTTTATAAATTCACCCGACCAACCATCGTTGTATGCTTTTAAGAGCCCCTTTAATTTAGTTCCTACCCATATAAAGTCATTATCCATATCTGCAGAGAGGGGTTGAATAGATTGCCCTTCGGGATTCCAGACACTAAATATGTTTTCCATTTCTGTATCATAAACACCAACATTGTACATGTTAGCAATAAGAAAAAACTCATCTTTAACAGTAAACTGATGACGTGTATTATTTTTATCTTTTTCAAAATAATCCCAGTAGTATCCATTGAAAACAAACATTGTGTCTTGATTAAACGACTCACTGTAAAGGTTTGTATATATTTTTCCTTGGAAACTAGCAATAATATTATAGGACAAGTTAGGATGAATTATGGTCGTATCTTTTGACCATTGATGAAAGTCGGCAAGGTTCGAGGCATTTTTATTGGCATAATAAATACCAGATTCTGTGGCAGCAAATATGGAAGTGTCATTGAAAATTATACCATTAACATTTATGGCATCGCCATTTTGACCTATGTAATATGTATCTGCTATTTCCTTTCTTTCCATGTTTAGTAAAACAATACCAAACCCACATGACAGATAGGCCATATTATCCCTGAAAGTAATATCATTTATTGTTTTATATCCTAATATTTCTTTGTTTTTGATATCAGGCAGATTTATTATTTCTCCATCTTTATTAATGATATCCAAGTTTGAATTTGAATATGCCACAAGTATTTCTTCCGTATTATAATTATAACCTATGGAAGTTATTCCAATGTCATTAAGACCTTGAACCTTATCAAATCTTTTGACATTATTATCAAGTTTGTTATATGTGAAAATACTTAGCTCAGTTGCTGCATACACTATTTCATCAATAACAACTACATCAATTACCTTGTCATAAGGTAAGTGTGTGCGCCAACTGCCAATTCCAGAGCCCTGCCCCATGCTAAACACAGGGGATAAAAAAAGCAAGGAAAATAATACGAATGTAAACTTGAATCTATGCATTATCGAGAAATATTTTTGTCATTAGATAAACTTTAAATAACTTAATTTATTGTCAATATAGAGGTCATTAAATAAATATCAACCTTGATTCGTCAATGATAATTTGATAATCTCCTTTAACTCTTCAACCCCATGCGCATCGTTTATAGAGAATTCACCTATAGCTGTCCGCCTTAAGCCACTCATATAGGCTCCATTATTCATTGCTTTACCAAAATCATTCACTAGAGATCTTATGTAGGTTCCTTTACTGCAATTTACTAAAAAATCAATTTCAGGTAGTTCATATGTTAATAGCTTAAACACGTTAATTCTAACCTTACGGGATTTAATCTGAACCTCATCATCCTTACGTGCGTATTCAAATGCACGTTTGCCTTCTATTTTTACGGCAGAGTATATGGGAGGTGTTTGGGTAACTTCGCCTACAAACAACTTAACAGTAGAATCCAAAACTTCATTGGTTATTTCCGTAGTATCATACTTCCGATCAACCTCAGTTTCTTTATCGTAAGATGGCGTTGTTTTTCCTATATGCATGCTTCCGACATAGGTCTTATCTTGTCCCTGAAATGTTTCAATTTGTTTTGTGAGTTTTCCTGTACATACTATTAACAAGCCTGTTGCGAGAGGATCAAGTGTTCCAGCATGTCCGACTTTTATCTTTTTTATTCCCAGTCCTTTTTTTATACTATACCTCAATGAATTTACTACATCGAATGATGTCCATCCATATGGCTTGTCAACTAATAGTAGCTCACCATTTATAAAGTCAAATTGTTTTGGGGGGTCCATCATGATTTTTTAAAAATAGAGACCGGATATTATGGCAATCCCCCCAACTATTATACAATAAAAAGAAAAATAAATAAGCTTTCCTTTTTTGACAATGTTTATCATCCACGTACATGCAGCCCAACCAGCAATAAATGCAGCTAAAAAACCAATTAATAAGGGGATAGCCCCAACACTTTCATTACTTGACATTTCACCTCCCATGAGATCCAAAAAATTCGCTCCTAGGATGGGAATTAAAACCATTAAAAATGAAAACCTTGTTACACTTTCTTTTTTATCTCCCAATAAAATTCCTGTTGATATTGTAGCTCCAGATCTTGATATACCGGGTAAAACAGCCATGGCCTGCGATAAACCAATAACAAATGAATCTAAGTATGTTAGTTCGCGCTTATTGGATTTAGAGAAATAAGTAAATGCTAGCATAGCTGCAGTTACCAATAACATTGATCCAACAAAGATCATATTACCATTAAAAAACCCTTCTACTCTATCCTTAAAGAAAACTCCAATTATTAAAACTGGAATCATTGAAATTAAGATTTTAACCGCAAATTTTGTTTCAGTGTTCCACTCAAACTTGAATAAGCCTCTAAGAATAATCAGTATATCTCTCCAGAATACAACAATGGTGCTTAAAACAGTTGCTCCATGAACAACAATGGTGAAAATCAAACTTTTTTCAGGATTAATATTCATTAAATACTTCCCTATCTCGAGATGTCCACTACTGCTTACGGGTAAAAATTCGGTTAGTCCTTGAATTAATCCAAGAATAAGTGCTTCAAACCAGCTCATTTGTGAATTATTATTTGTTTTTTGGGCGACGCATAATTGCAAAAATCTCAATTATATATCCGCTTAAAATTAGAAGTGGAGCAAGGGTAAGCCTTCTAAAACCAAATAGCGCGTCACTAAAAACCTCTGGATCATCAGATCCTCCCCCAATCATTAAAATAAACCCCAATATTATTACCACTAGTCCAACGATTAACAATATGTAGTTTTCACGATTAAATGCAAATCCTGATTCTTTTTCTTCGGGTTTCTGTATTTGAGTTTTTGCTGTCATTTTTGAAATTTTTTTCAAAAGTACAATAAAATCAAAATATTCAGTAAAAGATGGCTGCTCTTATGATCAATAATAATGAGTTTTTTAACTGATACTAATATAGTAGGGGATATATTAGGTAAATTTAATACGAGATGATAGCAGATTAGCCTATGAATTAATTTTAACCGTACATGCTGTCTGTCTTCATACGGAGATATTTATCCACAGCAAATAAAGTTGAAAATCCGGTAATAATAAGGCCACTCATAATTATACCCGCATTAAGATAAATTAACATTCTTTTACTTGTAAGGATACTTAATTCAGGAATATTTTGGTGTGCCGCCATAATCATCAAGTGTATAACGCCCATTGCAATAATTGCACTTATTAAACCTTGTATAAAACCAGCTATAATAAATGGTCTGATTATAAATCCTTCAGTTGCTCCCACCAGCTGCATTGTACGAATTGTGAATCGCTTTGAATAAATGCTTAGCCGTATTGTATTATTAATTAATGCTATAGCAATGAGTAATAGTAGAATTGAAAAAGCAAGCAAAATAAGGCTTATTTTATTAATGTTATTATTTATAATATTTACTACAGATTGCTGGTAGTAAACTTCCTTTACACCATCGTTTTCTAAAACAATGGCTTCTATTTTTATGATACTATCGTTATTTGCCCAGCTGGAATTAAACCTTACATCAATTGATGGCAGTAAAGGGTTATCATCATCATTTAAAAATCCAGTGAAATCCTCACCAAGAATACTATTTAGTCTTGCCGTAGCTTCTTCTTTGGTTATATATTCTGTTGACTTAATGCTTGGAAGTAAGTCAAGTTGTTTTTGGAGATATACTATATCTGCTTCCTTAACATCCTTCTTCATAATTATTTCAAAACCAATATTTTCCTTGATATAGTCAGAAAAGCTTTTTGCATGTAAAACGAATAATCCTAAAAATCCAAGTGAAAATAAAACAAGGGTAATACTTATCACAGAAGTGATGTATGATGCATTTATTCTGCGTTTATGATGAATATTTTTGCTAGATGACATATTAATAGGCTAAAATAAAAAATAATATAACTACAACTTTTATTAATTTTACAACCTTAATTTTATTGCAAATATGCGACAATTAACTATTATAGTGTTTACAATTCTGCCTGCAATATTCGTAGGTCAGAACAACTATAATTTTAATAAAAACCTTCTTGTAATAAGCGACACATCCCAATATTTGTTGCAACTATTGGAAAGTAGTACTTATGAACTAGTTGATATTGAAGAGTATGTACCTGGAATTAAGCTTGACATAAAATACGCATCACCTAACAATTTAATCGGAGAAAGAATTTATCCTGTTTCAAAGGCAATTGTGAGAAGGCCTCTTGCGGAGTCTTTGTATAAAATTCAGAAATCGTTAAATAATTATGGGCTTGGCTTGGTTATTTTTGATGGGTATAGGCCATATGGCGCAACGGTAAGGGTATATGAGCTATATAAAGACACAAATTTTATCGCATCACCATGGCAAGGATCCCATCATAATCGGGGTGCCTCCGTTGATGTTAGCCTTATAGATTTGGAATATGGACAAGAAATACAAATGCCAACAGGATATGAAAATTATTCGGAAGCCTCACATATTAATTATCAAAATTTGCCAAAAAATGTATTAGATAACAGGGAAATTTTAATATCAGAAATGCAAAATAATGGCTTTAAGGTAAACCCAAAAAAATGGTGGAACTTTGATTTTATAGGTTGGCAGGAATATGATATTATGGATTTAACTTTTGAGGAAATAGAGCAAATAAATACGAAGAAAATAATCAACAAAGAATAAAAGATGGGGTACGAATTTCATACCATAGAAAAGAAGTGGCAGAAGTATTGGGCAAAGAACCAAACATTTAAGGTTGCAATAAACTACGAAAAGCCCAAGTTTTATGTTCTTGATATGTTTCCTTATCCATCTGGCTCGGGTTTGCATGTGGGGCACCCACTAGGATATATTGCCAGTGATATCTACTCACGTTTTAAACGTCACAAGGGGTTTAATGTGCTTCATCCAATGGGTTATGATGCTTATGGCCTCCCAGCTGAACAGTATGCCATTCAAACTGGAACTCACCCTGAAGTTACCACGGAGAAAAATATAATTAGATATAGAGAACAACTTGATAATATAGGGTTTTCATTTGATTGGACCAGGGAAATTAGAACTAGCGACCCTGCTTATTATAAATGGACTCAGTGGACATTTATAAAGTTATTTGGATCATGGTATAATAATACAACAGATAAAGCTGAGTCATTAGAGTCATTAATAGATGTGTTCCTCGAATCGGGAAATTCTAAAATTGATGCTGCTTCTGGAGATGTTGAGACATTTAGTGCTAGCGAATGGAAAAGGATGAGCGAAAAACAACAGCAGGAAATACTAATGAGTTACAGACTGGCATTTCTATCGGAAACAATGGTCAATTGGTGTGCTGAACTTGGCACTGTGCTGGCAAATGATGAGGTTAAAGAAGGATTGTCAGAGCGTGGCGGTTATCCTGTTGAGAAAAAACACATGAAACAATGGTCTCTAAGAATTACTGCATATAGTCAAAGACTGCTTGATGGTTTAAACAAAGTGGATTGGCCAGAATCATTAAAGGAAATGCAAAGAAATTGGATAGGCCGCAGTGAGGGAGCGTCTGTTTTGTTTGATATCCATGATTCCAAAAATAATATAGAGGTTTTTACAACAAGACCGGATACAATATTTGGAGCAACTTTTATGGTTTTAGCACCAGAGCATGATCTTATCAGTGAGATAACATCTTCTGATAAACTTGAAGCTGTTGAAAAGTACCAGTTATGGGCTAAACATAGATCCGAGCGTGAAAGAATGACCGAAGTAAAAAATGTAAGTGGAGAGTTTACAGGCTCATATGCCATAAATCCATTAACGAATACCAAAATACCAATCTGGATCGCAGATTATGTTCTATCGGGTTATGGCACAGGAGCCATTATGGCTGTTCCTGGCCATGATAGTCGAGACTTTGCATTTGCACGTCATTTCAACCTTCCCATTACACAGGTGGTTGTTAATTTGGGTGAAGAACCAGGTGATACAGCTATTTGGGATGATTCATATGATACCAAAGAAGGATTGATGATTAACTCGGGATTCATAAATGATATGTCCGTTAACAAAGCCATAACCTCGGTGATATCAAAAATTGAAGAAATGGGTATTGGTAAAGGAACCATAAATTTTCGTCTAAGAGATGCTATTTTTAGTCGTCAAAGATATTGGGGAGAACCTTTTCCCATTTATTACAAGGATGATATGCCTTATCCTTTATCAGAAGATCAATTACCCTTGGAGCTTCCTAAGGTAGAAAGTTATTTACCAACTTCCGAAGGGAAGCCACCCCTTGCCAACGCTAAAAACTGGGTTACAAAAGATGGATATCCATTGGAAACCAATACAATGCCAGGGTTTGCGGGGTCTAGTGGATATTATCTAAGATTTATGGATCCAGAAAATAAAAATGAATATTTTTCCAAAAAGGCAAATGATTATTGGAAAGATGTTGATCTTTATATAGGAGGAGATGAGCACGCCGCTGGACATCTAATATACTCGCGATTTTGGAATAAGTTCTTATTTGATATTAATCGTGTTTGTGAAGATGAACCATATAGAAAGTTAATAAATCAAGGTAAAATTCAAGGCAGATCAAACTTTGTTTACCGAATTCAAGGCACAAATAAATTTGCATCTTTTGGATTAAAAAATGATTATGAAACTACTGCTTTGCATGTTGACATAAACATAGTTAACAATGATATTTTAAATACCGAGGAGTTTGTAAACTGGCGTCCTGAATTCAAAGATGCAGAGTTTATACTTGAGGATGGAAAATATATTTGTGGTCATGATATTGAGAAAATGTCAAAATCAAAACATAATGTTCAAAACCCAGATTCTCTAATTGAAAAGTATGGCGCTGATACACTGCGTCTTTACGAGATGTTTTTAGGGCCACTTGAACAGGATAAACCATGGGATACTAATGGTATAGAGGGAGTTTTTAGGTTTTTACGAAAACTTTGGAGACTATATTTTGATGAAATTGATACAATTATAGTCACCTCAGAAAAAGCCAATGATAATGAACTAAAATCGTTACATAAGGCAATAAAAAAAGTAACCTCTGACATAGAAAGGTTTTCCTTTAATACTGGAGTTAGTGCATTTATGATTTGTGTAAATGAATTAAATGATCTTAATTGTCACAAGAAAGAAATACTTGAACCTCTAGCCATATTGATAAGTCCATATGCCCCCCATATTGCAGAAGAAATATGGCAATCACTTGGTAACAATGAAAGTATAAGCGAAGAGCATTATCCCATTCATGATGATAAACTACTTGTGGAAAATAATTTTGAATATCCTGTTTCGTTCAATGGTAAATTGAGATTTAAATTAGCATTGCCAATCAATATGCCAAAGGATGAAGTTGAAAAGGCTGCAATTAATGCTGAAGAAGCAAAAAAGTGGTTGGATGGAAAAACTATAAAAAAGATTATTGTTGTTCCAAATCGAATCATAAATATAGTGGTTGGCTAATAATACGCTAATAATAATCTAAGCCCATGATTTATCGTCATTTATATTGTATAATTTCTTTGACTGCTTTTATTATAGCCATTCAAACGAATGCTCAGGATACCATTGTAAACAATTCTTTTAAAGCGGGCGAGTATCTAAAATATCGTGTTTACTACAGCTCATCACTAGGTAATTTTACGGCAGGAGAAGCAATTTTAACTGTTGAAAATTGGAAAGAAGCAGGCAGGGGCAGAACAAAGGATGTTTATCATATAACAGGAATCGGTAATTCCAAGGGAATGTTTAATTGGTTTTATAAGGTAAGAGACAAGTTTGAGTCATTTGTTGATAAGCAAACCCTTTTACCCTATGCATTTGTACGAAAAACAAGAGAAGGAAAATATAAGCAGGATGATAAAGTTATATTTGATAGAGAAATTAATGAGGCAATAACAAATTCCAAAGATGCCACGATTGTACCCCCAGACGTGCATGATTTTGTTTCGGCACTATATTTTATGAGAACTCTTAAAATTGCTGATTTTGATGCTGATAGTATGTATCGTATAAACTTTTTTCTGGATGATTCTGTTTATACTTCTGCAGTAAAATTTAAGGGGAAAGCTGATATAGAAACAAATTGGGGGGTTGTAAGGTGTCTTAAAATTGCTCCAATGATGGCATCAGGTGAAGTGTTTGCTGAAAAGTACCCTATGTTTGTTTATGTTACGGATGATAATGCACACTTGCCTGTTTTAGCTGAATCAAAGGTTGTTGTTGGGTCAGTTAAGATGGAGCTAATTGAGTACAATAATCTAACACAGTCATTAACAATTCGCAAAAATGGGCCAGAGCTAATTCTTAGGGATACAGAAATACAAAAGCCCACGGATGAATAATTTATCCATGGGCCTAAACAATAATGTTTTTAGTTTTTTATTTTGAGGTTTCTTTAACCCTCATATCTCCAAGTAAAACATCCCAAAAACCAATAAGTCTTCCACCTATTTGGGTTTCTTTTCTTTTAACAAAAACTGTAATGTCTTTTTTGGTGGTATCTTGATAAACCAAACGTCCTTCTGCGTCGTATCCCTTAAATTTCTGGAAAATAGTTATCACACCCACATAAGTCCCATCAGGCTGACGTTGCAGATCGCTCATATATTCTATATTATACCATTCAATCTCAACCTTCTTATAGTTTAACCTCATTAGCCTTTCGAAATAGGTTCTAACGGCATAATAATTAATATTATTTGGATTATTTAATGAAGAAACACCTATTTCACTTTCCGGCATAAAAAGTTCTTCGGCTCTGTCAATAACCCTATTTGCTTCGCTCCATGGAGTTTCTTTACTTCCAATAATGCTTATGTATTTACTCAAGTCTCTCACTTTTTCAAGGGCTAAGCTATCCACCGCTTGTTTTCTTTCTGGACTTAAATCATCTTGAGCATAAGATGAAAAGCTACCTACAAAAACAAATACCGCAATCAATAAATAGGAAAATCTCATTTTATTATTTTTTTATTAGTTCCAACTCCGTTATTTTACCCAATGTGTCTTTTTTTAATGACTCTACTTGATACTTATATTGCTGCTTATCCTTTAAATAATGAAGGAATTTACTTATGGTGGTTGGTCTATCATAGTCATTGAATCCTCCTGATTGACTTATTATTATTAGAACAGGAACATCAGGACTCGCAAATTGATCCATTGATAACATTATCTTTTTATTTGCAGCGTCTATGGTCGATGAGGCAGAAATAGACTTAAGTTGTTTATCAATTTCAGTATATTTGGAAGCGTCTTTTTTTCTCTTTTGCTCCTCTAGAAGTTTCAATCTTTCTTCTTCTTTTAGCCTTTCAGATTCAGCAATACCCATTGCAATCTTTTCCTCGGCCTTTTTAATCATTTCAATTACCTCTGGATCATCTAGATTGTATGACTTAATTTGATTTACCTTATCGCTTTGTTGTTCAAAGGTCCATGGTGAAGTGCCATTAATAATAGCTGTTAAATCTTTTTTTGATTGTTCAACTTTAGTCGCATATTCAGCAGCAGCTTTTTCTCTGGCTAGTTTTTTCTTGCTTTTACATGATGTAGCTCCACCAGTGATAAGGATCACAGAAATTAAAATGGCCAGCAATTTAGTATAATTCACTTGTGATAATTTCATAGATGTTATTTTATCGTTGTTATAAGAATGCAAAACTATTGAAAAAATTGTTTGATATTGCCTAAATGATTTTATCATGCATCATTAATAATGATATCTTTAATCACTAACAATTATTCTTCTACCCTTTGAATTACTACCAAATTCTGGAGCATACATACTTTGAATGGTTGCAATACCATCGGTAAAATTACCTGATTGTGTTACAAATAGAGGGTATTCAATTATGTAAATACCCTTGTTAAGTTGTTTTATGAAAAATTCATTTCCAAGATTAGTAATATTTTTGTAAAACCATAAGCCACCCTCATAAGTATATCCCGATTCGCTGGAAGCTGATTCAAAAGCTGTGGCCCTCATATCCTTAACCTGCACGTATTGAACATCTCTATCGGTTTTAATAATAAGCCTTACCACAACCTTGTCTCCTTTAGTCAGTTTATTTTCACCCAATTCAACTAACAAAGGTCCATTATCCGTAGTAGTTTCAACAAAAATTACTTTTTCAATACCTAAAGCAGAACTACTGGATGTTATGTCTTCAATATTCTCAAAATATTGCCAATAAGCAGCGCCCCAAGCAATGTTATTGTTTGGATTTATAACAGAAATATTTGCCATATCAGGACTAATCTTAGCTCCCATCCAAGATGTTGAAAAATATCCTGTTCCGGATTCTGAGCTTATATCAGAATTACTGCTGATATCAATTGTTTCCTCACCAACTGTTACATCAACAAGTTCATCATCTTCAAGTGTATTATTTCCATAAATTAATAAAGCAAAAATTGCTTCAGCTGTTGCCGAGGTAGTTTCCCAATGTTGTGTTTGCTTTTGTTTTATTAGCCACACCTTCAACTGTTCAACAACTTCAGGGTTATTATCAAGAGTAGCCATTGTTTCGATCATCATAGACTGAGTTTCAACAGGCGATTGATGCCAGCTATATCCAAGTTCCTGCCTCCAATACATCCCCATCTCCGTGCTATGTAGGGCTCTTTCTTTTAAGGATCTAATAATTGCTTCGGATTCATTTCTGTAACCTAATTTATTCATAGTAATTGCAATCATTCCTTGTAAAGAAATAGATTGTTTTAGCCATAATTTCTTTGACTCAGAAGTGAAATAGGCAAAAGCTGTAGTCGTATTATCTGTTAATGGCAGTAATTCTAATAGAAGAGATCTTGCGTATAAGTATCTTATTTGATAACTAGTGATGTTATATTTATCATTTGATTTTATATAATTATATTCCTTTACAATATTATCATCTAGGAATTTAACAGCTTTTTTAATTAGCTGTAATCTATTTGGATCACTACTAAGATCAATAATACCCTTATCATTGAGTTTTGCCATTCCAAGCACAATTTTCTGAGTGGTGTTAACATCCGCTGTCATGCCATTAAACCAAGGCCATGCACCCGATACAAGCTGAGTTTTTAATAGTTTGCTTAAAATATTTTCTTTTTCATTTTTCATTCTGTTTAAATCAAATAGAACACCTATTTTTCTTTTCTGCTCACTTTGATTATCTACATCTAATATCCAGGGAGTTGCTTCCAGCACTGCATTTTTCAGGTCCTGATTCTTTTCAAGATTTGACATAAATGCATCCGGGGTTAGGTTTTTCCAACCTTCGAAAACGGATTTTAATTTGGGATTAGTATTCATAATATAAGCAGATATTGAATTGGCAAAATATCTGTTAAATAATTCCGAAGGGTTATCCTTGATTGATCTGCTTATATATGGAATTGCTTGAACTGCATACCAAGATGGATTTGAAGTAAATTCAATTGTATACTTATAATTTGCTATTGACGGAGAGGTATAATTCTTAAGTGAGTTAAAGTTAAAAACTGCAGTACTTGATTTTGCTACATTCATAGGTAGTGAATTGGTTACTAGAGTTCTGTTTGTAAGCACAGGAATCATTCGTTCCTCCCCATCGGTGTGATTTCCAGAGGAAGTCCTAATTCGATAACCAAGCATACTCAAGTTATCAGGAATGGAAATAGTCCATTGAACAAGACTACTTTTATTGGGGCCTATATTACTAGAAATTGTGTCCTGGTTGATTATAATAATTGAATTAATGTTTTTCATGGTAACTGCATCATAAAACTCAATTATAGTTTTAGAATTTATCTGATTACCTGAAAAATTTACTACTGTTGCCGAAAAGTTTAGAGTATCTCCATATCTAACAAATCGTGGGAAATTTGGTACAACCATCAGTTTCTTTTGAGATTTTATACTCTTTTCCATAACCCCTACTTTCAAATCATTTGTATATGCTAACACTCGAATTTTCCATTCTGTTAATGCATCAGGAGTTTTAAATTTGAATGAAACTTTCCCACTTGAATCAGTTCTTAGGTTTGGATAAAAGTATGCAGTTTCTTTAAAGTTTTTTCTTATTGGAATTATATCTGGTGATTCCGGTTCAGGTAATGAGATATTACCGTTTAATTGCGTTTTTGTCTCTTCAATTTTCAATGTATTGGTTGACGTCATTTCCATGGCTCCGCCTGCTATGGTAGACTTTCTATACATAAAATCAGACTCATCTCTATAAATAGGATTATATCCCATAAATCTAAATCCAAACCAATTTATTGCTGGATAATTTTCAGGCATAGATTTGTAATAGGCTAATTCAGGGACAAATAGAGGTGAGGACCAGGAGCTATTAAACTGATTAGATTCCCATCCAGAGGATGTTCTTTTATTTTGATATAGGTTTAATCCCCATGTATCTTCGGCAAATAAATCAAGAGATGCATCATACATGCTCGAGAGGACATTTGAAGTTAACAATTTACCACATGAAGCCCTAACGGTTATTTCCCAATTTTCTTTTTGGCCTGGAGTTATATAATCTCTATGTGTTTTCAATTCAATCTCTAATTCTTTATTACTGTAAGGCACGTTAATAATTGTATTATTTGAATACAACCTATTGTATTTTATCATTGTTGTGTTTAATGAGAAATTACCCCTGTAGCTTTCCACTACAGGAATATCTATTATTTTCTGGCCCTTGTTTAGTGTTATCCATTTCCTGTCAATAATTTTATCTCCGTTGATAATCTCATACATAACTCTGCTCTTGGGAGCGCTTGTTCCAACCAGCAGTTTAATAACATCTCCTGGCTCTGCCATGTTTTTTTCTATTATGTGCCAGTTTATTATGTTTTCTGGCATTTTTTTACCTTTATTATCATACACAGAAAAAATATGTTTTTTGAATATTTCATTTCCATCACCATCTGTTGCAGTGGCAATAGCCATATACTTGCCAATTGTCAGAGATTTGAAAAAGCTGTTTGGGATTTCTGTTTTACCATTGGTTTTAAGAGTTAATTTTGAAATTTCATCTTTAGGCCAAGTATCAGGATTATCTTCATTGCCATAAACTTCATGTGGAAATTCATTTTTAAATTCAGCTTTATCAATCAGAATAAAGGTTGGTTCTCTCCAGCGTCTCTTATTATAAAGCCCCTTTGGTGTGTTCAACTTATATAGAGTTAAATCTACTAACATCTCGATATCGTTTCCATTGATGTTTTCTGTGCTCAAAAAAACACTGTCAGTTGAGCTAATGGGGATCAATTTAGGTGCTACAAATGATAAATTAACAGAGTTATAACCTACGTTCAAATAGTGATGTGCTGTTTGAATTTCTCCAGCTAAATTCATTACTTCTGCGAGAATCTCATATGTATAAATAGGGTGATAACTCTTTGGAATATTAGGGTCACTTTCAGCAATAAAACTAATTTTAAACATACCATCTTCGTTTGTCTTAACAGAGCCATTGGCAATTTCTACATCTCTGGAATTAAAAGAAGGAATATTTCTTACATAATTCTGAATAAGTGGTTGTGGAGTGGCAGATTTTCTAATTACTCTGTATTTAACGGTAGCATCATAAATAGAATTACCAGCATAACCCTTAGACCGTCCTTTTACTACTACCACATTATCAAGAGTTTGGTTATAATTATCAGATGTTAAGATTGTTTTAAAAGTAGGACGTTTGTAATTCTCAACTTGTATTGTAATGAATCCAGATTTAGTTTTTATTGTCATAGTTCCATTCATCATTCCAATGGGGATTACGAAAAAACTATCAAATGAACCATCTATATCTGTTTTAAAAACTGTATTGTCAATTTTCTTTCTACTTGCGTTTATAAATTCTACTTCAACAGGATATTCTGGCATAAGCTTCACTTCTGAATTATTTTTTTCAATAATTAAACCTTTGAAATAAACAGTTTGACCTGGTTTATAAATGGCCCTATCAGTAAAGAGATAGGTTGTTACTCTGGGCTTATCATTAATTTTGGGGACAAAAAAACTCATGTAGTTTTCTGAAAATAGAGTATCGCCTTGCTTATGAAATTCAAAAAGGAATGTTCCGTAATTATTACCGCTGAAGGAGTTTATTTTGGCATAACCGTTCTTGTCGGTTTTTAGCGATGCTACTTTTTTGGTAGTATATGACCTATTTCGATTTTCATATTTCTGAACATATACATTAAACTCTACAACACCTGTACTTTTGCCTGTTTCTCTATCCATTAGGAACAAATCATTAAATTCACCTGATGGATTGGAGTTATAAATATAACTGAGTTTTGAAACGGAAAAAGCTGAATATTTTATTGTTTTTGTGGTGTTGAAACTTGAATCATCTGAAACAAAAATCACATAGCTACCCATTTCAAGTTCTGGTATTTTAATCTCTGCAGTGCTCTGCCTGTGATCATTTGTATTTGGGAGCTTCAAATCCCATGTAATTAATGCTTTCTTCCCCAATTCTCTCTCAACATAATTTTTTAAATTATATCTGTCTATGTATGCCTTTGGGTCACCTTTTACTATTTTAAAGTATAATTTATTGATATTTTGAAATTCAATAAGTGCTAAACTTGGTTTTTCTGGCGACTGGCCTACTTGTATATCCAGGTTAAATTTAATGTTATTTATTCGAGCTTTTAAACTTCGGCATTTATTTGTTTGCTGGAGATTAGGATATTCTCTGATTGTGATATCACATATACTATCAGCGATTACATAATAATACCTAATATCATCATTCAACCCTTTGATATATCCATTACCCATGTTGTAGTAATTGTTTGCTAACTCATAGGCAATGGATGAATACACAGGTTGATTTTTAAATTTACTTGCCAGGTATTTCAGTGCATTTGAATATTTAATCTGGTTTTTGAATGTTTTAGGCGAATTTGAATGCGCAAATTTTAACCTTTTTAAATCTATATCAACATAAGCTTCGAGGTTGTTATTCTCTTTATGAAGTGATAAAAGGCTCTGAAATATTGACATCATAGCAGATGTTCTAGATTTATTACGATTAATTTTTTCATCGATAAATTTGTTCAATGGCATAAGGAATCTTGTCGCTTCTTTTGATTCTTTAGTACCAATAATTGCAAGGCCATAATCATTTGAAGAAAAATATTCAATGGCCCTATTTGCCAGCAAATCATATAAATAAGGATAAGTAGTATAATTTGATGTGTCACCGTGTATCAGAATTGCATTAAATTCACTTAATGGGATTGAAACCAACTCATCTTTGGGCTTTAATGAGGAAAAATAATATTGGGAAATAATTTTGTTAAAAGTTACGGCATCCCATGTTGAAATATCATCATCTAAACTGCCCATAGATATTTTCAAGTTGTTTATTTTCCACCGGTTATGATTATAGTAGGCGTGGTATAATTCCGCAATTAGAGAATATAGTATTTGCTTTTCGGGAATGCTTGCAGTTTCTGCATTTAATTTAAAATTATTTATGGTCTTAATCAGATAATCTTCTTTAAAAGTACTTTGTAAGCTAGCCATATAAACTAGAGCCTTTAGAGCTTGAGGTTGATTATTATTAACCGAAGCATCCGTGTAAATATTTTCTACAAGCTTGATCGCTGATTTTGGCTGTCCATTTTTTGATAGTTTGTACACTTTATCCCATTTGTCTTTGTAATTATCATAGTTATTAAAGCTACTTACTGTCAAAGTCAGAAGAAAGATGAATGTCGAGAGGACTATATATTTAGTAGTATTCATTATGATTATAGTAAAATCAAGTCATATTAGATTAATGACCACAAATATAACGCCTTAATCGTTCTAATTATTTCTTTTGTGCTTCATACTATTATTGTTTGATAATAAGATATATAGTATTTTATCACGTGAAAATTAGATGTTAATCTCTTGTTAATTTGGCATATGTATAATTTTTCATTTGCAGATTTTATTTTATATTTGCCACGTAATTCAATTCCTCGTACTGCTAACTGCATTGTTTAAGCAATTCTGAGTCTTATTGATTTATAAAGAAGGGTGGAGAGATTAGGCTCTACGAAGCCCTGGCAACCAGCTATTAAAGAAATGGTGCCAATACCTAACCCACTGTAAATATACTGTGGGAAATGATAAATATTAAGTGCAGGTTCAGGCAAGTACCTTATTACTATGTAATCGGTTATAGTTTTCTCCTGTACTTATTAAATTAATGAGTATGAAATCTGATATAAAAACCGAGTTATCTCAAAGGATTTTGGTTCTGGACGGAGCTATGGGAACAATGATTCAAAGATATAATTTGGAGGAAAAAGATTATAAGGGTAAGCGATTCCTAAATCATAAGCATCTCGTTAAAGGCAATAACGATTTATTAAACCTTACGCAGCCTCAAATTATTAAGGAAATTCATAATGAATATTTAAAATCAGGTGCTGACATAATTGAAACAAACACGTTTAATGCTACTCGTATTTCACAAAGTGATTATGGCCTTGAGTCAGAGGTTTACGACATAAACTATCAAGCTGCAAAGATTGCAACAGATATTGCCCGACAGTATACAGATTCCAATCCTCAGAGGCCCCGATATGTTGCCGGTGCAATAGGTCCAACAAATAAAACAGCATCAATGTCTCCAGAAGTAACGGATCCTGGATATCGTAATATAACATTCGATGAACTCCGTGATAATTATTACGAGCAGGCAAAAGCATTAATTGATGGAGGAATTGATGTATTTCTTGTTGAAACCATATTTGATACTTTAAATGCAAAAGCTGCATTATTTGGCATTAATCAATTACTTGAAGAAATTGATCAAAAAATCCCAATAATGATTTCAGGTACTATAACAGATGCCAGTGGAAGAACCCTTTCAGGTCAAACTCTTGAGGCATTTGTTACTTCTGTTTCTCATATTGAAATGCTTAGCATAGGCTTAAATTGTTCTTTGGGATCTGAACAAATAAGACCATATCTTGATGAACTATCAAAATTATCACCAACAAACGTCAGCGTATATCCAAATGCAGGCCTCCCTAATCAATTTGGCGAGTATGACGAAACTCCTCATCAAATGGGAGTTTATATACGTGATTTTGTTGAAAATGGGATGACAAATATTGTTGGCGGATGTTGTGGAACCACGCCTGATCATATAAAAGAAATTGCAAACATTGTTGAAGAATATAGTACCCGGATATTACCAGGAAAAAACAATATAACAGAAGTTAGTGGTCTTGAACCAGTAAAAATTTCACCCCTTGTAAACTTTGTTAATATTGGAGAAAGAACTAATGTAAGTGGTTCGATAAGGTTTGCCAAATTGATAAGAGATAAAAAATATGAAGAAGCCTTAAATGTTGCTAGAAATCAAGTAGAGGGAGGTGCACAAATATTAGATGTGAACATGGATGATGGCATGCTAGATGCAGAAGTGGAGATGGTAACATTTTTGAATTATCTCACATCGGACCCTGATGTTTCTAGATTGCCTATTATGATTGATTCTTCAAAGTGGGAAGTTATTGAAGCTGGATTAAAATGCATTCAAGGAAAGGGAATAGTAAACTCTATTAGTCTAAAAAATGGTGAAAAGGAGTTTTTGGATCAAGCAAAGCTAATACAGAATTATGGAGCTGCCTTAGTGGTAATGGCATTTGATGAACAAGGACAAGCTGCTGATTATAATAGAAAAATAGAGATATGTGAGCGAGCATATAATTTACTTATCAAAAATGGCTTTAATGCTGAAGATATAATCTTTGACCCAAATATTTTAGCAATAGGAACTGGAATCTCGGAGCATAATAATTATGCTGTAGACTACATAAATGCCGTTAAATGGATTAAAACAAATCTACCATATTGTAAAGTTAGTGGTGGTGTAAGTAATCTTTCTTTCTCATTTCGGGGAAATAATGTTGTTCGTGAAGCTATTCATTCAGTATTTCTCTATCATGCTATAGATGCAGGTATGGACATGGGGATTGTTAATCCAGGGATGTTACAGATCTATGATGAAATTCCAGAAGATCTCCAAAAACTGGTTTCGGATGTTGTCCTGAATAAGAGAAAAGATGCTACTGAGAGGTTACTGTTTTATGCAGAAAAAATTAAAGAGTCTGATCATAAAAGAGAGAAATTAATATTGGAGTGGAGGAACCTTCCGGTTCAGGAAAGATTAGAGCACGCATTGGTTAAAGGAATAATGGAATTTATAGAAGAAGATGTTGAAATAGCTAGAAAAGAATTAAATAGAGCCATTGATGTTATTGAGATACCACTTATGAATGGTATGAATATCGTTGGAGACTTGTTTGGCTCTGGAAAAATGTTTCTTCCTCAAGTTGTGAAAAGCGCAAGGGTTATGAAAAAAGCTGTTTCATATTTATTGCCATTTATTGAAGAAGAAAATGACGGGATCTCTATTAGTAGCGGTAAAGTGGTGCTTGCAACCGTAAAGGGGGACGTTCATGATATTGGTAAAAATATTGTTGGAGTTGTATTAGCGTGCAATAATTATGAGGTTATTGACTTGGGTGTTATGGTGCCAGCTGAAAAAATAATAGAAACAATAGAAGAAGAAAAAGCAGATATATTAGGTTTAAGTGGTTTGATAACACCTTCTTTGGAAGAAATGGTGCATGTTGCAAATGAACTTACTCGTTTGGGTAAGGATATACCTCTTTTGATAGGAGGGGCAACAACCTCTGCAATACATACCGCAGTAAAAATAGATCCAAAATATAAGCATCCTGTAATACATGTTAAAGATGCATCTAAAGTTATTGGTGTGGCAGGTAAACTATTGGCAGAGAATGAAAAGGAAGCATTTTTGGACTTGACAAACAAAGAGTACGATAGGCTAAGAAATAAGCATGAACAAAATTCGATAAATAAAAAATACATAAGCTTGGCCGATGCGAGAAAAAACAAATATAATTTGATATCAAATGACACTAAAATAGTTACACCAAACTTTATTGGTGTAAAAGTTATAGATAATATTGATCTTAAAATTTTAAGAGAATACATAGACTGGACATTTTTCTTTCATGCATGGAAACTAAATGGGAAATACCCTGCAATTTTTAATGATCCCATAAAGGGAGACGAAGCCAAAAAACTTTTTTCAGATGCCAATCAGATGTTGGATCAAATAATTGATGAAAATTGGCTTATGGCAAAGGCTGTTTTTGGAATTTTTAAAGCTTCCTCCAATGATGATGATATAATTGTTTCAGATCAAGATGGTAATTCTAGAAAACTTAATTTTCTCAGAAATCAGGAAGAAAAGAAATCGGGATATCCAAACCTTTGCTTAAGTGATTTTATTAATAATTCTGAATCACAGAAAAATGATTACCTAGGGTGTTTTATCTCTACGGCTGGTATTGGAATAGAGAAGCACGTTGAAAGGTTTAAGGAAGAAAATGATGACTATAGTTCCATACTTCTAAAGGTGCTTGCAGATAGATTGGCAGAGGCTTCTACTGAGTACTTGCATAGAACAATAAGAAAAGAATACTGGGGATATGCCAAAAATGAAGACCTAAGTACAGAGGAACTGTTACGAGAAAAATATCAAGGAATAAGACCTGCTCCTGGCTATCCTGCATGTCCAGATCATAGCGAAAAAGAAAAATTATTTGAAATGTTAAAGGCAAAAGAAACCATAGGTGTTTCGCTAACAGAAAGTTATGCCATGTATCCCGCCGCTTCAGTTAGCGGCTATGTTTTTGCTCAAAAGGATGCTCAGTATTTTAATGTTGGAAAAATTCAACAAGATCAGGTTGAAGAATATGCCGTTAGAAAAGGGCAAACAATAGACACAATCAAGAAACTTTTACCCATGAATACATAATAATTAGATTATAAAATATGGCACTAACAGTATTGCAACATATAGAAAAATCGAAGGGAACACTTTTTTCCTTTGAATTATTACCACCCCTAAAGGGACATGATTTTGAGTCAACAGAACAGTCCATTGAACCACTATTAGAATTTAAGCCTTCTTTTATCAATATTACCTATCATCAACAAGAGGTTGTTTATGAAAATGCAGGAAAGGGACTAATGCGAAAGCATACCATTAGAAAAAGACCAGGAACGGTGGGTATTGCCGCTGCAATTAAGTATCGTTATGGTATAAATGTGGTCCCTCATATTATCTGTGGAGGTTTTACAAAAGAGGATACAGAAAATGCATTAATAGACTTGCAGTTTTTAGGAATAAATAATCTACTAGTTGTTCGCGGTGATCCGCAACCAGGAGCAAAAGTTTTTATTCCTGAGCCTAACGGAAATGAGCACTCTTCAGATCTAATAGAGCAAATAGTAAATCTTAACAATGGCATTTACATTGATAATAAACTTGAGAATACAAGGTCTATGAATTTTTGTATTGGTGTTGCAGGTTATCCCGAAAAGCACAGTGAATCTCCTAATATAGACAGTGATATTCATTTTTTAAAGAAGAAGATAGATGCTGGTGCATCATATATAGTTACTCAAATGTTTTATGATAATAATAAGTATTTTGAATTTGTAAAACTATGCAGAGAAAAGGGAATAAACGTTGCTATTATACCAGGCTTAAAACCTATTGCAACCAAAACACATCTAAAAAACATTCCAAAAACATTTAATGTTGATCTTCCTGTTGATCTTGTTAAAGAAGTTATAAAGTGTAAGGATAATAAGTCTGTAAGACAAGTAGGAGTGGAGTGGGCAACTCAGCAATCAAAGGAGTTAAAAGCTGCAAATGTTCCTGTAATTCATTTCTATACAATGGGTAAATCTGATAATATTCAGAAAATAGCAAAGGCTGTTTATTAGTTAGGAGATAATATCTACATAACGATTTTAATCCAGGGTAATCCGATAACAATATAAATGATAAAACTAAGTAAAGTTAATATTCCTCCATATTTATACACTTCCTTGGGGGTAATATATCCGCTACTGATATATAGTATATTACAACTAGATCCTTGTGGAGTTAGTACTGAAAAATAGTTCGTTGCAAAAAGAAGCATTAATGCGAGCGGAACAGGGTCTATTCCAAGACTTTTACCTGCACCCATAAAAACACCCATAAGAGCCATCAAATGAGCTGTTTGACTTACGAATAAATAATGTAAAACTATGTATACAAACACCAACATAATAAAAGCAATATTTATGTTAATGCCACTAATATGATTTGCCAAGACATCTCCAACATAATCCATAAATTTCATTTCATTTAGCTGACTACTCATTATAAATAAAATCGCAAACCAAATCATTGTTGATAATGCTTCGCCTTCATTTTTTATTTCTTTTACCTTGAAAACATTAGTTACTAGTAGAAGAGCAAACCCCAAAAATGCAATTATTGTTTTGTTTAAATCCAGCAAGCCTGATAAAGCCCAAAAGACAACAAGGAGTGCGAATACAACCCCAGTAATTATTTCATCACGGCTCATCGAGCCCATACTTATTAATTCCTTTGTAGCATGATTAGGCGCCTCTGGAGTATTTTTTATCTGCGGAGGAAATATTCGATATAAAATCCAAGGGACAAAAATCGCCGACACAATTGTTGGCACAGAAGCTGCCAAAACCCAAGTTCCAAAACTAATATTAACCCCAAATGATTGTGCAATGGATACACCCACAGGATTAGCTGCCATTGCAGTAAGCCAAAGTGCTGAGGATAATCCTATTCCATACATACTCGAAAACATTAGGAAGGCTCCCAGCTTTTTCCTTGTGCCTTTTTCAGGATCTGATCCGTTTACTTCTGACACAGAATAAATAATTGGGAAGAGTAGTCCTGTTCTTGCTGTATTACTTGGGAAGGCTGGAGAAATAATCATATCTGTTGCTATCAAACTATATCCAAGCCCCAATGTTGTGCTTCCAAACCTCCTAATCATTAATAATGCAATCCGTTTACCAAATCCAGACTTAACAATAGCTTTCGCAATCATAAATGCTAGTACAATTAATAAAACAATATCATTTGAAAACCCTGAAAATGCAGTACTAGCATCAATTGTATTTGTAATTACGGCAATTACCATACCTAAAATAGATGCCACAAGAATATTGAATGCACCCGTTATTACACCAAAGATTGTTGTTATGAAAACAGCAAATAAATGCCAAGCGGTATGGTCAATTTCATTTGGATGCGGAAGAAACCAAATTATAATACCCAAACTAACTATTGCAATTTTTTTAATCAAAACTTGTGTATCATTGTTAAGAAAGTTAATCTATAAAACGTATAATTTTGGTTTCGTAAGAATCTAGATCAAACCAAAAAATAATATCATTACTTGCTTTTTTATATTGAGGAATAGTACCATCAACAGTCACGGATTTAGCTTCAACTACCATTGATAATCCACTAATCTTGTAATCATTATTATTTGAAACTTGGACTCTCCCATCAGGGTTAATATTGTATTCAATGTTATCAATGGATGTTCGATAATCAAGAAAATCAGCAATTGTTGTTATGTTTAATCTACCCAGCATTTTTTGTTGGGATAATTTATTTAATGCTTCATTAAAACCGGGATGAGCTATAATTACAGAATCTTTATCATAAGTCCACATGCCTTTTTCCTGGTTAACCCATGCTGGATATACATGATTTATTTCAACATATCCGTTTTCTATCATGCTCTCAATCTTGTCGTTATTAAAAAGATAATCCCACATATACGGATCATTGATAAATAATACACTTGATGTTGACCAGTGAAAAAGATTATTCGTAAGGCTATTATGTTGGTAATAATCGGGTTTTGGAAAAAAATCCCCATAACCGCTAAAGGGTTTTTCCAAGGAGGATGGGAATTGCCAATTCTGAAATGTATTCATCTCCTCATAATATGCATTATGTAAATACCTAATTCCATTTTTCCCCCATTTATCGACAGAGTAGAAAGGCGATCCTTTAACTGTTGCATCACATATTAGGTCTTCTCTGTTGTTTTCAGGGCCATTGTTATTACCATGATCAATCCATGTTGGTGATGAAAAATTTTGAGACATATACTCAAGTGCTTCATCTAATCTTTTTGGAGTAGTCGTAAAGTGATCAGGAGTATGTAAACAAATATCATATCCTTTGTCGTTTAAGTCAAAAAGAAAACTGGCAAATTCATCATCAGTTAATATGGCACTTTCAGCTCCAATAAATAATCCACTAGAAGCATTAAAGTTTGTAACCGTATCAGGATTATCATAAAACACACTTTTTGTAACAGGGATATTATAATAGACAAAACCTCCAGTGGAATTATCTGATGAAGTAATTTTTTCTGATCCAAAATATGTAGCTCTGTTTGTTCTAATATTAGTAAAATCAGCATGTTCAGTCCAGATGTAAGAAGCTTCATACCCATTTGGATTCTTCATGAACCTTGGGATTGTATTTATTGGATGACCTATGTAAATGGAAAATTCAAATTCCCTACGAGTGGATTTAACATATTTGCTGTACGATTGATCAACCTTCCAGTTATTACTGTCAGGATTCAGTGGAAATCTAAAAAATGGATGATCTTTATTGTAATCAAGATTCAAATAGATAATTTTTTTAGGGATATCTGCTTGAATTGAGGATATTTTGGGCGTATGATAAATTACAAAACCATCAGATTTGTCGCCAATCATTAACCCTTCCCTATCTAGCCAGTATTCAGATTGAAAAGGTTTAGACTCGATTTTCCTATTACTACGATATACTTCGTTAATTTCCTGATTGTATTGAATTGCAATAGCCTCTCGATTTACTATTTGCTTCTTTTTATATTTTTCCTCTATATTAATATCTAATCTACCAGAGTTTTTATTACATTGTATGACCACTTTAACTTTGCCCCATTTTATATTTAAGTCGAAGTTCAGATTAACACCTTCAGATGTAACTTTTTTCCCTTTATAATTCAAACCATACACTCCATTAATTGGATTATCCTTGAGGACTCTATCCGTGTTAAAGTATAAATCTTCTATTATTATATTATCAGATTTATTCCTGAAACTAATTTTCTTGTCCGAATACCATATTGAATAGTAATTATTTTTGAAGAGTAGGACTTCCTCTAAATCATCATTAATTTTCATTTGGTAATTTGGTAAAAATGAAGGAGTTATACATCTTGAAAATTCTAACTTTAAATCATCCATATCAGTTTCTGAATTCCTATTCCATAGAAATGCTTTAATTTTTGAATTTTTTATGATGCTTCTGGGAATTTTTATTGATGCATTGAAATCATACCAATCATTTGCTGTTTTTAAAGTATTGGATAAATCAACTCCTTTCCACAATAAACCTTCATTTAAGCTGTCAAGAATAGTAATAACGAATATTGCATCATTATTTACCTTTTTACTTCTAACATAACCCTCAACAGATAACAAAACATTTTCATTTGATAATTCTTGGGGGATTAAAAGTTCCATCCCTAATCCATATGGATTTAAAGAGTCAGTATGTGATAAATAATAACCTGAATGGGCTGACCCAGAATCAATGGTGCTAAGACCAATCCAATATTTTTGATGATTTAATCCCTCTAAATCATTGAAAAATATCTGTGGATACAGAGTTGTTGAAAATGATAAAAATATTATAAATAGCAACTTTTTACCACAAGAACAGATATTAAGTAAAGACATTTTTAATACTTTTAAACTTCGATTTACTTCTTCTGGATAAATAATAAAAATATTCTCAATACCAACAAAAAGCTATGACAAAAGGACCATTAACAATTACATGTTACGGCGATACTGACCTCCAACATGGAAAAGAGTATTCGTTATTTGACCTATGGAAGTATATTTGGTAGCATCCATTAGTGCATCAAATACATTCTCATTTTTCATGGCTTTTAATTTAAGAATCTTTAGTGCTTCTTTCGCTTCTACCTCCCATGTTTTGTGTAGTTCATTGAGCATTTTAATTTGATATTCCTTTTCTTTTTTGGTAGCACGAATAACTTCACCTGGAACAATGGTTTTTGACCCTTGGCTTCCAAGAAATGTATTGACACCAATTATTGGCATTTCACCAGTGTGTTTGAGGTGCTCATAGTAAAGACTCTCCTCCTGTATTTTACCTCGCTGATACATTGTTTCCATGGCTCCTAAAACACCACCTCGCTCGGTTAGTCTATCCATTTCTGTTAAAATAGCTTCTTCAACAAGTTCTGTAAGCTCCTCAATTATAAAAGATCCTTGCAAAGGGTTCTGGTTTTTTGAAAGGCCTAGTTCATGATTAATAATCATTTGAATGGCAATTGCTCTTCTTACGGAATCTTCAGTTGGAGTTGTTATTGCTTCATCATAGGCATTTGTATGAAGAGAATTACAATTATCATAAATTGCATAAAGAGCTTGCAATGTAGTGCGTATATCATTGAAGTCAATTTCTTGAGCATGTAATGAACGACCTGAAGTTTGAATATGATATTTTAACTTTTGTGCTCGTTCATTGGCACCATACTTTAATTTCATGGCCTTGGCCCAAATTAGACGGGCTACCCTTCCAATTACTGCATATTCAGGATCTTCACCATTTGAAAAGAAAAAGCTTAGATTTGGAGCAAATTTATTGATATCCATGCCCCTTGAGAGATAATACTCCACATATGTAAATCCATTTGCAAGGGTGAAGGCAAGCTGACTAATTGGATTTGCACCTGCTTCTGCAATATGATAACCGGAAATGCTTACGCTATAAAAATTCTTAACATAATTATCAATGAAATACTCCTGAATATCTCCCATTACCTTAAGTGAAAAGTCAGTGGAGAATATACATGTATTTTGGGCTTGGTCTTCTTTTAAAATGTCAGCCTGAATAGTGCCACGTACCCTGCAAATAGTTTTTTTCTTAATATCATCATATGTATCTTTTGGAAGAACCATATCACCAGTTACTCCCAATAACATTAATCCCAGTCCGTTATTTCCCTCTGGTATTTTTCCTTGGTAAGATGGTCTTTTGGTTCCCTTTTTAGAATAGATGGAATTTATCTTATTCTGAACATCCTTTTCAAGTTTGTTATCTTTTATGTATAATTCACATTGCTGGTCTATGGCAGTATTCATAAAGTAGCTTACCATAGTAGGCGCAGGTCCATTTATTGTCATAGACACTGAGGTCATGGGGTCGCACAAATTAAATCCAGAGTACAATTTTTTTGCATCATCCAAGCATGATATACTAACACCCGAATTTCCAATTTTTCCATAAATATCAGGCCTATTGTCAGGGTCTTCACCATAAAGGGTTACTGAATCAAATGCGGTTGAAAGCCTTTTGGCAGGCAGTCCTCTGCTGACATAATGAAACCTTCTATTTGTTCGTTCTGGTCCGCCTTCTCCAGCAAACATTCTTGTTGGATCTTCTCCTTCTCGTTTAAATGGAAATACACCCGCTGCAAATGGAAATTCACCTGGAACATTCTCACTTAATATCCATCTTAAAATTTCACCCCAGCTCTTAAATTTTGGCAAACTTATTTTTGGAATTTTTATGTGTGATAGGGATTCTGTTTTAGTTGCAATCTTTATTTCTTTATCACGAACTTTATAGGTATAATAATCACCTTCATATTGCCTTTTCTTTTCTTCCCAAGTGTCAAGAATTTCTTTGTTTATTGGGTCTAATTCTTTGAGTGTATTCTCATAAATCTCTTCCAGAGACAAAAAATCATCACTACCTGTTTCCTTTACATAATCAATGGATTTATGAAGGTTATATAACTTTTCTGCGACCTCCGACTGCTGATTAACTTCTTTGTTATAACTACGAATGGTTTCCGTAATTTCTGAGAGATACCTTACTCGCTTGGGAGGAATAATATAAATTTTGTCAGGTGAATATTCAAAGCTACCTTCAGGTAATACAAAGCTACCCCCTGCTTTTTCATTCAATACATTAAGTAAAGTTTCATATAGCTTATTTACTCCGGGATCATTGAATTGTGAGGCAACAGTGTCATATACTGGCATATCTCCAAGGTCAGTATCGAATAACATATTATTACGTTGATATTGTTTTCTTACATCACGCAATGCGTCAAGTGCACCGAGTTTATCTGACTTATTCAATGCAATAACGTCTGCATAATCTAGCATATCAATTTTTTCTAATTGACTGGCGGCACCATATTCAGGGGTCATTACATATAATGAAACATCACTATGATCAATTATTGCCGTATCTGACTGCCCTATTCCTGATGTTTCAAGAATAATTAGGTCAAAACCTGCAGCCTGAGCTATTGTTTCAGCATCTTTAACATAATTTGAAATACTCAAATTTGATTGACGAGTTGCTAGCGAACGCATATAAACACGATCATCATCAATTGCATTCATTCTTATGCGATCTCCTAATAAAGCGCCTCCAGATTTTCGTTTTGATGGATCAACGGAAATTATTGCAATGTATTTATTTGGGAATGTATCAAGAAAGCGTCTTACAATTTCATCCACAAGGGAAGATTTCCCAGCACCTCCAGTACCAGTTATTCCTAAAACAGGTGCTTTTTTAGCCTTTGATTTATTTATCAGCTCTTTTATCATGGGTGATGCTAGGTCAGGATAATTTTCTGCTGCACTTATAAGCCTTCCAATAGCTACATAGCTGCATTTGAGAACATTATTTAAATCAATTTTTAGCATTTCTCCACTAGCAAAGTCTGATTTCTCCATAAGATCATTAATCATTCCTTGCAGTCCCATTTCCATTCCATCGTCTGGTGAATAAATTCTGGTAATACCATAATTCATTAGTTCTTTTACTTCTTCAGGAAGTATAACACCACCACCACCACCAAATATTTTGATATGACCACAACCCTTATCTTCAAGCATATCATACATATATTTGAAAAACTCCATGTGACCACCTTGATAAGATGTGATTGCAATTGCCTGAGCATCTTCTTGAATAGCAGCATTTACTATTTCATGTACTGATCGATTATGGCCAAGATGAATTACCTCAGCACCAGATGACTGAATAATCCGACGCATAACATTAATGGCAGCATCATGACCATCAAAAAGTGAGGCAGCGGTAACAATACGAATATGGTTTTTAGGTTTGTAAACCTTAGGAGCCTGTGTCATATTATTTTAATTTTTGAGTAACTGCAAATATAATCAATGTTTGGTTTAAAAAGATTGCATGTTTTGTTATATGAATGGACTAAAATCTAACAAAAATTCAAATAAAAATATTTATAATCTGCCATGAATCAAAATATAAAAATTCCATGGTCTTATATTTTTTCTAGTGTATAAAGTTGTTGGGTAACTGAATTTAAGGTAGCAAAAACTAGGTTTTTTTGGTAAATTTGTGGCTTATTTAAATATCAAACAAAATGAGAAACTTAAATATATTTCTGACTTTATCTTTTGTGATTTTAAGTCGTATTTATTTATTTGCTGGCGAGGGAATGTGGATCCCAATGCTATTACAACAAATGAATGAAAAAGAAATGAAGGAGATGGGAATGAAGATTACAGCTGAGGATATTTATTCCATCAACAAAAGTAGTCTTAAAGATGCCATTGTATTATTTGGTCGTGGTTGTACTGGTGAAATAATTTCGAATGAAGGGTTATTGCTTACCAACCATCACTGTGGGTATGGTAATATACAAAAGCATAGTAGTATTGATAATGATTATCTCACAGATGGTTTTTGGGCTATGAATCGTGATGAAGAGCTCCCAAACCCTGGATTAACAGCTACTATTATGATTGAGATGAGAGATGTTACAAAAGAAGTTCTCGAAGGTGTTGATGATGATAGTATGTCGATGATAATTCGCAACTCACTTGTAAAAGAAAACATAAAAAATGCTATTTCAGGGTTCGAAGAAAATTCAAAATACAAAGCCAAAATAGTGCCATTTTTTAAGGGGAATCAGTATTATATGATAGTAACCGAGACCTTTAAAGATATAAGATTAGTTGGTGCTCCCCCATCAAACATTGGTAAATTTGGTGGTGATACTGATAACTGGATGTGGCCGCGTCATACGGGGGATTTCTCTCTTTTCAGAATTTATGTTGATAAGGATGGAAACCCCGCAGAATATTCAGAAGACAATGTTCCTTACCAGCCTAAATATTTTTTGCCCATCTCCATAGATGGAGTTGATGAAGGTGACTTTACATTTGTATTTGGTTATCCTGCACGTACAAATGAATATTTGCCATCCTATGCCGTTGAATTGATTACGGAAAAGAGAAACCCTGATAAGATTGATCTCAGAGAAACAAGGCTTGATATTTTTTCAAAATATTCAAATAAATATCCGGAGGTTAGAATAAAATATGCCTCAAAACATGCCAGAGTGTCCAATTATTGGAAGAAAATGATAGGAGAAAGTGCTGGTGTTGAGAGAATGAAAGGGATTGATAAAAAAATGGAGTTTGAAGATAACTTTGTAAAGTGGGCAGATGAATCTGAAACCCCCCAGTATGCAAGCATATTAATAGAATTTAAAAAATTATATACTAAACTTGAACCTCTGCAAGTTGCCACTGATTATCTAAATGAGGCCGGTATGGCAATTGAAATTGTAAAATTTGCTAATACTTACAAAAAACTAGTTGGCATTAGTAAGGATGCATCAGTTAGCGAAAAGGATATTAAAACGGAAATAGAAAAATTAAAGCAAAACAATCAATATTTCTTCAAGGATTATTATCAACCGATTGACGAAGAGGTAATGTCCGCATTACTTATCTTATATGACGAAAACATGCCTGATGGAAAATACAAGCCAGAGTTTTTCAAAACCATACATGGTAAATTCAAGGGTAATTATCAGGCATATACTAAATATGTTTTTTCAAAGTCGATGTTTGATAAGGAAAATAAATTAGGAGAGTTTTTGAACACATACAAAGCTAACAGATATAAGAAAATTCAAAAAGACCCTGCTTTTGAAATTGCATCTCAACTAGGGAGTATATACAATAATAATATCAGGAAGCAGGTATTGGCCATAAACAATTCCATTGATAGTCTTTCAAGAATTTATATGAAGGCTCAAATGGAGATGTTGCCTAACCATAGGTTTTATCCTGATGCTAACTTCACCCTTCGTGTTTCTTATGGTAATGTGAGTGGATACTACCCAAAGGATGCCGTATATTATGCACCATTTTCAACTTTAGAGGGAATAATGGAAAAAGAAAATCCAGAGATTTATGATTATGTGGTAACCGAAAGGTTGAGAGAGCTATATACATCCAAGGATTATGGTGAGTATGCTGATGAAGACGGAGAATTACATGTTGCATTTATTGCAAGTAATCATACAACAGGTGGTAATTCAGGAAGCCCAGTACTTAATGCAAATGGAGAGCTTGTTGGAGTAAACTTTGATAGATGCTGGGAAGGAACAATGAGTGACCTAATGTATGATCCAAATGTTTGTAGGAATATTTCCATTGATATTAGATACTTTTTATTTATCGTTGATAAATATGCTGGTGCAGGATACTTATTGAATGAAATGAGCTTGGTAGGATCCAATTAATAATTTATCCACACAATTGATAACATAAAAATTTAACCATATATTTTGAATCCGAAACTAAAAATATTACCCCTTAATGATTGGATAGATACCGAAGGAATGCCACTTGTAATTTCTGGGCCATGTAGTGCTGAAACAGAAGAACAATTACTAAAAACGGCAATACAACTCAAAGAAATAGGTAAGGTTCATGTTTTGAGAGCTGGCATATGGAAACCTCGCACACGACCAAATGATTTTGAAGGGGTTGGTGAAAAAGGCTTAGAATGGCTTAAAAAGGCAAAAAAATCCACGGGGTTGCTAACTTCTGTTGAAGTTGCTGATGCAAATCATGTGGAATTGGCATTGAAACATAATGTTGACATACTCTGGGTTGGTGCAAGAACTGTTGTCAATCCTTTTTCTGTGCAAGCAATAGCAGAAGCATTGACAGGTGTAGACGTTCCTGTTATGATAAAAAACCCTCTTAATCCTGATCTTAAATTATGGTTGGGGGCAATAGAGAGACTAAATACAATAGGCATTAATAAATTAATTGCAGTACATAGGGGATTTCATTATTTTGAAAAATCTCCATTTAGAAATGCTCCCATGTGGGAAATACCAATTGAACTAAAAAGAGTGGCACAGGGATTGCCAATTATCGTTGACCCTAGCCATATTTGTGGTAATAGAGAATTGCTGGAAAGTATTAGTCAAAAGGCTCTTGATTTGGAAATGGATGGGCTTATGATTGAAAGTCACCATGACCCAGATGCCGCATTAACGGATTCTGCTCAGCAAATTTCTCCGCATGAATTAAAAGAACTTCTTGAAAACCTTATAATTAGAAATAGAAAGGGGAATATTGATTTTCAGCATAAACTTGAAGGGTTAAGAACAGAGATAGATAAGCTTGACGGAGAGCTACTTCAGATTCTATCTAAAAGAATGGAAATTATTGATGAGATTGGCGAATACAAGAGAAATAATGATATAACCATTCTTCAAATGAAAAGGTGGGCTGGAATAATAAAGGATAGATTGGCCATAGGAACACATATGGGGCTAGACAAATTTTTCCTACAAAAGCTATTACACCTCATACACAAGGAGTCAATCAATCGACAAGAGGATATTTTCTTAAATGAAGGTAATTGATTTAGATGAGATTATTAAATATTATTGTTTTTCCAATTCCCTTTTATAAGGTAAATAATGGAAACAATGCTTAGTAATAACCCGTAAACAATTTCAGAAGACCATGCCAATGTAACATTTGCATCAAAAATAAATATCAAGATGTATGTGTATATTAGATAGATGGCCAGAACAATAACTTCTAATGACAATGAAACATCGGTTCTGCCAGTTCCAGATATTCCGTTGAAAAATATAAACCCAAGTCCAACAAATATAACGCCAACACTTACAATTTTAAGAGCTGGGCGACCCATTTCAATTAATATGGGATCATTTGTATAAATACTAAGTATGGCATTTGGGAATAACAAACCAATACTCACAATACCAATTACACCTATTAGAGTTAATCCTGCTATCTTATAAACTAGAGAAATTACCTCATCTTCTTTTCCTAAACCAATTACATAACTAACAAGGGTGTTCGTAGCAGTTGCAAAACCCCAAATTGGAATCATTAATATTACATATATACTTCGGATTATATTTGAAACTGCAAGAGCCATTTCTCCAATTTTTTCAATAAGTAAAAAGAATACAAACCATACTGATAATGAAAGAAATTGTTGCAGCATAATCGGTATTGCAATTTTTAATATGGAGTATAATCTTGCTAGTTCAGGTTTATAAAACTTGAATAAATTATAGTCGGAGAATTTGACAGTTACAAATGTATATATGATGAAATAAATTAATGCAGTAGCCTCAGCTATAACAGATGCTATTGCTGCACCAGCTACGCCTAATTCTGGGGCTCCGAATTTTCCAAAAATCAATATGTAATCTAAAATAATATTAACGGCTGCCATCACAAATGTTGACCATGTAATAACTTTAGTTTTTGTTAGTCCAACATAAAAGGCTCTAAAAACCATATTACCCATTGCAAAGAAAATACCGAATGATCTATACTTCAAATAAATTGATGTTTCAATGAATATATTTTCTGATTTGACAGCAAAATCAAGTATAAAAACTGACCAATAGCGTAACAATAAAAAAGTTAGAATAGCCATTGGAAGCATAAAGTAAAGTGACTGATCTATTATTTGCCCTATTTCTTTTGGCTTACCCTCTCCATTTCTTCTTGCAATGATAATTTGAGCTCCAGTACTGAATCCAAGACCTAGCATAATAACAGCTAAATAGAAAAGTCCTCCAAGAGCCCCTGCTCCAAGAGCAATTTCACCAACCCTTCCTAAAAAAGCTGTATCTGTAATGTTTATGAGGTTTTGTGCAATGCTACCAAGAATTATTGGGTAAGCAATCTGCCAAATCCGGCTATATTTTATGTCTGTTCTTGTCATTTAGCCGGCAAAGGTAGTGTCAAATTATTTTATTATAATCAATTAAATACTAATGGGTGTGTTTCTTTTTTAATTGAATTTTGGGATTGTATTATTATTCAAGGATTATAGATAATAATAATCCCTTTGTGGTAGCAATAATTAACTAAAGCCATTTTTGTCGCCTAAAGTAGGCGACCATTCCACCACCGATCGCAATCATAATAAAAATTATTATCCAAAAGGTAGAGCTGTTTTTTTCTAGGGGCAGTAGAACATTCATACCATATAAACCGGTAAGGAATGTTAACGGGAGAATGATTGATGAGATTAATGTAAGTATTTTCATAATCTCATTTGTTTTGTTTGTTTGCATTGAGTCAAACGTTGTCCCCAATCCTTCTATCAGTTCTCCATAGTCTTCCGTCATATCCCACATCTTGTTGTAATAATCAAGTATATTACCCCAATAGCCTTCCATATTGTCAGCAAATCCTTCTACAACTCCACTTTCAAATTTATTAAAAACCCTAAGTTGTGGCTTAAACATAGTGTTTATGGCAATTATGTTTTTCCTAGTAACAGATAATCTTTCAATAATTCTTCGGGCTTTTCCACTAAAAAGTTCACGGTTTATCAAGTCCAATTCAAGTCCAATTTTTTTGAGAATAGAAACAGATTCGGCCATTAGCTTTTCAAGAATTGTATAGAGCAAAGCATCCGAAGTCCCAACTTCGAAATCAATGCCTTTTTCTTCCTGCTCTTTTGCTTCTTCAAAAATCCTGTCCACTGCCCAGTGAGTTTTCCCAACAGTAATGATGAAGTCTTCACCCCAGAATACCTTTAGTTCACGAGGTTTAACAAACAAATTTTGTCTATCAAATACTGGGAAATGCAAGACTAAAAAATAATAGTCATCGTAGATATCAATTTTTGGGCGTTGATTAGTTTGCTTGCAATCTTCAATATCTAGATGGTGAAAATGATACTTGTTTTCAAATTCATCAAAATCACGTTCATCAGGATTGTTTACATGTAACCATCTTAGGCGTCCTATTTTTATTAATTCTCTCACAGGGCCAAAAGTAGTGAATTATCCTTAAAGCCGAAAGGATTATTTTGGTAAATATGAATACCAAACTACACAAGATTATACTTTTATATGTATGAGTTTAGCCCAGGTTTAGTTAATGTTTTATATGATATTAGAACTTGTATGGAGCCATGATTTATCATGTTCTTTCAGCCATTGTAAGCATCTTATTTTATTCTCTTCTGTCAATAATTGCAAAATTCTAAATTTCTTGAGTTAATAAAGATTTTCCATAATCTTCAAATGCAACCATTATTATAACTACTTCAGTCATAAATTTTGACTTTTAATTGCAGTACTTTTAATAAAAGGTTTCGTGATAAACCAAGGAATAATTAAATTTGCGGTGGTGTAAAAGGTTCTAGTTTTGATAAAAATGAGCACAACACCAAAGACGTATAAGTATTCCCAATCAGACTTTAATGACTTTATTAAAATAGCAGATAGTTGTATAAATCAATAGAAATAACATTAGGTAATTTGAAAATGGGGGGAGACTATCCTGTGAGAATTCAATCCATGACCAATACTAAAACATCGGACATTAATTCAACGGTTGATCAGATTGTTGAATTAGTAAAAAGTGGTTGTGAAATTGTTAGGGTAACAACTCAAAACATATCAGATGCAAAATGCCTAAAGGACATAAGGCATGAGTTGGAAAAACTTAATATACTGGTGCCAATTGTTGCGGATGTTCATTTTAATCCAAAGGTTGCTGAAGTTGCTGCATTGTATGCAGATAAAGTTAGAATAAATCCTGGAAACTATTATTCATCAAAAGTTAATGAAACCAATCTTGATGGGATATCCAGAAATTTACTGCCATTAATAAATATATGTAAAAAGAATAATACCATCATTAGGATAGGAGTAAACCATGGATCATTATCAGATAGGGTGCTACAGGAATATGGAGATACTCCTTTGGGCATGGTTCAATCTCTTATGGAGTTTGTGGAAGTATGCAGTATTCATGATTTTCACAATATAGTTTTATCGGTTAAAACAAGTAGTGTGCCCATTATGATAGAGTCAAATTTACTTCTTGTTGATAGATTAAGAGCCAAAGGTGTTTTTTATCCACTCCATTTGGGTGTTACTGAAGCCGGTGGGGATGATGAAGGAAGAATTAAATCTGCTTTAGGCATAGGGTATCTTTTGTCTAAAGGTATTGGGGATACCATAAGAGTAAGTCTAGCAGAGAGTCCTATTATGGAATTACCAACCGCTAGATATCTCGCTTCCAACTACGGGATATCTACTGGCAATAATTTTATTGAAAAACAACACATTGAGAAAATAGCCATACCAGCAAATGAAATAAATGGACCCATTATTGTTTCAAATAAAACTTCAAAACATTCCGATTATTCTTATGAATCATTGAAATCAAAAAAGATCCCAGAATTAAAAATTATGGAGATTGTAAAATTAGAATACAATAATATGGATTACAATACTTTAATGGTGAGAACTTCGGCTGATTTAAGCTCAATGTTGTATAATAATAATATAGATGGAGTCAGCCTTAGTAACACCCTTACAAATGATGGCCAGAACTCTAAAATATTGCAAGTAATACTACAGGCAATGGGCAAAAGAATTTTCAATTCTGAATACATAGCCTGTCCCACTTGTGGTAGAACTAATGTTGACTTGGTAAAATTACTTAGAAAAATAAAGCAACACACAGATAGCTTGGTTGGATTAAAAATTGCTGTTATGGGATGTATTGTTAATGGTCCTGGAGAAATGCTAGGTGCAGATTATGGTATAGTTGGAAGTTCTAAAGGCCATATTAATCTTTATAAAAAGGGTAAAATAGTTGAAAAACGTATACCTGAGAATGAGGCTGTCAAAGCATTAACAACTTTAATAAAACTTTCTGGTGATTGGAAAGATAAATTATCTTAAAAATATTTTTATACCTTATTTAGTTTAATTCCTAATTTTCAAAAAAAGGCTGTTATTTAGCAATATAAAATACAAAAATTACGTACCTTTATTAAAACTTTAACAATCGAATTGAAGCAATGGACATATCACATATAGAGCATATTGGAATTGCCGTCGACAGTTTAGATGAGGCAATTCCGTACTACGAAGAAATACTCGGGCTTAAATGTTATGCCATAGAGGAAGTAACGGACCAAAAAGTGAGAACTGCTTTTTTCAAAATAGGTCAAACCAAAATAGAACTACTGGAAACCACTGACCCAGAAGGGCCAATTGGCAAGTTCATATCAAAACGTGGACAAGGTATACACCACATTGCATTTGCATCTAGTAATGTTGAGAAAAATTTGCATGAGGCTGAAGCAAAGGGAATAAGATTAATTGATAAAGTCCCACGTAAAGGAGCTGAAGGACTTGACATTGCATTTTTACATCCAAAATCTACATTTGGTGTATTAACCGAATTTTGCGAGGACAAAAAAAGTAAATATCAAACTTAACTCAGGTTTACCAAGATTAACAATAGTGGCTCTTATTCTTAAACTTTTATTTCTTCTGGTGCTTACGGTAGGACCATGAACTCAGGCAGATGTTTTTTACCAAATAAGCCATCTTAATTTTTGTTTTGGGCGAAGGTTCCCCTAATTGATGCATGCTATGTCACCTAATGGTTCAGTTGTTATTGGCTCTGTAGTTGCTGTGGGTGTTATGGTGAGTTTTTTAATGTGAGTCTTGAATAAAGAAAAGCTAAGTCATATTGAATACATATGATTTATGTATTACTTTATTTTTCAATAATTCTATTTCTTTTAGTGCACATATTATGCATTAATTTTTTTATTTTTGAAAAAAAATACTTTGCTAATAATTGGTATCGCAGGCGGAAGTGGCTCAGGGAAAACCACAGTTGTCAACAAAATAATCGAAACCCTACCATCTGATTCGGTGGCATTAATGCCTCAGGATGCTTACTATTATGATAATGGTCATCTTAGTAAAGAGGAAAAGCTAAAAATTAATTTTGATCATCCAAATTCAATCGAGTTTGAACTTTTGTCTGAACACATTAAATTGCTCAAAAAAGGACAAACCATTGAACAACCAATATACAACTATGTGACTTGCGCACGAGCAACTGATAAAATAAATATATCTCCAAAAAGAGTTGTTATTGTTGAAGGTATCCTGATTTTAACAAATGAAAAGCTAAGAAGATTATTAGATATAAAGCTATTTGTTGATACGCCCAAAGATGATAGGCTAATGAGAATAATTCGACGCGATGTACAGGAGCGTGGACGAAATTATAATGATGCTTTTATTCACTACGAGAAATTTGTTAAGCCCATGCATCAGCAGTTTATTGAGCCTACAAAATTATATGCTGATGTGATAATTCCTCAAGGTGGCAATAATAAAGTCGCCATAGAAATGGTATCTTCACGAATACAACTAAACCTAAATAATACCTGACCATAATTTATAAGCTATACAATTTCGTAGAGTTTTACTTACAAACTCTTCATATTTGGTATGGGGTTTTAACTAGCTCGAAAAATCATTTTGCTTAAATCATTGTATCACAAGTAATTATACAGAGTGGCATTTTTATTGGAAGCCATTTATGTATTAACATGTTTAAACATGTTAATACATAAATTATGACTAATGCAAGGTTTTACTATTATACTTTTGCCTCTTAATACATAAAGACAACAACAATGCTAATTTTTATTATTGCAGCGTATTTAATTTTTGCCTTTATACTTACTTTGTTGGGAATAGATAGGCAATCTGAGTGGATAAAAATTTTCTTCATAAGCGTGCTGTTAACTCCTGTCTTGGGCCTTGTTTATTTATACACTAAAAGGAATAAAGTTTCCCATGTAAAATACTATCATTGCCATAATTGTGATTATATCTACCCAATAAAAATGAGAGACTGCCCAATATGTATGGAAGAAGGTGTTAAGGTCAAGCTAAAAAAGTATAAAAGTCCTTATAGCATTTCCTCAAATATTGGTGATTTAAACCTTGTCCACTAGAGGGCATAATCTTACCCACTTTATTACTTCTGTTTCTATCCAAATTACTATTTGGTAACATTTTTGTAAATTTGCTAAAAATAAAATGTTCTATCATAAATATTCCTTAAAGGAAATGTATACAAACGCGTTCAGGAACATAAAGAAAAGAGATTCATTTATTTTGGTTTAATAATTTTCAGCAACCTGCTGAAATTTTATCAATAAGCATCTTCAATAACTACATGCATAAGGAATCTCATTTGATGTTATATAGCATAGCATTATAAATGACTAATTCCATTTGAATTATAAAAAATCAAAGAAATGAAATTACCAAAGGCAGAATCGTTTAAAATAAAAATGGTAGAGGCCATACGCCCTAGTACCATAGATGAGCGTTTAAAATGGATTAAGGAAGCCAATTTCAATTTATTTAACCTAAAAAGTGAACAAGTCTTCATTGATCTCTTAACAGACTCTGGTACTGGAGCTATGAGCGATAAACAATGGTCAGAAATGATGTTAGGTGATGAAAGCTATGCTGGAGCTTCTTACTATTATAAATTAAAAAATGCCATTCAAGATATAACAGGATTTGAATATTTTTTACCAACGCATCAGGGTAGAGCAGCAGAAAATGTTCTATTCTCAACTATTATCAATGAAGGTGATATAATACCTGGAAATTCACATTTCGATACAACCAAGGCACACATTGAGCATAGAAAATCATATGCTATAGATTGTACTATTGATGAGGCATTTGATACTGAGGTAAACCATCCATTTAAGGGAAATATTGATATTGTAAAACTTGAGAAGGTATTAACAGAAAACCAAGTTGAAAAAATTCCATTAATTATTGTCACAATCACTTGTAATTCATCAGGGGGTCAGCCGGTGTCTATGCAAAACATGAAAAATGTTAGTAAGATTGCTAAAAAATATGGTATTCCGGTTTACTATGACTCTGCAAGGTTTGCAGAAAATGCCTATTTCATAAAAAAACGGGAAAAAGGGTATTCGGATAAATCAATCCGAGAAATTGTTAAAGAGATGTTCTCCTATGCTGATGGTATGACTATGAGTAGTAAGAAAGATGCCATAGTTAATATGGGTGGTTTTCTTGGGTTACGTCATAAGGAAGTATTTGATAGAGCAAGTGTATTTAATATTCTATATGAAGGGTTTAATACCTATGGAGGTATGTCAGGTCGTGATATGAATGCCCTTGCCCAAGGATTATATGATGGAACGGAGCTTTCATATCTTGAAACTAGAATTAATCAGGTCGCATTTCTAGGCCAAATGTTAAAAGATAAGGGTATACCAGTGCAATTTCCTTTTGGTGGTCATGCAATTTTTGTGGATGCAAAAAAGTTTTTACCACATCTTCCAAAGGAAGAATTTATAGCACAAACCTTAGCTGTTGAACTATATATAGAAGGTGGCGTTAGAGCTGTTGAAATAGGCAGTATTATGGCTGATAGAGATCCTGATTCTGGATTAAATCGTTATCCTGACCTGGAATTAATGCGACTTGCAATTCCAAGAAGAACATATACAAATGATCATATGAAATATGTTGCGGCGTCAATTATTAATGTTTTTGAGAGAAGAAGTAAAATCACAAAAGGATTAATAATTACTAAGGAGGCTCCAATACTAAGACATTTTACAGTAGAATTGGATAGAGCGTAATTATTTTTTGAAATAATTTAAAGAGCCCTAAATCAAATGGGATCTTTTAAAAAAACTTTAATGGACTCAGCAAAAAAGAACGGAAGGTATCAAAGGCTTTATGATCAAATAAAAAAACTGGTAGATAACGGAAGCAATAATTCATTATCTACAATGGCTACTATAATTGCAGTCTTACATAATAAGATGGACTATTATTATTGGACTGGATTTTATCTTCTTGCTGACGATAAATTGCAAGTTGGGCCATATCAAGGCTCTCTAGCATGCATAGATTTGAAAAAGGATACGGGTGCTTGTTGGGGATGTATAAATCAAGGAATGCCATTGATTGTGCCAAATGTAAATGATTATCCTGGTCATATTGCTTGTGATAGTAAGTCGGCCTCGGAAATAGTTATTCCATTAAAAACTAGTAATGGAAAAATAATTGGAGTTATGGATGTTGATTCAGTTGAATTGAATAGTTTTGATGAGGTTGATTCGAATTGGCTTGAGAAAATTATAGCATTGATAAACCTTTAACTAGACATGCTAATGTCTATTACACTACTTTTACACAAAATTAATATTCATGCTAACGGTTCTGGTTACATTAATAATGATATTTCTTTCTTTTCATGTTCTACCATTAGCCATTGGAATAAATATTAATAGCAATCCTCTAAAATCCTTATTGATATTCATTCTAATAATTAGCATACAGGTCTTTATCTATTGGTTAGGTATCAGGGTTGGTAATGTATTTATGTATTTAATGGATGGATTTAGCGGGGTTATCATTTTTATTGGATTTCTTTTAATAGGAATACGGATGTTGATGGAGGTATTTAATATAAGAAAGGGAGAGAGGTCGTATTCACATGAAAAATTATGGCATATTGCTCTTGCTGCATTGGCCCAAGGTATAAATACATTCTTAGTTGGCCTTATGTTTTATTATATACCAATTAATGTTAGATACACTCTAATAGTTTTATTAATTGCCGTTTCGATAATATCCTTAATGGGGCTATTTATGAAATCACAAAAACTAAATTTAGTTTTTGCATCTTTGTTATATGCAATTGGTGGATTAGGAATGTTATTTTCGGGATGTTTTTTTGCATTTTACTACTAAAAAATCTTTTTATATGAGAAAAGGTAAACTTATCCTTGTTTTATTATTCTTTTTTATAGTTACTTTAAAAGGTCAAATACCATCTGGTTATTATGATGGTACTCAAGGACTTTATGGAAATGATTTAAAAATCAGCTTACACAATATCATTGATGATCACATTGAATTTTCTTACAATGACCTTAGAGATTTTATTTTAATAAACACTGATGAGGATCCAAATAATAGTAATAATGTTATTTTACTTTATTCAGGAAGGTCTCAAGCCAAAAGTACATTTGGCGGTGGTGCAAATGATTGGAATAGAGAACATGTATGGGCTAAGTCACATGGAGGATTTGGAAATAATCCCCCTGCTGGTACTGATGCTCATCACATAAGGCCAACTGATGCATCCGTAAATAGTAGTAGAGGGAACCTTGATTTTGATATGGGAGGAAATCCTGTTCCAGAGGCCACAGGATGCTATAAAGATAGTGATTCTTTTGAACCTAGAGATGGTGTAAAAGGAGATGTAGCCAGAATGATATTTTATATGGCAACACGATATAATGGTGGTGGTAATGAACCTTCTCTTCAGGTTGTTGATATGGTAAATACATCTCCTAATCCAGAACATGGAAAGCTATCCCAGTTGTTATTGTGGAATATTGAAGATCCCCCAGATGATTTTGAACAAAATCGTAATGACGTAATTTATTATCAGTATCAGAATAATAGAAACCCATTCATAGATTATCCAGAATTTGCTGATGCAATTTGGGGAAATCAATCTGGTAATTTAGAGGTGGGTAATTTGGATATGAACATATATCCAAATCCTGCAACTAGCAATATTAAAATAGTATTAGCAGAGGAGACAGAGACAGAATTTTTTGTGTTATCCGCATATGGAAACAAAGTAATGGAAGGGAAATTTTCTAACAGAATTAACCACTTAAATATTGATCATATCTCAGACGGGATGTATTATTTGGTGACATTTAATGATCAAACCATTATCACCACAAGGCTTATCAAAACATCAATATAAATAACAATGAAACAATCAACCATTAGGATAACGAAGGAATTTAAATTCGAGATGGCTCATGCATTAAAGGGCTATGATGGCCCATGTAAAAATATCCACGGACATTCCTATGAACTGAGCGTCACAATCTCTGGAAAACCTATTAATGATGAAAATAATCCAAAACTTGGTATGGTCATGGATTTTGGAGAACTTAAGCAAATAATTAAAAGAGAGGTTGTAGATTTATTTGATCATGCCCTAGTTTTAAACAATTCAATGGATACTGATCTCCTCAAGTCCTTATCCAAGAATTTTGAAAAGGTAATTCTTACGGATTACCAGCCCACCAGCGAGATGATGATAATTGATTTTGCAAGTCGTATTTCATCGGAATTACCCTCACATGTCACACTTAAATATTTGTTACTTAGAGAAACAGTTACCTCTTTCGCAGAATGGTATGCTGACGAGAATTAAAATCTAATAAAATACCCATATTTGGGTATTGCAACGCTTTCCTTCCTAAAATACTTTTGTAGCAAAAATTAAATGTTATGAAAGTTATAAGCAGTATCATATTAATAATTACAATTTTTTTTACAAGTATTGATATTAAGGCTCAAACCAATCAAAATATCAATGCTGCAGCGAGAATGATGTCAAGTGATAAAAAATTAACCATAGGAGGTTATGGACAAATAGACTTTAACCAGCCTATAAATAATGATAATATCAGTAATGGTAAACTCGATGTACACAGAATGGTTTTACTATTTGGATACCGTTTTAATGATAGATTAAGCTTCGTTACTGAGGTTGAATTTGAGCATGTTAAAGAAGTTTATGTTGAGCAGGCTTTTCTGGATTATAGTCTTAACAACTACGTAAATATCAGAGGAGGGCTGATGCTTGTACCCATGGGCATAATCAATGAGTATCATGAGCCTACCACTTTTAATGGTGTGGAAAGACCTTTAATTGATAAATATATAAGCCCCACAACTTGGCGAGAAATTGGAATAGGAATAACCGGCATAATACCTGAGCTATCAATGAAGTATCAGGCTTATGTTATGAATGGTTTTAGTAGTTATACAGATGGAGCCAGATTGAGTGGTAAGTATGGCATGAGAAAAGGAAGACAAAAAGGAGCTGAGTCCTTCATAAGAAGACCCGTTTTTGCAGGTAGAATTGATTATTTCGGTATACTTGGACTAAATTTAGGTTTTTCAACATACATTGGTAAAACTCAATCATCACTTTTTTCAAACCTTGATAAATCTGATAATCCTTTACTCTTATCAGCAGATTCTTCTGTTGTTGGTATGAACATGTTTGGTTTTGATGCTAAGTATAATAAAAATGGACTTAGTTTCCGAGGACAGATGTATTATACAATGTTGTCAAATACCATTCAATATAACAATTTTACCTCAAGTGATGGTGATTTAAACGACCTTGGCGAAAGCATGTATGGTTACTATATTGAAGCGGGATACGATGTTTTTCATCAAGTTGAAAAAATTAAAAGTCAACTGATAACCTTTGTAAGGTATTCAGCTTATGATACCCAAAATACAGTTGCAGATGGGATTATTAAAGACCAAGATTATAACGTACAGGTTATAACAGCTGGAATAGGATGGAAGCCTGTGCCAGGAGTTGCGGTTAAGGCAGATATTCAGTTTACTAAACCCGAGTCCTCAAGCACCTACAATAAAGTATTTGATGCAGGTATTGCAGTATGGTTTTAATTAGGTATAATGTTAAAATTGGTTAGCATATTTTTAATTATTTTTTCTAGTGTAATTCAACTTGGGTTCTCTGCTTTTGATGATGTAAAAATTCCAATGAAAAAGATTGAAAAATCTGTAAAAAAGGAATTTATGGGCAGTGAATTCAAGTTATTACCAATTGACGGTTATAATAAACAAAACCCATACACAAAGATTTATCAGATTGAATCGATTAATGAGTATCAAGGCTATGTATATATTAGCCGTGTTTTTAGCTGCAGATCAGGTGGCTGTGATGCCGATGGTCAATCTTCAATCAATGATAGTTTTGAGTTTTTCGACTACTTCTTGGTTACAAATTATGCAGGAGAGGTATTAAATGTAAAAATATATAACTACCAAGCAACACAAGGTCATCAAGTAATGAGTAGGGGATGGCTAAAGCAGTTTGTCGGATTTAATGGCGAAAATAAACTAGATTATGGCTCTGATATTGAAGCCATATCTGGAGCTACAATGTCTGCATCTGCGCTGACAAAAGATATCCAAGAAGCAGAAAAGATAATCAGAAAGCTAATTGGATAGTTCCATTCAATAGCATTCGTATATTTCCGTATTTCATACTCAGTAATTATTTAATGTAAACCTCATTTCACATTTAGTTTATAACTTAGTGGAAAATAATTTTGATGAACTGGAAGTTAGATATTGAGAAATTATTGACCATCAGATTTGAGTCTAAAGTAGAGATTATTAGTCATTCCTATGTGGGAGGTGGATCCATAAACGAAACTTTTAGGATTCAAACAAACATTGGTGATTTTTTTGTTAAGAAAAATTCCTTCGCATTGTATCCTTTAATGTTTGAAAATGAGGCATCAGGAATCAGTTTACTTGGCGAAACCGATGAAATATTAGTGCCGGAGGTTATCGCTCATGGCAAGGGCACATCAGATGCTTATTTAATATTGAATTTTATAGAGTCAGGTAATATGGGTAATGGGTTTTGGGAAAAATTTTCCAAGCAAATTGCAAACCTTCATAGACACACTTCGAACATATTTGGATTAGATTATAATAATTATATTGGATCATTAAAGCAGAGCAACAAAAACCATAATAATTGGGTTGATTTTTTTCGCGAAGAAAGGTTAATATTTCAATTAAAATTGGCAAGAGATAATGGTAAAATAGGCAGCGATATTATTAAGATGTTCGATGGATTATTCTCAAAACTAGATGAGATTTTTCCTGTGGAGCCACCTGCTTTAATTCATGGTGATTTATGGTCGGGGAACTATATGGCTAACGAAAATGGAGAGCCTGTTATAATTGATCCTGCAGTTTATTATGGTAACAGAGAAATGGACTTGGCTATGACCAAGCTATTTGGAGGTTTCAGTGATGAATTCTATAAATTTTATAATTATTTTTTCCCACTTGAAAATGGATGGAAGGAAAGGTTAGAGTATTGTAATCTTTATCCATTAATGGTTCATGTTAACCTTTTTGGAGGAGGTTATATCCAGTCTGTAAAATCCATAATAAAAAGATTCTGAGAGCTATTTTATAATTATAGCATCTTCCATTATTACAGGATAAAAATATCCTGCCCCAAAATCCTTATCTAATGCTATCTTTCCCTCGAATGTAACAAGTTCATCTATGTTTACAGTTTCTTGTGTTGTAACTGTTAGATCATAGTTTCCGTTATTGTCTGTACCATCTTGAATATGAACCCAATTTCTACTCATTATGGAAGGGTTAAATTTTGTTATTCTACCCCTAATACGAACCTTTTTATTGGCATATTTATCTCTGTTAGCATATAAGTCAGATATTGTTATGCCCATAAAATCTTTATCATTGCTAAAGGGTTTTTTATCGATTTTTTTCTTGGTTGTAGGTTTATCTTCTGTAACTGTATTTGTTGCATCTCCTGAATTTGGATTCCTACTAGCTTTTTGAACAAAGTAAACTAGTGGAAAAGTTCTGCCAAGTTCCTTGCTATGAAAATTTAACATTTCTAGGCCTTTATTATAGTAAATCACCTCACCTTCATTGATATTTAATTTCGAAATGGCAATCCAATAATCCGTACTATTCGTATTAACAAAGCAATAGGTGTAATTTGTTGTTTGAATAACCTCTTTTACAATTCCGGAGTAATCAAAACTTGATTTAGTAGCTCTCGAATCAGTACTATTATTATCCTGATTACAGGAAGTAAGACCAATAATTAGTAGTAATGAAAAAACTGAAAATAAGACTCTCATGGCTCAAATTATTTTTGCAATTAATGAAAAAACAAAGATATTGAAATACCATTATCTAAGAAAGTTACCTGGGGGTGTTTCTCCAGAAACATTCAACCTTTTATGGGTATTTTCAATTACTTCTAATTTTTCTTCGTTAGAATATTTAGACCAGTTACCAATTTCTTCGGAGTTTCTTCTGCATCCAAAGCAAATATCATTGGAATCTCTGTAGCATATTCGCATACAGGGCGAGGGAATATCAGTCATATTTTTGCGCTTGTTTTAATTAAATTTCAAACGTAATAGATAGGGGGATATTGCATAAATAATTATTTAATATAATTGTAATGATTAATGTTAGGACATTGTAAATCTGAATTTTGAGGTAATTTTAAAAACTATATATTTGATAAAAATATTAATTATGAAAAATTTTATAACTTTAGTTGTAGTGGTTACTTTTTTTATTTTGCAAAGCTCATGCAAATCATCAGTGGACAGCGCCTTTGATTGTTTTGTTGAAGATTTTGAGGTTAGTGTCAACGGGGATTTGGATAGTGTAACACCTGGGCTAATGCATTTCAAATTTAATTATGAAGTTGCGGATGCTATAAGCCTAAGAGACGTTACTTGGCATTTTGGTGATGGTGAATCTGCTCAAGGAGAAACAGTTGATCATCAGTATGCTGGATCAGGACATTATGATGCTGTGATTAACTATTCTTTCAATATGGCTGGTGGTGGTTATTGCGATGGCTCAACGACAAAGAGCATAAACATTCCTTAACTATTGACTAAGAAATACTTGGATAAAAGGCATCAGTCGTGTGATTAATAATGGCCCGAGTGTTGTTTATAATTATTGCAATTATATCATATCTGATATTATAATCAATATTTTCGATCTCAACATAAGCTTCTGCAGCTCTGATCATAAAAGTTTCCTTTTTAAAATCAACTGCATCTTGAGGATCTCCAAAATAATTATTGCTTCTGGTTTTCACTTCTATTATTACCAGATCACTTTTATCAATAGCAATAATGTCAATTTCATCTTTTCCAAAACGCCAATTTTTAATTAGGATAGTATAGCCCTTTTTAAGAATATATTCGGCTGCAATTTTTTCTCCTCTCTTACCAAGTTCATTGTGAAAAGCCATTATAATAAGTCCGCAAGCTTACCTATTCTGTCGGCACGAATGCCCTTTTCAGTATTTTTTAGGGTACAGGCCTCATTGTGGAGGTCATGCTCAAAAAACAGAACGTAATCGCCTTTTATGGCTTCAGTATAAAACCGTTCCTTATCCTTCAGCGTTTGGAGTGGTCTAGTATCATAAGCCATGATCCATGGCATTGGAATATGTGCTGTTGATGGCAATAAATCGGCCATAAAAACCAATGTTTTATTTCCTGTAAATATGTGAGGAATAAGTTGTCCATCTGTATGCCCATAATACATCTTAAAAGTAATATTAGGAATATACTCGCCTTCTTGATCTATTAGTTTTAACTTACCACTTTCTTCAACGGGTTGAATATTTTCTTTTAAAAATGAAGCTTTTTCTCTTCTATTTGGATTTATAGATAATTCATATTGTTTACGGCTAGTCCAATATGTAGCATTGGGAAATGATAATTCATATCCTGTTTTATTGTCATTCCACTTTACACTTCCTCCACAGTGATCAAAGTGCATGTGAGTAATGATCACGTCAGTAATATCTTCTGGAGTTACTCCAACATTATTGAGGGACCCTTCCAGTGTATCGTCACCATTTAGGTAATAGTGTTTTAACCATTTATCATCTTGTTTATTTCCGATACCATTGTCTATTAGAATTATTCTATTCTCATCTTTGATTAATAAACATCTCATTGACCAGTTGCAAAGGTTATTTTCATCTGCTGGATAAATCTTGGACCACATCACTTTAGGTACAACTCCAAACATGGCACCACCATCTAACTTTAGGTTTCCGGTTTCTATGGGATACAGTTTCATATGAATATTTTAATAATTGGAATTCAAAATTAAGGGTTTTAAAATATATTTTAACCTGTTATAGAACATTTAATCTATTAGCATCTTGTTTTAGAAAAATAAAAAGCAGCAAAGTAAATGCCCACAATGATGAGCCTCCATAGCTCAAGAAGGGCAGAGGGATCCCTACCACAGGGGCTAATCCAATGGTCATGCCAATATTTATGGTGAAATGGAAGAAAAGTATTGAAGCTACGCCATAGCCATATATCCTAGAAAACTTGGACCTCTGGCGTTCAGCAAGTAATATTATTCTGATTAGTAAGGTCATAAATAGTATTAGTAATACTGAAACTCCTATAAATCCCCATTCTTCACCTACTGTGCAAAAAATAAAGTCTGTGCTTTGCTCAGGCACAAAATTATATCTTGTAAGGACCCCATTTCTAAAACCTTTTCCCGTTAGTCCACCTGATCCAATTGCTATTTTTGATTGATTTACATTATAACCTGCCCCTCTCAAATCTTGTTCTATACCAAGCAGTACATTAATTCTGTTTTTTTGATGGGCAGGGAGTACATTTTCAAATGCATAGTTTGAACTAAAAACAAAGGCAATTGCAAGAATCATTATTCCAAATATTGGTTTCCAATTCTTCCTATATTTTTTAAATAGAATCATAATAATAAATACTATTCCTGCTACAGCCGATATTACTAATGTTTCACTGAAAACAATCGTTGCAATAAATAATGTAGTCATCATCAATGCTGCAATAAATAGTAATCCAGAAAACCCTTCTCTGAAAAGGACAATTCCGAATGAAAAATATACTAAAGCTGATCCAGTATCATTTTGTAAAAGAATGAGAAGTGCTGGCAGAATCAGTATGCCAATTGAAATAACTTTTGTTTTGAGAGCACGCATATTAACATTTAGTGCACTAAGGTATTTTGCCATTGCAAGAGCTGTTGCAAACTTTGCAAATTCGGCTGGCTGAATGGCAAAACCTCCAATCTTAAACCAGGATTTGGAACCAGCAACAGTACTGCCAAAAATAAGCACACCAATTAACAGAAGCAATAAGCCCAAATAAAAAACATATGAAAAAGTACTGAAAAACTCGGCATCTATAATAAGAATTAATCCTGCTAATAGTATTGCAAAACCAATCCATAGTAGCTGTTTTCCATATCGTGTATTCAAGTCAAGTAATGTGCTAACATCTTCGCCAGCTGATGCAGTATATATGCTCAGCCAACCCACAAATACCAGAATAGAATAAATCATTACGGTTACCCAATCAACATTTCCTGATATTTTTTCTCTATTTCTCAATGTTGTCTTTTATTTTTATCACCCTGCAAAAGATTTCCCTCCATAATTTTTTTCTCAAGGGACTTTCTTTGGGATTCACCATTTAGATATTTTTCAATTAGTAAACTTGCAATTGGAGCTGCCCATGTGGATCCAAATCCAGAATTTTCAACTATTACTGATATTGCTATTTGTGGATTATCCATGGGTGCAAAAGCAATAAATATGGAATGGTCATCTCCATGAGGATTTTGAACTGTTCCAGTTTTTCCACATTGTTTTATACTATCAAGCTTATACCACCTTGCTGTGCCGTTATCTGCTTCAAAGACATCCAGCATAGCAGTTCTTACAACATCAAAATTATCAGGATCAATACTTGTAATTTGCTTTTCATTAAAGTATGGGTTAAGTACTTCATCTTGGCCCTCCATTTTAGTCAATAGATGAGGTGGATAATAATATCCTCTGTTGGCAATAATTGTGCTTAGGTTTGCCAATTGAATTGGAGTTACTAGAATTTCTCCTTGTCCAATGCTTAGAGACCTTACTGTTAATGAATTCCAACTGCCTCTGTAAAGTTTATCAAAGTAGCTGTTATTGGGGATATTCCCCCTTACTTCAAAGGGGATGTCTGTTTTGAATTTCTTACCAAAACCAAAACTAGTTACATTTTCATACCAGTGCTCATAGCCTTCATGTGAACCTGAGTAAGATGGATTTTCTAGTATACTTTTGTAAGTATTCCAAAAATATGGATTACATGATTGTTCAATGGCTTCGCTTAAATTTAATGGTGTTTTATGATCATGAGTACATTTTATGGGAAGCGATAACTGTCCTTTACACCCATATTCAGTATATTTAGTTAGAGTTTTATCTTGAAGGCCAACAAGAGCATTAACCATCTTAAAAGTTGAACCTGGTGGATATGTACCCATTGTTGCACGGTTCATGAGTGGAATAAGTGTGTCCTTAAGAAGTTTAGAGTAATTTTCTGAACGCTCTCGACCCACAAGTAGATTAGGATTATAACCCGGGCTACTTATCAATGCAAGTATTTCTCCAGTTTTAGGTTCAATTGCAACAATACTTCCTTTTTTGTTTTGCATCAATTGCTCTCCGTATAATTGCAAATCTGCATCTATACCTAGAAATATATCCTTGCCAGCAACTGCAATTGTATCAAACTTACCATTACTATATTTGCCCTTAAGCCTATTATGAACATCTACTTCAACGATTTTCAAACCACTTTTTCCCCTAAGGTATTCTTCATAGTAATTTTCAATACCCGACTTTCCGATATAATCACCTGGTTTGTAGAAATTGTCTTTTTCAATTTCTCGTTTGCTAACCTCACCAATGCTACCTAGCAAATGGCCTGCTATGGGATAAGGATATTGTCGTAATGTGCGCGTTTGGATGAATAAACCAGGTATTTGATATAGTTTTTCTTGAATCTTGCCAATATCTTTTTTTGATATCTGCTTCATATAAGTTGATGGCTTATAATAAGAATAACGCTTTGCTTTCCTTAATTTTTTTTCAAAAGTAAGCTTGTCAATACCAGTAATTTCGCATATTAACGATGTATCAATATCTTTCATCTGCCTCGGAATAACCATTAAATCATAGGCAGCTTCATTAAAAACCATTAATTTACCATATCTGTCATAGATTAATCCTCTTGGCGGATATTCACGAACCTTTCTTAAAACTATGTTATCAGCACTGAGCTTATAACTGCTATTTATGACTTGAAGATAAAATAGTCGTATAATAAATATGATTGCCACAAGTAAAAATACTCCGATTATGATATTTTTTCGGGAAGAATAATCTGTTGAATGCATCTATAAAATAAGTAGTTACCTGTTCAATGCTTATGAAGTATAAGTGATACAAATTTAGTTAAAAATGATTTCGTAATTCGTTATGAATTAATAAAGGTTTGGAACAGAATATTTAGGTGGAAATTTACAGTCTAATCTTGGAATCTAATAATCTCTCCAGTTTCTATCTCATTACTTTTGTTGAGAGCTCTATCAATAATTAATGCTTTGAATTTTATTGTGTCAAACTCTGATAAAGGGTTGTAAATAAATAGAGTATCCTGAAAAATACCCTTTATGGCTTGATTTCCTGTTTCTGGTGTAAGCACCGGAAACCGAGAGTTAAAAGTAAGGGTGTCGTAATAGGATGAATCTGAATTCCACGAAAGAAGAGGGACCTCAACAAAAGTTCCAAATTGTTTTTCGTAGTATTTGATTATTAGGTTATAGTAGTACTCTCCATTTTTATCATATGGATAAAGGGTATCTCCCTTGTCAAGACCAAGGTTACCGTCTCCATCTGTATATGAAAACACTAAAACTCCACGCTCAGAAATACCTGTTTCAGGATTTACCAAAACAATAAAATCCTCATAATTGATGATAGGGATATCTGGAAAATCTTCAAATTTCTTACAAGATTCAAATAGAGTCCCTGCTATCAAGACTAGAATTAGTATGTTTGCTATATAATTCTTCATATACATTCAGAGGGTAAAAGTATAAAAATCATGCCAGAAATTCCTGGACTTACAAATCGAGTTTTTAGTATCACAAGCACCAAAGAATTTAACGATTTAGCAGTGGAAATATTTCATTTCCAATTTAAAAAAAATATTACCTACAGGGAATATGTTGAAAATCTTGGTTTGAATTTGGATAAGATTGATACTCCAAATCAGATACCCTTTATTCCCATCAGCTTTTTTAAGAATCATACAATCATAACAGGAACCAATAATTATGATCATATATTTACAAGTAGCGGGACTACGGGCAAAAACACAAGTAAGCACTACATACGTGACCTAAGTGTATATGAGAAATCTTTTAGAGATACTTTTACCATATTCTTTGGTGACATTAAACAATATGTTATTCTTGCGCTTTTACCTTCATACTTAGAAAGGGAAGGTTCATCATTGGTATATATGGCGGATAAACTAATTGCTGATAGTAATCATTCAGAAAGTGGATTTTATTTGGATGAATATGAGAAGTTAATAAGCGTGCTTAATGAATTAAAAATAAAGGGTAAAAGGGTAATACTACTAGGAGTAACATATGCACTGCTTGACCTTGCAGAAAACTACCATCTTAATTTTCCAGAGCTTATTATTATGGAAACTGGGGGTATGAAAGGTAGAAGAAAGGAAATGATACGAGAGGAAGTTCATGAAAAAATAAAGAAATCATATGGAGTGCCTCAGGTGTTTTCAGAATACGGTATGACTGAATTATTATCCCAGGCTTATTCCAATGGTAATGGTGAGTTTACGTGTCCTCCTTGGATGCAGGTTTTAATAAGGGATGTAAATGATCCGTTTTCAATATTGAAACCCAATTGTACAGGTGGTATAAATGTTATTGATCTGGCCAATATATATTCTTGTTCATTTATCGAAACACAAGATTTGGGTAAAATAAGTATGAATAATACCTTCGAAGTACTAGGTCGCTTCGATAATAGTGATGTAAGAGGGTGTAACCTACTAATTAATTAGGATTGTAATCATCGCTAATAATGACTATTCAATTTTTTGATTTGGGAATGGGAAATTTTCTAAAGACTTGAGAAATTCTCTTTGGCAATTTTCTGTCTCGTTCTTCAAGGTCTTCAATAACTTCACCGCTTCCTATTCCCTGCCAAATAAGTTTTTTATTATCTAGCTGAAAAATATCAATTATTAGAGTACCCTGCTTATAATTAGTCGATTGAACAGTGGTACTGCTATATCCAGGACCCCAGCCATAACCATAAGCCCAAGGAGATCCATAATACCCCCAGCCACCACCATATCCTGCATATCCTCCATAATGAGTAGTATAAGCCTGATAACTGGTTTTGTTTTGTAGGACAACAAATAGTGAAACGATCAAATCTCCATTATTTTCAACGTAGGCATATCCACGACTTTCCATCTCATCTTTAATGGAACTAATGATTGTATATTTATCATAATCGTTAATTGCTTTATCATTGTGTGTATCCCAAGGAAATAAACTATAAGTTGAAAAGTTTTTAAAATCAACACTCTTATCATAGTTATTGGTAACATCTAATGAGCTGCAAGCTGGTAAAATAAAAACAATTAGTAGTGTGTAAAGTATTAATTTCTTCATGTAGAATTGTTTAGTAAACGTGTTACAAAAATATAATCTTTGAAAGACTGGCTTACATTTTTGCTGTAAAACCTTTTATCAATCATAATGAAATAAAAAAATTATATTTTAATCTAAATTATGTAATTTTATGAATTAAATTATAAATGATTATGATAACTAGACTAGTGCATATATCAGTAACTATTATCCTATTTTTTAGTATCATGGCATGTGAAAAGGATGCTAATCAGGATGAGATAGACCATGGTATAATTGAGGAATATATTGTTGAACAGCAGTTAGATGGTCAATTTTCATCAAGTGGATTATATTATGTTATTGAAGAGGATGGATCTGCGGAACATCCAAACTTATATTCAACAGTTACTTTTACTTATAAGGGATACTACTTAAATGGTGATGAATTTGATTCTGGAGAATATTTTACTGCTAGCCTTAATAACCTTATAGTTGGCTGGCAGGAAGGTCTTCAGTATATTGGTGAGGGGGGAAAAATTACAATGGTAATACCCTCTGGGATAGCCTATGGATCTTCAGGATCAGGCCCCATTGGCCCCAATGAAGTTATAGCTTTTGATGTTACTCTACACTATTTTACTAACTAGGTAAATAATCATCGGGCTATTTTAATTAATCTTTAAAACTTATAATTATGCCACCCGAACATACATTTCTTCTTGTAAAAGCAAGAAAATATTGCGCCTATCAAGAGAGATCAATTTTTGAAGTTAAAACCAAACTAATTAGTTGGAACATAAATGATAAGATTATATCTGAAATAATTTTAAGTTTAAAAAAAGATAATTTTATTAGTGAGGATAGATTTGCGGCAGCATTTGCCTTGGGTAAAATGCGAAATAATAAATGGGGTAGAAATAAAATAACATATGCATTAATGCAGAAGCAGATACCTGAGCTTACAATCCAAATTGCCTTGAATTCATTGGATGAAAATGAGTATTTAGAGACTCTAAAATCGGTTATCAACTCTAAAAATATTGATGATGAAAATGAGTTTAGAAGGAATAATAAATTAGTTAGATATGCTAAACAAAAAGGGTTTCAGCCCGAGTTGGTATGGAAAGTTATTAAAGGAGAATTATAACAAAATTATTCATATTAGGCATTTATTTTCAATTTGAAATTACACGGATTAAATTAGTTTTGCAGAAAATTATGTTTGATGTATACAAGTGACGGAAAAAACGATATAAGGCTGAGGCTTGATGCTTTGAGGGGGTATCTTTGACATTGATCGCAAAAAGATGGAGGTCGAAGAAGAAGAGGAGCGAACGCAAGCGCCTGATTTCTGGAACGACCCAAAAATAGCAGAAATCCATCTGAAGAAGACTAAAGAAAAGAAGCGTTGGGTTAATGAATTCGATAAAGCAGAAGAATCATTAAATGATTTGCTGGTATTGGAGGAATTTTTTCATTTAGATGAGGTAACCAGAGAAGAAATTGATAATCAGTTTGAGATTACATCTCAGGTTATAACTGAATTGGAATTCCTACAGATGTTAAGTAATAAGGAAGATTCATTTGATGCTATTTTAAAGATTAATCCAGGAGCAGGAGGTACTGAAAGTCAGGATTGGGCTGAAATGCTAATGAGAATGTATATACGATATGGGGAAAGGAATAATTATAAGGTTAAACAATTGGAATACCAGCCTGGTGATGGTGCTGGAATAAAATCTGTAGCCTTGCAATTTACTGGTGAATTTGCTTTTGGATATTTAAAGGGAGAAAATGGTGTTCATCGCCTTGTAAGGCTCTCACCCTTTGATTCTGCAAATAGACGGCATACTTCCTTTGCATCCGTTTATGTATATCCAGTTGTTGATGATTCCATAGATATTAAAATAAACCCATCCGACATAAGCTGGGATACTTTTAGGTCTGGTGGGCCAGGAGGTCAAAATGTCAATAAAGTTGAAACGGCTGTAAGACTTAATCACAAGCCATCAGGTATTATCATTGAGTGTCAAGAAACTAGGTCTCAACTTCAGAATCGTGAAAAAGCTGTTCAGATGTTGAAATCCCAATTATATGAGGTCGAGCTCAGGAAGCAACAAGAAGCTCAAGCAAAAATTGAAGGGAATAAAAAAAAGATCGAATGGGGTTCTCAAATAAGGTCGTATGTTATGCACCCTTATAAGCTCGTAAAAGACATTCGTACAAATTTTGAAACATCTAATGTTCAAAATGTAATGGATGGGGATTTGGATGATTTTATAAAAGCATATCTGCTTGAATTTAGTGGCAATAGTTAGTTTTTCATACAATAAAAAATAATCCTAACATCCCAGCAACTCCAAGTAAAAAACCAATATAAACCTGAAAAGGATTATGTGCATTTAGTTTTAATCTAGCAGCAGCAACAAAACCCGAGATTATTATAGTTGCCATTATCAATAAGGAAAGGTTATAATTAAACCTAATGGCAAAGCCTATCAAACAGCCTATCAAACCTCCCCATGCAATCATGTGCAGACTTATTTTAGTTGCGTAGTTTATTAGTAGCGCCATTAATACTAACATCGTAGAGCCCACCATAAAAAGGGGAATTAACCCTGTTAATCCTGCAGACTTGAGTAGGTAATATGTTATATAAAAGGCAATGGCAACAATTAGTATTGGAAATACCCTTTCACGCTGAACCGATATCTGAAAATTGCTAACAATTCCAACTTTAACAAGTATTGCTATCAGAAGAGAAGGTAAAATAAATGTTGTGAGAAAAACAAACCCAATGATACTCAATCTAAAATTATCAGGAATTGCAAGAATAGAATGTGTATTGATGTTCATTAATAATACTAACCCATAAGTTGGCACAATCAATGGATGTAAAATAGTTGAGATTAATTTAGCTGTGAAATCCATCATCTTAGAGCTCTTTTCTTAATCTAGCTACGGGAACTTTTAGCTGTTCGCGATACTTTGCAACTGTTCTTCTAGCTATAGGATATCCTCGCTCTTTTAGCTTTGTTGTTAAATACTCGTCCGTAAAGGGTTTACCCTTATTTTCACCATCAATTATTTCTTTGAGGATAGTTTTTATTTCTCTGGTTGATACTGTTTCTCCATCATCTTTTTGCATTGATTCGCTAAAGAAGCTCTTAATTAAAAAAGTTCCAAAAGCAGTTTGAACATACTTACTGTTTGCCACTCTTGATATGGTAGATATGTCGAGGTTTACTTTTTCGGCAATATCCTTTAAAATCATTGGTTTTAGCTTTGTGTCATCTCCAGTTAGCATATACTCATATTGATAATCCATGATAGCTTTCATGGTTGAATAAAGAGTATTCTGGCGCTGATTTATTGCATCAATAAACCATTTTGCCGAATCAACTTTCTGTTTAATAAATGAAAATGCTTCTCGTTGTTTCTTTGTTTTTTTCTGTTTACCAAAAGTATTCAGCATGCTTGAGTATGTATTGCTGATTTTCAAATCAATATTGTTCCATGAGTTTAAAGAAAGCTCAAGCTCATCACCATTGTTAGTTATTGTAAAATCTGGTATAATGTAATGATTTGTTTTGGTTGTCTCACTAAGGGAGTTTCCTGGCTTGGGGTTTAGTTTAAGAATTTCCTCCATGGATAATCTAAGTGTATCCTCATTCATTCCCATCCTCTTCATTATTTTTTGATAATGCTTCTTAGTAAAATCATCAAAATATCTTGAAATTATCTTTCTTGCCAGTTCCAATTCGTGTGTGTGATTTTCCTGAATTTTACGATCAATTTGAATAAGAAGACAATCTTTTAAATCTGTTGCTCCAACTCCTGCAGGATCCAATTGATGAATCATTGATATGACCTTATCCACTTCGTCTTTTGCTGTATGAATATTTAAATTAAAAGCTAGGTCATCAATTATTGCTTCAGATGACCTCTGCAGATAACCTGAATCATCAATATTACCAATAATATATTCACCTATCTGATTCTCTCGGTCACTCAAATCTTTTAGACTTAGCTGGTGAATAAGGTTTTCATGGAAGCTTGTTCCAGAGGCATATGGAACTTCACGCCGGTCCTCATCCGAGCTATAGTTATTTGATTTTAGCTTGTATGATGGAATGTCATCCTCATTTACGTAATCGTTTATATCAAATTCATCATCTTTACTCTTGTAATCATCTAGTTCTGTATCCTTTGAATTATCTAAGTCATCTCCTTCTCCGAAACTTTCATCATCCGAGTTATCCATGCTGTCGATTTCAAGAGCTGGATTATCTTCAATTTCTTGTTTGATTCTCTGTTCTAGACCAACGGTGGGAATTTGCAGAAGCTTCATTAGCAGAATTTGCTGTGGAGACAGTTTCTGCAATAGTTTCTGTTGTAATCGTTGGTTTAACATAGGAGATGAGTAAATTCAATTAACACAAATTTAATAACAAATTTATTATGGCATAGTTTTGGGTGCAAAAAAATGCCAAGTGGACTTAAAAAAGTACTGTAATAACCTAAAAAGCAATTTATATCTCTCAGACTGAAGATGCTTTAGAATTCAAGATTCATGGGAGTTCTAGGAAATGGTATTACGTCACGTATATTACCCATACCTGTTAAAAAGAGTATTAAACGTTCGAATCCTAAACCAAAACCAGCATGGGGGACTGTACCAAATTTTCTTGTTTCCAAATACCACCACATCTCTTTTTCAGGAATATCCATTTCTGTCATGCGCTTGTGTAGTTTATCATAATCCTCTTCCCTTTCAGAACCTCCAATTATTTCACCAATTTGAGGGAATAAAATATCCATTGCTCTTACTGTTTTTCCATCATTGTTTTGTTTCATGTAGAATGCCTTGATTGAAGCTGGATAATCGGTAAGTATAACTGGTTTTTTAAAATGTTTTTCAACAAGGTATCTCTCGTGTTCTGATTGTAAATCAGCTCCCCAGCCTTCTATTACGTATTGAAATCTTTTTTTCTTGTTTGGTTTTGAATTGCGAAGTATATCAATGGCTTCGGTATATGTAAGTCGTTGAAATGGTTGATCGATTACAAATTTTAATTTTTCAATCAATTCCATTGAACGTTCTTCCGCTTTTTTATTTTTTTCTTCATCAGCTTGACGCTTGCTTAGAAATGATAAATCTTCCTTGCAATGATCAAGAGCGTATTCTATTACATATTTTAACATGTTCTCGGCAAGGTCCATATCATCAATTATATCACCAAATGCAAATTCAGGCTCTATCATCCAAAATTCTGCAAGGTGGCGTGTGGTATTTGAATTTTCAGCTCTAAAAGTGGGGCCAAAAGTATATACCTTTGATAGAGCAAGAGCTGCAAGTTCTGCTTCTAACTGGCCGCTTACAGTTAAGTTTGCAGCCTTTCCAAAAAAGTCATTTGAAAAGTCAATTTCACCATCTTCATTTTTTGGCACATTGTCCAAAGGAAGTGTAGTAACCTGAAACATTTCCCCTGCTCCTTCAGCATCAGAACCCGTAATTATTGGAGAGTGGATATTGTAAAAACCTCTATCATTAAAGAATTTATGAATTGCAAATATCATTTTGTGTCGTACTCTTGCAATTGCAGAAAATGTGTTTGTTCGGTACCTAAGATGGGCTTTTTCTCTCAAAAATTCCAATGAATGTTTTTTTGGTTGCAAAGGATATTCATCAGGGTTTGCAATACCAATTACATCAATATTATCTGAATGGACCTCCACACTTTGTCCGCTACCACTAGATTCAACGAGTTTCCCAGTTACTGATATAGCAGCACCAGTATGAATGCGATCAAGAACATCTGATGTGTTATCATCAACATCAACAACAATCTGCACATTATTGATTGTTGAACCGTCATTAAGGGCAATAAATGCCACATTCTTACTACCACGCTTTGTACGTACCCAACCCTTTACAATAACTTCACTTCCAAAGTCTCGTAATTCCAATAATGATTTAATTTCTGTTCTTTTCACTTTTCAAACATTTAAAAATATGATGCAAAAAAACTAAATTTCAGTGATATAAGTGAATAGTTTGGCTAAAATATTTACCAAATAGCACTAAAATTTAATAATTAAAAGGTCTGTTTAGTTCACCATCGATGAGATTTGCCAATTTTTTTAATTCAAAGAACTCCTGTTGTAGTAAGAATATCTCAGCATCATCAGGATTATTTCGCATTTGCTCGGTAATATTTTTTAATTTTTTACTTATTAACCTTGATTTATACGACATCAAAGATGACAGAGCAAGATTAAATAAATCATCCTCTTCTTTTTTTACAAAAATTTTATTCCTTTCCCAATTATTACTTAGTTCGTAGGGAGTTGCCAGAAGTTCTATTGATTTTGCAGACAACTCTGCGTCAGTGTTGTTTGTAAAATTAGAAGTTGTGAGGACAGAGTTGTTCTTTTTAGATTCTTTGAATTCATTTATTATTAGTCTGAAGAAATTATCATCTGGTGTTAAGCCATCATTTTCCAAATCATCAATAATAAAGTCTGAGATGAGTATTTTATGTTCATTGCCTTCCTCATCTTTTACATTCATTTCAACATTACCAAACTGCATTAATAATCTTGAAAGATCATTTTCCAGAAAGCTAACATCCAATGGATCTATTTCAATTTGCTTGGGAGCATTATCAATAATATCAGGAATTGGGGCATCTGCATAAGGAGTATTTTTTTTCCTAAACTTTAGTCGTAACAGCTTATTTAACTCATTCATTAGAGTTTGCTCACGAACTTCCAATAACACACTGCATTCTTTTATATATACTGAACGACTGATACCATCTGGTATTTTTGAAATGGTAAGTATAATATCTTTTATTAATTGAGATCTTGCCGCAGGGTCACCTTCGGTTTCCTCCTTTAACAAGCCAGTCTTAAATTTTATAAAATCAACAGCAGAATCGTTAATAAATAACTCCGTTTCACTAGTGGTATGGTTACGCACATATGAATCAGGATCCTCACCTTCTGGAAAAAGCACAATTTTCACATTAAGTCCTTGCTCTAATATAAGATCAATACCTCTAAATGATGCCTTTATACCTGCAGGATCTCCATCAAATAGGATAGTTATATTTTGAGTATAACGACTTATTAGCTTTATTTGGTCTACGGTTAGTGATGTTCCCGAAGAAGCAACTACATTTTGGATATCTGCTTGATGAAGAGAAATTACATCAGTATACCCCTCAACAAGGAAGCAGTTATTTTGTTTTACTATGGCATTGCGGGCATGGTATATTCCATAAAGAACTTTACTTTTATTGTAGATATCTGATTCGGGAGAATTAAGATATTTGGCTTTTGATTTATCAGAGGATAGTATCCGACCGCCAAAACCAATTACTCTTCCTGTTAGATTATGAATTGGAAATATTACTCTTCCCCTAAATCGATCCAGTAACTTGTCATCTTTTTCAATACTCAAACCAGTTTTAACAAGAATTTCTTTTTTAAAACCATTGCTAATCGAGTGCTTTGAATAGTCTTCCCAGTTATCTATTGCATAACCAATTTCAAATTTTTCAATGGTTGAATCACGGTATCCTCTTTCCTTTAGATAGCTTAGGCCAATTGATTTCCCCTCATCATTTTCTTTAAGATTTTGAATGAAATACTTGGTAACAAATGAATTTAGAGACAACAGACTCTCTTTTTCATCTATTTGTTGTTGCATTTCAGGAGTAACCTCTTCTTCTTCAATTTCAATGGAGTACCTTTTAGCTAAATATTTAAGGGCTTCTGGATATGAATAGTGTTCATGTTCCATAACAAAACCAACAACGTTTCCAGCCTTACCACAACCAAAACATTTATAGATACCCTTTGAAGGACTGACACTAAATGATGGGGTTTTTTCATTGTGAAAGGGACATAGACCCAAATAATTAGCTCCGCGCTTTTTTAATGTGACAAAATCACCAATTACTTCTTCTACTCTCGCAGTTTCAAAAATTGTCTGTATGGTATTTGGGCTTATCACAAATAAAATTTTAACAAATCTACATTTTTATAATCATTCTAATAAGTCTTTTACAAAACTCACCAAGTATAATTTTCAAGCTAAATAGTATTTGCCTTTAATTAGTAACAACATTTAAAGACTGGGTATTATAAATTTAAAGTATACTTTTTATTGTAATAGTATTTCCTTTGAAAACTATGCTTTCACCAACCTTCTTTCCCTTGAGGGCATTGAAAATTGGTACGTTTGGTGAAATGGCATACCATAACTCTCCGTTCAAATCAATTTTGCCTAATCCAGCTGAGACAAATAATTTTTGTTTGGTTGTTGTAACTAAAGATCCAAATTCTACCATGTCTAATTGCTTTTTTGGCATAATGATTTTCAATGTATTCATAACCGCATTTGCCTTGTCAAGTTGCTTGGCAAATAATTCAATCTGCCTCATTAGTTTTGTACGATATGCATCGTATCTATCTTTGGGCTGTCCATAATCATTTGCCTGATTTTGAGCGTCCTCAATCTCTTTTTGCAACTGATCTATTACTTTTTGCTGTTGTTCTACACATTTATTCAGTAGTACTTCCTTTATATACATAAGCGTAGTAATATAATTATACAGTTGAGATTATAAATATCATGTAATAATATTTTTATCTAGCCCATATTTCGTCAACAAAAATCCAACATGGATTTGGATACCCTTTGTGCCATGAAGGGCATATTTTTAAAGATTTTGCGTAAATTTTGAGATATTTAATATTTGTGGATGTGGCTAATTCATAGTTTTTGGTTATTCCACCAGATTCAGTTGGATCAATATTGTTTTGAATTTTACCAATTTCAGTATAATTTAGTCCATCAACAGAACCTTCAAAAGTTATTGATGATGGCATGAAAATCCATGAATTTTCATCCTGAAGAAAACCTGCTCCAACCTCTGAAATTTTCGTGACTTTACCCAAATCAAGTACAACTTCCATATCTTGGCCATAATAACCTTGCCAGTTGCCAGTTTTGTAATTGTCACCGCCCCTAATTGTATTTATTAAAGCAATGTCGCCGCCTGCTGTATATTGGTTACTATATTCGGTAATTATATCCACAGATCTTCCATCTGGAATTTTTATAAATGTAGCTTCTTCTGGAAAACTTTTTACTCCATTATTTTCCGAAAATGCTATCAATGTACTTGTGGAGTTAAGGATTATGGGCCTCTCATAAAAAGTATTAATTTTATTTGGAGTAACATATATTTTTGATCCATTAATTATGTCACTTACCCCTACTAAAATACTATCTGTAAAGGTTTTAGTAGGTGCTTCGAAGTATGGCACAGGTGTTATTAAATTATCAGTGATTTTTTGAAATGGACGATGTTTTTTATCATTACCAAAAACTTTATTTGGTGTTTCTGATAATTCAAATAATAACTCCCCACCCTTCATTATATCACCATGCGATATGTATGAATTTAATAGAGGTTTGCCATTTAAATTAACTGAATTAACGTAGAAGCTATTTTGTGTTTTTCGGTTTGCCTTTATAACAAATGTATTTCCGTTTTCTAATTTGATTGAAGTTTCATCAAAAACAGGGGTGCCCAGAACGTATATATCACTTCCAGGAGTTACGGGATAAAATCCCATTGCCGACATTACATACCATGCTGACATTTGCCCACAGTCTTCATTCCCACTTAATCCGTCA
>PANC01000016.1 GCA_002708315.1 Lentimicrobiaceae bacterium
CTACCATGAAATTGGTTAATACGAAACTTGATAACTTAAAGTACCCTTTTCTGATTGAATTAAATTCAACCGCAATAGTTGATAATGATACAATTAAAGGTATAGAGGAGAACCTTGGAGAGAGGTTCTATTAAAAAGTTATTTTTGTGTAAATTTAATAGATACTATGAACATTAACGATTTTATTTCACGAATAGAAGAAGAGTTTGACGATATTAAACCAGGTATCCTTGAACCAGATGATATTTTGAAAGAAAAGTTTACCTGGGATTCAATAAATGCACTCATATTTCTAGCACACGTTAATGTCGAGTATGACGTGGAAATTACTGCCGATGAATTAATAGAATCAAAAACTGTTAGGGATTTATTCAACCTTGTGGAATCAAAAGTTGAAACCAAATAATAATGTCAATTTTTCAGGTACCAAATATTAATTTAGCCGGAATATCGGCATGTGTTCCTGAAAAAATATTCAGCAATCATGATTATGATTGGATAAGTGAGAAAGAGAGAGAAGTTCTTATCAAAACTATAGGTGTTTCCAAAAAGCATCATGCAAAAAAAGGATTAACAACATCAGATCTATGCTACGTTGCTGCAGATAGGCTCTTAAATGAATTGGAATGGGACCGTTCGGATATAGATCTGCTGGTTTTCGTTTCACAGTCAAGAGATTACATTATTCCAGCTACAGCTGGGTTATTGCAGGATAAACTTGGTTTATCAAAGTCATGTATCGCTTTTGATGTTAGCCTCGGATGTTCGGGATATGTGTATGGCTTAAGTATAGTTGGCAGTTTAATGAATAACGGAGCTGCAAAAAAAGCCCTGCTTCTCACAGGAGATATAAGTACTCTTAATACATCGTATAAAGATAAAAGTGCCTATCCTATATTTGGAGATGCAGGCACTGCAACTGCTCTTGAATTTAAGCATGGACATAGTCCAATGTTATTTAACCTACAAACTGATGGAAATGGATATGATGCCATAATTATTCCAGATGGCGGTATTCGTAATTTTGTTGATGCAGAATCATTGAACTACAAGAAGATAAGTGAAGGCATATATAGAAATAATCTAAATATAATTCTGGATGGTGTTAAGGTATTTAATTTTTCACTAAGGGAAGTTAAACCAAATGTGCTTGCTCTTTTACAAAATGGAGATATAGAAATAATGGATATAGATTATTTTGTTTTCCATCAGGCAAATAGGCTCATGAATGAAACCATCAGAAAACAATTGAAAATTCCTCCAGAAAAAGTACCTTATTCGCTAAAAAACTATGGTAATACAAGCTCAGCTTCCATTCCACTAACAATAGTTGCAGAAATTTCTAATATGGTTAAAAACAAATCTAAAACTCTTTTGTTATCTGGTTTTGGCGTAGGTTTATCTTGGGGCAGTGTTATTGTTGAGACAGAAAATGTAACTTGTCCCCCTATTTTAATTTATAAAGGTTAAATTATGGAATTTTGTAACCTCAAAGGAAAGATAATACTTGTAACCGGAGCTTCCTCTGGCATAGGTAGGCAATCCGCCATAAAAGTTTCTAAACAGGGTGCCAAGCTGATTGTAACCGGAAGAGATGAAAAGCGAACTACGGAAACCTTTAAAATGCTCACAGGAACTAATCATCTATCATTTACAACTGATTTATTGATCGAACAAGATATGGACAGCCTTGTTGCAAAATTGCCGCCTTTGGATGGAATTGTTCATTGTGCAGGAATTGTTGGCCCTACTCCAGTAAAATTTATTCGAAAAGAAAATATTGAAAAGCTTTTGAAGATTAATTTTGAAGTACCAGTATTGCTGACATCAAAGATACTTTTGAGTAAAAAGTTGGTTGATAAAGCATCGATTGTATTTTTATCGAGCGTTGCAACCCAGATGCCTTACTTTGGAGGAGCATTGTATAATAGCTCAAAATCAGCCATAGAATCATACTCAAAAACTGTTGCTCTTGAACTTGTTAAAAGAGGTATTAGATCAAACTGCCTTTCTCCAGGGCTAGTCAATACTCCATTAATTAAAAAACCAGTTACTGATGGTCAAATGGAAATTGTAGACGAATCACTTGGTAGATATCTGAAGAAATACCCAATGGGCATTGGCGAGCCTGAAGATGTTGCAAATGCAATTGTATTCTTTTTATCTGATGAATCAAGATGGATATCCGGAACAAATCTAACTATGGGGGCTGTCCTTCAATAGTTCTGGCGTTGTTTTTATTATAATTAAAATAACTATTTTAGCTAACTAATGTTTATTAACAAGGGTTATGATAGACTATTCGATTGTGGTTCCGGTATATAATAGTGAAAAAGCTTTACCCAAACTTTATAGTGGATTGAATAAAGTAATGAATGATCTCAACAGTTCTTTTGAGGTTATTTTTGTGGAAGATTGTGGGTTAGATAATAGCTGGGAAGTAATAAAGGATATAAAAAGTAAGAATGAAGAAACTGTCCGAGCAGTTCGTCTCAATAAGAATTTTGGCCAACATAATGCCACAATGTGCGGCTTTGTTTTTGCAAAAGGGGAAAGAATAATAACGATCGATGATGACCTTCAAAACCCACCAGAAGAGATAAAAAAACTCGTGCTAACCTTTGAGGCAAACAATAGTGATATTACTTATGGTATATATTCAAAAAAACAACATGATTTTGCAAGAAATGCAATGAGTAGTGCCGTAAAGAAAACTAATAAAGTACTTTTAAAAGGTACTGACAGAGGTTCCTCATTTCGCCTTATGAGCAGGCGTTTAATTGATAAAATTCTTGATCATAATATCACTTTTATATTCATTGATGAGGTAATTCAATGGTACACAAATAAAACATCTTTTGTCTACGTTGATCATAAAAAAAGGGAATTTAATAAGTCTGGGTACAGTTCTCTTCAACTTATTAAACTTGCATCAAACCTTGCATATTTTTATACCAATATACCATTGAAAATAATGGTTTACGGGGGCATGGTAGTATCTTTTTTTAGTTTCTTGCTTGCCATGAAGTATGTTCTTCAAAAGATGTTTTATGATGTTCCTTTGGGATATACTTCAGTTATTGTTGCAATATTATTCTCAACCAGCATTATAGTCTTTAGCCTTGGTGTTATAGGAGGATACTTAAGCAGAATTCAAATAATACAAAATAAGAAACCCCAATTTAATATTGATGAAGTATTAGACTAACCATGTACTTTCTGAGAAATCGGTCGAAAAAATGAACTAGGTTAACCTTTTTTTATTAGGTAGATTCTCTTTTTACCATCCATCATTATTTGTAAAGGCTCAGTAAACCGAACATGATTAAAATACTTGCCCTTAAAAATGAAGTTCTGTTTATCTATCTTATCATACTTTATATAGCTTGCCAATAACTCGGGTTGTACAGTAAAATAACCAACATTCATACTTGTTACATTGTGAAAAAAGTGAGACCCAGATGATGCATCCAATGGAAAACCATCAAAGCTTGTTTCTACAATTACTTTTGCATTTGAGATCATGTGCCATTTAACGGGAATACCAATCCATCTGTCTCTGGTTCCCCATCTGCCTGGCCCTATTAATATGTATTTCCTATTTTCTTTTATCATTTTGTCATTAATGACTTCAATTTCCTTCGCCATTGCTTCGGTTTTAGATTTATCAAATCTATTACTATCAGCGTATATAATATCAGTAACATTATCAATAAATCCATTTCCCATTCCTTTTTCTGTATAGAGAAGGATATCCTCATTCTTAATTGCTTTAATATTAATGTTGCAATCAAATCCCGTTTGAATAAGTGGTTTAATCTGTAAAATATAAAAAGAGGCATTTCCATCTTTATCTCTTTTTAAATCAACTGCATATTCAATCTCCACAGCTGTGCCCATGGCATCGTGAACTAGTTTCAGAACCGTATTAATTGTTTTAGCTAGTGATATATATTTGTATTTAAGAATGTTAGCAAAATTTATAATCCTTGGACCAGGTTTGCTGATGCCAGGATAAACAGTATTATTATCAGGATTATAAACTGAAGCTAAATGATTTAGATTACCGTGTTTCTCTGCCATACTTATATCGCATTCCTTAAGACCAGCAGATTCACCTTCAAGTAAATTAAGGTTGTCCTTTTTCATGTCAACGCCATAAAATTTAACCTGAGAGTTTCTCAACTGATCCTTTGTTGAGTTTATCTCAGTGCTAGGGTAAGAAGGTGAAAAACGATAGGCCATATTTCCTTCCACAACATATTTCCCCAAGCCTACCCCTGCAATTGCAAAACCTTCTTCTGGTTTCATATGAGCAAACGGATAGAAATTATAGGACTGCGCTACTCCACTTATGTGCGGGTAAAAAACATCGCCAAACTTGTTTCCAACAACTTCTTGAATAACTACTGCCATTCTCTCTTCTTCTATCTTGTAATCAATGGCTTTCACATAGCCTTTTGCAGCTGTGGAAAACACCGAAGCCATCACTAGCTTTATGGCATCCTCTGTCTGCCTTAACCTTTCTGATTTTTTGGAGTTATTATTTGGCAATAAATATGTTTCAAATATTCCAGCGAATGGCTGCGATAGAGAGTCTTCAAACATTCCGGATGACCTAACAGCAATGGGCTTGGTAATTATACTCAATAGATGTGATAGCTTTTGCTTTAATTCTTTGGATAGATTACCCTTTACAAACAGTTTTTTTATTTCTTCATGCTTAATATTTTCCAGCATTATGGTAGTGAGCTGATTTTCTTTGATGAAGGATTCGAATTCCTTGGTCCCAATTACGAATGTTTTGGGTGTTCTTACCTTTACATCGGGAATAAATTTTTCAAAATTAAAGTTATGAATAAGCGCATCAATAAATGCCAACCCTCTTCCTTTACCACCCAATGAACCACCTGAAAGTGTGTATACATTTTCATCTGATATCTCTGTATTGGGTAAATATGGGATAACATTACCCGTATCTCTTTCGTTTCTATGCTCCTTGAGCAGAAATAATAATTTGTTCCTTAATTCAATGGCACTTTCAAAATCGTCTACTCTTTTTTTATTTATGATATTAGCAGCTCTGATCTCTCCGCGAGCCATTATCCACATTGAAAAATGATTCCTACTAGCATGGTAAAGAAGAGAATTATCTGGTATTTTCTTTATTAAATTCTCAAATTCTTTCATGTTTGCTGCAACTGCTATCTCATTTTCCTTTTCATCCTTAAATGTAAAATCGCCGAATCCAAGATAGTTTGTTATAAAATTCTCAAAATCCTTATATAATTTATCCGAATGTTTATGGATAAAGAGAGAATTATTTTCTGCAGCTATAGATGAGTAAGAGCTATCAGAAGATTGAAGAATTGTAGGTAAGTTCTTTAATTTTTTTTGAGTGTACTTTAATAACCGTAGTCCCGCTTTTTCATCAAATTCTCCGTTTCTTTCAAACTTAACATCGGTAATTAAGCAACTCAGGAACTGTCGATATTTATCTATTATTTCAGCTGCTTCCTCATAATTTTTAGCCAGTAAGATTTTAGGTCTGGCTCTCATTCTTAAAACTTTATATAGTTCATCGGTACTTACATCATCTATGATACGCTTTGTTTGTTCCATTATTACCTTGTATAGGAATGATAGATACCTAGAATAGTATATGGGTGAATCTTCAACTAAAAGTATAATTCTAACCATACCAAGTTGAGTGTCATTATCAGAATTTATTCTATCCTCAAGCTGTTTGATAATTGAAAAGAATATACTCGCATCTCCTGTCCATGTGAAGATGTTATCTATAAATGATATTTCTTCCGCATTATTTGTGAAAATGCTTATGTCAGAGCTGTTATTAAGTAAAAGGTAAATCGGGATGAATGGATATTCTTTTTTGATGTGTTCACAAATAGTAAGAGGAGTAGTTTTATCGACACCAACCATATAAATAACCATCTCAAAATTTTTTGCTTTCATTAGCTCCATGGCTTGTTTCAAACTAGAGGCTCCTGTTATTCTTGGGAATGATGTTAAATTCAACTGCCCATATTGACCAAGCATGTGTTCTGAAAACCTTCCTTCACTTTCTATGGAATATGCATCGTATAAGCTGGATATTAATAGAATTTCCTTTACTTTGAAAGGCATGAGATCATGATATATATCTCTATTGTAGGTGTATTTATTTAGGAATTTTTGTAAGAACCTGCTATTTACTGGACCATTACTTTTTTTGGTTGCTTTTAGCTTGTTTCCTTTGACCTTAATTTTAGTGCCATCAGAATCATTAAGATATTTTTTAAGTATTCCAACAACATTATCTAGTAAATATTCATTTTCATTGCTTTCTTTGTCACTTAACTTGCTTTTATCTTTAAAGCTAGATATCTCTATTTTGCATCTGATATCTGATTCTGTGGTAAAATGACTTGTTAGGCATATGTTATTTTTCTTAAAATTTTGTGATACATATTGGGTGTTATTGTAGTTAATACATATACCACTGGAAGAAATGTTGCTACACTGAAGATGCAAGGAATCTGCAATCTCCATCATAGTTTCATCAATGGGCTTTTGTGAGCGAACTATATTACTAATTCTGCTTAATACATCAAGAAGGTTACTGTGTTTGTATGAATTACTTTCCCACATCAGGCAATAATTTGTAACAAATATACACAAGCTGTTTCTAAAATAGAAGTATTAACTTTAGTAAATCTTTATGTGATTAAATGATTTCATTTTGTAATTTCGCTTTTTACAATAATCAATCAGGTAAGATATTTTATGATTAAAGTTTCGATTCTTGATAAACATCCTATTATGTGTGATGCTCTAAAGGCTTTACTTTTGGATGTTGATGATATTAAAATAGTTTCCACTTCGAATGCTTTCTCAGATTTTATAAAGATTATTCCTAAGTATCTTCCAAATATTCTTATTGCCATAACTTATTCTAAAGATGATATAAGTATTCAAAATATTCAATTAATATCTGATCAGTATACACGGATTAGAATTTTAGTTCTTTCAATGTATTGCGATGAAAAAACAATACTCAAACAGATTAAGGCTGGTGCCAAAGGTCACCTAGGTGAAGATACAAATAGAAGTGAGATCTTAGAGGCCATATATACTCTTAGAAGTGGTTACGAATACTATGCAAAAACTATTACAAATATTTTACTTAATAGCTACATAAGTGATAATGGAGTATATGCTTCCAATAAAAAAGATAAGCGGAGTAATATGTCAGCCCGAGAAATGGAAATATTTAAACTAATAGCAGAGGGTGATTCCAATAGAACCATTGCAGAGAAACTATTCATTAGTATACGAACGGTTGAAACTCATAAGAATAATATTATGAAAAAAGTAGGCTTAAAAACTACTGTTGATTTGGTAAAATTCGCAATTAAAAATAATATAATACAGCTGGATTAGTCTTCCAAAGCCTTCCAAATTAAGTCCTTTAATTTTATTATTCCAATATTTGCTACTGACGATAGAAATACATAATTCAAATTCTTTGGTAAGGTTGCTTTAATTTCTTCCATTAGTTCCTCATCAAGCATATCTGTTTTAGATATGGCAAGTATTCTTTGTTTATCAAGTAGTTCAGGATTATATTTTTCTAGCTCATTTAACAAAATATCATATTCTTTGTTGATATCATCGCTATCTGCAGGCACTAAAAATAGTAATATGGAATTTCTTTCTATGTGCCTTAGAAACCTTAACCCAAGTCCTTTGCCCTCATGAGCACCCTCAATTATACCTGGAATATCTGCCATTACAAAAGATTGATTATCATGATATGCCACTATTCCAAGGTTGGGTACTAATGTTGTGAATGGATAATCTGCAATTTCAGGTCGCGCTGCACTTACCACAGATAGTAATGTTGATTTTCCTGCATTTGGAAAGCCAACAAGGCCCACGTCTGCAAGTATTTTGAGTTCAAATATTACACTTCTTTCTATTCCTTCCTCACCTGGTTGGGCATATTGGGGAGTTTGATTAGTAGCGTTCTTGAAATGGTCGTTTCCTAGTCCACCTCTGCCACCTGGCATCATTACTATTGATTCACCATGTTCGGTTATTTCTGCAATTATTTCCCCAGTTTCAGGATCCCTGGCAATTGTTCCCAAAGGAACTTCAATGATTATATCTTTACCATCTGCTCCTGTTGATCGCTGACCACCACCACTCTCTCCATAGCCTGCTTTTAAATGCCTGGTATAGCGTAAATGTAGTAAGGTCCACATGTGTGAGTTGCCAACTACGATGATATCACCACCTTTTCCTCCGTCGCCGCCATCAGGACCGCCTTTTGGTATATACTTTTCTCTTCTAAAATGCACAGAACCTCTCCCCCCATTTCCCGAGCGACAGTAAATCTTTACATAATCAACAAAATTTGAAGTTGCCATGTTAATTTGATTAGTGACATTATTTTGCAAATGTGTTAATTATTTTAACAGCTTCGAAAAAAAAATCATTTGATACACTAGATTTAGATATTTAGTTAAGGTAAGTATCAAGTAAATTCTGATTTAAACAGACAAAAAAAGTATTTTTGTGTAAATTTCATACAATAATGCAAAAGAAGATAAATCAGGATAAGGAATCTAAAATAAGGATAGGCATTACACATGGTGATTTTAATGGAGTTGGATATGAAATTATTATTAAGGCATTGTCTGATAATAGAATACTAGATTTTTTTACCCCAATTATTTATGGATTGGCAAAGGTTATGTCTTTCAATAAAAATAACCTTGGGCTTAATGATTTTAATTTTAACCTTTTAAAAGCGGCTTCTAATGCAAAAAATAATAAGGTTAACCTAATAAGTCTCAATGAGGAAGATATAAAGATTGAATATGGTAAGTCAAATAATTTGGCAGGAAAATATTCTCATCTCGCATTATCGTCAGCAGTTGAAGATATAAAAAGTAAAACCATAGACTTGATTGTTACCGCACCTATAAATAAAAAAAATATTCAATCAAATGAATTTAATTTTCCAGGGCATACTGAATATTTCGTCAATGAGTTTGGTGTAAAAGATTACCTAATGCTTATGGTTTGCGATGACCTAAGAATAGGAACTGTTACTGGACATATTCCAGTAAAAGATATTTCAGATAAGCTGACTAAAGACTTGATATCTTCTAAACTAAATGTTTTAGAAGAATCCTTAAAGGTTGATTTTGGGATTGTAAAACCTAAGATTGCAGTGCTTGGATTAAATCCTCATGCTGGAGAAAACGGAGACATTGGCAAGGAAGATATTGATATTATAAGCCCCATAATATTAAATTCAAAGAGAAAAGGTTCTCTTGTTTTTGGACCATTTCCTGCAGATGGATTTTTTGCTGGTGATTATACCAAATATGATGCAGTGCTTGCCATGTATCATGATCAGGGATTAATACCCTTCAAAACTCTTGCATTTGAAAACGGAGTTAATTTCACAGCAGGACTTCCGTTTGTGCGAACATCTCCTGCGCATGGAACAGCGTATGACAAGGCAGGTAAAAACAAGGCATCGCCAAATTCTATTAGAAGTGCCTTGTATTTGGGGGTCGATATACATCGTAATCGTATCAAATATGCTGAATTAAATAAAAATCCTCTGGGGTCGAATCTTATTAGCGAGCAAAAAAATATTGGATCATCAAGAGGAGATCAGATTGTAGAATCATAATTTCTATGAAACAAATTATTTACACCGGACAGGAAATTGCTAATATTATTGGAGCAAAGCTAATTTCTGATAATCCAAGCGATATAAAGGCCGTTGATATCCTCATCGATAGCAGAAGGTTAATAGGGGCAAAGCATACCTTGTTTTTCGCATTGGTAACCAAAAAAAATGATGGGCATAGATACATCAGAGAACTTTATGAAAAGGGCATAAGGTATTTTGTGGTAAATAAACCTCCAAAGTCGTTTGAGGGATATAAAAAGTGTTCATTTTTTATCGTTAATGACACATTGGAAGCCTTACAAATGTTATCAGCATTCCATAGGTCTAGATTTGATATTCCTGTTATAGGAATAACAGGGAGTAATGGAAAAACTGTAATAAAAGAATGGCTTTTTCAATTAATAAACCCCGATAAGAATATTGTTAGAAGCCCCAAAAGTTATAATTCGCAGATTGGAGTTCCATTATCTGTTTGGCAGATGACTGATGATAATGATATTGCGATTTTTGAGGCAGGTATTTCAGAACCCGATGAAATGCAAAAACTCCAACCTATAATTCGTCCTACTATTGGAATATTCACAAACATTGGTCAGGCACATGATGAGAATTTTATCAATTCTACTCAAAAAACGGGTGAGAAACTAAATCTTTTCAAGAAAGTCGATAACCTAATATATTGTATTGATCACAAGGAAGTTCATGGTGCTATAATTCGTTCTGGGGTGCTTGAAAATATTAACACTTTTAGTTGGGGAAAGGATAATAATGCAGACCTTATTATTACTGAAACATCAGTAATAGAGGGTAATAGAACAAATATATTTGGTAAATATAACGGTAAGGAATTGAATATTTCCATTCCATACATTGATGATGCCTCCATAGAAAATGCATGTCAATGTTGGGCTACTTTGATACTTCTCGGTTATGACCATGAAACAATAAGTTTACGGATGGATCTACTGTCTCCTGTTGCAATGCGACTTGAATTAAAGGAGGGAGTTAATAATTGTACCATAATAAACGATGCCTATAACTCTGATTTTAATTCGTTTGCCATTGCCTTGGATTTTTTAAATCAACAAAACCAGCACAGAGAAAAAGTTGTTATACTATCTGATATTATGCAGAGTGGGCAGAATAGTATTGATCTATATTCAGATGTTTCCAAGCTACTTAAGGAGAAGAATATTAGCAGGCTTATTGGTATAGGTGCCGAAATAAGTAATCAATCTGAACAATTTGATTTAGAAGCTAGTTTTTTTACTTCAACAGAAGAGTTCATAAAAAACTATTCATTTGCGAATTTTACAAACCAAACAATACTACTGAAAGGAGCAAGAGCATTCGAGTTCGAGAGATTGAGCAGAATACTACAGCAGAAAGCACATGAAACTGTTCTTGAAATAAACCTTGATGCTTTAATTGCTAATCTTAATAAATTTAAATTGGGATTAAAACCTGAAACTAAGATAATGGCAATGGTTAAAGCCTTTTCATATGGGACTGGAAGTTTTGAAATAGCAAATATTTTAAATTATCATAATGTTGATTATTTAGCTGTAGCCTATGCTGATGAAGGAATTGAATTAAGAAAAGCAGGCATTAACTTGCCAATTATGGTTATGAGCCCTGAAGAACAAGCTTTTGATACTATGATACGCCACCAGCTTGAGCCAGAGATTTTTAGTTTTCGAACTCTTTCACTTTTAGAAGAAACCATAAATAGAAACGCATTACCGCAAAATAAACCTGTGAAGGTCCACATTAAGATTGATACTGGGATGAATAGATTAGGGTTTACCCAAGATGAAATACCTTTGTTAGTTGATAAACTATATGCAAATCCTCTAATTTATGTTCAATCTGTTTTTTCTCATCTCGCTGCCAGTGATAACTCCAAATTTGATGAATTTTCAGTTAGACAAATTGAATTATTGAAAAGCATTAAAGAAATATTTACCAGTAAATCAAGCCACAAAATATTATTTCACATTGCAAATTCATCAGCAATATCGAGATTTCCCGAGAGTCATATGGATATGGTTAGGTTAGGAATTGGATTATACGGTATTAATGATCACAAAGAAGGCCTTGATAGCGTTCTTAGCTTTAAATCTGTATTAAGTCAAGTAAAAGTAGTTAGGAAAGGTGAAAGTGTTGGATATGATAGAAAGTGGATAGCACCTAAGGATACAAAAATAGGTATCGTCTCCGCTGGATATGCAGATGGTATGTTGCGTTCATTAGGAAGAGGCAATGCTTTTCTGCATATCAATGGTAAGCCTGCTCCAATAGTTGGAGATATCTGCATGGATATGTGTATGGTAGATTTAACAGGAATAAATGCAGACGAAAATGCAGATGTGATAATATTTAATGATAAGCACTCTGTTAATGATCTTGCAATAGCTGGAAATACAATACCTTACGAGATATTAAGTAGAATAAGCAGGAGAGTTAAGAGGATATATTACCACGAATAGATTCAAAAAATTAGGTGGCTATAGATGGATGTGTAAATTCAAATCCATTAACATATTTTGAGCTTTTTGATAATCTGAATGGAAGCTCATTTGCTATGTGTGCTGATTCATAGCCGTCAAATTTGGTATCATATTTCAATTCTACAATTACACTATTATCATTGTGCTTCTCCATGAAATTATTAACACCACTGTGCATGCCATAGTATGTTAGTTCATCATCGAGAGTGAGACGGAATTCATTATTGAAACTTATGAAATATTGACGGTGATATCTGTTAAGTAGAGCAGGTTTAAGCATTAACATGACTGATTCAGCCCAATTTGGAAGGTTTGATTCCCTTATTATGTTATTTATTAATTCACCTGTAAATCTATTGTCAAGAGTAAATGGCTTTAAGGGAAAAGAAATTTTATTGCCAACCATACCCTCACGGAGCTTAAATTCTAAAACAGGAGTGCTCACATTACCCATTAATTCACCATACCATCTTATTCTGGCTTTTTTACGGCTTCCCTTTCCGCTTATATTATCATAGAAGTAGTCGATGTCATTAGTGTCAAAATATATATTATTGATATATCTTGGTTCATACAGACCATTAAAAGCAGCTCTGTTGTTTCTAATATGCTGAATTATTTCATGATAATGCATGTCATTAACCACAAACTTCCTTTCATAACGGCTTTTGCTGTGGTTGAATGGGGGAAAGTGCATAACTAAATTATGATGGGATGATGAATTTTATTAAAATGATTTGCTCTCTACAAATGAAACCCTTGCCTTGTCACTTATTTTAGATAAATTGTCTGAAAATGATTGAAGATTTTCAGGTTTTGGTGAGTCAACCATGAATGAGGCCTCTATGATATTTTCACTTTCGTCATATCTTTTTAAGTGATACTTCCCGAAGGTATCTTTTACTAATTTCGTTACCTGATTCAAGCTAATGTCTTTCTTACTTGCAGAAAAATTAAGATATAAATTTTGGCGAGTGCTTTTGCCCTTAATTAAATATCTTCCCCATAAAATAAACATAGCGATAACAAAGGCCTCCAGAACAACAATAGTTTGATTTGCGCCAAGCCCAAGTCCTATGGAAATTGCGAAGAATATATATGCCAGTTCCTCGGGCTCTTTTATTGCAGCTCTGAACCTTACAATAGATAACGCACCAACAAGCCCCAATGATAGTGCCAATGAAGATTTAACAATTGAGATAATAAGCATTGTTGTAAATGCTATTAAAAGAAAAGTGCCTGCAAACTGTCTACGATTAGAAACTGTTCTAGCAGCTCGAATATATGTAAACTCAAGTATTATTGCCAGAACAATAATAACCATAGAATTCATCAGAAAATCAGTTAATGATAACTGTTGTTCTTGAGTTATCAGAAACTTTTGAAATAATCCCCACTTATCGTTCATTAGCTTGAAAATTTAAAATAATTAACAGGCAGCAAAGATATTAATTTATTGTTAAATATTATGGCTGCTTTTAATAGTACAAGAACAACTTACCTTGGTTTGTTTTTTTAAATTTGAAAGAATATTGAGGATGACTTGTGTTAACTAATTGTCAAATGGTTGCTAATTATATTACCAAATCAATCTAATAGAACGCACACTATGGTTGTTATTATTAATCCCCATAAGGAATAAGTTCACTAAGTGAATTTATTATTTTATGTCTTTATTTAGTTAATAAATACTTCTTCGCAATATCTGTAAGATTGTTTTTTTAGTGTTAAGTTTGCAACTTAAAAATATCAAACAATAATCAAAAAGAAATCAAAATGAAAAAAAATCTACTTCTTATTACACTAATATTTTTCGGAGCAGGGGTATTTGCTCAAATTCAATTTGAATGTTCAGATCTATTTATATCTGAATATGTTGAAGGTTCAGGTAATAACAAAGCAATAGAATTATATAATCCTACCAATAATCCAATAGATCTAGTTAACTATGAGCTTGTGAGATATTCAAATGGTGCTTTTGAAAGAAACGCCGTTGGGTTAACGGGTTGGATTGAACCTAAAAGTACATTTGTTGTTGTATTAGAAAAACTAGACCCAAACGGAACGGGATATGAGGTGCCTGTTGATACTGCTTTACAAGAAAAAGCAGATTTATTTTTGTGCCCTGTTTATGAGGTTAATAAAATGATGTATTTCAATGGAAATGACGCCGTTACACTTGAGAAACCAACAGGTGAAGTGATTGACATTTTTGGTACGATTGGCCCACCAATGACAAGTGACGATAATGGTTGGGGTAATCTGAATGATACTACAATTACATATAATAGCGGCGGAAACCCAACAGAGTATACAATTTCAGATTACATTGTTGGACCACTATTCTGGTTGGCATGGACAAAAGATCATACATTAATCCGTAAATCAGATGTGTCTGTTGGTGTGATTAATAACCCAGAGCCGTTTATTGTAGATCAACAATGGGATTCCATTCCGGAGAATACGTTTGATTCCCTGGGATCACATTATTGTGATTGTACAACATTTGGAATAGGTGAAAATGAAAATGACATAACTCTAAATATGTATCCTAACCCCGTTATAGATAATTCATTAACAATTCAGTCAAGTGAACCAATTTCAGAGATAAAAATGTTTGACCTTAGTGGAAGAATAGTAGCAATTACAAATTTGGGTTCAAATGTAAAAACCAAAACATTGAATATCCCAAATGAATTTAGCGGAATACTTTTTGTCAGCGCAACCATGGATTCAGGAATTACTCTGACAAGACGAACATTAGTTAAGTAAACTACTAAAATATCTATAGACAAGGCTTTGGGCTAATTTGTCTGAAGCCTTTATCAGCTGTATTAATCACAGAAAAATTATCTATGACACGAAAAATATTATTTGTACTAATCGCATTGACATGGTCTGTAATTTCTTATTCTCAATCCTACAGTGTTAGTGGTGTTGTAACAGATTATGATATTGGAGAACCATTAATAGGCGTTAACGTATTAATAGCAGCAGGTCAGGGAACAACTACTGATATAAATGGAGAGTTTATATTAAAATTAGAACCTGGCAATTATAACCTTGTTGTATCATATATAGGTTTTAACTCCCAAACTCGTGAAATAGAAGTTACAGATAAAAATATTTTCCTTAGTTTCAATCTAAAGACAGTCACTCTGGACGAAGTAGAGGTTGTAGGAGATTTTGCCAGAACAAGAGAAACACCAGTAGCTTTTTCAAATATTAGTACAGCCAAAATAGAAGAACAACTTGCATCGCAGGATATACCCTTAATTCTTAATTCAACACCTGGTGTTTATGCAACACAATCAGGGGGTGGAGATGGAGATGCACGAATAAATATTCGTGGATTTAATCAAAGAAATGTTGCTGTTATGCTTGATGGTATTCCCGTAAATGACATGGAGAATGGTTGGGTATATTGGTCAAATTGGTTTGGTCTTGATGCTGTGATGAGAGGAACTCAAGTTCAACGTGGACTTGGGATGTCAAAATTAAGTATACCTTCTGTTGGTGGAACCATAAATATTACAACACAAGGTATTGAAAATAAAAGGGGGTTAAACATTAAACAAGAGGTTGGTTCAGCTGGTTACCTGCGAACATCCCTGGGATTAACCACCGGAAGAATGAAAAATGGCTGGGGTGTTACCTTTGCAGGCTCATATAAACAAGGTGATGGATGGGTTGATCAAACATGGACAGAGGGTTGGTTTTATTTTCTCCGTGTAGATAAGGAGATTGGCAAGCATCTAATAAGCTTTTCCGCCATGGGAGCACCTCAGAAACANGGTCAAAGAAGTTATAAAAAACGAATGTCCGTATTTGATAGANAGTATGCTGAAGAAAATGGAATGTCTGCAGGATATATTGANACANTAGAAAGTAATGGTTTACCAGTTGATAAAGGATTAAGATATAATCCCAATTGGGGNTATTTAAGTCAGGCACGTATAACTGATACCGATACCATTTATCCCACTGCAGATGGATTTAGTACAGCAAATAATTTTTATCACAAACCAATGTTTAGCCTTAGAGATTTTTGGAATGTTAGTGATAAACTTTATATATCAAATGTACTATACCTTTCTCTAGGATCAGGTGGAGGTAGGTCCATATCTCCGACTCCTTCAATAGATACTACAACAGGGCAACAAAATTTGCAGAAAGTTTACAACTCAAATATGAATATTCCTTATGGTTGGAATGTTGACAAAGAATCATCGGGAATAATTAGAGATGCTGTAAATAATCATTTTTGGCTTGGCTTATTATCAACCTTTGACTATGAGTTAAACGATTTCTTTTCTTTGTCAGGAGGCATAGACCTTCGAACATATAGGGGTGAACATTATCGTGAGGTACATAATTTACTAGGGGGTAATTTTTATAGAGATAATGGAGATCAAAATGAGAGTAATCAGACTAATAAGATTGTTGGAGATAAAATTGGCTACTACAATGATGCTCTTGTAAGATGGGGAGGAATTTTTGCTCAATTGAAGTATAAGAATGGGAATCTAACATCTTTTATAAATTTAACAACATCTGTTTCTGGTTATAAAAGAATCGATTATTTCCTACCAAAGGTGCTGGAAATTGATGGTCAAGAACTACTTGTTTCCTATGATGAGCCAGCTGAATATAATGGAGTAACATACGATTACACAACACCAGGTTTAAAGACTAATGAATCTGAATGGAAATATTTACCAGGATATACTCTTAAGGGAGGTGTTAATTATAACCTAAATGAAACCATGAATGTATTCATGAACTTGGGTTACCTGTCAAAGGCTCAAAGATTTAGCAATGTTTTTGATTATGAAAATCAACTGTTCTTAGAAATAAAAAATGAACGAGTAAAGGCCATTGAATTTGGCTACAGCTATGTTAACCCCCGTTTTACATTAAATGTAAATACCTACTACACGGTGTGGGAGAATAAACCATCCGACAAGAAAACATATATTAACGACTCCATAAACAATGACATTAGATACACTGTTAATATCAATAATATGAATGCTCGCCATATGGGAGCCGAGTTCGAGTTTGCCTTTAGAATTACTGATAATTTAATATTTGAAAGTATATTATCTCTGGGTGATTGGAGATGGACCTCCAAAGATACTGCATTGATATATAATGATGATGGTAGACTTGTGGGCAAAAAACCATTCGATGCCAGAGGATTATTTGTTGGTGACGCTGCTCAATTTCAAAATAGAGAAAGTTTAAGGTGGCAAATAAACAGAGGCCTCTATGTTTCGGGTGCATTTACTTGGTTTGGTAAACATTATGCTGAATTTAACCCAATGGATTTGGATCCTGAAAGAAACCCATGGGCATTTAACGACGATGGAACACCAAGGCAATCATGGAAGATACCCAATTATTATATGGTTGATTTTCATGCTGGATATACATGGTATATCAAGGATATAGGATTTAGCCTCAGAGGAAGTGTGCTGAATGCATTGGATGGAGTATATGTTACTGATGCCCAAAATAATGATTCATATTTGAGCCTTGCAACAAATGGTTTCAATGCTAACTCAGCTAGTGTTTTTATGGGTATGGGTAGACGATTTAATCTCTCATTGAGAATTAATTTCTAATACTTTACTATTCAATGCAACTATTTTGATAAATAATTATCTATTTGTATAAACATCAATAAAAAATAATGAATAAAATAATAACTATTCTTTCAATTTTACTTTTTTCATCATCAGTATTTTCTCAATTAACTGGATATTATAATGGTGTGGAAGGAAAACAAGGAGATGATTTAAAGTCATCACTTCACAATATTATAAAAGGTCATACGGTATTTTCATACCATTC
>PANC01000002.1 GCA_002708315.1 Lentimicrobiaceae bacterium
ATGCTATTAAATGGAGAAATAACATTGCACAACAAAAAATAAACGGCATTAAAACGACCATTTATTCAGAACGTTATTGCAGGATTAAAGTAACAAAATACATAAACCATTTAATGCTTTCATTTTGATAGTTTTATATTCAAACCAAATATAAAAGTTGTTTTTTTAAAAATAATTTTAGCTTCATAACTAATGTCTGAGGTGGTAAAATAAACAGCTTTTTTGTATATTCGTTATATACTAACGTTTTGCTTAATGTAAATAATAAATTTTCACATCAAAATAATAGACACGTTGGCAGAATAGAGAAACTAATAACTTTTAATATATAATATCATGGGAAAAGGTCAAGACGCAAAGAAAAACGTAAAAAAAGTAGCTGCTAAAACCCCAAAAGAGAAAAAAGCAGAGAAGAGACTAAAGAAATCGAAAAAAGCTTAGCTGTATTCTGAAACAACCAAGCACAAAAATATATAAAAGGCAATAAGCTGTCTCCCGACATGCATAAATGCCTTCTTATACGAAACTTTAGATACAAAACTGACACAAAGTTCTTCTATTTTGATGTTACTGTAAAACTCTACAAAGATGATGAAGCAGAATTTATTGTAAAAATTTGTTTTGGGTATGAAACTTCTGTTTTAGAAATATTGAATATTTAGAAAAGAGAGTGTAGTAATTATACAACTCTTTTTGTGAAAGGAGGATAGAATAAGGTTAAGTACTTTAATTATAGATACCTAATTGGGGACCTTTGTTTTATCATCAAAGGCATCAAATTGGTTTTCAACTCATTATAGAGTCTTTAAGTAGTCCGTACGGGATTCGAACCCGTGTTACCAGGATGAAAACCTGGCGTCCTGACCTGACTAGACGAACGGACCTAGTAGTTAGGAGCGGCAAAAATAATAATTTTTTTTACTCCCCAATATTTTTTTTTAAAAAATACCAAATATTTTAGAACTATTTTTCTGGTGTGATATTATCTGCCTGAAACTTGTACCCAAGCCTCTTTCCCGTCTTCAGTGAAATTGAGTCTAGGGTATGCTTAATATCATTTACGGTAACAAATTTGGCAATGTCGTAGTGAGGTGTTAGCAAATCAAAATTGACTGTGTATTTAACAGCAGCATCTATTATTTCCTTTGCCGATTGATCCTTTAAAATATTCTTACCAAAGTTGTTGTACAAGAATCCCAATTCTCGATTTCCCTCGATAAAATAATGGCTCTCTCTATTAATGAATATTCTACCTATGAGGTATCCCACATCATTTACTCTGTTATACTTAAAAGAGTCTGATATGAAGTTATAAATATTGATTATTCCACAATATGAACGTGTTGGGTCTTCTTTTACATATGGTGTTTTCATTACCTCATGATCCCGGGGAAACTGGAAAACATTTGTATGCATAAGGAACAGTAATACATCACCACCAAATTTGAGATCAATCTCAAAATCACCAACCTTTTTTGACCTTACATCAGCAATGGCGGCCTCCTGTTTGTAGAATTCATTATAACCAACAGCAAATTTTTCAACCTGAGTTTTTACATGATTGAAAGCATCAAGTGTGTTTAGGTAAACAAGATTCTTTAGAGATGACTTAACAGCCACATTCTTAAATAGATCTTCTGTTTCTTTTGATATATCCATTTGAGTTAACTTTTTATTCAAAGGTAAAAGAAAGGAGGAAAACTTTCGATCTTATGGACTCTAAACTTCCAGAATAAATATTGTCCTCAGGTATTCTGAGATTACGAAAACCATACCCCATCTTTGCTTCAACACCAAATTTAAAATATTCGGTATAAAATTCAGCCCCAGCTCCTACCTCCAAGGAAAAGTCGTTTCTATATAGTTTAACATTACTGGTGTTACTATTACTTTCACCCTTTTTTTGTGAAGCTAAATCAAGTGAGTATTTAATACCCGAGAGCACATACATTCTGAAATTATTTAGTCTTTTTGATTTATATCTTACCTCAAAAGGAATTTCAACTATGGTAGAGGTGACACTTTTTTTAACCTCCACAAATAAGGGTTCACCATTGCGATAACGGAGTATGTTGAAGTTAAATATTCTTTCTCCAAATGTTAAAGTAGGTATCAATCTTAGGTCCGTATATTTACCCATCCTCAGGTTTGCTAATATTCCCACAGAAAAACCAGGTGTTGAATTGGATGTTACACTGTACACGTACAATGAATCTCCATATACATCGGGTGATTGATCTGTGCTCCATTTTTTATTGGGTAAATTATCAGCCGTATTAATACTAAATAGCATATTGTTTATACCAAGAATAAATCCAAAGTGGTATGGGCTTTCATCATAAGATGGTAAATTCAATACTTTTCTTCGTTGCGCCTGCACATCGATAGTAATTCCCACAAGTATGAGGAAAAGAAGAAAGGAAAGTGTTATTTTTTTGCTCAATTTCAACAATTTATCATTTAACGTTTTTGGTTTGTCGTTAGTATTGTCCATCCAAATTAATTTTATGTTTCAAGACAAAACGCGCGCAAATTTAATCTTTTTCCAAAATTACTTGTGTGCATAATAAATAGTAGCTATGCCCATGGTTAGCCTCTGTTGTTTGGGCCGCTTAAAACCAGCCTTTTTTAATTCATTCATAAATACCTCATCTTCCGCAAACCCTTTTACGGAGTTAGGTAAATAGGTATATGCACTATTGCTTTTCGAAACAAATTGCCCAAATAATGGCAGTATAAACCTAAAATAAAAGTTGTATAGTTGTTTAAATGGAAATGCTTTAGGCTTGGAGAATTCTAAAACAATTATAATTCCACCAGTATTAATCACTCGGTGCATTTCCATTAACCCTTTTTGCAGTGTTTCAAAGTTTCGAACCCCAAATGCAACAGTTGCTGCATCAAAACTTCCATCATCAAAATTGAGATTCTCAGCATCCCCTTCTTGGAGAGTAATTAGATTACCAAGGCCCTTCTTTCTAATTTTAAGCTTCCCGATATCAAGCATGTCTACTGCAATATCAACACCATAGATATGTTTGGGATTTAGTTTGCTGAGTTCAATTGCCAAATCTGCTGTTCCTGTTGCTACATCTAAAATATTATCATGCTTTTTATCAACTAGTAGTCTTTTAACTTTTTTACGCCATTGTATATCAATGCCTGCAGAGAGAAAATGATTCAAGAAATCATAACGGTGAGCTATGTCGTTAAACATTGTTCTAACCTGCTCTTTCTTTGGTTTATGTGTGAACGAGTTATTGCTCATGGATATTCTTCTGGATTTTAAGTTTTAATCAAGATGTTGTTTATTTCATTAAGCAACTTACCTTTATCAAGAGACACAACTCCAACTTCTTCACAAACAAGTCCTCCAGCAAGGTTAGATATGGCAGCCATAATAGGTGGCTCTAATTTTTGAGAAACACACAGAGCTGCAACACTTATAACAGTATCGCCAGCACCAGAAACATCAGCTATATTGCGCACATGGGCTGGTATTAGCATTGACTCATAACCACCATCAATACGCCAGCTAATAAATACACCCTTTTCACTCAATGTATTTAAAACCATATCTGCATTTAATTCGTCCTGAAGTTTGGCTACATTTATTTCAATGTCTGCATCATTATTTTCATCAAAGTCAGTATTTAAACCATCTTTGATCTCCTTTAGGTTTGGTTTAAATAGAGTAACATCTTTGTAGTGCATGAAATTTTCTTTCTTTGGATCTATTACAACGGGTATATCAAATTCCTTTGCTTCTTTTGAAACAAACTCTATTAGCTCTGCATTAATAACACCCTTATCATAATCCTGAAATATAATAACATCTACATCGTTAACTTGGATGATTTCTTTTACCTTATTTTGTATTGCCTCTTGATAAATCTCTTCAAGATTTTCTGTGGTTTCTTCATCTACTCTTAAAAGTTGTGAGTTATTTCCTATAACCCTGAACTTTGTTGTGGTTATCCTACTGCTGCTTTGGATAATTCCATCCAATAACATGCCTTCACCCTTTAGTAGTTCAATGAATTCATTTCCTTTGGGATCATCTCCAATAACAGAACATAATATTGGCTTGGCACCCAGTGCTTTGAGGTTTAATCCAACATTTGCTGCACCTCCAAGACGATTCTCACGCTTTTCTACTTCTACTATTGGTACAGGTGCCTCGGGTGACATTCTATTTACACTACCCCAAATATAAGAATCCACCATAACGTCGCCAATCACAATGGCAGTTAAATTATTAAACTCATTAAAGAGTTTCGATATTGATTCGGTCGATATCATTTACAAATTTTTAATATGCGCAAAAATAACCATTTGTCATGTTTATTCTATTTTTACGGGCACATTTTAATTGGAATACCAATTTAATCAGATGATATATAACCATAAAAACGCTATCGTAATATTTTTATTATTAATTCATTACAATTCACAATGTCAGTTTTTGGATATATTATCCGGAAATAAAATTTCAAGCATTAAAGGTGATGAGGCTTTATCGAGCTGGTCTCCAAATGGTGATATGCTAGTTTATCAAGGGTTATTGGATAGTAATTATTGTATGTATGTTTACAACACCTCCAGTGATAGCACGTCGTGTTTTAGTCAGAAAAATGTTGACTTTAAAAACCCAACTTGGCACCCAAATGGCACTAGCTTAGTTTTCAACTCTAATATGAATGGCAATGAATATATTTATACTTTGGATTTAACAACATCAGATATTTTGCCCCTTTTCAAAAGAAAAATTGAATGTAAAAACCCCTCGTTTTCAAAAACAGGAAGGCAAGTATATTTTTCAGGATACAACAATCTTAAAAAGAAATGGGATATATACAGCTATGATTTTATCTACGACAATCTAAATAATATAACCGAATATGATAAATTCAGCTCCAACCACCCAAAGGTTAGTCCCAATGGCAAATTGATTGCATACACATATGAAAACCCCTTTGATAATAGTAAAGAACTAAAAATAATAAACTGGTACGGTGAAGCTGTTGAGGGTTTTCCAAATATAAATGGAAAGCACATATCCTGGGATGCAAATGGCTTAAAGATACTATTTATATCTGATGCACTTGAATCAAAAAATGAGATTTTTAGTGTTTGGAAGGACGGAACGCATCTACAGCAAATTACAAAATGCCATAATTATAAGTCATACCCTGCTGTATCCGCAGACGGTAAAAAAATTTCCATTAGTTTAAAAACAGATAACGGATGGGATATTTACATAATTCCATTTGAAGATTATTAATAATATAAATCTTCTTATTTAATTCAAAAATATGCGCAAATTATAGTTTTGTGCAGCCCTTATAAGTTATTTTAAAAATAAGCGTCCAGAAAATAGTTCTTAGAATGAAAAATTAAATAGTTTTGCAAAGTAAAAAAACATAAATATTATGGCACAGCAAGAATTTGATTTACGTAGAATATTACCCACTGGAATTGTAATAGTGGCTATTATTTTTGTAGTAGTGTTCTGGAGTCGTATGACCATCACAATTGATGCAGGTCATGCAGGAATTTTATTCAAAACATTTGGTGGCGGTATTGATACTGATAAAACATATGGTGAGGGGTTCCATTTTATAGCTCCTTGGAATGAAATGATAGTTTATGAAACACGTCAACAAGAAATAGCAGAAGACATGAACGTTTTGTCAAGTAATGGCCTTGAAATAAAGGCAGATATTTCTGCTTGGTATCGGCCTGAATATGATAAGCTAGGACTATTACATGCTAATATTGGAAAAGATTATCTAAGGCGCGTTGTTATACCAGCATTGAGATCTTCAGCACGAAGTGTAATCGGCAGATATACGCCTGAGCAGATTTATTCAACAAAACGTGATGCAATTCAAGATGAGATTTTCGAAGAATCCAAACAGATATTAGAAAAAAAGTATGTGACCGTTAATCAAGTGCTTATACGTTCCATAGTTTTGCCCTCTACAATAAAGTCAGCCATTGAAGGCAAATTAAAGCAAGAGCAGGAATCTCTTGAGTATGAGTTTAAACTTCAAAAAGCTCAAAAAGAAGCACAGAGACAAATTATTGATGCAGAGGGTAAAGCTGAGGCAAACAGAATCCTAAATGCAAGTTTAACAAAAAATATCCTTCGTGAAAAAGGTATAAGTGCCACAGTTAAGTTGGCTGAAAGTAATAATTCTAAAATTGTAATAATTGGCAATAGTGAAAACGGAATGCCCCTTATACTTGGTGACATTAAGTAATTAAAAATTGTTAAAAAAAAACCCGCTAACAGGATTATCTGATAGCGGGTTTTTTTGTTGATATATATTTACAGAAACTATAGTTCTTCAATACATAATTTTATTAGATCAAAGGTATGTTCAATATCATGGTCTAATCCTACAGAAAACCTGACCAACCCAGGCGACATGCCCATATCTTTTTGTATCTCAACGGGAACCTCGGAAGAGGTACTACGGCCTGAATTTGAGAATAGAGTTTTAAAGTACCCTAAACTTACCGCATGATAACCAACACCTCTATGCTGCATCCTTTCCATGAATGGAGCAGCTCTTTCGGAGGTTCCAAGGTCAATTGCAATGATACCGCTATATCCAAAACCATCATTCATCATTAAATTCATAAGTTCATGCTGTGGATGTCCTGGCATACCAGGGTAAATATATTTAAGTCCTAATTCATCAAATTTCTTGGCTAGATAAAGAGCATTTTTGCTATGCTGAATCATTCTAATGGGCAATGTGGCAAGATTCTTCAATATGGATGAAGATCTGAGAGGATCCAAAACTGGTCCAAGAAGCATGGCCGTACCATTATTTACATTGCTAATTTCCATAATAAACTTTTCAGAAGCACAAATTGCCCCTGCTACACAATCATTTTTACCATTAATAAACTTGGTCATACTATAGACAACAATGTCTGCACCAAGTTTGATGGGACTAATGACTAGTGGAGTAAAAGTATTGTCAACAAGAAGCTTTATATTATTTGCATGCGCTATATCGGCAATAGCAGGAATGTCACTTACTTGTAACATTGGGTTGGTCATACTCTCTGTATAAATAAGCTTAGTATTTGGCTTAATGGCCTGTTTTATACTATCATGATCCGAAATATCTATAAAGGTAACATCAATATTAAACTTACAAACATAATTTTTTAGGAATGCAAAAGTTCCACCGTATGTAGTTACACTTGTTATGATATGATCACCTGAATTACATATTTGCAGTATTGCAGTTGTGATAGCAGCCATTCCTGATGCAGTTACCCATGCAGACTCAGATCCCTCCATTGCTGATAATGCATCTGCAAGGTACTTATTAGAGGGATTCCAATGTCGTGAGTAAAGAAAGCAGCCATGAGCCTCTCCATGAAATGTCTCTTGCATTATACTTTCATTCATAAAGGTGTAGGTTGCTGAATCAGTAATTGATGGATTAACCCCTCCAAATTCTCCAAATTGGTCCAGGTTCTGCAAACTATTAGCAGGATCGTGTTTTTCTTTCATGAGACTCTTTTTTTGGTTTATAAAACAAAATTACTAAAAAAAAGACCTAATTTATTTTTTATTTTGTAAAAAATTATTAACCACAAGGCTTTATTATCTACGTTTACAAATTTAGTGTATAAATAAAAATCAATTACATATTGTATATTTTGATAAATTCGCTGCCAATGTAGAATATTTCAAGATGAATAATCTAACAAAAAAGTATTCAGTTGTATTTCTTATCCTATCTATTGCCTTTATCTTTGTAAATCTCGTGGGTAGTGATTATGATAGGGAAGTTTTTATCGATGGAGACGGCAGTGGACATTATGCTTATCTAACATCAATCCTCATTTATAATAATGTAGACTTTACTGAAGTATTGGAATTCGAAAAGAAAAAGCGTCCTACGGATTACATGGGGCACTACTTTCATAAGGTAAACGGCATACATATAAACAAGTATACCGTCGGTACCGCATTATTACAACTACCCTTCTTTTTAATAGGATATTTGCTGAGTTTTATACTTGGATACCCACTGGATGGTTATAGTATTATTTTCCAGTATTGTGTCGCACTATCAACAATTTTCTGGGTTAGTCTAGGATTGGTGTATCTTGTGAAATTAATGACCAACTGGGGAGTTAATAATTTATACTCTTGGTTATTTTCATCCTTCTTACTTCTTGGAACCAATTTATTTTTCTACACATTCATCGAACCATCATTTTCACATGCCTACTCATTCGCAGTTATAACAGTTTTCCTCTATTTTATACATAAAGTACTTACTGCATATAGCCGTTACTACTTTGTAATGGCTTCTTTTTTATTGGGGATTATAATTTTAATAAGACCAGCAAATGCAATAATTGTTGCATCATTACCATTTATTGCCGGAAGCTGGTATAACTTTAAAAACTTTTTTAAAAACCAGACCAAAAACAACGACTATTTATTCGGAATAGCAGCAATTATAATCGCCATAAGCCCACAATTAATAATTAATTATTTACAAACAGGTGGCTTATTAATTTACGGATATAAAAACGAAGGTTTTTATTTTACTAAACCTGAGATTTTAAATTTTATTATTAGTTACAAAAAAGGCTGGTTAGTATATACTCCTGCGTTTATACTTCTAATACCAGCAATTATATATTTGTTTAGAAAAAGCACAAAGTTTTCCGCCGTAAGTTTTGTCTTATTTCTAGTTTTTCAGATATATATATTCTCATCATGGTGGAACTGGTACTATGGTGATAGTTTTGGTATGAGGCCAATGGTTGACTATTATGGCCTTTATATGCTTGTAATAAGCATTTTCCTGTACAAAACATGTCATACTATGATAAAAATTATTGGTATCTCGTTTTTGGCGCTTTGTATTATTCTAAATCTAGTGCAATCCTATCAGTATGCCACTGGAATACTTCATGCTGACTCAATGACAAAAGCAGCATATTGGCATGTATTTATGGACGTGGATAAATCAAAATCTAAAATTATTGCAAGTGGTGATGAAACATTTTATGGAGATCTAGAAGATGATGCTTTCTTCTCATCTTTTAACAATCTAGAATATGATTACCCATACTGGAACAATGGCAATAATTTTAATAATGCTGTTGTTTTATCGGGCACAAAGAGTATCGAACAAACTGCTAATAATATTTACAGCCCTTCATTACATTATTTAATTCCCGACTCATTGGTTGGTTACAGCAACATTTATGTAAGGTTTATGACAAAATATTTTGAGCCTACTGAAAATTCAGCCATAAATACAGTTTTTGTTGTGGATATATCGGATAGTATTCCCAAAAGTATTTTCTACAAAACATTTAGGATTAAAGCTATTCCTAATAAAATTACAAATGAATGGAAAGATGCCAGTATTGGATTTAAGTTACCCCTGATAACCAATGACATGCAACAAATTAAGTTATACATATGGAACGTGGATAAGAAAGCATATTATTTGGATGATTTATCTATCGAGTTCTTCACTTATAAGCAACCATAGAAGCCTAAAATATATTTTAACACATATTTAACACCAGAAATTAAGTATGTTAATTTTTAGGTGATACAACAAGTAATTGGAGCCTCTGATTTTATTATTTTTGCCAGCCTAAATACTATTATAATAATGAAGTTTAAAATTGGGGATAAGGTTAAGTTTATTGATGAGATTGGTGGAGGTATTGTAACCGGAATTGTTGACTCCAAACTGGTGAAAGTAAAAACTGATGATGGTTTCGAAATGCCAGTTTTAAGTATAGATCTTATACCAGATCACAGAGCATTGCCCGCTATGGATAATAGCCCCCAAATAATTTCTAATTCGGAGGTGGTCGCAGAGCCTGAGAAGGAACCAGATTTTATTTCTCCAATCAATCCATGGAGAAAAGTTGAGGAGGAAGAGGGAGTATATCTAGGTTTTGAACCACACGAACAACAATGGTTGCTAACAGGAGATGTGGATGTTGTTTTAGCCAATAACACTCCATATGAGCTTTTATACAGTCTATTCTTAAATCGGGAACAAACAGAAGGTATTGATTTTAGCTCAATACCTGCAGAATCTAAAATAGTTATTGAAACAATATCTCGCGAAGAATTAGAAGATTGGAAATCTGGCTACATTCAGGTACTTTTTCATGCTGATAAACCAAAAAAGGTATTTCTACCTGTACATTCGGCTATTGATATTAAGTCCGCTCGCTTTTTTAAAGAAGGGAGCTACAAGGATAATACCATCTTTAATGGTAAAGCAATTATAATAAATATTGCATCTCTAGGTGCAATTCCTTGTGTAACAGCATCTAACAGTGAATTAAAAGATGATTCATATGTAACAGAAAGCAAAGCTACAAGCACAAAAAAGAAACAACTTGTAGACAAGTATAGGTCTGGTTCTGGTGAGGCACTGGTGGATCTTCACATTGGAGAATTGCTTGATAATATTCTAGGGTTATCAAGCAAAGATATGTTGGATATCCAGGTTGACACCTTTAATAAGATCCTAAGCAATGCAATTGAAAACGAATATAATAAGGTTACCTTTATCCACGGTGTTGGCAATGGCGTGCTAAAGTCAACTATAATCAACGAACTTAAAAATTATGAAGGTTTGAAAAATTCAATGGCATCCATAGCTAAGTTTGGTGTTGGTGCAATTGATATCACTATTAATTATTCAGACTAAAAAAAGTAATCCATAACTAGGCGGTAATGAAAAAAATATCACATATATTCTTCTCCATGCAAACCATGGGTACACTGATGCTTATTTTTGCGTTTGCAATCGGAACAGCTACATTTATTGAAAATGATTTTGGGGCAAACGGAGCTAAGGCGGTTGTTTACAATGCTTTGTGGTTTAACATACTGCTGATTCTTCTAGCTATCAACCTAACTGGCAGAATAATACTTGATAAGCTCTATATGCCCAAAAAGTTTACCATTTTTCTATTTCATTTTTCCTTTTTAATAATATTAATTGGTGCTGGTATCACAAGATTCATAAGCTATGAAGGTGTGATGCATATTCGAGAGGGTAATATTAGTAATAGCATGCTTACCGATAATACATTTATTGAATTAACTGCAGCAAAAGATAGTGATGTAAAAAACAAGGAAAAGAGTGTTTTAATGTCATCACTAACTCCCCAAGCTTACAGTGAGTCATTAAAGATTGATAACAAAAAATTCAAATTTAGTAGCATACAATATGTTCCAAATGCAAGGGAAATTATAGTTGAATCTGATGGCGAAGGGAATCCTTACATCATTTTTGTTTATTCCAATGGAGATGGGAGAAGTAATTTTTCTGCTAAATATGGAGAGGTAGTTGATGTTGGAAATATTAGAGTAAACTTCTCTGACACCTATGCTCCTGGCATCATAAACATAAAAATTGATAACGGAGAACTTGTTATCTATTCCGAAGACAATATTATTAGGCTATCAATGCTAACCAGTGTAAGTGATACTCTTGAATATGGCCAATGGCATCCATTCAAGGACAGAATGCTACATAGTATAGGTGAAAATAGAATTGTACTAACAGATTTTTATGAGAATGGTGCAGTTGATTATATACCTTTCACAGGCAAAGGTAGTATGATGGATGCTATGATTGTAGAAGTTACATCTGAGAATAAGCGAAAAAATATAGTACTTAGAGGTGGTAAGGGATACAAAGGAACTGAGAACTATTTCTTTTTTGATGGAGTTAATTTTAAAATGACTTATGGAGCAAAGGAAATAATATTACCATTTGCCATAAAATTAGAAGATTTTCAACTGGAGAGGTATCCAGGATCAAACAGCCCATCATCTTATGCAAGTGAAGTCATTGTTTATGATAACGTTACAAATGAAAGTTTCGATTATAGGATATATATGAATAATGTGCTAAACTATAATGGCTACAGATTTTTCCAATCATCCTATGATACTGATGAACTGGGCACAATCTTATCTGTAAACCATGATTATTGGGGTACATTTTTTAGTTATGTGGGTTATTTTCTGTTGAGCCTAGGAATGCTTCTATCTCTGTTTTACAAAAACACCAGATTCTCTGCCCTGGGAAGACAAATAAAAAATCAGTTTATAAATGGGAGCAATATAAAAATCATACTGCTCTTGATTGCATTAGGAACCACAAATCTGAATAATGCTCAGGGTTATACACCAATATCAGCTCTCCCTTCCATATCGCCGGAGCAGGCCGATGAATTTGGGAACCTCATGGTACAATCCCAGGATGGAAGATTGAAACCTATTAATACTCTCTCAAGCGAGATTCTAAGAAAAGTTTCTAGGAAAAATAGTTTGGGTATGTTAAACTCTGATCAAGTTATGTTGGGTATGCTTTCCTCTCCAATGGATTGGCAGAATGTTAAAATGATCAAAATTGGGCACCCTGAAGTTATAGAGCTTTTGGGAGTTGATGGTAAATTGGCTTCATACCTTGATTTTATAAATTTATCAGAGGGTACATATAAACTTGGAAAGTATGTAACAACAGCATATGAAAAAAAACCAGGTCAGCGAAGTAAATTTGATAATGAAATAATCAAGGTTGATGAACGTCTTAATATTTGTTACATGGTTTACAGTGGGGACATTCTAAGAATTCTACCAGACCCTACAAGTGTTGATATAATGTGGTATTCACCAATTTCTAACATTGGACCAATGTCACAGGAAGATTCAGTGTTTGTTGTATCCGTTATACCTACTCTTTTAATATCTGTTGCAGATGGAGATGTATCTCTGGCAGACCAGCTTATTCAGGGTATTGGAGATTATCAACAAAGATATGCTGGTTCCATTTTACCCTCTAAAACAAAGATTGATTATGAAATAATATATAATAAGATAGAAATTTTCAATAACCTAAGTCGTTTTTATGGATTAATAGGTGTGTTGATGATTATACTATTATTCGTGGAAATGTTTAAATCTTCTAAAGCTCTCACCTCTATTATTAGAGTTCTAATAATTCTTGTTGTTTTAGGCTTTATTGTACAAACTTTTGGATTGGCAATGCGATGGTACATATCTGGTCATGCTCCATGGAGTGATGGGTACGAATCAATGATATATATAGCATGGGTTACCCTATTGGCTGGACTTATATTTTCTCAAGGATCAAAGATGTCAATCGCAGCAACCACATTCCTTTCGTCTGTAATTTTAATGGTTGCTCATTTAAGTTGGATGGACCCAGCGGTAACAAACCTAGTTCCAGTTCTTAAATCATATTGGTTAACAATTCATGTATCTGTGATTACTGCCAGCTATGGTTTTCTTGCTCTATGCGCACTTTTAGGACTAATGAATTTAATATTAATCATATTTAAAAGCGATGAGAATAGGGAGTTATTTGAACTGAAAATAAATGAGCTAACAGCCATTAGTGAAAGATCTATGACAGTGGGTTTATACCTGCTAACAATTGGCACATTTCTTGGCGGAGTATGGGCAAATGAAAGCTGGGGAAGATATTGGGGCTGGGACCCAAAGGAAACATGGGCATTGGTAAGTGTACTTATATATTCCTTCGTTGCACATATGCATTACATCCCTGGCATGAAAGGTAAATTCGCTTATAATTTTGCATCCTTAATTTCTTACAGTGCCATATTAATGACATACTTTGGGGTTAACTATTACCTTTCAGGTTTACATTCATATGCAAAAGGAGATCCTGTTCCAATACCTGATTTTGTTTACTACAGTGTGGCAATTGTTGCTGCTGTTTCAATTTGGGCATACTACAGGGATAAATTAATGCAGAACAAATAATCTAGTAATACACGTGGTGATATTGCAATTATCATATCAGTTCGTCGAGTTCCATCCATCTCAATGTTTTAGAATCTATCAATTCTATAACTATTCCTATTCTTTGGGATAGCTCATGTATTTTCTCGTAATCTTCGGTGCCAGAATTGAGTTCACCCTCTATTTTAGACTTCTCATTTTCAAGTTTCTCAATTTCACCTACTAGAGATTCATATTCTTTCTTTTCTTTATATGATACCTTAATTTTTACCTTCTCTGTGATATTATCTTTCTGATCAGTTTTTCTTGTGCTATTTGAATGACTTTTTGTTTCTTGTTTTTCAGCATCCTTCTTTAATTTGTAAGCAGAGTAATTACTGTAATAGTCCTTTATAGTGCCATTACCTTCAAATACAAATAAGTGGTCCACTAGTTTATCTAAGAAATATCTATCATGAGAAACCAATATCAAACACCCAGAATATTTTTCAAGAAATTCTTCAAGTTTATTTAGTGTTAAAAGGTCCAAATCATTTGTGGGCTCATCAAGTATTAGAAAATTAGGATTGCTTACTAAAACCGTTAGCAAATATAGCCTGCGGCGCTCTCCTCCACTTAAATTGGAAACATAATCATTTTGCACTTTAGGGGGGAACATAAAATGATTTAGAAACTGAGATGCAGTTAAGTTTCGATCTTTGCCAAAGGGTATTATTTCTGCAATATCTTTCACAACCTGCAGAACCGTCTGATTATCATTTATCTTTATTCCCTCCTGTCTATAATGTCCAAATACAATTGTTTCTCCTGCAACCACTGTTCCAGCTTGTGGAATTAAGTTTTTCATAACCAAATTTAAAAAGGTAGACTTACCAGTTCCATTATTTCCAACAAAACCTATCCTCTCCCCTTTTTTAAAGGTATAACTAAAGTCTTTGAGTATTGTCTTATCAGGAAAATTAAAACTTACATTATCCATTTCCAGTATCTTACCTCCTATTCGCGACATCGCTACTTCAAGTTTGAGTTGTTCCTCTTTCTTAATGCTTGTGGCTTTTTCTTTTGTTCTGTAGAAGCTATCTATTCTAGCTTTTGATTTTGTTGTTCTGGCCTTTGGCATTCGTCTTATCCAATCCAGTTCTTTCTTCATCAATTTCTTAGCTTTGTCAACCTCTATTCTATTATTTTCCTGTCGTTCAGCTCGTTTTTCAAGAAAATACGAGTAGTTACCGTTATGAATGTATACTTCGCCATTTGTGAGCTCTACTATTTGGTCACATATTCGATCTAAAAAGTATCTATCATGTGTAACCATTAATAAGGTTACTAAGGATGATATGAGATATTCTTCGAGCCATTCTATTATTTCAATATCTAAATGGTTTGTAGGCTCATCCAGCAATAAAACATCTGGATTGTCAAGTAATGCAAGAGCAAGTGAAAGTCGCTTAATTTGTCCTCCCGACATCTCACTAATACGACCTGAAGTATCGGTTATCTTTAATTTAGTAAGGAGTTGCTTCAATCTTCTGTCATAATCCCAACTATCATTTACATCCATTTGTGCTATCGCAAAATCTAGCTGGGAACGTGTTTCTTTCGAATCATTATTAGAGTTATTAGTAACAGCTGTATTATATGCGTCAATAATTTGTTGCATTCTACTTCCTGCTTTCTCAATAACTTCATCAATTGTATGATTAATATCAAAATTTGGCTCCTGGCCAAGAAATGAAACTCTTACACCATTTCGGGTAACCACCTCACCTGAATCACTATAGTCATCACCAACAATTATCTTTAATAATGTAGATTTACCAGCACCATTATCAGCAACCAATGCTACTTTTTGTCCCTTACTAATACCAAAGCTTATATCATCAAATAAAACCTTTTCGCCATAGTTTTTTGATATGTGATCAATAGAAATGTAATTCATTATGCATTATATTATGGTCTGCAAAAGTAATCACAAATCATTATCCATTTCCATTTATGATGTTTTTTAGAAATAGAGTAGTTTTGCACCACAAAAAGAGCATAATGGATAATTTTAAGGACTACTTTTATTTGGGTAAAGTTATTAAGCAGCATGGGTACTCTGGAAATTTATCCATCTATTTTGACACTGACGACCCAGAGGAGTATCTTAATATTGATATGGTTTTCATAAATATTTCTGGAAACCTTGTACCCTATTTTATTACTGAACTTAGCTTACTTAATAACAAAGCTGTTGTTAGGTTTGCTGAGGTTACTAATGAAAAGTTAGCAAGTGAATTAGTTGATAAAGAAATATATTTGCCATTGGAACTATTACCTATCTTAAGCGGTAATAAATTTTATTATCACGAAGTTCCCGGGATGATGGTTGAAGACAAAGAGTTTGGTAAAATTGGAAAAGTTAAAGCTGTGCTTGAATATCCAAATCAAGCAGTACTGCAAGTTTTCCATGATAAAAAGGAAGTATTAATTCCCATAAATGATCAGGTTATAGATACGTTTAATAGAGAAGATAATACAATTACGGTTACCACTCCCGAGGGATTATTGGATATATACTTATCAAATTAGCTTTGAAACCATTTAACTTTAAGCAATTTAGTTTAAATCATCATAATTCAACCATGAAAGTTGGAACTGATGCGATTTTATTGGGGGTATGGTGTACTGTTTTTGACAATGAAAAAGTACTTGATATTGGCACAGGTTCGGGAGTAATTGCAATGATTATAGCATCTCGGTCCAATTGTTATGTTGATGCAATTGAGATTGATAAAGACTCTTGTTATGAAGCACAAGAAAACTTCAATAATTCTGATTTTAATGATCGTCTTAATATAATTAATGAAGATTTCAATATCTACAGGAAGAAAAAATCCAAGGATTATGACTTGATTATTTCAAACCCTCCTTTTTTTTCAAATGACCTTCTACCTGCAGATGCTTCACGATTGAAATCAAGGCATACAATAATGTTAAACCATGATGATATACTATTGGGAATATCAAACATACTAAAGTATAGAGGTAGGTTTTGTGTTGTTATACCCAGAAGTACAGAAGAAAAGTTCATAAATACAGCTCACAATTATGGTTTAAACTTGGTTCGCAAACAATACATTATTCCAAAGCAGGGTAAAATTGCAAATAGAGTTAATTTGGAATTTATCCATGGGAAAACTAATAAAATAGAACTGGAAACAATCACTTTACGAGATGATAAAAACAATCATTCCGAACAGTACAAAAGATACATTAAGAATTATCTATTAAATATATAATTCTAGTTGGTTTGTTTTTTACCAGTCATGTATTTACTCACAATCATTGCAATAATAACCGTAAGATAAATTTGCCCCAATACACCCATTAAAATACTTACAGACCTAGCAGGAACACTAAGTGGTATTATCTCGCCATACCCTATGGTTGTTAGCGTAATAAAACTATAATATATTAATGAGCTAAAACGGTCATTTCCATCGGAAATACTTATTGCTCCTGGATTATATGAAAGTAACAATGTATTCAGTAATACACCAATTATTCCTATTACAAGATATCCGCATATTGCGTGTATAACAACTGTAATATCAACGTTTTTACTTGCGGCAATATCCTTAATCAATATTATAGCTACAATTATAAATGTGATTGCACTAATAATAAATACTGCTAGCATTACAATCTTCTGTTGCGCAAAAATGGATATTATATTGGCGATTATGGATATTATAACCATTAGAGAAAGTAATTTATTGTTTCGCCTAATAATCGAAAAAATGGATATGAGAACTGTTGAATATGCAGTGGTTACAAAAACATTATGCATATACTCATTGTCTATAATTGGAAATACAAATACAAATGCAAATATTGCTAGTAAGAGTAAAACTCCATTATCAATACCAAAAACTTTTCTCCTTATTGATTCCATTATTTTATTAATTTGATCTTATAAAACAAATATAGGCATAACTTTTAATAACTAATTACATAAAATTTTGATTTTAATTATTCAATTATCATATTTTTGATATTTAAAATCCTAGAAATCTAAAATCATTTAATCACAAATTTATAATGAAACAAATGAAAAAATCTATTGCTAGACAAATTGCTGAATTTTCGGATCAACTTAAATTTGAAGATCTACCAGAAGAGGTGATTAATGAAGTAAAACGATATATGTATGATTCTGTGGGTTGTGCCTATGGAGGTTATCACACAAAAGATTTGAATATTATAAGAGATATATATAAGGAGATGGGAGGAAAGGGTGAAGCAACTGTGTTAGGTTTTGGAGATAAACTGCCCGCTGTTAATACTACTCTTATCAATTCACTCATGGTTAGAGCTCTTGATTTTAATGATATTTATTGGAAGGATGATCCATCACATCCATCGGACATAATACCTGCTGCATGGGCAGTAGGAGAGCTAGTTAATGCTAATATGAAAGATGTAATCGTAGCAATTGTTTTGGCATATGAATTTGAACAACGTCTTTGTTTGTTCGCAAAACCTGGAATACGGGAAAGAAAATGGCACCATGCCACATTAACCCAGTTTGTTTCTCCTGTAGTAGCAGGTAAATTACTAGGGTTGAGCGTGGATGAGATGGTTAACGCAATTGGCATAAGTGGATGCCATAACCATACAATCGGATGCCCTACTGCTGGCAAACTTACAATGATGAAAAACACCGTTGACCCAATGGCTGTGCAATCTGGCGTTTTTGCGGCTCTTATGGCTAAGAAAGGTTACTCTGGAACAGAACGTGTTTTTGAAGGAAAAGAAGGGTTTATGGATGCATTTATTGGTTGGGATGCAAAAACAGAATCGATGAAGCCTACAGATATGGAAGGCAGAGATGGTATTTCATCATGGGCATGGGATATTGAAGCTCTTGTGGGAGGATTAGGTGAAAGCTATAAGATTATGGAGTGTGGTATGAAGGCATTTCCAACGGAGGCACTTACTCATACCCACCTATCATGCTTGTTGAAAGCCATGATAAGCAATGATCTTGAATATTCAGATATTAAGGAAGTTAAGGTTACATGCTTTGCACAAGCCTATGATATTTTATTTGATCCAACAAAGTACAGACCGGAATCAAGGGAAACAGCAGACCATTCGCTACCATATTGTATGGCAGCAGCAATGGTAGATAAAAAAATTACCACAGAATCATTCTCTGATGAGAAACTTAATGATCCTCGTATTTTTGAAGTTATTGATAAAATTAAAGGTGAGCCTTCACAGGAATTTGAAAAAATGTTTCCTGCCAAACAACCCTCCCGTGTTGTTGTAACAACAAACGATGGTAAAACATATGAGGAATATTTGGAATATCCAAAGGGTGATCCGAGAGAACCAATGTCCATGGAAGATTTAGAAAATAAATTCAACTCATTAGCGGGAGATAAATTCGATGCCACAACAAAGACACAAATAAAAGAAACTATTTTTAACTGCGAAGAAATGAGCGCCAGGAAATTTATGGAATCACTTAATGTATAAAATAAAGGCTAGATTTATATACTGCTGTATTCACTTAAGTAATTACTAATAAAATTATTATAGTTAATATAATTATTACAATTAATGGATATTTTCTTTACTGAATTTATCCATTTTTGGTTTTTGATATTATGGTTTAATTGTTATAAAACTAGGATATTCCTTAATTGACCCACCTGATTTATATAAAGGTTTAACTTTTATTTTAACTTCCAACCTTTTAAGTTTTTCCTGATTTTCCATATCAGATATCAGATCAAAAATTGCATCCAAGTCTTCTGATTTCAGAAGCTTACTAATATCAAAATTAGTATTTACAGTGAAGTGAACCTCTTCTCCGGGTAATACCTCTATATAGTCAAGTAACTCTCCCTTACCATACTGTACCCCCTTAATAAATAATTGCCAATAAAGGCCATTTATTGCAGCCTTTTCTTTACCATTATTAGTTGCACTTATGCTAACGGAAGCAATTGCATCCAGTTCACCTATAATTATCTTTTGACCTAGTCCGAACATTTCTGTCAAACCAATATCGTTTATGTTCTCAACCTCGGAGAAGTCATAGCCCCCAAGTTCTATTATCCTTGAATTATTAATTATAAAGTAACAACTAGCAAATTCTTTTGCTTCGTTAAACTGGCTAAATATTTTGCAAGAAGAAAGGAATAAAACTAGGATAAATGAGTATGATATTAGTCGCTTCATTTTAATAACATTAATTTTTAGCCCATTAAGGGCTTAAAACTACATTTTGGCACTTCTCTTCCTATCATGTTCGTTTAACAGAATTTTTCTTAACCGTAATGACCTAGGTGTTATTTCCAAGTACTCATCGCCCCTTATTATCTCCATGTATTCCTCGAGAGAAAATCGGACTGGAGGTGGTATTAAAACCTTATCATCTGATCCAGAAGACCTCATATTAGTAAGTTTCTTGGTTTTGTTAACATTAACCACAAGATCACCATCACGGCTATTCTCACCTATAACTTGACCTGCGTATACCTCCACATTTGTATCGATATAAAACTTACCCCTATCAATGAGTTTGAAAATTGCATATGGGATAGCAGTGCCCGTTTCCATGGATATTAAAGCCCCGTTATTTCGTGTTTTAATTTCACCTTTCCATGGTTCAAATGAATCAAATCTGTGAGCAATTATTGCCTCTCCTTCAGTTGCTGTTAAAATAGTATTTCTCAAGCCTATAATACCACGTGATGGAATGCTAAACTCCAGAATCATTCTATCATTCTTAGGTTCCATATTTAAAAAGTTTCCCTTACGCAGAGTAACTATGTCAATAACTTTTCCGGAAAAATCTTCTGGAACTAAAACTGTTAAGCTTTCAATAGGTTCGTTTTTAACCCCATCAATATTTTTTATTATTACTCTGGGTTGACCCAATTGAAATTCGTAACCTTCTCTGCGCATTGTCTCAACAAGTATGGATAAATGCAATATTCCTCTACCAAATACCTGATATGAATCTGCTGAGTCTGTTTCCTCAACCCTAAGTGCCAAGTTTTTTTCAGTTTCCAACAAAAGTCTATCACGCAAATGCCTTGATGTAACATACTTACCTTCTTTACCAAAAAATGGTGAATTATTGATTGTAAAAACCATGCTCATTGTTGGCTCATCAATATTAATTGCAGGTAACCCTTCTGGATCCTCAAAATCAGCAACGGTATCACCAATTTCAAAATCTTCAAGGCCCATAATTGCAATTATATCTCCGGCATTTACATCTTCCTTACATTTCTCTTTTCCAAGTCCTTCAAAAAGATACAATTCCTTAATCTTCTGTTTAATAACACTTCCATCTCGTTTAACTAGAGAAATATTCATGCCCATCCTTAAGGTTCCTCGTTGAAGCTTACCAACGGCAATCCTACCAACATATGAAGAATAATCTAATGATGTAATTTGCATTTGAGGAGTTCCTTCTTTAAATTCTGCTGGGGGTATATGTTCAATTATCTGATCCAGAAGATAAACTACATTATCTGTAGGTTTTGTATGATCATGAGACATCCAGCCCTCCTTGGAAGAGCCATAGACAACAGGAAAGTCAAGTTGATCCTCAGAAGCACCCAAATTAAACATAAGGTCAAATACAGATTCATAAACCTCCTCCGGACGACAATTTGGCTTATCAACTTTGTTAATAACAACAATTGGTTTCAAACCCAAATCAACAGCTTTTTGCAAAACAAACCTTGTTTGAGGCATAGGCCCTTCAAACGCATCAACCAATAGAATTACTCCATCTGCCATATTTAATACGCGCTCAACTTCACCACCAAAATCGGAGTGACCAGGTGTATCTATAATGTTTATTTTTACTTCTTTGTACCTAACTGAAACATTCTTGGAGAGAATTGTAATACCCCTCTCCTTCTCAAGATCATTGCTGTCAAGTATTAGTTCTCCTACCTCCTGATTTTCTCTAAAAAGCTGTACTTGATGTAACATTCTGTCAACAAGAGTGGTTTTGCCATGATCAACGTGGGCAATTATAGCTATATTCCTGATATTCTGCATATTATTAGTAACATTACGTTTAAGGGCTGCAAAAGTAATTAACTTTTTAAAAGTATTTGTTAATACTTCAAAAGATTAATCTTAAATGTCATAGATTTTTAATAATACTATGGAATTATCATCCAATAAAATTTTTAACTTCATCCAAGAAGATATCAGGTTTATCCATATGAATAGAATGACCAGAACCTTCAATGATTACTTCGGTACAAAATGGTATCGAATTAAACATATCTCGTGTATCATTGGGAGTGAATAAAAGGTCATCCCCTGCCTTTAGTACTAGCGTTTCTAGTTTTATTTTATTTAGCTCAGAAACCATATCTAACTGGATTATTGATTCCACCTGATTTTCAAAGGATCTTATACTTTGTGGGTACCTGTAATTAAGAGCCATACTAACCGCCTGATCAACTAAGTCAGTATTTTCAAAAAATGATGGAGAAAATATCCAATAAAACATGTACCTAATCCATAGTTCTTCTTTTATTCCTGATTTTATATACGCTACCATATCTCTAAACAAGTAAACATTTCTTTTGTTAATCTTTGCTGATGTGGCAACAAGAATTAATTTATTTAACATTTCAGGATAATTAATTGCAAGATCAATTGCTATCATTCCTCCCATGGAATGGCCAATAATACTAACTTTAGTAAGATTTAATTCCGCAATCAATTTGCGAGTGCAATCAGCCATTAAACCTATTGAAATACCTTCATTGTCGTGATCAGACCTCCCAACTCCAATATTATCAAATACAATAACTCTATAGTTTTTTGATAATGGTACTATTATTTGTAACCAACTTGATGAATCCGAGCCAAGACCTGCAATAAGTATTATTGGATCGCCTTTGCCATAATCCTGCCAATATATTTTTTTGTTATCAATAAAAACAGTAGACATGTTTCTTTCGCAATTTATGTATTAAAAAGATTTATCTTTAATTAATAATTATCATAATCAAACCTTATGTTAACAAGCCACATGTATCCATGATTCTAAAATGATTAATAGGCCTTGTAAACATTTATACCATTAATATAAGTTCCTAATACCTTGGCCTTCAATATATCCGATTGCTCTACCTCCAATAGATCCGTATCCAAAATAACAAAATCAGCCACCTTGCCAGACTCTATAGAACCTTTGGTTTCTTCATCAAAACTTCCCATTGCAGGCCAAATTGTTATTGAATTGAGAGCATCCTTTCTAGAAAGAGAATTCTCCATTTGAAATCCACCATCAGGATATTCATTTATATCTTGGCGAGCAACACTTGCATAAAAAGTGCGAATTGGACTAATCCCTTCGATGGGAAAATCAGTACCATTTATAATCCAACCATTGGTTTTCAACAGGTCATTATAAGCATATGCGTATTTTAATCTTTCCTTCCCTAGCCTTTCATCTGCCCAATACATATCAGAAGTGCAGTGGGTAGCCTGAACCGAAGGTATTATAGAATATTCTCTGAAATAATTAATGTCATTTGGGTTAACGACTTGAGCATGTTCAACCCTCCACCTTAGATCATTTTTACCTCTTAGATATTTGGCATATGAATCGAGTACAATTCTATTTCCCGAATCGCCAATTGCATGTGTATTTACCTGGAAGTCATTATCCAAAGCCAATATGCATATACTATCCAAGAGCTTTGTTGAGCTAACTTGAGACCCATGAGAATGCAATGCATCTGAATATGGCTCTAACAATAATGCTCCTCTTGAACCCAAGGCACCATCAATATATACCTTAATTGATCTTACTGTTAGCTTATCAGAATGGTAAGGCCCCTTGTCAATGAAATAATTGAAGTTATCAGAATTGGGGCTAAGCATTGCATAAACCCTAATATTTAGATCATTCTTTTTATGCAACTCATCTATTAATAGGATATCCTTTTTATCTAATCCTGCATCAGTAACTGAGGTAAGACCCACTGCAAAACAATCTTTCTGGGCTTTTAATAATGCCGCCGTCTTTTCTTCTGATGTCCAACTAGGGATAACTGATAGCACCTTATCCATTGCATTATCAATCAAAAGTCCAGTTGGCTTATTATCTGCAATAACTATCTCACCTCCATATATCTTTGTATCCGCTGTTATACCAGCTATTTCTAATGCGGTATTATTTGCAATCAACGCATGTCCGTCTACACGATTTAAAACAACAGGAGTTTCTGGAAAAGCTTCGTTTAATGCGCTATTGTCAGGGAATTCTTTGATATCCCAATCATTTTGATCCCAGCCTCTACCTAATATCCATTCTGAAGGATATTCTAAATAATGTTCATTTACCAGATTTATTACTTCATCAAATGAACTTGTTCCCATAAGGTTGGCATATTTTATTTCGGAAATACCATAGCTAAGAAAGTGGCTATGCCCATCATTAAAACCAGGGTATACAAAACTACCATTGACATCAATTATTTCGGTGGGAGAGTATTTGGATAACATGTCTTTAGAACTTCCCAAATCAAAAAAAACACCATTCTTTATAACAACACTTTCTACAATATCAAATGAATCGTTAACGGAGTATATCTTGCCATTGGTTATTATGGAATCCACTTTAATATTATTATCACATGAAATTATCTGAAATAGAACGATGGTTAATACAAGTATCTTTAGACTTAAATTTATATTTAATATGAACTTGTTTTGAGTTACTATTTTCATCCTTCTATTTTTATAAAATAAATTATTTGTAAATCGGCATTAATGATTTAGTTTTCATCTATATGCTCTCAAATCTTAAGCTATTCTTATTAAATGAAACCCCATCTACATCAAAGACTCTGTTTATTAATCCTTCGTCTATAATCGATGGAACACTTCCGCTGTAAAACTCTTTGTTAAATCCAAGCAACCATACTGTTGAAACATTTTTCAATGCCATATCTGTATCATGAGTAGTTATAATTACACTTTTATTGTGCTTACTAACTAATTCCTTTAATAATTTCATTATTTGAATCTTACCTGGCGAATCAATGAAGGCTGTTGGTTCATCGAGTATAATTAATGGTGTATCCTGAACCACAGCCCTAGCCAATAGCACCTTTTGTTTCTCACCATCACTCAATGAATGGAAATATCTGTCAATAAGATTATGAGCTCCAACCACATCGAATCCTTTAATTACTTTATCAATGTCCATTTTTGTTATCTTACCTAGAAACGATCCGTAGGGATATCTGCCCGTTAAAACAACATCCTTAGCTGTAAGATAAGTGTCAGAAATTTTGTCTGTAAGAACTAAAGCAATCTCAGAGGCTATTTCCCTATTTGACATATGCCTTATGTTCTTTCCTTTGATAAAAACATTCCCTGCCAATGAAGGTACCATTCCGGTTATGGTTTTAATAAGAGATGATTTACCCACCCCATTGGGGCCCAATAGTGCTATAAACTCGCCTTTCTTTACCTCACATCTAATGTTCCTTTGCAAAACCTTAATTTCAGTTGAAGAGTTAGTGTATCCAGTATCAACACCAGATAATTCTAAGAGGGTATTTTCTAGTTCCATACTATCCAATATCCAACCTCCTTCCTTTTATTATTACCCATATAACAATTGGCGCTCCTATTATCGAAGTAACGGCATTTATAGGCAGTGAGACATCATAACCTGGCAATTTACTGATTAGATTGCACAGTAAAGAAAAACCTGCTCCAAACAGTATAACAGCAGGAATTAATATGGTATGATTAGAAGTTCTAAAGTAACTTCTAGCTATGTGAGGCACTGCCAAACCGATGAAAGCAATGGGGCCGGTAAAAGCTGTTCCAAGAGCAATTAATAAGCCTGAAAAAAGAATGAAAATAGTTTGTAATATTTTTACATTAAACCCAGAACTAACCGCATACCTATGCCCCAGTAAAAGAGCATTAAGTGGTTTTATAAAAAATAGTGTAGCTAATGATATTAATAGTGTTAGGATCAATATTGTTAGTGATTGACTTACGTTTGTATTAGAAAAACTTCCAAGACCCCAAAGTATAAATGAATGCAAATCTTCAGAAGAACTAAAAAACTGAAGTGTGCCAACAACTGCAGAAACTAAATAACCAATCATAATTCCTATTATCAAAACAGTCACTGCATTTCCTATTCTGCCGGAAACAAATATTATAACCAACAACACAGCCAAAGCTCCAATGAAGGCAGCAGCAACAATGCCAAAGTCACCAAAGAATAGTGAATTACTACCCATGCTAACTCCTGTTATTCCTCCCATCAAAACCAACAATGCCACACCCAGACTTGCTCCAGCACTAATTCCTAATACAGATGGCCCTGCCAATGGGTTTCCGAAGGTAGTTTGCAGCAACATTCCTGCTAGACTGAGTCCCATACCAACAGCCATTGATGTAATTGCCTGAGGTAGTCTGTATTGAAGTATTATAACCTCACCATGTACTGAATATGAATCTGAAATAAATAATGAATTCATCACTTCTGTCCATGACAGATCAACCGAACCATATCTAATGTTTAGCATAAATAACATAAAAGTAACAACTGAAAAAATCAGGAAAGATATATTTCTGTAAGCCAACATCTAATTATTTATACAATTTATAATAAATAGGAGAATATTCCGGAAGCAGATCCGGATGAAAAGCAAAAATTAAGTCTGCAAGTATTACATGAGGCTCCAATGCCCCTCGCTCAAAATAAGATGTACTTTTCGAATCGCAAAATACAACATTCTTATTATTAAAAGCATCGAAATTTTGGTATAATTCATTTTCCATGGCAAGCTTATCATAGGAGAAACCATCATTAGCATAATATCCTATAATTCGCCAAAAGTCCGCATCATTAGCATGATGATACACGGTTTCAAAGTCAATATTAAAACTAGCAGTATTAGTGTTTTCCTTCCAAATATATTCTGCTCCTGCATCTTCAAATAATCGTGCTATATAGCTTTTGCCTCCTGGCACAAACCATTGGCCACTATAGTACTTATCTGAAAAGACTGTTGGAATATCAGTTATGTCAGATGTTAATGATTTATATTTATTATACTCGGTCTTTATGATATTAAAGATACTATCTGCTTGCCTTTGCTTGTTAAAGAACAAACCCGTAAACTTTATCCATTCTGCCCTACCCAATGGATCGGTTTCTTTGAAATCAAAAAATGGAATCATAGTTAAGTTAGTTTCAGCAAGTGGATGCTTTTGAGCTAAGTTGTAAGGTGAATAAAAGACTATGGAAGGATCAACTTCTAATGCCTTTTCCAAAAAAAAATTTCCATTATTTGCAAGGTTTACAATTTTACCCTTTTCAAACAATTCCAGAACCTCTTCATTAGTTATGAAATCTGATTCAGAGATTGCAACTACTTTATCTAAAACATCTAATTTACTGTAAGCATTAAGCTGGGTAGCAGAAAATACTGCAACACTATCTATTGGTTGAACAAATACTGATTTATTGTTTGAGATAACTCCATCTACCAAAAAATAATAGCACGCCAAAACCTGGCTTCTATCATCTGGATTGTAAATAATTAGCTTATAGTTATTATCAACTCTCAATATATCAAAACCAATAGCATATTCAACCAAAGATTCTTCATTCACATCTATTCTACTAAATAAATCATCAACACTATCTAACTTAACAGGTGAATCACAGGAAATAAATACAAACGATATACTCAGTATGCAAACAAAAATGTTAAATAATTTTTCTGCTAATTTCATATTAATAAATTGTAATGCAAATGTAATTAAATGAGTTATCTTAATTGAATGTCAATATACCAGTATTTTATTAATTTTACAATTCACAAAGAAGCAGTCAAATGTTTAGATTAATTATTTTATCACTCATATCAATTTTTATTATTACCGGTTGTTATAAGAAGAAGGATGATAAAATTCGCATTGCAGTATCAAAGGAAAAATCAACTGAATCCAACACAAAATATTCCGATTGGATTTTACATCACGATAGCACCATAGATTTGGTATATATGTATCCAATGGGGATTGATTCAGCATTAGTCAAATTAAAAAGTTGCAATGGACTATTGTTAACTGGAGGGCAAGATATATTTCCAGGTTATTATGGAAAAATAGATGATACTGCACGATGCGGTAGCATTGATAGATACCGCGATAGCCTAGAGATGTTACTTATAGATGCGGCAATGGAATTAGAAATGCCAATATTTGGAGTTTGTAGAGGAGAGCAGATATTGAATGTTAGTCAGGGAGGAACCCTTTATATAGACATACCTTCAGATTACGACACAACTGTGGAGCATCACAATTCAGATTGGTCGCTATGTTACCATCCTGTTTTAATATCAGAAGGATCTCAACTCTCAGATATTTGTGGTGATATTGACGATAACCAGGTTGTTACAAATCATCATCAGGGCATAGAAAAGCTAGGTAATAATTTATCAATCTCAGCATGGAGTGCAGATAGCCTGCCAGAAGCAATAGAATGGAAGAGAAATTCGAATCATAGGTTTATAATGGCTGTTCAGTGGCATCCAGAAGTAATGAGCTATGATCATAGGCTTTCATCACCATTAGCCAAAGCATTTATTGCTGCCTGCGAAATAAATTCCAAGAAACATTAACAATGAGTACCCATAGTAAAGATGTCAATTCACAATTTTAACCATAAGATTATCGTTAAACTGTAACATAGATTTATTGGCGAAAAATAATAACCAAAAACAAGCTCAATTAACGATTATTTTCATGCCTAATTTAGATTATTTTTGTAATCAATTTTTAAACCATGAATAGAAAAACATTAATTATCTTATCAATATTATTATTTTTATTGGTCGGCCATATTAAAGCTGCATGGCTAATGATTCCAATGGATAATACCCAAAAAAATCATCTAAAGGCATATGGAATTGCATATTGGGTATTGGAAAAGGGAGTTGAAATTCAATGGCTATTAAACTACCGTGGAGGAAGCTATCTAATGCCATACAATGAATTATTTGATAATGAGTGTACAATTCGTGGAGTAACTTCTATGGTTTTAACTGATGTTCAGGCCTCATCCATTAGACAGCAGATAATGGAACCTGATGTTAATATGGATATTATAGATCTCCATAAAGTTCCAAAGATTGCTGTATACTCCCCCAAAAACAAGCAGCCATGGGATGATGCAGTTACCCTAGCATTAACATATGCTGAGATACCATACGATGTAGTATACGATCAAGAGGTGATCAGTGGTATGTTGCCAAGTTATGATTGGCTTCATCTTCATCACGAAGACTTTACTGGACAATATGGTAAGTTTTGGGCACATTACAGAAACTATCCCTGGTACAAGGAAGATGTTGCTGCAAACGAACAGGTTGCAGCAGAATTAGGATTCACAAAAGTAAGTGAACTAAAGCTTGCTGTAACAAAGAAAATAAGAGACTTTGTTCTTGGTGGTGGTTATTTATTTGCAATGTGTTCAGCCACTGACAGCTACGATGTTGCCTTGTCTGCCATAAACGTAGATATATGTGATGTAATGTTTGATGGTGATGCATTAGAATCTGGAGCCCAAGAGAAGTTGAACTATGATAATTGCATGGTCTTCAAAGATTTTACTATCGTTCAGAATGCAGGGAAATATGAAATTTCTAATATTGATGTAACAGAAACACGTCCAAAGTCATTAAGGGAGGGAAATGATTTCTTCATGCTCTTTGATTTCTCTGCAAAATGGGATCATATACCCACAATATTATGCCAGAATCATAATAGAATAATAAATGGTTTTATGGGTCAAACAACAGCATTCAATAAGGACTTAATACAATCAGATGTTGTTATAATGGGCGAAAACAAATCAGCTAACGAAGCCAGATATATACATGGCGAGTTTGGCAAAGGTTTTTGGACATTCTATGGTGGCCATGATCCTGAAGATTACAAACATCGTATAGGAGATCCACAAACAGATCTAAACCTGTACCCAAACTCTCCAGGCTACCGTTTGATTCTCAACAATGTTCTTTTCCCAGCAGCCAAAAAGAAAAAACGCAAAACCTAGTTCCTAATTTTATATCGCTCATACTATTAGTTACCCAAATTGAAACTATATGCGATATTAAGTATTATTCAAGGTTGATTATTTGTATTTTTAAGCTCTAAACAAACAGCAAATGCTAAATATATACTTTTGGGCCTTGATATTCATCATTATGAGCTCCATTGACCTAATTGGTCAAACCTCAACTAAAATGTCTTTGGAGAACGCCACAGCATTTCAAAAAGGAACAAGATCAAATGATGGAGAACCAGGACCAAATTACTGGCAAAATCATGCTGATTACAAAATTGATGTAGAATTACTCACTGACAAGAGTATGCTTAGAGCAAAAGGTACAATAACTTATCATAATGACAGCCCTGACACACTAGATAAATTGGTGTTAAGGCTATATCCGGATATTTATAAAAAAGGTAATGCAAGGTCGTGGCCAGTTGCACCAGATGACCTGAACGATGGAACAATTATCAAAGAGTTAGCCATAAATGGAAATAGTATTAACGTCAATGATTCTAGAATTGTTAGAAGGTCTGCTACGAATCTTTTCATTAACCTTGAGTCTCTTCTAATTCCATCCGATTCCTTAAAGGTAGACATGAGCTGGGAACTTTTCATTCCTGAAACCCAAACCATAAGGATGGGAAACTATGGTAATAATAGGTTGTTCATAGCTTACTGGTACCCCCAAATAGCTGTTTATGATGACATAGATGGATGGGATATACTAGAATATTTTGGAACTGTTGAATTCTACAATGATTTCAATAACTATGAGGTTAACATTACTTCCCCCCCATATTTTACGATATGGGCCACAGGTAATTTGATTAATATGAATGATATTTACACAGAAAAAGTAATTAGAAATCACACTAAAGCTTCAACATCATCTGATATTATCAACATATTCACTATTGATGACTGCAGAGAGAATAGAGTTCTTAAAAAAACAGGCAAAAATATTTGGAACTTTGTAGCCAATGATGTTCCAGATTTCACATTTGCAGCATCATTGGAGTCCAATTGGGATGCTGCATCCACAATTGCAGATAAGCAAACAAATAGACGAGTTCTGGTTGATGCTGTATATCCCGATTCTATTAATACTTTTGATAAGGCTGTATATTATGGCTTAAAAAGTGTAAACTTTATGGTAGATAGCCTTCCTGGTTACCCCTTCCCTTATTCCCATATTACATCATTCTGTAATGGCGAAAATGGTGGTGGAATGGAATCACCCATGATGGTAAATGAAGGTGATCCCTCTGATGACGGGTCAGCCATGAGTTTAATTTTTCATGAAATACTTCACACTTATTTCCCATTTTACATGGGTATAAATGAACGTAAATACGCATGGATGGATGAAGGGTGGGCATCCTGGCTTTCATATGGTATTGCTGATGACCTTGCTCCCGACTATAATTATCTTAGCAGGGTGTCAGCATCCTTTGAAAATATAAGCGGCAAGGAGAAAGAGGTACCTCTTATGTTTCTATCATATCAAATCAAAGACTATCAATCTTATCGTTCACACTCATATTCTAGATCGGCACTGGCATATGCCTACTTAAGAAATGCGTTAGGCGATAGTGTTTTTAAATCTGCTGTCTATTCTTTTATTGATCGTTGGCACAATAAACATCCTGGGCCCTATGACTTTTTCAACACCTTTGAAAATATATCTGGGCAGGATCTAGACTGGTTCTTCACACCCTGGTTTTTTGATAGAGTATACGCAGACATTGGAATAAAAAAAGTAACATTTGACAACAAAGTTGTTGTGGAAAACAATGGAGGACTACCTCTACCAATATACTTGAGTTGTACATACCTTGATGACACAAAAGAAACCTTTTACAGGAATGCATCTGTATGGAAGAATGGAGATAGGGGTGTAATATTTCAGCTCAATAAAGATAAAAAGCCCAAAAGAATAATTGTTGGCAATGATATTGTTCCTGATGTTATCAGGGAAAATAATGAAATTATATTTGAATAATTGTGCAACTTAGAGATTGTATTATTTGTCAATCTCATATAAATTAAAGCAAAACAACCTTAAACCATGAAGATAATACTAACCATAGTTGTTATAATGTTTATAACATGCGCGGGTTCGGCACAAATTGCACCCGACAAGTACTTTGTCCAGTTCACAGACAAAGAAAATTCACCATACACAATCAGTAACCCTAGTGAATTTCTAACCCAAAGAGCCCTTGATAGAAGATATAGGTTCGGCATTCCAATTTCAATGAATGATATTCCTGTAAATACCAGTTATTTGCAGGGCGTTTCTGATGTTGGAGTAGAAATACTAAATCCATCTCGTTGGCTAAATGGTGTTACTATTTTCACAACTAACGATTCTCTTATATCTATAATTGAAGCATTACCATATGTTAATAATACCCTTAAAATAGGTAGCACTAAGTCTAGTAATTCATCAAAATTTAATAATTTGGTTAGAGATGAACCAACAAGAAATGATGGGTTAAAATCCTCAAGCACTATGGATTACGGACTTTCATATGGTCAAATAGATCAATTAAATGGTATAGACCTTCATGACAAAGGTTTTAAAGGAGAGGGCATGGTTATAGCTGTGCTGGATGCAGGTTTCACTGGTGTATTGGAGCACCCTGTGTTTGAGTACTTACGTGATAATAATAAAATCCTAGGCACCAAAGATTTTGTTTACAAAGGCGGAGATGTATATGTTGGCCATGAGCACGGCTCTATGGTTCTTTCATGCATGGGGGCCTATTTACCGGAGGAAATGATAGGAACATCACCAGAAGCAAATTATTGGCTACTAAGATCCGAAGAGGGACCACTTGAAAATATAATAGAAGAATATAATTGGGTTAGCGCAGCTGAATTTGCAGATAGTGTTGGTGCAGATGTAATAAACAGTTCACTAAGTTATTTTGAATTTGATATGCCAGAATGGTCATACGATTATCCTGATATGGATGGTAATACTGCAATTTCAACTATTGGAGCAGATATTGCTTCATCAAAGGGAATGATCGTTTGTAATAGTGCTGGAAACTCAGGTTACCTTGTTGGTGCTCCTGCTGATGGAGACAGTGTTATGACAGTTGGAGCAGTTGACATAAATGGAGACAGAGCTGGATTTAGTTCCATAGGGCCAACAGCAGATGGAAGAATAAAGCCTAATATTATGGCCTGTGGCGCAGGTGCTACAATCGCAGTTGGAAACTCAGGAATTTCAACAAGTGGTTATGGAACATCATTTTCTTCGCCCATTTTAGCAGGAATGATAACATGCTTATGGCAATCGCATCCTGAAATGACAGCACTAGAAGTAATGGAATCTGTTATGGAAAGTGGGTCATTCTCAAAATTCCCTGATAACTACATGGGATGGGGTATTCCAGACTTCTCGAGTGCAGACTCCATTTTAACCTCGATAAACCCGCAAATAAATATAAACTCATTTGTTTCAGTTGGACCAAGTCCATTTAAAGACCAGCTTCGTGTAGTAGTTGATACAGATAGTTCTGAAATAATAAATCTAGAACTAATTAATCTAGCAGGAAATACTATCATGAAAATGGGATACGAGATATCCAAGTCAAACAATAATATATTTATCAATTCAGGATTATCAGAACTCACTCAGGGAATATATTTCTTAAAGATTATATCCAAAAAGAGAATCCAAACTATTAAAATACTCAAAAGCTAAATTAATCAATGGGTTACTTACTTCTATGACAATAAAATAAGTTATAACTATACCATTTTCAATATATATAGGCTTTTTGTGGTTATCAACAAAAATTACGATTTATTAACAAAAGATTATAGAACCCCATAAAAGTTACATTAATTTTTAACTTTGACAGAGTAATTTATTCATAATCTGAATAGAATAATTAGTTAACATAATTTGTTCAAAATCTGGAGATTTTTATGCAGGAGAAAGATAAATTTGAAAAGAGAGATGATCTTTTTTCTCAGGTAGTTAGAGCAGGAAAACGCACATATTTTTTTGATGTTAAAGCAACACGTGCCAATCAGCAATATTTAACAATTACTGAAAGCAAGAGGCGTTTTAGTGAAGAGCAAGGTAAATTTTTTTATGAAAAGCACAAGGTTTTTTTATATGGAGAAGACTTTGATAAATTTAAGGATGGATTAAATGCAGCAATTGATTTTATTGAGTCTGGAAGCGATAATTCTGAGTTAGTAATAGAAGAAGCTAAACCAGATGAAGAAATCAGCAGCACTGTTGATGTTAGCTTTGAAGATCTTGGCCAGGATACCGAATCCTAAGTTAAGAGTATTTTTCATGGTTAAATCTTATTCATTGCCATCACAATGGATTGTTCAGTAAGTCTTAAAAAAAACGTATAAATCTGTAAATGAATAATAGTTTATTATGGGTAAAACTATTTCAGTAGCAAACCAAAAGGGAGGTGTTGGTAAAACAACAACGGCAATAAATCTTGCCGCCAGTCTTGCTATTCTTGAATACAAAACTCTTATTGTTGATGCCGATCCGCAGGCAAACGCAACCTCAGGTACAGGATTTGATCCAAAACAAATTCAGGCTAGCATTTACGAATGTATCATTGATGATTTGAATGTTGAAAATGTAATTCTAAGCACAAAAACACCAAATCTTGATTTACTTCCTGCACACATAGATCTTGTGGGTGCAGAAATAGAAATAATCAACATGCCAGGAAGAGAAAAATTAATGGCAAACGTTCTTGAGAAAGTAAAACATAAGTATGATTTTATAATAATTGACTGTTCTCCTTCACTGGGGCTAATTACAGTTAACTCTTTAGCCGCTTCTGACTCAGTAATAGTACCTGTTCAGTGCGAATATTTCGCTTTGGAAGGGCTTGGTAAACTATTAAATACAATTAAGATTGTACAAAGTCGCTTAAATGATAAACTTGATATCGAAGGGATCCTATTAACGATGTTTGATTCCAGACTAAGGCTTTCTAAGCAGGTGGTTGAAGAAGTGAAAACACACTTCCAACAAATGGTATTTAACACAATCATTAATCGTAACACCAAACTTGGAGAGGCTCCTAGTTTTGGAGACTCAATAATAATGCATGATGCAGCAAGTACGGGTGCAATAAATTATCTAAACTTGGCAAGAGAAGTACTCCAAAAAAACGACTTGACAGTGATGAATAATGCTGATAAAATTATAAATGAGTAACAAAGGTAAAAAGAGGGCTTTGGGAAGAGGACTTGATTCAATATTATCAAGCCCAGATACGGATATTACATCCGTAGATATATCTGGAGAGTATGTTGCTGGAGCCATTGCTGATTTGGAAATAAGTAAAATTGAAACAAACCCTTTTCAGCCTCGAACTGAGTTTCATGAAATGATGCTAAGAGAATTATCAGCCTCAATAAAAATTCAAGGTATAATCCAACCGATTACAGTCCGTAAGATGGGTTATGATCAATATCAGATAATATCTGGTGAAAGAAGGTTTAGAGCATCGCAGATGGCTGGTATTAAAAAGATTCCTGCCTTCATAAGAGTTGCTAATGATGAGCAAATGTTGGAACTCGCATTAATCGAAAATATTCATAGAGAAGATCTAAATGCCATTGAGATAGCAATAAGCTATCAAAGATTGATAGACGAAATTGACCTTACTCAGGAAAAGCTAAGTGAAAAGGTTGGGAAGAGCAGGTCTGCCATTTCAAATTTCTTAAGATTACTCAAGCTTCCGCCAGAATTACAAATAGCCCTTAGAGATAAATTTATTTCAATGGGACATGCTAGAGCTCTTATAACAATACCAGATAAGAAAACACAAAAGCGTATCTTGAAAAATATTGTTGATGGAGGTTTAAATGTGCGGCAGACTGAAGAGATTGTAAGAAATATCATGGCGCCAGTAAGTATTACAAAGAAAAAACAATTATCAATTCCAGAGAAGTTTAAAACTGTTCCCGCCAACCTAAGTACAAAACTTGGAACTAAAGTAAATCTTAGAAGAAATAATAATGGTGAAGGCACCATCGTTATTACCTTTAAGAGTGATAAAGATCTAGATAAGATAATCTCAATTATCGAGGGCTCTAAGTAGAAGTTTATTATGTTAATCAAAAATATTCTTATAGGTATTTTAATATTCGGATTAGGTTTTGCTAAGTTCAGCAATGTTCAAGGTCAAACCTCAACTGACACAATAATTGAAAAAAAGCATTCCCCCAAGAAAGCAACGTATTTATCTTTAATACCAGGTGCTGGTCAAATTTATAATAAGAAATACTGGAAACTACCAATTGTATACGCAGGTTTTGGAGTTACTGGATATTTTGCATTATGGAATAGAAATGGTTACCTCGAATACAGTGATGCTTACATATGCAAGGTTGAAGAAGAACAACAGAGTGGATATGAATGTGATAATGAAATTGCACAAAAATATTCTGCAGATCAAATTAAATCCGTGAGAGATCAGTATAGAAGAGACATGGAGTTTTCATTCATACTAATGGGCCTATGGTATATATTACAAATATTAGATGCAACTGTTGACGCACATCTTTATTATTGGGATGTAAACGAAAACCTTAGTGTTAGAGTACAACCAATTATAAAGCAACAGGTTGTGCATCAGGCTGCATACATGTCACCTGGATTGCCTGCTCACAACGGTATAAGAATTTCTGTCAACTTTTAATTAAATACTTAATAATTATGGATATAATTATTTCAGGCTATGGCCGAATGGGCAAAGAAGTCGAAAAGATATGCAAACAAAGGAACCATAATATTATTGCAATAATAGATAATAGAGATCAGTGGAACACTCTATCATTAACCAACACCACCGCTGTAATTATAGACTTCAGCTTACCAAACTCAGCAATAGAAAATATATCAAGAGCATTTGAGCTAAACATCCCAATAGTAACAGGAACTACCGGATGGTATGATAAATTCGAAAGTATATCCGAATTGTGCAGTACAAATAATGGAACATTGTTTTATGCCCCTAACTTTAGTATAGGTGTTAATATTTTTTCCCAGGTTAATAAATATTTGGCTAAAATCATGAATGGGCTTTATGAATATCAAGTTAAAATAATTGAAACCCACCACAAACACAAAATTGATTCACCCAGCGGAACGGCTATTTCAACTGCCAACGGTATATTGGGTATGAGCAACAGTCTTAATTCATGGTCGCTCAACAAAGAAGAACCCAATTCAATTACAATTTATTCATCAAGAGAAGGTGAAGTAACTGGTAAGCATGAAGTTGTATATGAATCACCTGTTGATATAATTTCATTGTTACACGATGCTAAGAATAGATCTGGATTTGCAATTGGAGCAGTTATGGCAGCAGAGTTTATTAAAGAAAAGAAAGGAATCTTCAATATGGAAGACATAATGAGGTCTTTAGAATAATAATTACATTATATCAACTAAAATGAACACAATAATCGTATTCATAACAAAGATGTTATTCATTGCATTCATGATCTTAATTGTTTCATGTGGGGTTTCAAATAAAAGCGCAAATAAAAATATCCCTGCAAAGGAATATTGTGAGTTCCTAAACTTTACAAATGCCCAATACTCTGATTTGGAATCTGACTATTATACAATCGACTCATTGTTTATTGATAACGATTGCCTAAATGTTTGGGTAAGTTATAGTGGTGGATGTGGGAATTCCGAATTTAAATTATTCTATAATGATTTACTAATGAATTCAATGCCCCCGAAGGTAAATCTTCTTCTTCAGCTTGATGATGATGATAATTGCAGAGCAATAGTACAGCAAAAACTATATTTCAACCTAAGTTTCTTCACAGAGTATGCTAACAATGGAGGGATAGTTCTGCGAATGGCAGGCACAGATGCAAGTGTAACTTACTCTTATTAGAGGGACTGCAGTGCGATTACAAATATATTACTACTCATGCAATTTTAGACTTATATAAATAATACTCGCATCTCCTTTAATTATTACTTTTGCACACTAAATAATTAAGAATAATTAACGCGAACATATGTGTAATGAATCTACCTTTGCTCATATAAATATTTATTAATAGATAAATCATGTTACAACTAATATTTCTGATACCCTTATTGTTTACAATACCAACCATCTTTGCATGGAAAATATTTGAGAAAGCTGGTAGAAAAGGTTGGGAAACTCTTGTGCCCTATTATAATTTGTTTGTCTTCCTAAAAATCATCAAAAAACCAATGTGGTGGATGGTCCTTCTATTTTTTCCATTCCTAAATGTATTCATGTATTTGCTTATGTTAGTTGAGATTGTGAAGTGCTTCAAAAAATTCAGCTTATTGGAGCAACTGTTTGTTGTAATACTTCCATTCATATACCTACCCTACCTTGGCTGGAGCAAAAAAGAGTCTTTTGTTGATCCTGAGAACCGTCCGAAGATGAAAAAATCATTTTTACGTGAATGGACCGATGCTATTATATTTGCCGTTGTTGCTGCTACTATCATAAGAACATTTCTTCTTGAAGCATATACAATACCTACATCCTCAATGGAAAAATCCCTACTGGTAGGAGATTATCTTTTTGTAAGTAAGATAACTTATGGGCCTAAAGTTCCTAACACTCCATTATCGTTTCCTTTTGTTCATCACACACTACCTGCTACTGAAAGCACAAAGTCTTATTTGGAATGGATAAAGTTTCCATTTTATCGTTTTGCTGGATTTAAGAATGTTGAGCATAATGATGCAGTAGTTTTTAACTATCCGGCGGGAGATACTGTTTCAACTCGTTTTCAGAGTAATATTAGTTATTATACTCTGGTAAATGAATATGGCAGAGATAGGGTTTGGAGTGACAAAAGAAATTTTGGAGATATCGTTGTTAGGCCTGTTGATAAGCGGGAAAATTATGTGAAGCGATGCATAGGATTACCTGGAGATACCTTGAGTATTATTAATAGACAGGTTTACTTAAATGGAAAAAAAGCCAATAATCCTGAAAAATTACAATATCAATATAAGATTACAACTAATGGTAGTAGTATTAATCCTAAAATTCTTGACAAGTACGATATAACTGAAACATTTAGAGGTAACAAACCCGGAGAATTTATCCTCATACTTACGGAAGAATCCAAAAATGAAATAGAAAAGCTTCCAATAATTACAAGCATTGAGGTATTTAATGAGTCTCCTGGGGTTTGGAAGCCTGAAATATTTCCAAATGACTCATCCTATAAATGGAATAGAGATAACTTCGGACCGCTATACATACCTGCTAAGAATGTTCCAATTGAACTTAATATTAAAAACCTTCCTCTCCACCAAAGGATAATTACCACTTATGAAGGAAATACACTCGAAATAGTTAACAACAAAATAATTATAAATGGAAAGGAAGTCAGCAGTTATTCTCCTAAATATGATTATTTCTGGATGATGGGAGACAATAGACATAATTCTGCGGACTCACGATATTGGGGATTTGTACCAGAGGACCATATTGTAGGTAGAGCAGAATTCATATGGTTATCTCTTGATCAAAATAAATCACTTTTAGATGGTAAGATTAGATGGAATAGGCTGTTTTCGATCGTAAACTAACAATTAAAGCTAATTTTTAGTTGATAACATAATGCTATATATTTTTTTAAAATATTAATTTACATTAATTTAGTTTTCGATTTTTATAACTATAATCGGTATATTTAGAAAATGAACGATGAATTTAGATGGATAGAGGATGGAGACATCAATGATCTCATAAGCAGATTTGAAAAAATGCTAGGATCCCAAATGCATTTATTTTTTGATGTAAATGAGTTTGAGGCTCTTGTTGATTATTTCATAGACTTCCAAGAATTTGACAAAGCTGAAATAGCAATTGAATCAGCTCTGCAGCAACACCCATCCGTAAGTTCTTTCATCATAAGAAAAGCTAAACTTCAAGCTCTTAATGGGAAATACTACGAAGCCCTTGAAGAATTAAATCAAACTGAGCTTCTAGAACCGGCTAGTGATGAACTATATATTTCAAAAGCTGAGATATACAGCATGATGAATAAACATGAACTGGCCATTGAACAATACAATAAGGCTATTCCTCTATCGGAAAATCCAGAGGATATATATTCAGTTATTGCGTTTGAATACGAAAACCTAAATGACTACCCCAACGCCATAAAAAACCTAAAAAAAGCACTTGCACTCAAGCCCGAGTCAGAAAATATCATACATGAGATTGCTTTCTTCTTTGATATAACCAATCGTGAGGAAGAAGCCATAAAATTCTTTAAAGATTTTATTGATACCAACCCATACTCTAAGGTTGGATGGTTTAATCTTGGAATATTTTACAATCAACTAGAACTTTTTGAGAAGGCCATTGAAGCATACGAATATACACTCGCAATTGATGATAAGTTTTCTTCTGCATACTTTAATATTGCCAACTCACTTTCAGGCATGCAAAGATACACTGAAGCTATAAGATATTATAAAGAAACCTTTAAATACGAAGCTCCAGAACCAATAACTTACTACTACATCGGAGAATCATACGAGCAAATTAATGATTTACGAAATGCCATGCGATACTTCAATAAAGCATTGGAGATAAGCGACTCGTTAGCAGATGCATGGGCAGGCTTAGGTAGAGTTTTTATTGCCCAAGACAATGACATCACTGCCATTAACTACTATGAAAAAGCTGTTGAGATCATGCCTGGAAATACAGAATATAAGTTTGATCTGGCAATGATTCATATGAAAAATACAAACTATGAAACTGCAATTTCCCTATTCGATAAAATAACCAAATTAGATCCATATAATATCGAATCATGGATAAATCAATCTGCATGTGTATTTGCTCTTGAAGATGTTGATGGTGCAATTGAGATTATTGAGGAGGCTATCACAACTAATAAAGAGAATGCATTATTATGGTATCGTCTTGCTGGTTATTTGCATGTATCTGGTAAGGTTCAGCAGGCTTATTTTTATATTGAATCAGCATTGAAGCTGAACCATGAACAGCATACAGAACTCTTAGATTTAATACCTCATCTATATAGCGATACCCGATTTATTGAGTTACTGGGTGTTTATAAAGATAACGGGTAAATTTATTCGCTATATAATATTTAGTCCTATGAATGATAGCAATGTAAAAGATCACTCTTTTTACTATCAAGAGCAAGTTGAATATTTTAGTAATGGGAATACTAAACCCATTCAGAATAGGGTAAATACACTACTAAAGTTATATAATCTGTTCAAAGAAAATGAATCTAATATTTATTCAGCACTCAATAAAGATCTTGGAAAATCAAATTTTGAATCATATGCCACAGAGTTAGGTATTGTTCTTAATGAAATTAAGTACCACATAAGAAACATAAAGTCATGGTCATCTCCAACCCATTCTGCAAATCCCATAACAAACTTTCCGGCCACAAGTTATACAGTTTATGAACCACTGGGCAATGTTCTTATAATTGCACCATGGAATTATCCATTTCAATTACTTATGACACCTCTTATTGGTGCTATATCAGCCGGTAATACAGCAATACTTAAACCTTCGGAGATATCTTCTAATTCATCCAAACTTGTTAAGGATATTATAAATAATAACTTTGATCCTGGTTTAATAAAGGTGGTTGAGGGTGATAAATATATAACTCAAGATCTGTTGACATTTAACTTTAATCATATTTTCTTCACTGGAAGTACAGAAGTAGGTAAAATAATATATAAATCTGCTGCAGAAAAAATGATTCCAGTTACCCTCGAACTTGGTGGGAAATCACCGTGCATAGTAGACTCAAAAATAAATCTGCAATTAGCGGCAAAAAGAATCATTTGGGGCAAACTAATTAACGCTGGCCAAACATGTATTGCGCCTGACTACATACTTGTTAATAAAGAGGTAAAAAGCAAACTGATTAATGAGTTAATATTAGCAATAATCAACTTTTATGGCAATGACGCATCTCTTAGTAAAGATTATCCACGCATAATAAATGAATCTAATGTACTGCGTTTGTCAAACCTCACAGATAATACTAAAATTGTATACGGAGGCAAGTATAATACCGAGGAGTGTTATTTTGAACCAACATTAATAGATAATGTTGATATAAACTCTCCAATTATGAGCCAAGAAATATTTGGTCCCATACTACCCATTATTACTTATGACACACTTGACCAAGCAATAGATATAGTTAAGTCCAAGGAGAAACCTCTTGCACTTTATTTCTTTTCTAATTGTAAACAAAATCAGAATAGGATATTAAATGAAATAAGCTGTGGAGGGGTAACAATAAATGATACTATAGTGCACTTTGTGAGTAATAAGCTTCCTTTTGGAGGTATTGGAAATAGCGGAATAGGCAAGTATCATGGTAAATACTCATTCTTAACCTTTTCAAATCAAAAGCCTGTTGTTCGAAAGAAAACTTGGCTTGATATACCAATAAGGTATGCGCCATTTAAGAGTAAGCTAAAAATAGTAAAAATGCTATTGGGCTAGTTTGTATAGGTCATCTCAAGTCTATGGTATTCCCATATACTTATGACTTTGAAGAGACATTCGCCATTGTGGATTATTCATTATGTATTCCGTAAGAATAGGCATTATATCATCGGCAACGCTCCATTCTGGCTGAAGAAAAAGAAGAGCATCATTATTTACAAGCTCAGCATTTCTTTCTGCCCATTCAAGATCTCCTTTATGCTGGATAATAACCTTTAGCTCATGTGCGCGTTCATAAATATTGCCCTTTGGTGGAGAGTACTTTTTTGGAGATAAGCAAATCCAATCCCAGCTACCTGACAAGGGGTGTGCACCCGAGGTTTCTATCATCGTCAAAATATCATTTTCCTTGAGCTTATTTGTAAAATAATCAAGGGGGTATAAAGAGGGCTCACCACCAGTTACAACAACAGTATCCGCACTATTTGCTTTAATATTTAAAATAACACTAGCAACATCTTTAGGTGGAAATAAATCCTCATTCCAAGATTCCTTAATATCGCACCAAGAACAGCCAACATCACAACCACCCAACCTAACAAAGTAGGCAGCCCTTCCCATGTTATAGCCTTCTCCTTGCAGGGTGTAAAATTCTTCCATTATGGGTAGAATCTTGCCACCTTTTAAAATGTCACTATCTTTTGCCATCTATATTTTAATAAATTTTTTCTCAACAACGTGATTTGGAGAATACATCCTTATAAAGTAGACTCCATCTTTATAATTACTTACCTTAAGCTTAACCTTAGCTCTACCCGATTTCTTACTCATGGTTATGTTATTATCAGATATTTTATTACCCAAGGAATCATATATCTCTAACTGATACAAACCAATAGGTAAACCTGTTATATTAATTGTAAGTTTACCTGTATTAATTGGATTTGGACTTAATGAGAAGTCAAATACACCCTCATACTCCTCTCCCACTCCAGATGGAGAAGATGACGTCCATATGCTAGAGTTGAAATCATATGCAGATTGCGAAAAAAGCGCATTACCTTCGGATGTCAGCACTTCATTTCTTCCCAGTGTATAACATACTGCTTCTGTTTGGCTTGCCAAAATATTAGGCATATCTATGCGGCGCTTATTTCCATTTAAATAATTATTTCCATCATAATCAAAAAGCAACCATATAAAAGGAACATATGTTTGATTCACATATCCCACAAGTGTTATTTCTTTACTCTCAACATTTAAATCAGCACCAGTAATTAAGCCCTTAGAATCAAAACTTGATACTAATTGAGCTGTATATTCGCCAGATGATTTTGGTAGGTTATACAGCTTACATCTTTGATCACCACGATTCTTTGAGAAAAGGTATAATGAATCATCCTTTGCTATAAATGCTTCACAATCATAATTATGATTCTTGGATATCTTTTCTTTTCCAGAGTAATCAGAGTATGAAAACCATATTTTTTCAGCAGTTACATAATCATTACCCGTAAGAGGAATATCTGATAAACTTACCTTGTAAATCACCAAGTCATCTCTGGTTCCAGCATTATTTCCAAAATCACCAATGTAAATATGGTCAGCATCCATGGCAAGTGACTCCCAATCAATATTTTGAGCATTACTTACAGTTATTCTTTGAACAATCTCTCCACTAATTGTATCAAAAGCATAAAGAGCCGGCAATCCTCCACTATCGTTTATGGTCCATAATTTTCCATTAAAAAATGCTAATCCAGAGGTTTCGTCCAGTTCCGAGGGTAATAGATACCTCAATGGTGGATTAAATAATGTAATATTATAATCACAAGAACCATCATTTATTGTAGCTTCTGAATTATAATTATTTGCTCTGGGGTCCGTACATCCGCTTATTTGAGAATAAGATGTTTTAGATATGGTAAATGCAAAAAATGCAACAATAAAATATTTTATTTTCATAACCTAAAAATACAAAAGTTAAAGAGGCTATCTAAATGACAACCTTTAATTGTAAAAATGATTGATTATACTTTTATTACAACTACCTGCGACTTTGTTTAAAAGATTGCAGGGTGTTTTTTAGTAGCATCGCAATGGTCATTGGCCCAACACCTCCAGGCACTGGTGTTATAGCAGATACTTTCTCGCTAACCCCTTCGTATTCGACGTCACCCACCAGTATATACCCTTTTTCATTATCTGCAGGTATTCTATGGATTCCAACATCTATTACAACTGCACCATCCTTTACCATATCAGCTGTAACAAATTGAGGAACGCCAATGGCACACATTAATATATCTGCCTGCTTAGTGATTTCTTTTAGGTTTTTGGTTCTGCTATGACAAACAGTTACCGTTGAGTTACCCGGGTCAGTTTTTTTTGACATAAGCATACTAAGTGGAGCACCAACAATATTAGACCTACCCAAAACAACACAATGCTTACCATCTGTTTTAATCTTGTTTCTTTTAAGTAATTCCATTACGCCAGCAGGCGTTGCTGAAACAAATGTTTCCTGACCTATTGACATTTTACCAACATTAAGAGGATGAAAACCATCCACATCCTTTCTAGGATCAATGCTTTCAATTACTTTATTTACATTTATGTGATTAGGTAATGGAAGTTGAACTATTACCCCATTAATTTCATCATCCTTATTGATAAAATCAATGACTTCAAGCAATTCTTCCTCTGTAGTTTCTTTGGGATACTTGTATACAGAAGAAGTTATGCCAACAGCTTTCGCAGCCCTCTCCTTACTGGCTACATATGTTTGACTAGCAGGATCTTCACCAACGATAATGGCAACCAAATGCGGAGACTTGTCTTCATTATCAATAAATTCGGCTACCTCTGCCTTTATTTCATCTTTAACTTGTTTCGCACATGCCTTACCGTCTATTACTATTGCACTCATCTATTAAAACTTTATATTATCTCTTTAATTGATTCATCATATTAGCCATCTTTCGACCTCCACCAGATGTCATCATTTTCATCATTTTACTTGTTTCTGAAAACTGCTTGATTAGCCTATTTACTTCTTGAATATCTGTACCTGCACCGATTGCTATCCGCTTGCGCCGTGAGCCATTGAGAATTTTTGGATTTTCACGCTCATCCATTGTCATTGAATATATAATAGCTTCAATTCCTTTGAAGGCATCATCATCAATATCTGCATCCTTAATAGCTTTACCTACGCCTGGAATCATTCCCATTAAATCCTTTACATTACCCATTTTCTTTATTTGCTGGATCTGCTTAAGAAAATCATTGAAGTTAAACTGATTTTTTGCAATCTTCTTTTGGAGTTTCCTAGCTTCTTCAACATCATATTGTTCCTGAGCTTTTTCTACAAGGGTAACAATATCGCCCATACCGAGTATCCTGTCAGCCATGCGAGAAGGGTGGAATAAATCAATGGCTTCCATTTTCTCACCAATACCAACAAATTTGATGGGTTTATTTACAACAGACTTTATTGTAAGTGCTGCACCACCTCTGGTATCTCCATCTAACTTGGTAAGCACAACGCCATCAAAATCCAACCTATCATTAAATGCTTTTGCTGTATTTACAGCATCTTGCCCTGTCATTGCATCAACTACAAATAGTATCTCATCAGGGCCTATTGCTTTCTTAACAGATGAAATTTCATTCATCATCTCCTCGTCTACAGCAAGGCGACCTGCAGTATCAACAATTACTATATTATTACTATTACTTTTTGCATGCTTAATTGCATTTTTCGCAATGTCAACAGGGCTCTTGTTACCTTCTTCACTATAGACTTCGACTCCAATTTGTTCACCTAAAACTTTTAACTGCTCAATAGCTGCTGGTCTGTATACATCACCAGCCACCATAAGAGGAGATTTACCTTGTTTGGTCTTTAAGTAATTTGCAAGTTTTGCAGAAAAGGTAGTTTTACCAGAACCCTGTAGACCAGCAATTAATATAATAGCTGGATTACCCTTAAGGTTAATATCCTCTTGCTCTCCACCCATAAGCTCAGCCAACTCATCATGAACTATCTTAGTCATAAGTTCACCAGGCTTAACTGCAGTAAGAACATTTGCACCAAGAGCTTTCTCCTTAACTTCTGAAGTGAAATTTTTAGCTATTTTAAAGCTAACATCAGCCTCAATAAGTGCCTTACGAATTTCCTTTATAGACTCAGCGACATTAATTTCGGTAATCCTACCTTGTCCTTTTAGTATTTTAAATGACCGATCTAGCCTGTCGGTTAATCCTTCAAACATATAGCAATAATTTTAGCTGGCAAAAATAATAAAGATTGATGAGTTAACGAGCTATTTGATTAACTCATAGATACTTTTTATGAAAAACTACTTAAGTTTATGAACATTTACTGTATTTAAAATAAAATTCAGTAATAATTTTTGGTAATTATTTTTATCTTCTTAAGAAATAATCATTCATATAATTACCTAAGGTACTGTAGAACTTAAACCTAGACCTAGATTCTAGTATTACAAGGGAATTTTTATTAATAATGATTATATAGCAAAAAATCCTGTTGGAGAAATATCCAACAGGATTCAAAGAAATAAAATATCATTGTTACCTAATGTTTTATCATCAGTCTGCTAACTCCATAGTTCATATCTGAACTAATCACTACTGTATAAATACCATCTGGATAGTTAGATGCAGAAATTGTAGCTTTAAAGATATCTCCTTTCATATTAAAATCTTGACTGAAAACAACTTTCCCATCTAGGCTAATCACTTTTACCACAATATTATCGCTGACAATGTCATCAGTCTTTATGGTAAAATAGTTGCTTGTCGGATTTGGAATGAGACTAAAACCTATACTTGTTAATGAATTTTCTCCTACTGAAGAACAATCCAATACTTCTAATGAAACATCAGAAACCACAACTTCAGAACATGGGTATTCTGGGTAAACAGATAGTGTTAAAATTACATTACCTACAGCTCCATCATTGTTTCCAGGGTTATAATCTGTGTAGAGTGAGGTATTATCTACAAATGATCCATCTCCGTTCGATGTCCACATTAATGAAGTGTAATTTTCAGCATATCCATCAACTGTGAACGAACCATCTTTACAAACAGAACCACTATTTCCTGCATTGGCAAATGCATTTGGAGAAATTCCCAATTCTACTTCATCAAAACCCATCTCGCAGCCATCAATAAAATATGCTGTAAGCGTAAGTGTAGCTCCATTATTAACTATATCTTCTGTACCAGGAGTATATATTGTTGATACGGCATTTGAATCCTCAAATTCACCATCTCCTGAAGTAGTCCATTCATGCGATGTTGATTCTTCAACAGAACCTGTAACTGATACTGGCATACCTGCGCAAGAACTCATATCCTCACCTGCATTGATAGTTGGCATAGGGTCTATTAACAATGTTAATTGGTCAAGTTCTGGTGTAGCGCATGGTGCTATTGGAAATGCTGTAAGTGTAATAACCACATTGCCAATATTCATATCATCTTCACCAGGTGTATAAACAGGATTAGAAATGGTTATATCATCAAAAGTACCATCACCACTTGTTGACCATTCCATACCTTCATTATTTTGAACAATTCCTTCCAATTGGTAGGGCATATTACCACAGGTTATACCATCATCACCTGCATCTGAAAGGGGTGCAGTGGCAAACGAAATAATCATATCATCCTTTGCATCATCAACACATGGAGCAATTGGACTTACAACAAGACTTACTTTAACCTGGCCATCTTCAATATCACCAGACCCTGGAGTATAAACTGCATCTAATAATGAAGGATCATCAAATGAGCCATCTCCTCTGGTTATCCATGTATGAGAACCATAGTTCTCCGCATAACCATCAAGCTGAGCAGAAGCCTCTCCACATATTACAAAATCATCCCCTGCATCTGAAATGGGTGAACTGACAATATTAACGGACATAATATCACTCACAGAATCTGTTGATGGTGCAATCCCATATGCTGTTAACTCTAATATTACAGATCCATTCTCAATATCAGATGTTCCAAGGGTGTAAACTGGATCCAAAAGAGTAGGATCATTAAAAACTCCATCTCCAAAAGATCTCCATAGGCTTGATCCTATATTGTTTCCAGTTCCGTTTAGTTGAGCGTCAATAGCACCATCACAAACATCAACATCTGGACCTGCAGATACTGTAGGCAGTGATATTGTATTTGTCACTCCACTAATAATAATTGAAAAAGCCTGACTTCCACCCTCCAGAATACCATCATGATCCACAGCAACAGTATAATCACCAGGTGTAGGGTTTTCAATCCAAACAACTTCCACATTATCTACATTATTCTCACTATTATTTGTAGCTATAGAACCGGGTGATAAGGGATTTAATTTCCATGGAAAGTAAGTATTACCATTGGACGTCAATCTCAAGTCCAAATCATTAATCAGCATTGCATCTATTGGATCTAACTCTGGTGAAACTGGCTGACCCGGTAAATCTGTCCAACAAATTGTAACTTTCAAATCCTCTGTCCCATCAACAGTTAAAACCATTTCATAAATACCACTTTCACCTAAAACAACTTCATCTATTACATTAATTGTTTCATCTTCACTTATTCTTAGTGCAGCCTCTTTTGTATTCATTAATCCCCAGCCAAACTGATAATCAGGTCCGTCCTGTGGACCGGCCTCATCTGCTGTATGAATTAATAACCCCTTAACAGTTGCTGCAAGCATTTGCTCTCCAGTTCCTTTAAGATCCTCCCAATGTTGATGCAACAATACTATTGATCCTGTTGCAGAAGGTGCAGACATCGATGTACCACTAGAAGATGTGTAAGCATTATTACTCGAATTATCGCAAGAATATAAGCTAACTCCATTTGCAACAATATCAGGTTTTACACGACCATCATCCGCAGGGCCCCATGAGCTAAAAGAACTCATATTAACACTACCAGGTCCATTATAACCACCTTGTATATCCTCAACAGCACCAACCGTAAGCACGTTTTTCGAAATTCCACCATGGGCTATGCAATCATATGGACCATCTTTTGGATATTGACCTCCGTTTGGACCCTCATTGCGATCATTACCTGCAGATTTTACAATGAGGTAATAAGGAGCATTAAATGCTATCTGATCCCAATTCTTAGACTCCGAATCATAAAACCCAAATTTATAATCTTCTTGGGTACTTACACTTGGAGTACCATACCAAGTATAACCACCCCCACTCCATGACCATCCTCGGGCATAGCCATATGAGTGATTCGAAACCATGGCACCAGCTGCTGCCTCAGAGGCCATTTCTGAGTTATCAGAATTCCAGTCAAAAGCTCTCAAGTTTGCATTATAAGCCATTCCCTTAGCTGAAGACGAAACACCAGCAGCCATAATCGTGCCTGCAACATGGGTTGCATGCCAGTTAGTCCCTGTAGGATTATCGCCTTGTACAACACGGCCTCCAAATTCTGTGTGAGAAAGTCTCACTCCACCTCCGTCCCACTCTCTTGGAACCATTCCAGTTCCATCTAGTGACAAACCGGATCCTCCACCGGAATATACCTTATCTGTTGATATGGTTTTAGCTGAATTCCTATTATCAGTCTTGTAATACATTGGTATGCCTTCTTCACTGATTTTTTGAAGCTCAAAAAATACTCCCTTATCATTTTCATACATCACAGGGATATTATTCTCTTTGGCAAACTCTTCAGCGTAAGCTCTTTTTATTTGATAATCTGTAGCTTCCTTTTCAGATATTCTCATGAGCTCTTCAACATTGGTTGATATTTGAGCTGATATATTTGAAAAAACTAAAATATAGCTAACTAAAAATAAAATTCTAAATGTTAATTTTATCATGGTAGTAGTAGTTTTAATAAAATTAATAATTANTATGTTGTTGATTCTTTACTTGTTATTTATCCTAATCAGAATTTGTTTTAATATTTATGTGGTTGTATTAAAAATCGCTTTATGTTATATTACATAACTATATACCCTAGAATGGTGAACATTCTATAGGGCTGTTTGATCGTTTACTTGATGGAGCCATAAATCCTCCTGAACGTTTTTGTATCAAACCAATGTCATCAAACTCAAATATCAAACTTATCTCATGCGATGGACCAGTGAAGTTCTGATTGGAGTTTATATTCATCTCATAACTATACATAACCTTCATACGCCATTGCTCATTAAAGGGAATATTTAATCCCGCCATGGCCGTGAAAGTACTAAACTCATCATACTCCAATGTCTGATTCCTATACCATATACCCAAATAAACATTGGACATGTAAATATTCATACCCATGGTATACAACAACATACTTGATTGATGCTGTACCATCATACCAGGATTTAACTTAAAGCCTTGTCGCTTGGAATAATATCCCTGATCCTCTCGTATGGTAATTATAAAATCAAGATTGTAAACATATTTCCTGGGTAACTTGGCGTTAACCTCGAAAAAACTCTGATTAGGAGTAGTTAAATGATGAACAGCAGCGCCAATGGTACCCTCCAAGTCATCACTGGGCTTAAACTGGAAAATACCTCCAAAACTAAAATCAGGAAAGGATACCTTATCCCTGGCTGCACCAGGAAAATTTGTGGGGTAGATATTCCCCCAGCGTGGATCTAACTGATCTGAAAATACCAAATTATCCCAATTCAACTGCTGAGTAACAACACTGGCCAATGCTCCCAACTGAAAAATAGCATTCTTACTTATGGGTATACGAACACTGGGCATTATACCTATGGTGTTGGTCTTTAAAACTCCCTTACCTGCCAACGACTGATTGGCAATTATACCAATACCACCAGCTCCAGGTAAACTACGCTCTGCTATATCAGCACTAAAACTATAGGAATGATAATCACCTGACAATCCAGTCCACTGCCTTCGATAATTAAGACGAGACTTTAATCCCATGGTTAACCCAACATAAGCAGGATTATAATAAGTAGGATTGTTATAATATTGTGAGAAATCCAAATCCTGTGACTTACTAGTAGTTGGAAATAAAAACATGGAAACTAAAAATACCATCGTAAGCAATAATGCAAAAGGTGATCTCTTAGTGGTTTGTATTATTTCTATCATCGTTGATCTTGTTTTTTCTTTTTTATTCATAGCCATATCCTCCCTAGATAAAATTACCTTATCAATGTTATGGTTCCACTAGTACCAGTATTACCATCACCATTATCAGTACCCTTCCAGTACTCACCATCCTCAAATACAGCACTTATACGCCATATATAAGAACCTGTAGGTAAAGGCTCATCCTTGTAAGTACCATCCCAACCCTCAGCTGGAGTACCATCATTGAGCTCCGTTGATTCAAATACACGGTTACCCCAAGAACTATATATCTCTATCGTATAGGATCGTAAGTTTATACCCTTGGGCAAGAAAGTCCTAAGCTCTTGATCTGAAGAGGAAGGAATAAATGCATTGGGAACAAATAAATTCCTAAATAATAAATCATAAATCTGATGCATGGTATCAGGACAGTTATACTCATTGTAACTAACAAGCATAATATCATAACTACCATCAACCTCATACTGGTGTATAGGACTCTTCTCTGTTGTACTAACTCCATAATCATAATCAAAGTCCCAATAGTAATCAACACCACCCTGTGATAGGTTATCAAGATAAATCTGACCCTGTTGGTTAGTGTCTATTACAACAAAGTTAGTCTGTGGTATGGGCCATATATCTATATCTCTACTAGTACTATCAATACAACCATTGGCATCGGTTACTATTAAACTCGTGGTGTAGACACCTGTGGTATCATAAATAAATACAGGATCCTGATCTATGGAAGTATCTCCAGGGAATGTTCCATGACCAAAGTCCCAATACCAACTTGAGATCGAAGAACTATCATTGGTGGATTCATCCGTGAAATAAGTATAGTAACTCATACACTGCTCCTCAAAACTAAACTCAGCAGTTGGTAACTTGTAAATGGTTATGGTATCTCCTATGGTATCACTACAGGTGAACTCATTTTGAACTATAAGCTCTGGATAGTAAGTACCATAATCAGGATATACATACATGGTATCCTGCATCAATGAAGTATCAACACTGGTGTTTGGATCACCCAAATCCCAATGGTAATAAATAATAGGTGCTCCATAACTAGCAGAAGCATCATAGAACATCGTAGTATCGCCAAAACATCCATTGGTATAATCCATAATAGCTACAGGTGTCGGATTTACTCTTACCATCTTTGTTACTGTATCACTATAGGTAGTACCTCCAATGTTGGCTAATATGACAAGCTCAACAGGATAATCTCCAGCCTGAGAGAAAGTATGACAAACATACTCATCATAGGTGGTGTAATTATATGTGGTGCCATCACCAAAGTCCCAACGCCATTCTGATACCTGAGAAGTTGAGCTGGCAACGCTAGAGGTGTCTCTAAAACACATCTCATACCTAGCACAAGCAGTATCAGGAATAACAAAGCCTGCAATCAAACATGGATCAACAAAAACCTGCTGCTCTATGGAATCCATACATCCATTAAAGTTCGTTATAACAAGCTTAACTGTATAAGTTGAATCATTGGGTGGATACATATGAGTTGGATTCTGCAAAGTAGAGGTATTATCAGAAGAGGTTAAATCACCAAAGTCCCAATACCAACTCTGAATAAACTCCCCACCTCCCAAACTAATGTCGGTGAACTCTGTGGGGTTCTCACAACTACCCTGGTCATAAGTGAACTGTGCTGTTGGTAAAGAATCTACCATTACCTCCTTATAAATCGTGGCAACACAATCATTGGTGTCTAGAGCTGTTAATTCAACAATATACATACCTGCATTGGGGAATATATGTGTGATGGTATCATAATAAGTACTAACTATTGGTGTACCATCATTAAAGTTCCAGCTATAGGAGGCTACAGAATCACTACCAGGTGAGTAGGTGGCTGTAAACAATGTACTTTGATTCTCACAAACTACATCAGTGGTAAAGTCAACCTCAAGCTCTCCATGTAAGCATACCTGTGTGTTAGTATCAGTGCTATAACATCCATTATTATCGGTTACGGTTAAAGTTACCGTATAACATGTATCAATAATACTATAAATGTAACTAGGGTCTATCTCGGTGGAGAAGTAACCATCATCAAGATGCCACTCCCATCCAACAATGGGCGAGTTATCCAATCCAGGGGTACTCTGATCAAAGAAATTAACCTGACCTACTGGATCACATACCTGATCCCATGAAAATGATGGAATAGGAGAACCAAATACCTGAATCCATTGACTAAGTGTATCTGAACAGCCAAAGTTATCAGTTACTATCAAGGTAACCTGAAAATCATCATTGGTTAAATAAACATGTGAAGGATCTTCCAAGGTACTTGTGCTACCATCGCCAAAGTCCCATAACCATTCACTTATAAATCCATACTGACTATAACTTAAATCGGTAAAGTAAGTGCTATCTCCCAAACATGTGTTTTCATAACTAAAGTCAGCCTGTGGGGCATCATTTACTGTTATGGTTGTATCGGTTGTATAGGTACATTGGTCAGTTCCGGTTCCAGTTACAGTTAAACTTACAATATAAATACCTGTCTGAGCATACATATAACTTGGGTTCTGCTCTATGGAAGTACCCCCATCGCCAAACTCCCAATACCAGGTGGATATATCACTACCTGTACCGGTGAACTCTGCCAGCTCTCCCAAACATATTGAATCATCCAACATTCCTATCTCAGCAAATGGAAGTTCTTCAACCTCAACATCCTTGGTAGTAGTATCTGAACAACCAAAAGTTGATACTATTATCAATGTGGTTGTATAGGTACCAGGAGATGTGAATACATGTGATGGGTTTTGTAAATTAGAGGTGTTATTGGTACCACTGGCTGGATCGCCAAAGTCCCAATACCAACTCTGTATATCTGTTCCCGAGTTCGTAGTACTTATATCGGTAAATATAACAGGCTCATTATAACAGCTCTCATCATAGGTGAAGTCTGCTATCGGACTGTTTACAACTATTACCTGCTTGGTAACAGAGCTCTCACAACCTTCAACATCAGTAACCGTTAATACAACATCAAAGGTGCCATCGTTGGCATAAAGATGTGTTACATCAGGACTAGCAGGTGCATTTATGGTAACAGTAGTACCATCACCAAAGTCCCAAACCCAGGTATCTATAGTACCATTGGGAGAAGTACTTAGGTTGGTAAACTCTACTTCCTGGTTCAAACATGCAGGACCAGTGTGGGCAAAGTTTGCATTTGGTAAAGGATGAATCTCAACAGTATGACTAGAACTTGCAACACATCCAAGGGTAGTAGTAATGGTAAGTGTTACTGTATAATCACCAGGGGTTGTATAACTATAGGTAGGATTTGGAAGATTAGAAGTACCTCCATCGCCAAAGGTCCATGAGTAAGTAGCATCGCCACCCGTATAATCAGATGTGAATTCCACATCCGCGTCAACGCAAGCATTATCCCATGTGAAGTCAACCTCAGGGTTAGCCTCAACAGTTACACTCATGGTAATGGAATCAATACAACCGTTTACATTTTCTACAACTAATAATACATCAAAACTTCCTGAGGAAGAAAATAAATGTGTGGGGTTCTGGAGTGTGGAAGTATTATCAGAACCAGAGCCTGGATCATCAAAGTCCCAAGCCCAGCTTATAATAGAGCCTCCTCCATTTTGTGTGGATTGATCCGTAAAATCAATCGGGGTACTCTGACAACCTTCTGTATTTGTAAACATGGCAGTTGGTGAGGGCAATATTGTTACACTATTTTGTGAACTATTGCTACAACTATCAGAATTGGTTATGGTTAAAGTAACTACATAGTTACCTGTGGCAGCATACTGATGGGTAACATCTCCAGAGTTAGGGAAAATAACAGTCTGGGTATTACCATCGCCAAAGTCCCAAAACCACTCCGTAATATAACCAGTTTGAGTAGTACTATAATCCGTAAACGAAACATCATTACCCTGACAGGTCTGTGATCCTATGGAAAACAGTGAAATAGGTAATGGGTTTACTGTTATTTGTTTTACCACAGTATTGGTAGCAGCCATGGTATCGATAATTGTTAGGGAAACATTGTAAGTACCTGAGGTAACATAAACATGTTCAGGATCCTGTTGATCGCTTATGCCTCCATCACCAAAGTCCCATGAGAAACTAACAACAGCTGGTAAATCCGTTGGAGGATCTAAAACTGTAAACTGTACAGGGGATCCCTCACAGCTATAATTCCAGCTAAAATCCAATTCAGGAATACTAGTAACGGTTACCTGATGGATAACAGAGTTCTGACAACCATCAATGTCTGTTACTGTTAACTCCACTGTAAAACTACCAACGGTGGCAAATGTATGCGTGGCATCCTGGGTGGTGGCAAAGTTACCATCGCCAAAGTCCCAGTACCAATCTATAATAGTATTACCTGAGGTGCCAAAGAAACTAGTGAGATCACCTAACATGGTGGGCTCTGGTGTCCAGGTGAAAAATACTGAGGGTAAACCAGGTGTGTATATCGTTTGTACTATGGTGTCCTGACAAGAGTAATTAGAAGAGTCTGCAGTTACTATCAAAGTAACATCATAGGTACCTATACCCAAGGTGTAACTATGTGAAGGGTTTTGAATATTAGAGGTAAAACCGTCGCCAAAGTCCCATAACCACTCAGTAACAGTATAACCTGTTGGTGCAGTACTTAAGTCTGTGAATAAAACAGAGGAACATGTGATGTTTTGATAACTAAAGTCGGCAGTTGGACCAGGTAATATAAGAACATCATCAGTGAAGGTAGCAGAACAACCAGCAGAATCAGTTACGGTTAAACTTACATTGTAGTTACCTCCCTGTGGGAAGTAATGTACAGGATTCTGATCATTGCTAAAGCTTCCATCATCAAAGTCCCAGAACCAGGTCTCTACATTTGAACTTACAGTTGAAATAAAACCTATCTGGTTACCATGACAACTTACACTATCGCTAACAGTAAAGCTTACAGTTGGAATATCGTTGACCCTTACAGTGTTTACCAAGGTATTCTGGCATAAATTAGTATCGGTTATGGTTAACACAACATCATAATCACCAGTGGTGGTGAATATATGAGTAGCGTCCTGATCATTGGAGAAATTACCATCATCAAAATCCCATTGCCATACATCGATTGGAAAACCTGACTCACCATAAAAGAAGGTAGTATCACCCAAACAAGTTGGATCTGGAGTGAAGGTGTAGAAAATATCAGGTAGACTAGGAACCGTTACTGGCAGTACTATACTATCACTACATATAAAGCCATTGCTATCGGCAACAACAGTTAGTGTTACCATAAATACCTCACCCCCTGGGGTGGTATTACTTGGATATTGATAGCTAGGGTTTTGTAATGTAGAAGTACCTACGCCATCACCAAAGTCCCAGAACCACTGTACNANATTATANCCAGCTGGACTGGTGGATAGATCCGTGAACTGCATGCTATCACATACAACGGGTGAATATGAAAAGTCAGCTACGGGGGGTTGTGCTATGTTTATTTCCCGCACGAATGATTCGTTACAACCATTTATATCTGTTACGGTTAATACAACATCTAGATTACCCCATGTGGAGTAAACATGTGTTGTTGATTGCCCTGCACCCGTTGTTCCATCACCAAAGTCCCAATCCCAGCTTACAATATTTGAGTTGCTACTTCCCACAAAACCAACCTGTGTGTTAACGCATGCATTTGTCATATTAATTGTGAAAGACACATCAGGAAGATCGAATACTTGTACCTGATTTAATGCTGAGTCGGAGCATCCATTATCATCGGTGTAGTAATAAACTACTGTGAAATTTCCAGCCACATTATATTGATGTGTTGGATTCATATCGTTGGAAGTTGTACCATCTCCGAAGTCCCATAACCAGTCGGTCAGATTAGCCGAACCAACCGAAGTAAAGCTTACAGTTTCGCCATTACATATTGAGTCTCCAGTGCTTATTACGAAGTCTCTATCAACTTTTGGCCTAACTGTTAAATTGGTTACTATTACGCTATCACAACCATAATTAGCTGTTAAAAGAGTATCGAAATAGGTTCCTGACACATATCTCCATTGCCCCTGGGCAAATGCAGAATCATAGAAACAAACAGTAACATCAACAGGAACTTCATAAGTTGGGCGTATTGTTAATATCATTTCATCTAATGAATCGCATGCAATGATATTTGAAGCAATCATAGTAAGTGTTACGGGTCCAATTTCTCCTGGTCCTGGAATATAAATAGGTCTTGTTACACTAGGATCAACAAATGATCCCGTTCCACTGGTAGACCAATTTAATGTAACGTAGTTTGTTGCAAAGCTGGAATCCGTTGAATTTGCAAAATCAAATGGAACTCCAAAACAAGTATTTTCATCAGAGCCAGCCTGGGCATATGCACCAGGTATAACTATAAGTTCCATGTAAGATGTATCATTTATGCATGGAGGAATTCCTTCACCAACCATTCTCATCAATATGGTATCATTTACAACGGATCCTTCACTTGGATCTGGAAAATATGTTGGAGCAATCAAAGTGTTATCGTTAAATGTACCTAAACCACCTAAGGCAGTCCACTCAATTGAACTGAAGTTATCAGCGGTAGGAGGTGTTTGTGAATCATTCATGTCAAAATAAACATCTTGACATGTTATCTCATTTGAACCAGCATCTACCTCGCAGATTGCATTGATAATAAGTTGTTGAACCTCTTGCTCAGAACATACATCAAGAATAACATCAACAGTGTCGGCAACTGTATATATGTGTGAAACATCTAGACCAACAGCTGTGGTTGAACCATCACCAAAGGTCCAGTTATATGGAGTAAATGTAACTCTATCTAAATTTCCACTTAGATCAACGTTATAATTTTGACATGATGGACTTTGAAAGATTCCAATACCAATGTTTATATCCTGAATAATTCTAGAATTTATTGTAGTATCAATACAACCATTATTATTGGTATAAATTGATAGTATATTTAGATCCCCTATTACATTGTATGTATGACTTACATTCTGCCCTGCGGAAATATTACCATCCCCAAACTGCCAGTTCCATGTAACAATATCACTGGTGGTATTTGATGCGTTGAAGAAGACCTCCTCACCCATACATGATGTATCATTGGGTGAAATAGTGAAATCAGAAATGGGCAAGGTATTAACTAGTACCTGACGTACGGTAGTATCCGTACATACGTTCAAGGTAACATCATATAATCCTGGAGAGGTGTAATAATGTGTTTGATCTTTTCCTATGGCAGTGGTCCCATCTCCAAAATTCCATTCCCAGTCGGTATGGGTTATATTGTCACCAGTTCCTGTGAAAACCGAAATGTCTTCATAGCATATTGCAGGTGATTGGATTGAAAAATCAGTAAATACCGAATCAACATATATGGAATCGGATATATCTCTGGAACATCCAAATGAATTTGCTATAGATAGAGTAACATAAAATGTAGTATCACCAAATGAGTATGTATGAGATGTATTTTTACCACTTCCAAGATTACCATCTCCAAAGTCCCAGTCCCATGTATTAATTATGGTTGAACTTGATGCATCAAATGCCACAGGTTCCATAACACAACTAGTATCCACTGGTGAATAAATGAAGTTGCCATCTGGAACTGAATCTATTGTAAGAACCATAGTTGATGTATCATCGCTACATGGTAGCTTACCGTATGCTATCATTGATAATGGAACCAAGCCTAATTCACCTGGACCGTTAAAATATGTAGGTGTTAAATCTTTGG
>PANC01000019.1 GCA_002708315.1 Lentimicrobiaceae bacterium
CTTAATTAAAAATAAATTGCTTTTCATATAGGCTCACATACATTATGCGTAGCTGAATTAACTTGGAGGTTTAATAAGTATTGTTTGCTTAATTATGTATTTAAATAAACAATTCTCAAAGATAATTTATTTATATGTATTAATGGATTTATTTTTTAACCCATTTAGATTATTATTTTTCTTTTTTCAATAAGTATCTAATAACATTTTCGCTATTTGTTCCATAACCATAGCTATTTACAAATACCCATCCGTTTTTATACATAAGGTTTAATATTGAAATAATATTATTGGAACGTGCAATGGTACCACTCTTATCACGTATTTCTTCAGTTTTAGGATTCAATTGACCATAGTCTATATGAACTTTTATTTTAAAATTTTTGGTATTACCTATAATTTCAACAAACTCTAAGTCTTGCTTTTTATTGATATTAACATCGCCCACGTATATTTGAGATAATCCTGAAAGTGAAAAAGCTAATAAGGTTATTAGAAGATATACATATTTCATAATTCACATAATTTATGGTTTATAGTTATCATTAGTAATATTCTCCATGAAGATAAGTCATTATCTTAAACTATCAAGGAAACAATATCGTTAATGAATGATTTGCTATCTATTATAAATAATCCTAGAATTCATCTTCGTGACTTTGGTCAAGAGAACTATTCTGTCTTTCACGATCATATTTTTCACAGTCAAATTCAATCATTACATCCCTCAATGGTGTATCAAATTCTCCCTGACTAACACCAAGAGATGGATCTGAGTACACTTTTTTCATATAAATTGCCCATATGGGTAGAGCCATATTAGCACCTTGACCTAGACCTATTGTTCTAAAATGAACACTTCGGTCTTCAGCTCCAACCCATACTCCGGTTGTAAGGTCTGGGGTAATTCCCATAAACCATCCATCAGATTGGTTTTGAGTTGTTCCGGTTTTTCCTGCGATAGGATTATTAAACCCGTATCTATATCTCAATCTTATTCCTGTCCCACTTTCTACAACACCCTCCATGAGTTTAAGCATTTTATATGCTGTAACTTCATTCATTGCCTCTGTTTTATCAGGAACAAATCTTTCCAAAAGGTTACCATTCTTATCTTCAATTTTTGTAATGAAGGTTGGCACCACATAAACTCCTTTATTTGCAAAAGTGTTCATCGCACCTACCATTTCATATAATGATAAATCTGGCGTACCTAAGGCAATTGAAGGAACAGCAGGTATATCAGACTGCACTCCCATTTTTCTTGCCATTTGTCGCACTGATTGAGGCGAAAACCTTCCAATTAGATACGCACTAATCCAGTTATTGGAATTAGCAAGAGCCCATTTTAAAGTAACCTCCTCTCCAACTCTATCATTTCCAGAATTTCTAGGTGACCAAAAAGTTCCATCAAAAAGCTCAACGCTATACTGTATATTAGATACCTTGTAGCATGGGGAATATTCTCCCTCTTGCATCGCCAAGGTATAAAGAAATGGTTTAAATGTTGACCCAACCTGACGTTTTCCTTGAACCACATGATCAAATTTGAAATATTGATAATCAATTCCACCCACCATGGCACGAACATAACCTGTTTTTGATTCCATTGATAGCAATCCCGCTTGCAGTATGTGTTTATAATATATTATAGAATCAATGGGAGACATTATAGTATCAATTGATCCTTCCCAGCTAAATACCCTCATCTTTACAGGCATAATAAAACTGGCACGAATCGAATCTTCTGAAACATCTAAATTTTTTAACTTTCTATATCTCTCACTTCGTCTTATGGACTGTTCAATTATTCGTTCAACAGATTCTTCTATCTCCTCCTCTTCAAAGTCAAATGGTGCATTTGTATACCCTTCCCAATGCCTGTAAAATGCAGGCTGTAAGTCTAGTTGCAAATGTTCTCTAACAGCTTCTTCTGCATACCTTTGCATCCTTGAATCAATTGTAGTATATATTTTTAATCCATCTTTGTATAAGTTATAGGGAGTGCCATCTGGTTTATAGTGATTTTTACACCATTCTTTTAATTCTCCTCTAAGATACTCTCGTAAATAAGTTGCCAACCCTTGATTATGATCTCTTAGGGTATATTTGGAAACTCCAAGTGGCAATTGACTAACAGAATCATAAACTTCTGATGTTATATAACCATACTTTTGCATTTGCCTTAAAACTAGATTTCGGCGACTAATCGAATTTTCAGGGTTTGAAATCGGACTGTACCTTGTTGGAGCATTAACAACACCAGCCATGAGAGCTGCCTGCTGAAGGTTAAGTGAATCTGGAGTGCAATCAAAAAAAGCTGTTGTTGCTGACTTAATACCGTAAGTGTTATGTCCATAGGTAACAGTATTAAGGTACATTGCTATTATCTCTTCTTTTGAATAATACCTTTCAAGCTTTAAGGCAGTTATCCATTCCTTAAATTTTCTGAGCACGAGCTGAGGTTTAGATAATCGCTGACCACGTGGAAAAAGATTTTTTGCCAATTGCTGAGTTAAGGTACTACCTCCACCTTTACTATTACCAGTGGCAACACCATAAAATACTCTCAAAAGAGCCTTCTCATCAATACCTGAGTGCTCTTCAAACCTTATATCTTCAATAGCTAAAACGGCATTAATTAAATTCGGAGATATTTCTCTGTAACTTATATTAGATCTATTTTCAATAAAATATGTTCCCAATAAGTGTCCATCTGAAGAATGTACTTCTGAAGCCAAATTACTCTTGGGGTTTTCAAGCTCCTCAAAGGTTGGCATTTTGCCATACCATTCACGAGCTATACCATAAAACAATAAGAACACTAACATCAGCAATGCTGCCCACAAAAACCAAAGTTTAAATATGTAGTTAAATATTTTCTTTTGGGGCACAGATGGTTCGTTGCTCTTCATTTTGTAACCGTATATTTTTTAATTTGATGACTCATAAACAGATATCCCTAGGCTATTTATACCCTCAAGTGTATCAGTGCGCATTGCCTGCTGAAGAAGCAATCTGTATTCTCCACTTATTGGGAATCTCATGTTTTTATTAAGTAGGATGTTGTTTTCTTTGATACTACTCCATCCTGTGCCCAGCCATTTACCCTCAGGATTGGCAAGCATAAATTCCAATGTATCTCGTGTAAAATTACCATTGGGGAATTCTGTTATCAAAAAAACATAAAGGTTACTATAACGATAATTAATTGTGTTTCTTATGGATATTTGAAAGTCGTAATTTTGCAAGGAGTCTTGCACATCAACTTTAAACTCTACAGCATTATTTTTATGCCAACCCTCAGAAGGTATGTCAATGCTTTGATTTATTATGGTATTTTTTTGACAAGAAATAATAGTAATGCCTACTAGCAAAATTAATATTAGTTTTTTAATCATCTTTTTTTGATTATTCATCAATGATAAGGTTTCAGAAATTTTACCCAGAATTACTACCTCTCCTAAACATATCCAGATAAATCATCAGATGTTGAATCATTAACGACCTCAACCTGAGTATTTTTATCGGCAAATTTCTCAAGTTCAACAGGTAACTTACCACTATTATTTTGTTCAATAATATACTTAACCTTATCTATGGGTAACGACATCATATTTTGCGAATCACCTTCATAAGCATACCACATAGTTTTCTTAAGAACTTCATTCTTTATGAAATATGCCTTACCTTTTTTTGTTCTTAGGGGAATTGAACTATCAGGAAAGTCTTTCATTGTATCAACATAGTCATCAACCTCATAATTCAAACAACACTTGAGTTTACCACACAATCCTGCTAATTTCTGAGGGTTTGAGGATAGCTGTTGGGCCCTTGCAGATGTGGTTGAAACACTACTAAAACTGCTCATGTATGATGAACAACAAGTTTCACGTCCACATGAACCAATGCCACCAACCTTAGCAGCCTCTTGTCTGGCACCTATCTGTTTCATCTCAATCCTAACTCGAAAAGAATCTGCTAGCTTTCGAATTAATTCCCTGAAATCAACTCTATCATCAGCTGTGTAATAAAAAATAGCTTTGGTTTTATCACCCTGATACTCCACATCATTAATCTTCATATCCAAATGAAGATCCGAAGCTATTGTTCGTGACTTTAGCATTATTTTATCTTCCATGGAAATTACCTCAAACCATTTCTCAATGTCTGTGGATCGCGCGTGTCTAAAAACCTTTTTTAGATCTTTTGTATTAATATCAACATTTTTGCGCTTCATCTGAGCTTCAACAAGCTGACCAGCTAAAGTGACAATACCTATATCATGACCCGGTGATGCATCAACTGCAACTACTTCCCCTTTTTTAAGGGCAATATCTGGTGAATGAGTATAAAAATCTTTTCTTCCATTTTTAAACCTAACTTCAACTACATAAATATTACTTCCACTATTTCCATCAGTATAATTTGACAACCAATCAGTAGAGCTCAATTTACAACAGCTTGACTGGTTTATCGATAAATCATCAGGACTAGTTCCTTTCATGGCACAACATCCTCTGGAGTTCATTATACTATTCTGTATTATGGTAGGATCTATTATTTCTTCCATTTTGCTTACACCCCTTTCTTCTTAATCAGTATACAAAGGTAATTATATTAACAAAATACCCGATAATTTACAAAATCATAATTAATATCGCCATTATTTAAAATTCAAATACTGATCTTAATATCAAGAAAACACCGAATATCGATATGGCAATTCCAGCTATTTTATTTACTAGTATGAGAAATTTATTAGTAACTATTTCCTTGAACTTGCTAGCAGCAAAAGTCTTTATAATATCCGTAACCAGTACAACTGATAATGTGCCTGAAAAAAATAAGATTAGCTTTGTGTTATCAGCATTATATTGGGCTGTAACGCCCACTATAATACTTATCCAAAATATCCATACAAATGGATTTACTGCATTCAGTAAGAACCCTTTGCCAATATATATCAATGGATGTGGTAACTTAGGATTTTCATTATTTTCAACACTATTCAAAGATGCTTTTTTAATATAAGTAACCACCCCAAAAACTATTAATATAGCTCCACCAATAATACCTATAGTTTTAAAATTTTCAACATTACTCATAATGGTAGAAGTACCAAATAATGACAACCCAACAACTACTAAGTCATTTAGAAATATCCCAAAAGCAAGAAGCACACCAGAAAGCAGTCCTCTGTACAAACCTGTTTGTATTAGCGCAAAAAATGCAGGACCAAAACCAAACAAAAATGCAAGAGAAAATCCAAGAATAGTACCCTCCATAAAAACTCCCATAATACGGCAATTTTATTATCAGCTTATTAAACTATGCTTCTTTAGATAGGATTGCCATTCTTCAATCCTAGAATTCTTTAAAACTCGGGGAAACTTATTTGCACTTCCTTCCTTGCCAGTTTCTTTCATATAGTTATAAAATGACTGAGAAGGCAAAACAGTTACACATACATCTTTTATTGCTTCCATCCTTTCTACACGATAATCATCATTTAAATTCTTAAGATGGTTATCAATTATTTTGGCTGCTTTATCACCATCAAGCAAATCATCAGTTCCAATATACCATTGATGTGCAAACAATGAGCCGTGGCTTACACCAGCAACTGTAAACTCTTTTATCTCTATGTCAAGTTCTTCTTGAAGTAATTCCATTGCACGATTCATATTTTCTTGTGAAAGATGTTCACCGCAAATACTAATAAAATGCTTTGTTCGTCCAGTTATTATAATTTCACTCTTTTGCTTATCAACAAACTTTATTGTATCTCCAAGCAGGTATCTCCATGCTCCAGCATTAGTAGACATTAGCAATGCATAGTCAATTCCCTCTTCTACTTCTCCTATGGTTATGGCTTTAGAATTATCAAGTAAATTGCCTTCATCGTCAAAATTTTCATTATTGAATGGTACAAATTCATAATAGATACCATTATCAAGAACCATTTCCATTCCCTTAATATCCTTTCCATTTTGGAATGCGACATATCCCTCCGATGCCAAATAAGATTCACTATACATCATTGGCTTTGAGAAAAGTTTTTCAAAACTCTTCAAATATGGCTTAAATGAGACTCCGCTATGAACATAAACCGATAAATTTGGCCACATGTCATGAATGGTATCTAAATTGTATTCTTCAATAATCTTTTCTATTAGAATTTGAACCCATGCAGGGACTCCCACAATAATTCCAATATCCCAATTTGGTGCCTTGCGAACCATCTCATTCAACTTAGTTGCCCAATCATGAGTTTTTGATATTCGTCTTCCAGGCCTATAAAAATGTTGAAACCAAAAAGGGATATTACCAGCAGTAATACCTGAGAGATCTCCTTCATAGTATGTACCATTATATTGAAGATGTGTGCTACCTCCAATCATAAGGATACCTTTTTCATAAAAATCTAAGGGAAAATCAAATTTAGTTGTAGAAATGAGTTGGCGTAAAGTAACCTGCTTAATCCCCTTTAACATGTCATTGGTAATGGGAATATATTTACTTGACGCCTCTGAAGTTCCTGAGCTTAAAGCAAAGTATCTTACCTTTCCAGGCCATGCAACATAAGACTCTCCATTTAATGCCCTATACCACCACCTTTTATACATTGATTGGTAGTCATGCATTGGCACTGACTCTGCAAACTCTTCAGTAATATTCTTGGATTGGAGCAATTTTGAAAATCCGTAATGCTCTCCTATTGCTGTAAACTGTGACTTCCTGATTAGCTTGGTAAGTTGACGTTTTTGGGCAGTAACGGGATTTTGTTTCCTCCTCTGCTTTTCAACCGGCAAATTCCGTAACTCAAATGCTTTTTTTATTATACTTCCCAATATCGGCATATTCACAAGTTTAAGAAGTAGGCAAATTTATTAAAATTTAGCTATAAAAGGCCTAACTCCAGTTTAGCCTCCTCAGTAATCATATCTTGATCCCACGGAGGTTCAAAAGTAATTTCTACATCAGATTCTGCTACACCATTCAGATAACTAACCTCCTCCTTTACCTGAGCTGGCATTGATTCAGCAACAGGACAATTGGGAGAAGTCAATGTCATTAGAACTTTGACGTGACCTGTTTCAGAAATATTTATTTCGTAAATCAGCCCTAAGTCATATATGTTTACAGGGATTTCAGGGTCAAATATATTTTTTAGAACTCCTATTATTCTCTCTTCAAGTTCTCGTATTTCTTCTTTTGTCATAATAAAAAAACTTTGGTGACTTTCAATAATTATTTTTCTGCCCTCAAATACAGGGCTTTTGCATACAATTTCATTTGTTTTACCATTGAAACTAATCCGTTTGCTCTTGTTGGCGAAAGATGAGTACTCAACCCTATGTCATCAATAAAGGTAAAATCAGAGCTATATATTTCAGAAGGATTTGCATCTGACATAACCCTAATTAGTAGTGATATTATTCCCTTGGTAATAACAGCATCACTATCAGCAGTATATACAACATTATCATTCACATAATCCGCATGTAACCAAACTCTAGACTGACATCCCGAAATTAAATGAGATTCATCTTTATACTTCTCATCAATTATTGGAAGTTCCTTTCCCAATTCAATCAGATGAGCATATTTGTCCATCCAATCATCAAAAATTGCAAATTCTTCAACAATGGCCTCAGATTTTTCTTTTATTGTCATTTATTACTTTTATGTTAACATATCAATTGCCTTCATCAATGCATCAGCAAATAAATCTATTTCTTCTTTGGTATTGTATAATGCCATAGAAACCCTTAATGTACCTGGCAATTCCAGAGCCTCCATGAGGGGTTGTGCACAATGATTACCAGTTCTTATTGCTATGCCCATTTGATCAAGCAAAATGCCTATGTCATAAGGATGCAGCCCCTCAATATTCAATGAAATAACAGGTATTTTTGATTTTGCATTACCAATTATCATGACACCTTTTATATTTTCAAATTTTTTTGTGGCATACTGAAGTAAATCATCCTCATATTTAAAAATATTATCCAAACCAATATCTTGTATATACCTCAATGATCTTTCCAATCCAAGTGCTCCAGCCACATTGGGTGTTCCCGCCTCAAATTTATAAGGTAATTCATTAAAAGTTGTAGATTTAAAATTTACTGAACTTATCATCTCTCCACCATACTGATATGGACTTAGCCTGTTTAGCCATTCTTCTTTTCCATACAAAACTCCTATTCCCATGGGACCATAAGCCTTATGCCCAGAAAAGCAATAAAAATCACAATCTATTTCTGAAACATCAACATTAGCATGTGCAATTGCCTGGGCGCCATCCACAAATACAGGAACCCCATTATTGTGAGCAATCTCAGAAATTTTTTTCACTGGGTTTATTGTACCTAATACATTTGAGATATGAGTTATAGATATTAATTTTGTTTTGGAGTTAATCATAGCTAACAGTTCAGAAAGATCAATTGTTCCATCCTTCAAAACAGACAAAAATCTTAATGTTGCCTTATTCTTTTTGCATAGTTGTTGCCACGGCACAAAATTTGAATGATGCTCCATAACTGTTATGATAATCTCATCTCCCTCAGTTATAATATCACTAAATCCAGATGCCACTAAATTAACAGATTCTGTTGTGCCTTTGGTAAATATTATTTCTCTATAGCTGGCAGCATTAATAAAGTTAGCAATAAATTTTCGTGAATTTTCGAACAAATCAGTAGCAATATGACTGAGGTTATATGAAGCACGATGAACATTACTATTTTCAGTCATATAATAGTTTGATATCCTATCAATTACCTGCATTGGTTTGTGAGTAGTGGCACCATTATCCAAATAAACTAATTGTTTACCGTTTACCTTAGTGGATAAAACTGGAAAATCATTTCTTATACTATTTATTTTAAACCCCATTACTTAAATTTTGCTCATGTCAAGAACAAATTCAACTGGCATTTCTGGCTTAGAGCAATGCAAGACGCACTTATCGCATATATATAAATCTCCCCTTAATCGTTTTTTTACCATATCATCTATACTAATACGCAATGGCAATATATCAATTTTACTAGTTACTTCTGTAATAAAGGCGTATATGAGGAGTAGTTTAGCATCTTTTTCAGGAATTCCTCTTTGCATCAAATAAAATAATGCTTCACTATCAATCTGACCAACTGTAGCACCGTGACTACATTTTACATCATCCGCATAAATCTCAAGGAAAGGCATAGTATCAATTGTAGCGTCTGGCGTCATGAGTATATTTGCATTTTTTTGAAATGCAGCAGTTTTTTGTGAATCTCTGGCAACATATATATATCCATTGAATACAGCTGATGCTTTATCATCTAAGACTCCCTTGAACAACTCACTACTGGTACAATTTGGAGCTGAGTGCATTACCTTTACCTGGTTATCAACATGTTGCTCATTATCCATGAGATACATGGCGCTAATATCAGCATTTGCAAATTCGCCCATTAAATCTATGTGAAATTCGTTCCTAAGTTTTCCGCCATTGAAAGATAACAAAATTACATTCAGGTTGCTATTTGATTTCTGCTGGAATGTGGTTGAATTAATTAAGGATGTTTGATTATTTATATTTTGAAGTTTATACAAACTTAAACTAGCATTTTCACCAATAAATATTTCCGTATTTGTATTCAAGAAACCTGTGTGCTGGTTTATTGAATCATCACAATGCAAAAAGGATAATTTACTATTCTTCCCAAGAATTATAAGGTTACGAGTGTTAACCATTATATTACTTTCTAGATTAACCATTTTCACAAGCTGGATAGTTCTTTCAGACTGAACATTATCTGGGACATAAAGAAATAAGCCATCTGTATACAAGGCTGAGTTTATAGCTTTTAAACCATGGTCATTATTCTGTGCTATTTCGTCATAGTACTCATCAAATAATTCAGGATATTCCTCCTGAGCTTTGATCATACTCCCTATAATTATGCCATCATCAAGTACCTCAAGCCTTTTGTTATCTGGAGAATAATACCATCCATTTAACAAAGCATAAACATCAGTATTGAAACCATGGATGGTACAATTAAATATTTCATTAATTTCCTTATCAAAATCAGGTTTAGTAGCACCTATGGTATAGTCCGTATTGTAATTTTTACTAAGGTTAGTGCTTCTCCACTGCTCTAGCTTAGTTGTTGGTAATCCAATATTATTAAACCTCTCCAAGCCTGTTTCACGTGACTTATTAACCTTTTGGTGAGAGGACTTGAATACTCCTTCTGGGTTTTCTCTATACCTATCAACCAGAGATGCCTCAAGTGGAAATTTTTTATTATCAGTTAACTTCATAATTCAATAGCTTTTGGAATCAATCTATGCATGTTCTTTTATCCAGTCGTAACCTCTTTCTTCAAGTTCAACCGCAAGGCCTTTACCTCCAGATTTAACAATTCTACCATCATACATTACATGAACAAAATCAGGCACAATATATTCCAATAATCGCTGATAATGAGTTATAATTACAAATGCATTATCCTGCGACTTTAACGTATTTATACCATTGGCAACCACCTTTAATGCATCAATATCCAATCCTGAATCTGTTTCATCAAGAATGGCCAATGTGGGCTCTAGCATTGCCATCTGAAAAATCTCATTTTTCTTTTTTTCTCCACCTGAAAATCCTTCATTTACTGACCTTTTGGTAAGCTTAGCTTGAATATCGACCAGTTTTTTCTTTTCCTCCATTTTTTTGAGAAACTCACCAGCAGAAATGTGTTCTTCACCCTTATATTCTCTCCGAGCGTTTAATGCGGTTCGCATAAAATTTGTTATACTTACACCTGGAATTTCAACAGGATACTGAAAACTTAAAAAGATACCTTCATTGGCTCTTTCATCAGGCGAAAGTTCGTTAATGTTCTGACCTTTGTAAATTATTTCTCCCGAATCAATATCAAAACCTTCTCTACCTGTAATGGCAGATGCAAGTGTGCTTTTGCCGGTACCATTGGGTCCCATAATTGCATGTACTTCTCCATTGTTAACTCCTAAATTTAACCCTTTAAGAATTTCTTTCCCATCAATACTTACATGTAAATCTTTTATATTTAATAACATATGTTTCTTATTTTCTGTATTCGAAATCTAATATTTATCCAACGCTACCTTCCAAAGTTATTGCAAGAAGTTTTTGAGCTTCAACGGCAAATTCCATTGGTAGCTGATTTAAAACCTCTTTAGCGTAACCATTTACAATCAGTCCTATTGCCTTTTCCGTATCAATTCCCCTTTGCTGACAATAAAAAAGTTGATCTTCTGATATTTTGGATGTTGTGGCTTCATGCTCAACCACAGAGGATGTATTATTATTTTTGATGTAGGGAAATGTGTGTGCTCCACATTTATCTCCCAAAAGTAATGAATCACATTGTGAGAAATTACGAGCATTTTCAGCTTTTTTTGAAACTCGAACTAATCCTCTGTAAGTGTTATTACTTTTACCTGCTGAAATTCCCTTTGAAATAATTGTGCTTTTAGTATTCTTACCAATATGAAGCATTTTTGTCCCCGTGTCAGCTTGCTGCATATTATTTGTGACAGCAACAGAATAAAACTCACCAATCGAGTTATCACCTAGTAAAATACAACTGGGGTATTTCCATGTTATCGCTGAACCAGTTTCAACTTGAGTCCAACTTATTTTTGAATTATCCCCTTTACACAAGCCTCTTTTTGTTACAAAGTTGTATATGCCACCTTTTCCATCCTTGTCTCCAGGATACCAGTTTTGTACTGTGGAATATTTAACCTCAGCATTATCGTGTGTAATTATCTCGACAATTGCAGCATGCAATTGATTTTCATCTCTCTGAGGTGCAGTACATCCCTCAAGGTAACTAACATATCCACCTTCGTCAGCAATAAGCAATGTGCGCTCAAATTGACCGGTGTTGGCAGCATTTATCCTAAAGTAAGTACTAAGCTCAATGGGGCATCTCACCCCTTTGGGGATGTAACAAAATGATCCATCGCTAAAAACTGCAGAGTTAAGAGCAGCAAAATAATTGTCGGTGTGCGGCACAACAGTGCCTAGATACTTTTTTACTAAATCTGGATGATTCTTAACGGCATCACTAAAGGAGCAAAATATAATGCCATGTTTTGCAAGTGTATCCTGAAATGTAGTTTTAACTGAAACACTATCAATAACTGCATCTACAGCAACGCCAGCTAGCATTTTTTGCTCATCAAGTGAAATACCAAGCTTATTAAATGTTTCCAACAATTCTGGATCTACTTCGTCCAAGCTTTCAGGTCCTTTTTTTTGTTTTGGAGCCGCATAGTATATTATAGCTTGATAATCAATTGGCGGATGTTCCAACAATGCCCAATTAGGCTCATCGATGGTTAACCAATATCTATATGCTTTTAATCTATACTCTAGAAGCCAATCGGGCTCATCTTTTTTGCTTGAAATAAATCGTATGGTATCTTCATCTAAACCAACTGGCGCTGTTTCTGTATCAATATCAGAAACAAAACCATATTTATATTCACCGGATGTAACCTCTTCTAATATATTATTATTGTCGTTTTCTTCCTTCATTATATTCCTATTTAGAATAGTTATAAATAAGACCACAAAATTACTAAAATTACCGATACTTAGGCCATTATGAGGGCTTATACGTATACAATTTATTAAATTAGTTTAGGATTATTATGCAAATTGGTTTTTTCAATTATAAAGTACTGATATAAGGTTATATACAATTGTAAAATACTTGGATTTAATTCAAGGATACAAACTAGGAATAAATCGATAAAAAAGTATCTGTTAAATATATTATCAAACAATTATATGGAAAATCCATACAAGAATTCAAACCTTAATTGATTATCTTTTAAACGATAAGTGCTGCGAACACCAAGTCTGATATTAGGAAGCAGGCTTAGAAAATTCCAATCCGAAAATAATTCAATGCCTGCACTACTATATTTATAATTGTTACTCAGAATATCCTTACCTATTAAATGATCATAAAACCCATGTATTGTTATACGTTTTAGATAAGCTATGGATGGAAGATCCAAATCAGGATAAATAACAGGAAATGCATAATCAACCTTTAGACTTAACATTTCCTTCAAATTAATCCCAGTATATCCTCTTGGTGTGCTAATAACATTTCCATATGTATAATTTCCATTATCCATAAATTGATAAGCGCCATAAACCCTGATACCCTGGTGATTTATTACACCTGGCAGATAAACTATACCTGCAAACCCATAAACCAAACTAATGGAATCAGACAAAGGCGTATGTCTCATGATAATATTTGTATTCAAGCCATATCTAGGGTAAATATCTTTCTTAGATCTTTTAATCTGCCTATAACCATCAAATGAATACGTTAATGATGTTATGCTACTTTCCTTGAAGCTAATGTCAGGATTATCAATTTTACCAAGAAGTTTTTGAGATATTCCTATCATGGGTATTATGCCTGTTATCCACTTACTATGTGTATAATTTAACGGTAAGGATAAACTTATTGCGAGGTCTGTCTCATTCCATTTAAGTTCTTGAATATCATTATTTATATCATAATAGTTACTCCTTCTAATGCCGTATTCAGCGCTAAAAGTAAGTTTTGGATACCACCCTGCATATGTAAAAGATGCCTTTGCCTTTCCCGCTTGTTCATTGGGATCATAATAATATCCAAGAGTACCCCATGCGGTACTTAGTGTATTCTGGGTCAGAATATTAATGCCTGGCTGAAAATCGTAATTATTCAAATCTACTGCCGCAAGCCCCCAACTATGAAAATTTAAAAGATGCCCTATTCTACTATACTTCGTCGAATTGTATTCAATTTCTGGAATATCCTGCTCATCCAGAATAAATGTCTTAGAAGTTACAAGAGTATCGATTAAATAATTTGCATTAAGGTTTTTTAAATTAACTCTTTTAAAATCTAGTGTATCTAAAAATGCAATTCTAAAACCATCGGATGTATAATTTGAGAATGTTACTAACTCATTAATATTTTGAAATCTTGCATAGGATGCTCCAAATTTCACATTAGAAAGTTGATATTGATTATTGTTAATAATGTCCAATGAATATATGTTATCAATACCCCCATATGCTCCTGTAAACATAACCTTGTTATCCTTCATTACCGGATATGAAATATTAGTAAAATTAAATGGTAGGAGGTACTCATAATCTGCTGTTTTAACATCAATTTTAATTATCGACTTACCATACTCTCCAAGCACAATGGCAACAACAAAATTATCATCATGAGACCATGATGGGTTCATAAAAAACAAATTATCTTTCGTTGAGAAAGAACTTATTTCTTCACCCGTTTCAATATCAATAAAACTTAAATAGTATTCATTTAAACTACTTACATCAACAGCTACGATAACATCTGCATTATTTGACATCGAAGGAGAGAACAATCTAGAGCGCTTTGTAATCTGTTTTAATTTTTTGTTTTTGAAATCATAAATCTTAATTACAGAATAATCTCTGTTGGCCCATCGAGGATCATAGTTTCTTTCATTCCAGCAAATTAGGCTATCATTAACCGACAATGATTCCATGAAATCAAATCCAGGGGTAAAAATAACCTCTTCGGAGCCATCTAGGTGAATTCTTATAAATCTGTTTATGTCATCAAGGCCTGATTTTTCAGCAATGAACGAACCATCTGAAAGCTCCTGTGCAAATTTATAATCTGAATAGAATTTATTTTTTTTAGGAGTAATCATTCTTGGATCCGACATACCTTTAATATTTATTTTCCAATAATCCCCTCTTTCCCGGAGCACATTTCTATAAAAATTAACTTTACCTTTTCCAGTTATCTCTTTTAGAGAACTTGAAAATGGAACCAAGGTATATGGTTTTCTTGCAACTTTGTTTAATGTATAATTCCATATTTCACTATCATAATTTACCAATCCAAAGGTTACCAATTCATAACCCAGAGTATAATAATCTGGTGTGTAGTTCTTAAAAGATCCATAGAGAGCCTTGTCGTATGAATAAATTTTCTTTTCACATACCTGAGCTACCAAATCCATTGAAAAACTAGGGTCCCTTCCTCGTCCGCTTTTACTAAATATAGTTTCACTTAAAACAGCATCCCCTTCAATAAACCAGAAAGGCAGAAATATACCCATTATCCCACCTATCGCCTGATCGCCAAACAATATTTTCAAGCCCTTTGTAAATCCTTGATTTAGCTTTTGCATTTGGACCACATGGCGATATTCATGAAGTATTAGCTGTCTGCTCCATAATTGTGCATAGCTATTTTGATCCGGCATCTCAAAAAAGTCTGCATGCATTGGAGTAGGACTAACCATTGCATTAGAGGTAACTGACCTATTATGCAATACTATCTTGACCTTTTTATTATTTTTTAGGTAAGGGTAACTCACGGGCTTATGGGCAACCTCAATTAAATTGGCGTATTCATTTGCTTTAATATGGTATCCCTCAGGAAATATTATTCTTGCATGTTTAGTATTTATTTGCTTCCATTTTATTGAAGCAGGATCTTGTCCTGTAATATAATATTGGGATACACATATATTGGAAATTAAAACAAATAGAATGAAGAAAAAACTATGGATATTCTGAAGTAATATGTTCATAATCCAAAAGTAATAGATTTCACAATAATAATAGGTTCAACCTGTTTCCTGTCAATAATGAGAATGAAAAATTTGTTTACACAATATTGGAAAAAAAATTCCATAAGGGATCCTCAGGCGGACTTGCTATAATAGAAACGACCTCTTTTTTTATTGGGTGCATAAACTCAAGCTGCCTAGCATGTAAACATATTGAAGCGTCCTTATTACTTCTGGGTGAGCCATATTTTAGATCCCCTTTTATTGGAGATCCAATTGCTGAAAGCTGACACCTTATTTGATGATGCCGCCCGGTTTTTAAATCAACCTTCAAAAGAAAGTAATTATTGCTTTCTCCTACTAATTTGTAGCTTAGTATGGCTTCCTTTGACCCTACTTTTGGTTTTTTACTCGTAAAGGATTTATTTTTCCTTTGATCTCTAACAAGATGATGAATAATTTCACCAGATTCAAACTCTGGTCTGTTTTGAACAATAGCCCAATAGGTTTTCTTTAAACCATGGTTTTTTAAAAGTTCATTCATTCTAGAAAGGCCTTTGCTTGTTTTCGCAAATATAATAACCCCACTAACTGGTCTGTCTATCCTATGAATAACACCTGTGAATACGTTGCCTGGTTTACTATACTTTTCCTTAAGAAAACTCTTAACCTCTTCACTAAGTGGTTTATCTCCTGTTTTATCACCTTGAACAATTTCAGAAGGTAATTTATTTATGGCAATAAGATGGTTATCTTCATATAACACTCTTGACCCTATTGCACTCAAAATTGCCAAAATTTTATTTGTTTTACCTTTTAAATATGCAGACAAAAACCTAAATGAAGTTAACTTATTATAATCTAGAATTGAAGATTCAAACCACCAGAAACAACACCTTTGTAGCCAAAGCCAGCCTCTGCAAAAAACGCTAATTTTTTACCCACTCTAATCCCTATTCCGGTCAACTGAAAATTGAATGTATTTATATTATCATCCACGTTAGGAGTAGTATTGTCAGTATAAACTACATTATTATCATAGGCAGTAAATCCTAGTCCCACTCCTGAATAAACCCTAAAACTAGGTTTGGAAACATAGTTGTAATTAATTTCTATGGCAACTGTATAAGCATTAGTTTTTCCATTGGCAACAATACTATTATCACTCTTTTCATATTTTGTTTTACCAGTTTCATAAGCAAATATGCCTCCTAGCATTAACTTATCAGCGATTGCATAATCATAACTTAAAAAGAATGCACCAACTGATCCGCCATTTGCCTGATCAGAAATAAATAAGTCATTAAAAATATCGTCAAATGTACTCATCAATGTTACTGAAGTCGCTAATCCATAACCTAAATTTATCTCGCTTGTTCCTTTTTCTTGGGCATGCGATGACAAAGTAAAAGCTAAACTGAATAAGCATGTTAAGGCAATGATTTTTAAAGTTTTCATTAGTTTTTGTTTTAGTTGTTAGATTACAATATGCACTCTAAAGTTATTATTTAATATTTAGTACCGTTCTTTTTCATTTGGAAATTTAACTTCCTTTACATCATCAATATATGATTCAAATGCTTTTACCATTTCATCGTGAAGGTTATGATATCTTCTTAGAAACCTTGGAGTAAAATCTTGATTTATCCCCAACATATCATGAAGAACCAAAACTTGTCCATCCACATAAGGACCAGCTCCAATCCCAATTGTGGGTATTGATATTGAGTTGGTAACATCTTCAGCCAGAGCAGTAGGTATCTTTTCAAGCACAACACCAAAACAACCAGCACTTTCTAGGATCTTAGCATCGCGTTTCAATTTTTCTGCTTCTTCCTGCTCAGTAGCCCTAACCACATAAGTTCCAAATTTATTAATGGATTGAGGTGTTAAACCTAGATGACCTATTACAGGAATTCCAGCACTCAATACCCTATCTATTGATTCGAGGATTTCTTCGCCTCCTTCCATCTTGATGGCATTGGCACCAGACTCTTTCATTATTCTGATAGCTGAGTTAAGAGCTTCTATTGAATTCCCTTGATATGTTCCAAATGGCAAATCTACTATTACCAAAGCTCTCTCTATAGCCCTCATGACCGATGATGCATGATAAATCATTTCATCCAGAGTAATTGGAAGTGTTGTTTTATGGCCGGCCATAACATTAGACGCAGAATCTCCAACTAGAATTACATCAATACGTGCTTCATCTAAGAGTTTCGCCATTGAATAATCATAGCCTGTTAGCATAGCTATTTTCTCGCCTTTTTGCTTCATTTCCTGCAAAACATGCGTTGTAATCTTCGGAAGGTTTCTAGTTGTGTTCATTAATTTATATTGCTAATGAATAGCAAATGTATGATATTTTGTAAAAGATTATTCCGTTTTTGTATAAGATTTTTAGCGCCTTAGTTTTATCTTAGAAAAATCTAAATATTAAGACATCCAATATGAGAACATCCATAGTTTTTTCATTTCATCAATTAAAGATATAAATTCTATTCATTAGATAAATAGTTTATAATAAATTTGCAGCTTTTAAGTTTACCAAATAATGAATACTAAGAGGTACATATTCAAGCTGCTACTTTATACTTTTATCATGATTTTCATATCAAAAGTGATGTATCCTCAGAGTGATATTTCATGGGTTAGTGGTAAAGTTGTTGACAAAAAAGACACCCCCATTGAGCTTGCTAATATCGCTATTGTAGGCGAAATTGGGGGCACTACAACGGATAAGTCTGGAAAATACAAATTACAGGTACCCTCTAATAAGGAAATTGTTCTAGCTGCAACATATGTGGGTTATGCAGTTAAGAGAGTTAAGGTCAAGCTTAAATCAGGCGAATCCAAAGTGTTAAATATTCGTTTAGAATCTATATCGACCGATTTACCAGGTTTTGAGGTAAAGGATGAACAACTGAGAACACAGAGTATGGTTCGGCTCAATCCAAAGGATGCAAATCTTGCCCCCTCGCTCACTGAAGGAGTTTCAGATATTATAAAAACACTCCCTGGCGTTACATCAACAAATGAGATGAGCTCCCAATATTCAGTTCGTGGTGGCAATTTCGATGAAAACCTTATTTACGTTAATGATATAGAAATATATAGGCCCTTTCTTGTCAACTCTGGTCAGCAAGAGGGGTTAAGTTTTGTTAACTCATCTCTTGTTTCTTCACTTTTATTTTCGGCTGGCGGGTTTGGGGTAGAATATGGTGATAAAATGTCTTCTGTTTTGGATGTAACATACAGAACTCCTGATGAATTTGGAGGTTCATTCTCTGCTAGTCTTTTAGGCGCAGAACTTGATTTTGGAGGAACAGCACTCAACAATAGGTTTACATATTTGTTTGGTGCCAGATACAAGTCAAATAGCTATTTGCTAAATAGTTTGGAAACTCAAGGTGAATATAAACCTGAGTTCATGGATATCCAATCTCTCTTTTCTTACAAATTAAGTGATAAATGGGATTTGTCGTTTTTAGGATACTATTCAAGGAACAAGTATAAAGTAATTCCTTCAAATCGTGAAACCGACTTTGGCACTTTTCAGGAAGTAATAAGATTCAAGGTTTATTTCGATGGTAATGAAACTGACAGGTATGACCTTTACCAAGGAGGTTTAACATTAAGGTTCAAACCCACTAAAAGTACAAATCTAAAATTCATATTATCTGCTTTCAACACAAATGAATCTGAAACATATGATATTCAAGGACAATATTGGATAGGACAAGTTGAAACAAGTTTGGGTAGTGAAGAATTTGGAGAAGCTGTGCAAACTCAAGGAATTGGAACCTATTTACTTCATGCTCGAAATTATTTTAAAGCCAGAGTAATAAGTGCGGAACACAAGGGTACGACCATCAAGGAAAATAATGTTCTCAAATGGGGAATAAGATATCAAAATCAACAAATAGATGATAAGCTGCGCGAATGGGAAATGGTAGATTCTGCTGGATACTCCATACCAAATCCATCACCTAATCCCGGAAGTGCAAATCCAGATAATCCTGATTTCATACTCAAGGACTTTGTAAGTGCTAATAATTCACTTAGCACCAATAGGTTTGTGGCATATGCTTCAAGTCAATGGAATATTGTAACCAAAAACAACAGTGAAATAACTTTAACAGCAGGCTTAAGAGCAAATTATTGGGATTTTAATCAGGAGTTTTTAATTGCTCCCAGGGGGAATTTTTCTTATAAACCTGCAAAAAATCCAGATCTTGTATTTAGGTTTGCAACAGGTATTTACTACCAAACTCCCTTTTACAGGGAGATGAGAGGATTAGATGGCACAATTAACAATAATGTTAAATCTCAAAAATCTACACATTTTATATTGGGTGGTGATTATCGTTTTACAACCTGGAACAGACCATTTATCTTCACAACGGAAGTTTATTATAAGATGCTCGATAACCTTATTCCGTATTATGTGGAAAATTTAAGAATACGTTATCTAACAGATCAAACTGCCAAAGGATATGCTGCAGGAATCGATTTCAAGATATATGGTGAATTTGTGAAAGGTATTGATAGCTGGCTAAGTTTATCAATTATGCAAACCAAAGAAGATATATATGATGACTTCTATTATGATTATTACAATTCTGATTGTGAAATAATATACCCTGGCATTACTTTAAATAACTCAGTAACAGACAGTGTTCTTGTGGAACCAGGTTTTATTCCAAGACCTACTGATCAGCGTGTAAATTTTTCCATTTTTTTCCAAGACTATATTCCAAACCATCCATATCTTAAAATGCATCTAAGATTACTTTTTAGCACCGGATTACCATTTGGGGCGCCAGACACAGAGAGATACGCTCACACATTAAGGATGCCAGATTACAGAAGAGTAGATATAGGTTTTTCATACCAATTTATTAATGAAGGAAGTAGCTTCAAATCTGGAAATCCATTTAAACATTTCAAAAATATGTGGGTAAGTCTGGAAATTTTTAACTTGCTACAAATATATAATACAGTAAGTTATGTGTGGATAAAAGATATTAATAATCGTCAGTATGCAGTTCCAAACTACCTCACTCCAAGATTATTAAACATAAAACTAACAGCAGAGTTTTAATTTAACTATCCCCGTTTTATAGTGTCATATCTCAAAGTAATTATTACTTGGGATTAAAAATATATATCGTAAATGACATTACTATGTATAAAAGTATGATAAATGGTACTGCTACTATCTCTAGAAATATTACAGCAAATAATGATAAGAGAATAAATAGATATCTTGTCTTATTTCTTTTAAGGTCAATCCCTTGAAACTTCATAGCAAACATTGGAAGGCGAGATACCATTAAAAGAGAGCCAAAAACTGCAATCGTCAATAAAAAATATGTATTTGTTATTATTGTGTATAACATGCTGCCCTCCACATATAATTCTGATCTTATCAGTGGCAACGATGCTATTAAAATAGCCATTGCAGGCACAGGTAAGCCCTTAAATGATATAACCTGTTCTTCATCTGTATTAAATATAGCAAGGCGTAATGCTCCAAAAATAGGTATTAGAAATGCTAAAAACGGTAGTATGAATAAATTATTTAGATGATCACCATATTGACCTATACTTATATCAATCATATAAAAGAGTATAAACCCAGGTGCAACCCCAAATGAAACAATATCGCAAAGAGAATCCAACTGTGCTCCAATTTCTGATTTTGCATCTAGTATCTTAGCTGCAAAACCATCCATAAAATCAAAAACCGCAGCGATAAATATAAACCACGCTGCCATTTCAATATTATTAATTGTATATAGATAGATGGATAAAATACCACTCACCAGATTCAATAACGTAATAATGTTAGGAACATGTTTTTTCATTTTATAATTTTTCAATTTTTCAAAAGTACATTTTCTTTTATTCTTATTACCATAATAAGGCCTGTTAAATCATTTCTTGGCTGCAAAATAAAAGATTACTTTTGCCATCCATTAATGAAATAATTGTGCATCCAGGAAAACTAAAAATAGAAGAATATGACTATAATCTTAATGATGCCCAAATAGCAAAATACCCTTTAGTCGAAAGGGATTCATCTAAATTGCTTTATCTTGATGGTGGAATTCCTAAAAATAAAAGATTCAAACAACTAACGGAGCTTATTCCTTCAGATTCTTTATTATTATTTAATAAAACAAAAGTTGTTAATGCTCGAATAAATTTCAAAAAAATAACAGGTGCAATAATTGAAGTATTTTGTCTCGAACCTGTTGAACCTGTGAATGATTTTCAACTTGCTCTTCAACAAAATTCTCCTGTGGTGTGGAAATGTTTGGTGGGCAATGCCAAAAGATGGAAGTCTGGGCTATTAGAACTTGCAATCCAAGTTGAAGGTAGGAGTATATGCTTAATAGCAAGGAAAAAGCTTAAGTTATCAAATGAATATCTAATAGAATTTAGTTGGAATGATAATGAGATTACTTTTTCTCAAATAATAAATGCAATCGGTATGATTCCAATTCCACCCTATCTTAATCGAAAAGCAGAAGAATCTGATAATAAGCGATACCAGACTATTTATGCTGAAGATGAAGGATCAGTTGCTGCACCAACAGCAGGTTTACATTTTACAGAATCTATTTTTAATGCTTTGAAAATAAAGGGTATTGAAGTTGATAGTATAACACTTCATGTTGGTGCAGGAACATTTAAACCTGTTGTTTCTCCGGAGGTAGATGGCCATGAAATGCATGTGGAAAAGATTGTAGTTCAAGTTAAAACCCTAGAACATCTATTAGAAAAGATTAATTCTGATATAATTCCGGTTGGCACCACCAGCATGAGAACACTTGAAAGCCTTTATTGGATGGCAATTAAATTATTACAAGGAGATACAAGTTTCTCAGTTGGTCAATGGGACGCTTATAAACTCAATAATTATAAGCTAAGTAATCGGGAAGCAATCGAAGTATTACTAAGTTATTTTAGGGAAAATGATTTATCTGAGATTCACGGAGAAACCAGGTTAATGATTGCTCCAGGGTATAAATTTAAATTTGCAACCGGTCTAATTACCAATTTTCATCAACCAAAAAGCACACTTCTCTTATTAGTATCTGCTCTGGTTGGTGACGATTGGAAAAGAGCCTATGAATTTGCGTTAGAACATGAATACAGGTTCTTGAGTTACGGGGATAGTTGCTTTTTCAAAGTTTAAAATAAGTAAAGAGAGTGTGAATAAATGATTATTGTGTATGATAGTTTTAAACACTTATGCATTTACTGCAACAACTTCCTTTATTTCTGGTAGCACCTTCTTCAACGTAGTTTCAACTCCGTTCTTAAGGGTAACAGTGCTAAGTGAACATGACCCACAAGCTCCAGTAAGCTCTACGTTTACCACATTATCATCTGTGATTTCTAAAAATGTAATATCCCCACCATCGGCTTGCAGATAAGGCCTTACTTGTTCTAAAACATTGAGTACTTTTTGAGTTAATTCTTCCTTAGTTCTTTCCATTATTGAGTTTTTATAGTCTTTCTATTTCTTCTTCAACTTTATCTGCAATTTCCGCAAAGTTAATGCCTAAGCCATTATCGTTATTAAGAACAACCGGAATTCCACCATCGCCTGATTCAACAATTTTTTCTTTGATGGGAATACGACCTAATACAGGTATATCAAGTTCTTGTGCTAGTTCGTCAGTAGCTCCCTTTCCAAATATATAGTATTTTTTGTCTGGTAATTCATCGGGGGTAAAATATGACATGTTTTCAACGACTCCCAACAAGGGAATTGTGAGTTTGTCCTGACGGTACATCATTGCTGCTCGTCGAACGTCTGAAGTTGCTATCTTTTGAGGTGTAGTAACCAATACTGTACCCTTTACATTATATGATTGAGCTAATGTAAGCTGTATATCTCCTGTTCCTGGAGGCATATCAATAACCAAATAATCAAGGTCTCCCCATTCGGCACCTTTCATTAATTGGTTAAAGGCACTATTTATATTGGGGCCTCTCCACATAAGAGCCTGATCCGGTTTAACAAAAAAGCCAAGAGATAAAATTTTAACTCCATGATTTTCCAAAGGGACCATTATTGACTTTCCTTCACGCTCAATAAGGGCTGGTTGCTTGCCTTCAACACCAAACATCATTGGAACAGATGGTCCCATTATATCTGCATCTAGAATTCCAACCGCCTTGCCAGATTTTGACAACGCAACAGCAAGGTTTGCAGCAATTGTTGATTTACCAACACCACCCTTACCAGCAATAACAGCAACTATATTCTTTACACCTGATAATGGACCTAATCCCTTATCTTTCTCAGCAATTGAACTTACTTCAACTGATATCTTTTCACCCAATTCTGTCTTTAGAGTTTTTACAATAGAATTGGAAACAATACCTACTGCAGGATCATCCAACTTTGGAAAAACAACACTTACTTTTATAACGTTTCCTTTTATGCTGATATCATCTATCATTCCCAAGTCAACAATATTATTTTGCTTGGCAAAAAATATGACTTCTTTTAGAGCTTTAGTTACATCGTGATTGGTGATGAACTGTGACATATTGTTTTAATTTAGATTTAAAATTAATAGGGTGTTTAGTGCCACAAAATTACAATTATTTCTTGTGGGAAAATAATTTCTACTTATTTAGATGCCTTCCATATTAATTCGATAATGATTTAAAATTTATAGCATTTTATACAATTATTAGCTCACTAATTAATTGTAGACTAAAACGTCTAGTATGTATTTCATTTAATTCACTGTTAATGAATAAGTATCCATTAATTGTATTCATTTAAATTTATTTTCGAAATCATTTGATTAATTGAAAAATTATGTCTTATTTTGCACTCCTTTTTTGAACAGGATAATTTAAATTACATAGAGATGTCAAGAGTTTGCCAGATAACAGGAAAAAAAGTGATTTCAGGAAACAATGTAAGTCACTCACATGCTAAGACCAAAAGAAAATTTCAACCTAACTTGCATACAAAAAGATTTTTTGTGCCCGAAACAGGTAAATGGATAACATTAATGGTAAGTGCAAACGGTATCCGTACTATAAACAAGAAAGGTATTACCAGTGCTCTAAAAGAAGCTGCCGAAAAAGGTTTTTATAAGGCCTAGCTTAAAAAGATATTTACAGAAGAGAGATTGTCAGAAATGATAATCTCTTTTTTTTGCATTTATCCAAATTAATAGGTTGGGAATTTTTTAAAATCAGAAGTTTCGTCTTAATGTATCTGCAATTTCATCTGACAGTTTATTAAATACTTGTTTTTGATTTCCATCAGCATCTATTTTACTATACTTACCTTGTTTTTGATAAAAATCAACCACGGGTTCTGTTTTCTCAGTATACTGTTCCAGTCTATTGATTATCAACTCTGTGCTTTTATCATAAGGTCTTGCCTTGCCCTTATTTTTTCCTCTTGAGCTCAATCTTTTTATTGCTTCAAGGGTTCCCAACTTAAGTTCGATCATATTGGAAACTTTCATTCCAACCCTCTGTAATAAGCCATCTAAGATATAGGCTTGAACTATTGTTCTAGGAAAACCTTTGAAAATAAATCCATTGGCTTTTGGGTTTGCATTTATCTTATCAGCTATAAGTTTTATGGGAATTATATCAGGAACTATCTCTCCCTTGTCCATAAATGGTTTGGCAATATTTCCAGTCTCTGTATTATTCTTTATTTCTTCTCTCATCAACTTACCCGTTGAAATATATACTAGGTTATGTTTATCTGCAAGAAGCTGACCCTGAGTACCTTTACCTGACCCTGGTTTTCCTAGCAGGACAATATTAGTAAACTCTTTTTTCTTGTTTTTCTCTATATACTTGACAATATTTTCAAAAATATCGTCCATATTACCTACGCCATTAACCTTATGATACTTGCCCTGGTCCTCATAATAACTAGCAACAGGTTTTGTTTTTTCTTCATATTCTTGAAGGCGTACTTTTATTACATCTAAATTATCATCAGATCGACCAGAAGTTGCAGAACGAAGTAACAAGCGATCAACAAGTTCAGGATCTGGCACATCAAGGCTTATCATCATTTGCAGACTGGTGTTAAGCTTCAATAATAATCCATCAAGAATATATGCTTGGACAACAGTGCGTGGGAAACCATCAAAAAGAATTCCTCTAGCATTTTTATTTTCTTTTATCTTTTTCTCAATTATTTGAACCACAAGTTCATCAGGAACAAGTCCTCCAGCTTCAATTATACTTTTTGCTTCTTGGCCAAGCTCAGAATTTGCATCAATTTCTGATCTAAGAATTTCTCCTGTAGATATATAAGTTAAGTGATATTTATCAAGTAACTTCTTTGATTGAGTTCCTTTACCTGCGCCCGGGGGGCCAAAGAGAGCTATATTAAGCATAATACTGGGTGTTATTTATTATCAGTGATTTTATATATATCTTTCAAGTTTCTTCCCTGACCATCATAATCTAAACCATACCCTACTATAAAATCATTGGGTATATCTAATCCTACATAATCTATTTTGTAATCTTTTCTAAAGGCATCTGGCTTGAATAATAAAGTTGCAATTTTAACATCTTCAGCTCCCATTGTCTCCAACTGTCCCAGTACATTTTCCATGGTTATACCAGAATCGATTATATCTTCTATAATTACAACCGATCTACCAGTTAAATCCTCATCAAAACCAATAAGCTGTCTAACTGTTTCTGTAGAAGATGTTCCTTCATATGATGCTAGTTTAACAAAAGATATTTCACATGGTAGCTCTACCTTTTTAAGTAAATCACTTGCAAACATAAAAGAGCCATTTAAAATTACAAGAAAAATTGGAGTTTTATTCTCCATATCCTTATTTATCTTAGTGGCAACCTTACTTATTGCTACATCTATTTCTGTGGATGAAATAAATGGTTTAAAATATTTATCATGTATTTTAATTGTATTCATCAAATATTAGTTGCTTAATCAATGGTAATTTAACCATTTAAAAAAAAGAGACGACAAAGATAGAACTTAACACTTTATTAGCAAACTCATTTTATGTATTTTTGTATTCCTAAAAAAATTAATTACACAAAATTATGAAAGCAGTTGTAAGTATTATAATGGGAAGCACGTCTGATTTAAAAGTTATGGAAAAAGCTGCCGCTTTCCTCAATGAATTGGAGATACCATTTGAAATCAATGCGTTATCCGCACACAGAACGCCTGGTGAAGTAGAAGTTTTTGCAAAAAATGCAGAAAGAAACGGTATAAAAGTTATCATTGCAGGAGCTGGAATGGCAGCACATCTCCCTGGTGTAATTGCATCAATGACAACTGTTCCCGTAATAGGGGTGCCCATAAATGCATCTCTAGACGGTATGGATGCGCTTCTTGCAATTGTTCAAATGCCTCCTGGTATACCTGTTGCAACAGTTGGTATAAATGGAGCTTTAAACGCGGGTATTCTTGCAGCACAAATGATGGCAACGGGAGATCCTAAGATGATGGAAAAAATACATCATCATAAAAAAACGCTTAAACAAAAAATTGTAAAAGCAAATGAGGACCTCAAAGCAGTTAACTACAAATTCAAAGTTAATTAAGCTTGCCTGCCTATAGTTTAAGAATAAATCAACTCTATAATTTTCTGATAACTAAAAGACCATCTCGTATTGACAACATGACTTGTTCAACACTCTTGTCATTTTTGATATAGGTATTAAATTCCAAAAGAGATTTGGTATCAGCATCTGGATTTTGATCTGTAACTTTACCACTCCATAAAACATTATCTGCTATTATTAATCCACCTTTGGATAACTTAGGAAGCACTAATTTATAATATCTTAGGTACTCCGCTTTATTAGCATCAATAAATACCATATCAAATGTCTCTTCTATCTTAGGAATTACATCTAAAGCATTACCCATTATCAGCTTAATTTTATTTTCGTTTTCGGATTTTGAAATATGATCTTGGATAATTTTTTCTAATTCAACATTTGATTCAATAGTATAAAGTATTCCACCTTCAACAAGGCCTTTCACAAGGCATAAAGCAGAATAGCCAGTAAAAGATCCAATCTCTAATATGACCCTTGGGTTGGCAATTTTTGATATCAACTCCAAAAATTTTCCTTGTATTTTTCCTGAGATCATTCGTGGAAGTGTAGTTCGTAAGTTTGTTTTACGGTTAAGGTCATAAAGTAATGTATCCTCATCACTGGTGTGATCTTCAATATATTTTTCTAAATCGGCTCTAATCATTATAATTATTCATTTAAATATCTTAAAATGCTCATCTTCTTTGAATCAAATATCTCATTTGACACATCTAAAATTTGATCAGCAGTTATATTTCCTATTTCATCAATTACCTCTTCAATTGTTTTTACTCGAGACTTATAAAGCAAAACCTTTGCAATTCCCAACATTTCATTTTGATACGATTCGCTTGACATTGCAAGCTGACCCACAATCTGTCTTTTTGCACGATGTAATTGCATGGTACCCAGCTTCTTATTTCGCATCCTAGCAAGCACTTTTAAAGCAAGATTTATGCTTTTATCAACATAATTAATATCTGATCCTATATAAATATTAAAAACCCCAGTATCCGAATATGGTTGAAACATTGATTCAACACTATAAGCTAAGGCATGTTTTTCTCGTATTTCCATACTAAGTGTTGAGTTTAGTGCAGGGCCACCAAGCAAATTGCTTATAAGAAGTAATGTCAGTTTGTTTGAATGGCTCCTAGAATAAGCTATGTTGCCAAGCATGCAATGAGAAAGGTGAGAATTCATTGATTTAACATGATTAGTTGGGATATAATTATTAAATGGAATTCTTGTCAGGGATGATCTTGTTTGGGGAATATCGTTAAAATACTTTTCAATAATGCTGATAAGTTTCTTAAAATCTATCTGTCCAACAGATGCAATTACCATTTCCTCAGTGCTATATTTGGTTTTAATAAAACGAAGTATGTCTTTCCGCTTTAATGATTTAATATTTTCAATGCTCCCAAGTATATTTCTACCCAATGAATGGCCATTGTAAATTAAATCTTCAAAATCATCAAAAATTAATTCCGCAGGGCTGTCGTTATATGAATTAATTTCATCTATAATTATATCTTTCTCCTTGGCTATCTCCTTTTGAGGATAAACAGAGTTAAAAGCCACATCAGCAAAAAGTTCTATGCTTTGTTTATAGTAATTTGGCATAAAAGATGCATAGATACAAGTCTCTTCTTTTGTTGTATAGGCATTTAGCTCTCCTCCAATATTCTCTATTCTACTAAGCACGTGATGTGCCTTTCTTTTATTTGTACCCTTAAACAGCATATGCTCTATTAGGTGAGCTAGCCCATTCTCATCTTCACATTCATCTCTTGATCCCGTATTGACCATTATGCCACAATGCGAAACTTTACCTTCTGTCTGTCTATGAATGATTTTGATACCATTCTTTAATATATGATACTGATATTTCACATGATATATTTTAAACTGCAAAAGTAAATAAAGAAGACTAAATTATTTTTTATGTAATTTTGGGTATGAATATATTTACAAAACTTGTTAACCTAAAGGTTCTATCCACTAGAAAAAGAAAGTTAGAATTTAGTATTCTGCTTTTTATCATGAATTTTATTTTTGTGTTTATTATAGGCATATTCCCCATAAAAAGCTGGATTAGTGAATTATATAGTGTTTCTGTTTCAGGAATTTTCTTTGCTTCTGTAATTAGCATATCAGATCATCATGTACGATTTTTATTTTTAGCAATTATCCTAACAATATTAACATGGGTTTCTACGTACATGAACCTTAATATAATGCTCCATTTCACATCTCTTATTTCAATAATATTCTTCTTATACATAATTATTATTTCTGTTATAAGGATTGCTACAAGTAAGGAAGTGGGAGGTTTAGAGTTCTTAAGAGCTGTTAATATTTATTTCTTGATTGGAATAGTAGGAGCAATAATCTTTCGTTCCATATACGTCTCAGACCCCTCAGCAATAAATATAAATGACAATAATGTTCTTGAGTCAACGGATTTGGTGTATTTCAGCTTCGAAACCATAACCACTCTGGGTTATGGGGATATTTCTCCGGGATCGCCATTGGCAAAAAATGTATCTGTACTTTTAAGCTTTGCTGGTCAGCTATACCTTACAATGATTGGAGCATTATTGATTGGTAAATTTTTACAAAATTCTGAAAAAAAGAATAGGAAAGAGAACACTACCTCCAAAAAGTAATGCTGATTATTTTTGATTGTGCATCTTTATGGAAACTGATTTAGCGACTAAACCAAAGGCAATGATTACATATCCTAATGCAACAAATATCAACAATCTGATATCAGATGTAACAAAGGCAAAGTAATATAACCCATGGAAAAAAGTAGCTACCCCAAGTCCTGTTAAAGTATCAATAAATTCATTCTTACGAAGTTTGGCCATCCCTATGAAAAACCCCAATACTATTGAAAAAACTAAGTTTGCAATGGGGTAAGTATATAAAAAGAGAGTGAAATTATGCATTTGTTCGGATGAACCAATAATCTCAAAAGCAAATAAAACAGTGGCAACAATTGAAAACCCTAATCCAATAAAAATAGAGTAAATAATTCCTTCTAAGGGTCCTGTAAATGTATTTAGTTTAAATAATGAGTAGCGCAGCGGAAGCATCATTGCAAATTCTGAGCTTAAGGCAATTCCAACAAAAACAAAGAATGCCATGCGCCTCATATTATTGTAATTACCATCCCATCTCAGATCGATAAAGTAATCTGCCAAAAGTAAAATTATGACCCCAATAGCACCCATTAAAATTGCATTTCGGATGTTTGAAAAGTTCTTAACTTCAAATTTATACTTCATGTATAAAATAGCCACAATGGTAATTAAGGGGGCAACTGCAAAGCTCAGGTAGTTTATTGTAGTCATTTGAGTAGTATCTTGTTTAATTTTATCAAATATAATAAATGTTTGTAATTTCGTGATGTCAAATCAATAAATTGTAAGGTTTAATGCTTAGATTATAACTGTTCAACAAAAAAATACTTTAATTTTTAATGATATTTAAAAAGCAGGGAAGAGTTCAAAAATCAACAGGAAGTTGGTATTCAGTTTCTACTGATACTGAGCAAATATATCAATGTAGGTTAAAGGGAGTTTTCAGAAATAAAGGAATTAAAACCACAAATCCAATTGCAGTAGGTGACATAGTAGACATAGAAATTGAAAGTAGCGATAACACTGGAATAATCACAAATATCCACCCGCGTACAAATTACATTATAAGAAAGGCAACTAAGCTCTCAAAATCGACACATATAATTGCTTCGAATGTGGAACAAGTAATAATAATTGTTTCTCTTGTCCAGCCACGCACATCAACAGGATTTATTGACCGGATATTAGCCACTGCTGAAGCATACCACATACCAACAGTAATTGTTTTTAATAAAACAGATTTATATGATGAAAATGTATTAATGCAACTCCATAATTTAAGATCTAATTATGAAAGTATTGGTTACAAAACAATTCAAACCTCAGCTATAACAGGAGATGGGCTTAAAAATCTTAAACATATTTTAAAGGATCAAATTAGTTTATTGTCTGGTCACTCGGGGGTAGGTAAATCGGCAATAATAAATAAGATAGACCCCAATCTTAATTTAAAAACAGGACAGATTTCTGATTATCATCTCAAGGGAATGCACACAACTACTTTTGCCACAATGTTTCCACTGAGTTTTGGAGGAAATGTTATAGACACTCCTGGAATTAAGGAGTTTGGTCTTGTGGAATTTGAAAAAGTTGCTTTAGGTCAACGATTCCCTGAGATTCGTTGTCTTATGAAAGACTGCAAATTTAATAATTGTGTACATTTGAATGAACCTGGATGTGCTGTAATTGCAGCTGTTGAAAATGGTGAAATTGCAGAATATAGATACGAAAATTATCTAAATATGCTTAACTCAATCTAAAAATATAACGTATGATAGCCTCTATGCTCATAAAGGAAGATATTTTATCTCTTGAACTTAAAGATACACTTGGAGAAGCCATTGCCAGAATGAATGAGTACAATGTTTCTCATTTCCCTGTGTGTGACGAAGGAAAATTTATTGGCATTATTTCTGAAAAAGACATTATTAATAGTTATGATAATGAAACTAAAATTAACAAGGATATTTTAAAAATAGACAATCACTGTGTGAATGAACATCAATATTTTTATGAAGTGCTAAAGTTATCTAATGATCAACAATTAAGTATAATTGCTGTTGTGGACGATGCTGATCAATACATAGGTAGTATCACTAATAATGATCTAATAAGCTATTTTGCAAACAGCATGTCCGTTGAATTACCAGGTGGGGTTATCATCTTGGAAGTAAGCGAAAATGACTATAGTCTAACTGAAATAGCAAATATTGTTGAGTCGAATGACGCAAAAGTTCTAAGTTCATATATAGTATCTAAAATGAATTCCACTAAACTGGAAGTAGTCATCAAAGTGAGTAAAATAAATTTGGACCTAATTATAAAAACCTTTGAAAGGTATAATTACAAAATTGTTGCCTCTTATCAAGAAAGTACAAATTACGATGAACTAAGAGATAATTATGACTCCCTTATCAACTACCTTAATATTTAATTTTTAGCTTTTGACTCGCTTAAGCACTATATCATTTATACTATTATTGGTTTTTAATTTAAACTCCAATCATATAAATGCAGAAATCCAAGTAGGGCGTAGTGATACTTTAGTAAAGGTTGGAGAGATAACAATCACAGGTAATAAAATAACAAAGAGCAGAATAATATTGCGCGAATTAGAGTTTAGCTCAGGTTCATCTATGGAACTCGGCGAGCTTGATAGTCTGATGATAAAGAGTCAGCAAAACCTCATAAATAGATCTCTTTTCAATTTTGTAACATTAAAGAAAGTGATAATAAATGATACGGTAAATGTTAACATAAATGTTGTCGAGAGATGGTATTTCTGGCCAATACCAATCATTCAATTTGCTGACAGGAATATTAATGCATGGTTAAATAAAAAAGATTTTAGTAGAGTCAATTACGGTATAGATTTGCGGGTTGATAATTTCAGGGGATTGATGGAAAAGCTTAATATTATTATCCAGTTGGGTTATGATGTGATTTTAGGTGCAAAATGGACTATTCCCTACCTAACAAAAAACCAAGTTCTTGGGGTAAGTTTAAATGGTGGCATTCAACTAAACCACACAGTAGCTTATAAAACTGTTGATAACAAAGAACAATTTTACAATTCTCCCTCTGGCTATGCCCAACAAAATATTTACGGGAATGTGGGCCTTACCTTTAGACCTGGTTTTAATTATTTGCACACATTCAATGTTGGATATAATAATTACATGTTTCAAGATACAATCTTAGATCTTAACCCAAATTTCGGAGATGAGATGAATTACTCTTATTTCTCAATCAGTTATTCCTTTAAACTAGATTACAGAGATTACAAGCCATATCCTTTGAAAGGATATTATTTTGAAACTAGTGTAACAAAGAATGGTGTTGGATTGTTCAATAATAATGTTGATAATACTTCGCTTAACATTTCCTTCGATCAGTACTTAAATATACATAAAAAATTATATTTTGGATATAATGTAAGGGGGAAAGTATCCACGGAGAAGCCTATGCTACCATACTTCATAAAATCAGGATTAGGTTACTTTCCCACTAACATCAGAGGTTATGAATTATATGTGGTTGATGGACAGCAAATAGCAATTTTCAAATCCAATTTGAAATATGAGGTCATTCCAAAAACAAAATTCAATATAAAATGGATAAAATCTACAAAATTTAACGAATCATTTTTATCGATGTATGCAAATATTTTCTTCGATTTGGCATATGTTAGTGATGTGAACACAGCCGAATTAAATCCTCTTTCAAATCAATTTTTATTTGCAACAGGATTAGGCTTAGACTTCGTAACATATTATGATCTTGTTCTAAGGCTAGAATTATCCTATAATAAACAGAATGAGATAGGTTTTTACATTGGTTTCGTTGCTCCAATATAAACTACTTACCCTACTAAATTAGATCCCGAACAACTGTTTCTTAAAAAAAGTTAAGTCCCTTTTTACTATTAATTTATACGTGTTTTTAGGTTACATTTGCCAAAAAAGTGGAGATATGAGGATCGCAGTGTTTGGAAAGTCATATTCTGATGAGCAGAAGAATTACTTGCAGCTCTTGATGGATGAGCTCGCTAAACGAAATGCTGAAATATCAATTTATGAGCCATTTTACAAGAATATTGTAAATGAGATTAAATTGGGCAGTAATATCTCAAAATTCAACACTAACAAGGATATCAAAGGAAATGTAGATATTCTTTTTTCAGTTGGAGGAGATGGTACAATGCTAGACACCGTTTCTATTATTAGAAATTCAGGTATCCCCATTTTTGGAATTAACCTTGGTCGTTTAGGTTTTTTATCAAGCGTTTCAAAACATGAAATATCAGAAGCCGTAGAATGCATTTTTTCTGGTGACTATGACATAGATAAAAGAGCACTTTTACAATTAAAAAAGCCAAAAAATTTATTTGGTAATGTAAACTATGCTCTTAATGACCTAACCATATATAGGAATAATGCAACCGCTTTAGTAACAGTGCATGTTTATGTTGATGATTTATTTCTTAACTCCTATTGGGGAGATGGATTAATAGTTTCTACACCAACGGGCTCAACTGCATATTCATTGAGTGTAGGTGGACCGATTGTGACGCCAGGGTCTAAAAATTTTATAATTTCACCAATAGCATCACACAACCTCACTGTAAGGCCAATAATCCTACAGGACTCAAGTACAATTAGAATAAAAATAGACGGTCGAGAAGAAAAACACCTGTTGACACTTGATTCGAAAATATCAGCAATAAGCAGAGAAGATGAGATAATAATAAAAAGATGCAACTTCACTGTTAATCTAATTCAAATGAAAAATAAGAACTTCTACTCTACCATAAGAGATAAACTATACTGGGGAAAAGATAATAGGAATTAATTTGTTTTATACTAATAGCAAGTTATTTAAGTTTGTTATGTGTTGATTTATACTTAAAATATATGATAGGCATAACCAAAAAAATTATATTTTTGCGCCTCGATTTTACGATGATTCAGAACACTATAAAATATATGTCAAAGTTAATTTTAAAGGCCTCAATGGGGTTTATTTTTATTTTACTGTTATCGGTGAATGTAAAATCGCAAACAATGGAAATTGGAGGGATGGTTGGAGGCTCTTATTACCTCGGCGAACTAAACCCTGCTCTGCCCTATAACCAAACACAGCTTGCTTATGGTGGGCTATTGAGGTATAATCTAAACCCTAGATGGTCGGTTAAGTTCAACTATTATAGGGCAAAAGTTCAAGGTAGTGATGAAACGGGAGGTTCAGTAAAAGATAGGAATTTAGACTTTAAGTCTGACATAAATGATTTTTCACTCGTGGCTGAATTTAATTTTTGGGAGTACTATACTGGAAGCAAAAAAAATTATTTTGCTCCATTCTTGTATGGTGGACTAACATATTTTACTTTCAAGCCTGTGTCCTACAGTGGTGTAGAATTACAAGCCATTGGAACTGAAGGCCAAAATGTTGGCTTCAATGGACGTAGCCCCTATAACCAATTTAGTTTTGCCCTAGCATTTGGATTTGGAATTAAATACAGCCTTTCAAAAAAACTGGCCTTAGCATTTGAATGGGGAATGCGCAAAACATTGACTGATTACATTGATGATATTAGCACTACTTTTTATCTCGAAGGTCAAAATATAAATCCTGATATTTCAGATGAAATACTAAGTGATCCAACAATGAGCCATGACGCATATATGCAAAGAGGAAATGACAACAATAACGACTGGTATAACATCACAGGAGTTACTGTCACTTATAAATTTGATCTAAGAAGCAATAAGCGTTGTAATAGCACAAGCTGGAAATAAGTAGTTTTTAATGATGAGCAACAAGGATAAAATAGATATAAACAAGCTTCCAGAGCACATTGCTGTTATTATGGATGGGAATGGAAGGTGGGCTATTAAAAACGGCTTAGATCGGGTTAATGGACATCATGAAGGAGTTGAATCTGTGAGAGAGGTTGCTGAAGCTGCTGCAGAACTAGGCATCAAATATCTGACTCTTTATACCTTTTCCACAGAAAATTGGAACAGACCTAAGGATGAGGTGGATGCTCTCATGACTCTCTTTGTTGAAACTATAATCAAAGAGTTATCCACTTTGAATAAAAACAAAATACGGTTAAATGCCATTGGCGATTTAAAAGCACTTCCCGGTGAGAACTATAACAGATTAGCTGAAACCATGGAAAAAACCAAGGACAATGACAAAATGGTGCTAACTCTTGCCATTAGTTATAGTTCAAGATGGGAGATCTTGAATGCTGTCAAAAGTATTTCTGAAAAAGTTGTAAAAAAAGAACTTAGAATTGACGATATTAATGACGAAGTATTTAATTCATTTTTGTCAACATTCCCAATGCCAGATCCAGAACTATTAATACGTACAAGTGGAGAACACAGAATTAGTAATTACCTTTTATGGCAGATTGCTTATTCAGAACTTTATTTTACTGATTTACTTTGGCCAGATTTTAGAAAAGAAGAATTATACAATGCAATTGTTCATTATCAGAGTCGAGAGCGAAGGTTTGGTATGACAAGTGACCAATTACAAAGCTGATTTATTATATGATAAGTGACGTGGGAAATAAAATATTAAAACTAACATTTATTCTGAGCTTTTTGCTGTCTGTATTTTTATCGGAGGCTCAGATTAGCATTGGTAATGATTTATCCAGAATTAATTACGAAGCACCAACGGATTATATTATTGGTGATATTGAAGTTGAAGGAGTTGAATATCTAGATGAAAACGTGATAATTATGCTTTCAAACCTAGAGGTTGGTGAAAAAATCAAAGTACCAGGAGATGCTATAACAGGAGCCATACGTAGACTTTGGGACCAAGGTCTATTTGATAACATTAGCATTGTAGCATCAGACATAAAAGCAAACAAAATTTTCTTGAAAATTATTCTTCATGAAAGACCAAGGTTGAGTAAATTTTCATTCAATGGTATTAGAAAAACAGAAGCTGATGATATTAGGGAAAAAATAAATTTAAGCAGGGGTGATGTCGTAACAGATCATCTACTCATCAGAACTAAAAACATCATAGAAGATTTTTATGCTGATAAAGGTTTCCTCAATAGTGAGATAACCATAACGGAAAAAACAGATAAGAGAGATATTAACTTCATTGACCTTACCATAGACATTAAAAAAAATAAAAAGGTCAAAATAAAAGAAATTAATATTTACGGTGTAACTGAATTATCAGCAGATGCAATCAAATCAAGCATGAGAGAAACCAAAGCAAGGGGGACATTTACACCTCTAAAAGACTTAGGTCCTTTTGTAATTGATGTTGCCACTGATGTTATAACTCTTAAATTTAAAGAACTTGGAAATGAATTTGTTAGTTATTTCAAACAACATTTTAAGGTAAATCTCTTCAAGGGATCTAAATATATTAAATCAAACTACAAGGAAGACTTAAATAATATTATAGCCAAATACAATAAAAAAGGTTATCGCGATGCACAAATAGTTAAAGACTCAGTTTATATAATCGATAACGAAAATATTGGTATTGATATCTATATAGATGAGGGAAGCAAATATTATTTCCGAAATATAACATGGGTTGGAAATAAGGTATATAACTCTCTATTTTTAAGTTCGGTTCTGGGCATATTACCTGGTGACGTTTACAATTTAGAGTTGTTAGAAACAAACCTAAATTACAACCCTTCTGGATTTGATGTAAGTTCACTCTACATGAATAATGGATATCTATTTTTCAATGCAACACCCGTTGAAACATATGTAGGTAATGATAGCATTGACCTTGAAATAAGGATATTTGAAGGAAAACAAGCTAGAATAAGAAATGTATCAGTAAAAGGAAATACCAAAACAAACGATCATGTTGTAATACGTGAGCTAAGAACTCGTCCTGGACAGCTATTCAGTAGAGAGGATGTAATAAGAACCACACGAGAGCTAGCAAACTTGAGATACTTTGATCCAGAATCAATCACTCCAAATATTAATCCTGATCCCGCCAATGGAACTGTGGATATAGAATATGAAGTTGAAGAAACATCTGCTGATCAAATTGAATTGTCTGGTGGATGGGGTTATGGAAGAATCATAGGAACATTAGGCCTTAGTTTTAACAACTTTTCTGTTAAGAATATATTTAAAGGTGATGCATGGCGACCAATTCCATCTGGTGATGGGCAGAAGCTTTCTCTAAGATTTCAGACATATGGTAAAGACTATCTGAGCTGGAGTGTTTCTTTCACGGAACCATGGCTAGGTGGTAAAAAGCCAAATGCCCTAACCATATCCTATTATCATTCAATATTCTCTAATGGTTTGCCAACGTACGACACATTAAGATCTTCATTTGTTATTGATGGTATAACAATAGGAATTGGTAAAAGACTAACATGGCCAGATGACTTTTTCACTCTTTATCAGGGTGTAAACCTTCAGCTTTATAAATTAGATAATTATGCTACCATATTTTATATTGGGGATGGTAATGGTACTTATAATAACTTTAATTATGAAATAATCCTTGGCAGAAATTCCATTGATCAACCAATTTATCCTCGACGTGGTTCAGATATTTCACTTGGACTTGAATTAACACCACCCTATTCATTATTTAGTCCCAACAAAGACTATAGCCAAATTGGTGATAATGAAAAATATAAGTGGATTGAATATCATAAATGGAAGTTTAAAGCATATTGGTATTTTGAATTGATGGAGAAACTTGTCTTGGCAACAAAATTCAGATTTGGATACCTAGGTTATTACAATAGTGATTTAGGAGTAACCCCATTTGAGAGGTTTTATCTTGGAGGTGATGGTCTATCCGGAGCCAATAACTTTGATGGAAGAGAGATTATAAGTATGAGAGGCTATACCAATGAATCAATTACTCCATATTACTATCAAAATAAAAATATTGGAGGTACTGTTTTCACAAGATACACGCTTGAATTACGATACCCATTATCCCTTAATCCGAGTTCAACAATATATGCTTTAACATTTGTGGAGGCAGGTAACTCTTGGTTGGGTTCCCAAGGATTTGATCCATTTGATATGAAAAGATCTGCAGGATTTGGTGTTAGAGTATTTCTACCGATGTTTGGTATGCTTGGTCTTGATTGGGCATATGGATTTGATCCTATATATGGTATTCCAAGTGCAAACGGAAGTCATTTCCATTTCTCACTTAATCAATCTCTGGATTAATTTTGGCAACATTTTTGATATGTTTTAATCGAATATAATATTGAACACCATGAAAAATTTATTATTAAAATCTGTTTTCAGCATACTTACTGCGACACTTATGTTAACTGCCTATACAGCAAAAGCTCAACAGCAAAAGTATGCTTATGTTGACACTCAATACATTTTAGATAATATCCCTGAGTTTCAAGATGCCCAAGACGAACTTGACGAATATTCAAAAAAATGGCAAAAAGAAATCGAGGATAATTATGGTAAAGTTAGCGAAATGTATCAGAAATATCAGGCCGAAGCAGTACTTCTCCCTGAAGATATTAAGCGCAAACGAGAAGAAGAAATAATAGATAAGGAGAAGGAAGTTAAAGATTTACAGCAGCAATACTTTGGTAAGGAGGGAGATCTTTTTAAGAAACGTCAGGAGTTAATTCAGCCAATCCAAGAGAAGGTTTATAATGCAATTGAATCAATTGCATCATCAAGTAATTATTCCTTCGTATTTGATAAGGCTGGAGGAATGACATTACTTTACGGAAACCCAAAATATGATATTAGTGACGACGTTCTTGATGAAGTTGGTAATGTTATGCAAACCGTTAAAAGAGACAATAGGGGTCAGAATAATTAAGTTATACCTTAGTTGGAACAAAAATAATCTCTAGTTCGGAACGGTTATAAAATCAATTTGTTAATAAATCTTAATATTGTCAATCCATATTTTTAAATGGTTGATTATTACTCTTTTTTGTGTAAGTTTGCAACCCTGATTTGAGGTTTCAATGTACCTCATTAACAAAATAAAGAAAATATTTTAGTCAAGTAAAGGCCGAAAAAACAGAATTTTAAAAACAATTAAAAAATGAAATCACTTAAAAAAGTAATTGCGGTATTATCTCTTATTATAATGATTACAGGTTTTGCTTCAGCCCAAACAGGAGCTAAATTTGGATATATTGATTCAAATGAAATATTAGCTCTAATGCCGGAAACAGACTCGTTACAGAATGAGTTAAAAGCCTATGCTGACTATCTTGACGAACAAATGTCAACAATGGGAATGGAATATCAAACCAAGGTAACAGATTATCAGGAGAATTATAACACAATGTCTGATTTAATTCGTCAAACTAAGGAAAAAGAGATTACGGATTTGCAAGCTCGCATTCAAGCCTTTCAGCAATCAGCTGATCAAGATCTGGGAGCTAAACAAGCTGAATTGTTCAATCCACTAATTGACAAGGTTAAAGTTGCAATTACTGAAGTTGCCAGAGAAAATGGTTACAATTACATTTTTGATGTGGGAACTGGAGCTCTTGTATTTTATGAAACAGGAGATAACATTATTCCTCTGGTTAAGACAAAGTTAGGAATTCAGTAAAAATACAAGTACAATAATTTAAATAACCCCGATCTGTTTATCAGACGGGGTTTTTTCATTTATACCGGTATTAATAAACATATATAGCTATCCATGAGCAATGGAAACACGATTAACACAAATAGAGCTATAGTTTGTTTAAATTTGTACAATTATTTTAGAATCTTCGGATGACAGAGTCAAAGAAAAATACCAAACTATATTTGGACATTGAGAAAGTAATTACTGATAAAAGTCCTACCCTAAAAAGGATTTTACCAATTTTTATTGTGAATTATATAAAGCGAATAGTCCATCAGGATAAGCTTAATAAATATATGGATAATCATAAGGATAAGATTGGTATTGATTTTATTGAAGGTATATTAGGAGAGATGAACACTAAGCTTGATTTGAATGGTTTGGAAAATATTCCAAAAAAAGGTCGAGCTGTTATAGCCTCAAATCATCCACTGGGGGGACTTGATGGTATGGCTTTAATGGTAGCTGTTTCAAAAGTACGGGGTGACATTCTTTTTCCAGTAAATGATATTCTTATGAATATTACAAACCTTAGGCCACTATTTATGCCAATAAACAAACATGGTGGAAACTCATCCAATGTAAAAGTTGTAGATAAAACTTTTGCATCAGATAGCATTATATGCTACTTTCCCTTTGGGCTTGTATCTAGGAAAAACGCAGGCACCATAGAGGATCTTTTTTGGCGTCCCACATTTATAACAAAAGCCATAAAATATAAACGCGATATAATTCCTACTCACATCGATGGAAAAAATTCAAATTTTTTTTATAACTTATCGAACATAAGAAAAAGCATAGGTATTAAGGCAAATATTGAGATGTTCTTTTTGGTTGATGAATTGTTTAAACAAGAAAATAAAACTCTTAAAATTACCTTTGGACCTCCAATATCATATAAAATTTTTGATAATAGGTTTACAATGAGACAGTGGGCTGAACTAATCCGAGAATATTCATACAAGGTTGTAAAAGGATATTCAATGCCATTCGAAGTACCAAAAAATATTTAGAGTAAGTATATTTGTAACTCAAACTACAATAATGAAAACTATCATTCCTCCAATAGATAAAGTATTACTTAAAAGGGAACTTAATAAGGACACTTTCCTCCGTGATACTAATAATGGTAATAATGAAATTTATATTGTTAGCGACATTGACTCCCCCAATGTGGTGCGCGAAATTGGAAGATTAAGGGAAGTTACATTTCGAGATGCTGGTGGAGGAACAGGAAAAGATATTGACTTGGACTCTTATGATTTAGGAAATAATTCATTTAAGCAACTAGTACTTTGGGATCCCAAAGAGAAAGAAATAATTGGAGGTTACCGATATAATAGATGCAATGAATTAGAAGTTACTGCCAAGGGTGAGGTATTATCGCCAACTTCTAGATTATTTAAATATTCCAATCAATTCATAACCGATTATTTTCCTTATACCATAGAGCTCGGAAGATCTTTTGTGCAACCACTCTATCAGCCTACATTTAACCTAAGACGTGGAATGTATGCATTAGACAACCTATGGGATGGCCTAGGGGCAGTATTAATAGAAAATCCTGATTTAAAATATTTATTTGGGAAAGTAACCATGTACACACATTTTGATAAACTGGCAAGAGACATAATACTGTTCTTTCTGCAGAAATATTTCCCTGATCCAGATAAGCTCATATTTCCAATTGTTGCTCTAAAGAGAGACACATCAGACAAGGTGCTAAACAGCATATTCACAGGTTGGAATTATGATGAAGATTACAAGATCCTCATCCAAAAGGTAAGAAAGCTTGGAGAAAATGTCCCTCCGCTTATCAATGCATATATGAATCTATCCTCAACAATGAAAACATTTGGGACCGCAGTTAATGATCATTTTGGAGATGTAGAAGAGACCGGTATATTAATAACTGTAGATGATATATTTCCCATAAAGAAAGATAGGCATATAACCACTTACAATAAATCTAATTAATTTTTCCAATGAAAATAAATCAGGCAGAATTTGTAATTAGCTCAACTGATATAAAGCAGTGCCCAAAGCCTGACAAACCTGAATATGCATTTATTGGCAGATCCAATGTAGGTAAATCATCGCTTATAAATATGCTGACATTTCGGAAAAAACTTGCTAAAATTTCTTCAACACCTGGTAAGACAATTTTAATAAATCATTTCATTGTAAATAAGTCATGGTACTTGGTGGATTTACCTGGCTATGGGTATGCTAAACGATCAAAGACAGAGAGACATAAATGGGAGAAAATGATTCGGAAATATATTCTCAATAGAACAAGTATGCTAACGCTATTCGTATTAATTGATTCAAGGATAGAACCTCAACAAATCGATCTTGATTTTATTGATTGGCTAGGGATATCTAATATACCATTTGTGCTCACATTTACGAAAGCAGATAAATTAAAACCTTTGCAACTGACTACTAACATTGAAAATTATAAAATTAAATTGCTTGAAAAATGGGAAGAGGTTCCGCCATGTTTGGTTACATCAGCCGTTAAAGGAGATGGACGTGATGAGGTATTAGATTATATTGAGAAAACAAATTTAATCTTTGATCAAGGTACTATATAATCTCGAATAAGAGTTGGTTTTTAGAAACAATATCGCCCGCCTTTGCCTTAAGCCGTAATTCTCCATCCATTGGAGCTGCAACACTATTCATCATTTTCATTGCATCAAGAATCAATATAATGTCACCTTCCTTTACCTTTCTCTTATTTTTAAAATAGATTTCTTTTACTGTTCCTGGAATAAAGGCAATAACTTTGGAAGGTTCGTGTTCTGAATAATTGGTCCGTCTTTTATATTTCTCCGTGAGGTACGTTTTATACTTCACGCCCCCTATCTCAATGGAGCTATACCTTGGTTTTTTTACTTCTTTGGCCATGATATTTTTTTAAAATGGTGGTACACCATGCTTTTTTTGTGGTAATTGTATCTTTTTATCCTTTGAGATATCAAGGGCATGGATAAGCATTTTCCGAGTTTCATTTGGTTCAATAACAGCATCAACATATCCGTATGCAGCTGCAACGTATGGATTAGCAAATTTAGATTTATACTCCGCAACTTTTTCCTTACGCATCAAATCAGGGTCTGTAGCCGTCATAATTTCTTTACGAAATATGATATTTGAAGCTCCCTCTGGACCCATAACTGCAATTTCAGCTGTTGGCCATGCAAAAACAAAGTCCGCTCTAAGGTGATGTGAGCACATGGCTATGTATCCCCCTCCGTAAGCCTTACGGGTTATTAAAGTAATTTTTGGAACAGTTGCTTCTGAATATGCATAGAGAAGCTTAGCACCATGACGAATAACACCTGCATGCTCCTGATCAACGCCGGGAAGATATCCAGGAAGGTCAACCAATGTTACCAACGGAATATTAAAAGAGTCGCAATACCGCACAAATCTTGCGGCCTTGTCAGATGAATCAACATCAAGAACTCCGGCAAGAAATAAAGGTTGGTTTGCAACAATACCAACTGTTTCCCCATTTACTCTTGAGAACCCTATTACTATGTTTTTTGCAAATAATTCCTGAATTTCAAAAAATTCAGAATCATCAGCAAGTGCTTTAATTAAATCTCTAACATCATACGGCTGCTTTGCATCCGAAGGCATAACAGCATCGATTTTGAATTTTCTAGATTTTGGTGATTTCTTTGGGTATTTCTTCGCCTTTGTTATATTATTCCAAGGTATGTAGCTAACCAATTGCTTAATTTGACTGAAACATTCCTCTTCACTTTCAGCATAAAAATGTGCATTTCCCGTATCTTCACAATGCACTCTAGCACCACCAAGCGCTTCCATTGTAATTTCTTCACCCAATACAGTTTTTATTACTTCTGGACCTGTAATAAACATCTTGGTAATTTTCTCCACAGTAAATACAAAATCAGTTAAAGCAGGAGAATAAACGGCTCCTCCAGCACAAGGGCCAAGTATAACAGATATTTGCGGGATTACACCTGAGGCAAGGGTATTACGGAAAAATATTTCACCATAACCTGCAAGAGAATTTACACCTTCTTGTATTCGAGCACCTCCTGAATCATTTATTCCAATAAGGGGCACCTTTAACTTAAGTGCATGATCCATAATTTTTGTAATCTTCTTGGCATGCATCCAACCCAGTGATCCTCCAGCAACAGTAAAATCCTGGGCATAAATACATACAGGATTACCTCTTATTGTTCCTGTACCTGTAATAACTCCATCACCGGGCAGGTACTTTTTGTTCATGTCAAAATCCTTGGCAGCATGTTCCACAAATAAGTCATATTCATGAAATGATTTTGGATCAAGCAAAGCAATTATTCTCTCCCTTGCTGTCAACTTGCCAATGGCTTTTTGCTTTTCAATAGCTTTGTCGCCTCCACCTTTTAAGGCAGTTCGCATGCGTTTCTTAAGATCAATCGACTTTTCTTTTATGCCCATACCAATTTGTTTATGGTTACAAAAAAAGAGATAAGTTTCATGCAAATGAATTCTTTCCAAGTTGATAACTTATCTCTAGGCTTACAAAAGTATATCAAAATCCCAAACCATCATGCCTTTTTATCTTCATAAGCACAAAATAAATTTTTAACTTACTGAAAATGTGTTGTTAATGATGCCAATCCAGAGCAAATAATAAATTGTCGTTTAGCGATAAAATTATCACAATGTCGTATCGTTTTTTAGGATATTATATTGGTATTAAGGTAGTAACAATGATGTTCCAAATTAAAAACTAAAATTGTACATTGAAACTTAAAGACATAATTAAATAGTATATAACAGCATCTACTTTTGAATTGAATGATGAATTAAAAATATTTACTTTCCCATTTCTTTCTCATTTGAAAATATCATTGACGACTTACCAAAATTATTGTACCTTTGTTACTTATTATGTATGAACATATGAACATATATATAAACTAAAGGATTCTAGCGATGAAAAAAAACTTTACTCTTAAAAATGGCTTTGGAAAAAATTCCATGTTTAAAAGCCTAACTGTAGCAACCCTCTTCTCATTCCTGTTTTTTATGGGATGTTATGAATGGAAAACCATAATTCAGCCTGATTATGCAACCGTGAATTCATATTTTGATGTATTTCTAAGTGCCCATGATGATGGAAATCCAGATAATGACTGGACAAATCCTGATCTTCATGATTATGGGTTGTTTGGTGTTATGCTTCCTGATAGCTGGACTGTTGGGGACAGTATCCCATTTACAATTATCTGTACTAACCCTGAGTACAATAATTCAGGAATATTACTCTGGAGCGCTGATAGGTCCCAAACTCTTGAGGATTCGATTCCATCTCCGAATGGATATTACTGGTGGGGTGCCGCAACTAGCGCTGAAGCTTCACTAATATATTTTGATAGTTTATATATGGAACCAAGGATATATACTGGAAGCACTCCCGGCAACTATTTCCTTCGTTATTCCATTGGTGATATTGACTATTGGGATAGAAACCCTGCAGATGATGTAAGTGACCCTATTCCAATTACCCTGATAGACAATACAGGGATAGATGAATTTCTTTCTTCTTCAAATATCACCCTGTATCCTAATCCAGCTTCAGAATATTTCAACATTGATATAAACATCTACAGGAATGAACTTATAGTTTGTGAGATTTATGATATAACTGGAAAGATAATTTATAATCAGGAAATTACTAGTAAAAGCACCCGAATCAATATTCCTGACCTATCCCAGGGTATTTACTTTGTAAACCTTAGAAACGGAGAGTCTGAAAAGTCACATAAGATTCTCGTTAAATAGTAACTATTTTAATCTGAAATTGCCAGATTGTTTATCAAATAGCTTTTAATAATCTGGTGATTTCATATGCATATGCTTTTGAACAGGTTTATCTTTTCAATTTTAGCTTTGTTTTTTTTAGTCTTGTGGATTCAAGGAAGTTCACAGGGAATACCTGACACAGCATTCAATCAGTCAATCAGAGTCCAGAATGGAGGCTGGGTTGCAGGGGATGCAACGTTCTCTATTTACCTTCCTGACAACAGAACCTTGTGGTTATTCGGGGATAGTTTTATCGGAACGGTAAATGAAGATAGTTCGCTCGCTCCAGGAGCAAGTATGATTAGAAACTGTGCCATTGTTCAAGAGGATGAAATCATGTTTGCACTTTACAATGGAAGCTTCGGTGAACCTGAGGATTTTGTGTCTACAAACTATCCTGACTCAACATGGTTTTGGCCAGAACATGGAATGGTAGAAAATGATACTCTGAAAATAATATTTTCCGAGTTTGGCAAAACGGATGGAACACCCGGCTGGAATTTTGAATATCTTAATGCATGGATAATATATCTTTCATATCCAGGATTAGAATACATTAATCAAGTCAAGCTTCCATACTTTGAAGAAAATGGAGTAATGTATGGTGACAGGTTATTGGAGCACGATGGCTATACATATATTTTTGGAAGAAAACCCGTTAGTCCTGATTACAATATTCCAATGCCCCATATAGCTAGAGTTCCATCAGGAGACATTTTATCAGAATGGGAATTTTATGATGGAAATCACTGGACATCAAATTCATCTTCATCAAAAAAAATATCTGATCAGCCTGTTTCTCAACAATATGGAGTTTTCAAATATCAGGATAAGTTTGTGATGATTACCCAGGAGATATGGTTGGGGACACATATATATTCAATGGTTTCAAACCAGCCTTACGGGCCGTGGAGTAACCTTGAAGTTATTTATATCACCCCTCTCCCATATGAAGATATGTTCACATACAATGCCTATCCTCATAGTCAGTTTAATGATAATAATGAGTTACTGGTATCTTACAATTCAAATGGAGACTTTTTTGAAATCTTCAACAATATTGAATTATACAGACCAAGATTCCTCAGAATTCCATATTCAACGATACATCCTTCCTTTACGTCATCGGATATAATTGAACAGAACGAAAGATCAGAATTAATCCTTTATCCAAATCCATCAGATAATTCACTGTACGTCAAAATACCAGATACTGAAGTAACTTTTGAGGAAGCAGTTTTATTTAATGCGCGGGGTGAAAAAGTGGGAGTTTTTACAATATCCGGAATTAGCTACAATGATAATTATATTAAAGTTCCGACTAAAAATTTAGCTACAGGATTTTATATAATCAATATTGGAAGCAGTTTTGGAAGATTCATACATAAATAATCTATTTTTGCTCTGATTTCATATTATGAAAATTGTAATAGATCATAAGAGTTTAGTGCCCTTGCATGCTCAGGTAGAAGCCTTGGTAAGGGAAATGATAAAGCAACCCGAATATCGTAACGGTGCATTTCTGCCCAATGAGATGAGTCTTGCAAATCAGCTTGGTATATCAAGAAATACTGTACGGCAAGCCTTCAATAAACTTGTATATGAAGGTTTGTTGGTTAGAAAAAAAGGTGTTGGCACAAGAGTAGCTGACAGTAATGTGAACACAAGAGCGCAAAACTGGTTGAGTTTCTCCCAAGAGATGAGGGGAGCAGGAATTGAAATTATCAATTTTGATTTAAAAATATCCTGGACAGAATCCGATGACAAAATATCTATGTTCTTTGATATTCCATTAGGTAAAAAAATACTAAAACTTGAAAGACTTCGTGGACGCGATAATTATCCCTTTGTTTATTTTGTATCATATTTCCATCCACGAATTGGGCTTACAGGCGATGAAGACTTCAATAGACCCTTATATGAAATTCTAGAAAAAGATTATTCAGTTATTGTAAAACTATCAAAGGAAGAAATTTGTGCCGGACTTGCAGGTGAAGAGATTGGCAATACTCTGGGAATTGGGTCTGATAAGCCAATCCTGATAAGAAAAAGGTTTGTTTATGATCCAGGCGGCAGGCCAGTGGAATATAACCTTGGTTATTACCGTGCAGATAGCTTTACCTACACCATTGAAAGTGAAAGGTAACTTTAGTCAGCGCTAATATGTTAATATGGCAGCAATTTCTTATTTAAAGAAAAACTCGAAATGGCCATCTATGGCTGAACGCCAATAACTGGAGTTGTGAGATCCTTTGCTACTAATAAATTTTACATCAATATCATTTTCTTTACATACATCAATAGTTGCAATATTGATATTATAGAAAGAATCTTCTGTGCCACAACTAACAATTATTCCATTTTCTGAGGTTTTAAGTTTTTCAATATTCCAGATAACAGAATAGTCTTTTAATAATTCTTCCGGGTTTTCTGAATCAGACAAACCTAATATCCTGCTGATTCCATAGTGTTCAGACCAATCAGTTAAATCAAGTAACCCACTAAGGCTTCCGGCACTTCTGAAATACTCGGTAAATGTTTCAAATAAATACAAAGCTCCATGTCCTCCCATACTTAATCCTGTGACAAAAATACTGTCTTTCTGAATATTGTAATTTTCTGCAATCACTGGAGCCAGATCCCATGAAAAAAATGTTGCCCAGTCATTTTCGTTCTTTGCCGGGCTATTAATATACCATGAATCGTATAATCCATCGGGGCAAACAATTATTGTATTGTATTTATTAGCATATGATTGACAGTCAATAATATCATCCCAATAATGGTAATTTCCAGCCCACCCATGAAGTAAATATACCACAGGAAAAGCATTCTGAAGCTCACCATTATCCGGGGTAAAAACCAATACCGTATCAGGAGAAACCAAATAACTTGAATTAATTATCAATTGTTGCTGAGCGTTTAAAATAATACTAAACAACAGTAATAATGCAATGATTATATTTTTCATGGATTTAATTATTTAAAATTTTATCCATGTTCACTCTTATAAATACAGGACGGTATTTACTAGCATCCTCAAATAAGTCATCCAAATTAAAGCTGTTCACACAATATGAGATAAGCAATTCATTATCATGAATTAGATGTGGATGTGCCACCGGATTGTATGCGAAAAGATCCTTTTCCTTAACCAGTGGCTGAAGTTTCCATAATTCCTTTTTGTTGGTCCACCCAGTATAGGGATTGTCAGATGTAACAGAGTAAATACTACTTGCCAGAAAATCCCCTGATTGAGTAATCATCACATATTTGTTGTCATACTTAAATACGCTAAATTGCTCTGATCCTTTGAAATCAGTCATTGGTTTTGCAAGTTTTGAATCTAATACCCAGCTTTCTCCTGTATAAAACTCCCAGTCTGCTAATATATTTCCCTTAGGAGCGCGGGCAACATACGGAAATTTATCACCCGCACCATAGATGTATGTGAAATCAGGATCATCATCACAAACGGCATGACCCCAGTGAATCTCAACTTCGCCCGGATAATCAAAATGATCGATTTTTTCTAATGCCAGATCAGGCAGACTAAAAGTAGCAATGTTTGCATTTGTCCATCTAAATCCCCAGTTGCCTGTATCAGCCTGATAAAAGCCTGTCATAAAGACCATCAGTTTACCATTTTCAACGAACCCATCGCCTGGCCAGTACCACAAAGAATCTTCAGAAAACTCGGTTCCTTTAACTGCTTCTGGAGGTATTACAAGTGAAGATTCCCATCCATCAATAATATTGTATAAACTTTTTAAAGAATCACCATCCTGGACTGCCATGGCATTTCTAATAAATACCGGTGATCTTTTATCACGACCACCATCCGGATTAACAGTTCCTAAAAATGAGTCTCCAAAAATCCAAACTGTTCTTTTATCGGGAAGCTCTACTGAATAAAAGCCATCGGCACCGGTTACTCCACAACAATCACGAGCAAAATAGTTGGTATAATACTCATCAACAAAAACATTTCTTGTGTTGTTGGGTTGTTCCTTTTCATTACTGTTAATACATGATGCAATTAGTATTGAAACAGTAAATATTTGTATGGCAATGGTTTTCATATTCATTTTTTTATTCTTCTACATATTTTTGAATTGCCTCTTTCCAAACTTGATATCCTTTACCATTCAGGTGTAATCCGTCCAAACTATAGTCAGGATTTAGTTTATTATCATCATTAGAAAAAATTGAAAATAGTTCAATGTATTCGATGCTTTTTTCTGCAGAAAGCTTTTCCAAATGTGTATTAATTTGCATGATATCACTGGTACTACGAGTGTAATGAATGGCATCATCAACCGGTAGCACACTTTGAATATAAATTTTGGTATCAGGGCATATGATTTCAATACTATCAATAATCTTTGTGTAATTGGATACAACATAATCCACAGTTTTACCATAGGCCATATCATTGGTTCCAATCATTATAAATATCTTGGAAGGTTTAGAGCTAATAATCTCATCAAGTCGTTCCAATACACCGTCGGTATCATCCCCGCCAATACCTCGGTTTTTAATATTTGGATTTTGGAATAATTCGGCCCATTCACAACCATCGGTTATACTATTTCCAAGAAAAATTATCTCATTCTCAGTGTCAGGTAGCAACTCGAAATGCTCCTTTTTCTGATAGTAATAAGCCCGCATGGCTTTGTTCCATGCTTCCATATCTTCATCAAATTTATCATAAGCCATTATCTCATTAATCTCACCCTGTGTTAATATACTGCTCATCGAAGGTGGTGCATCTTCAGGTTTACTTCCCCATTTTTTATTTGGTTTATTTCCCATTTTGAGTTCTAATTTACCTCCGCCCACAAGCTTCGAATGATAAAACCATGGTTTAGTAAGCTTTTCACCATTAAGCTTTGCCCATTGAATATACTTATTCTCCCTGCTTACATTTTTAGCTTCTATCACGAAAGTGCCACCCGAATAATAGTTTGAATCAAGTTGAATCATTATTTTCTCAAAGATAGGGCTGCCAATTTCATATATTGGATTTATAGATGCACCGCCATCCATCTCAAATAAGCCCATAGCACTCATAACATACCATGCTCCCATTTGCCCCTGATCCTCATCACCGGGCCATGCATCAATGCTATCACCATAAAACCCATACATTATTTCACGAACCCACTTTTGAGTGAGCCATGGTGCACCGGCATAATTAAATAAATAAGCAGCTTCCATATTTGGCTGATTTCCATGATTAATAGGGAGAATGCCAACTCCAATTAAACCATTTTCGTTGAGATGTTCTGAATTAAATCGGTGAGGAAGTGATTTTTGAAATCCTTCTTCCAAGCGGCTTATATATGTTTCTTTTCCAAGTAAATTAAGCAGTCCTTTCTGATCATGGGGAACAAACCATGTGTATTGCCAGGCATTTCCTTCAACAAAACCAGGCCCAAGGAATACAGAATGACCATAAGGTGAGAAATCCTCTTTCCAGCTACCATCTGAATTTTTCATCCAAACATAACCCACTTTTTCATTGAAAACATTTTTATAATTAAAAGCTCTCTTGGTGAATGTCTTAAAATCAGATTCATTTCCTAATGCCATTGCCATCTGACCAACTGTCCAGTCATCATATGCATATTCAAGGGTGTTGCTAACCGGGCCTTCCTCATTTGGCACAAATCCATATTTTATGTAGGATTCAAGATGGCGATTGCCAACCAATCCTCCGCCAGGATGAGGTTTACCCTGCTCCATTTGATTGTGTCGAATTGCAGTATATGCCTTATCAACATCATAATTTCTAATACCCTTTTGAAATGCGCTTACAATTAAAGGTATTTCATGTGAGGCAACCATAATACTTGAATATTCAATTCCGGTCGGACCTTTAGGAATCCAGCCACCTTTATCATATATTTCAAGTAATGATCGAACCCAGCTATTTGCAATTTCTGGATGCTGAAGTGTCCAAAGTTGATTCAGATTCCAGAATGTATTCCAAAAGGCGTCTCCACCATAAACAACATCTGAACTATCTTTGAGTTGCTGAACCTTTTCATACATATCACGATACTTTCCATTTACATCGCTCCATATAGTGCGACTAGCATATGCCCTATACATGTTTGTATAGAACTTTTTAGTATCTGTTTCACTTCCTCCGGAAACCTGAATTGTTCCCAGTAGATTATTCCATGTATTCTGGTTATATTTTACCACCTTATCAAAATTCCAGTTAAAGGGATCTAGCTCAGTTTCCATATTAAGTCTTGCCTGCTCAACACTAACAAGAGAAACGCCAGACTGCATAAGAATTTGTTCTCCTTCATGTGTTTCAAAAGTTACAAATGCTCCGACGTCCTCGTCTCCATATATTAGAATTATATCATCAGTATTCTCTTGTATTTCTTCGCGAACCCAACCATTGAATGACTTAAATGGCGTATCAAATCTGATAACAAAATGGAGGATAAACTCATTATAGTTTGCACCTCTGAGGCTTTGCTGTACTGAATAACCCTCTATTTCTGTATCACTCACCTTCGTAATTCTTGCAGCAAATATTTCATAGCTATACTCGGTTGAGATTTTTAGGTCGATAATAATGCGTGCATCTTTAGCTTTTGGAAATGTATATCGCTGGAAACCTGCCCTTGTGGTGGAAGTGAGTTCTGCATTTATATTGTAATCTTCCAAGAACACCTGATAATAACCAGCTCTGGCTACTTCATTTCTATGACTGAATCGTGACCTGTATCCCAGATCAGGGTTTGTTTCCGTTCCGGGAATAATTTTTAAAGGGCCAGTAGCAGGCATAGTAAGTAATCCTCCCATTGTCCAAGAATGCAGATGTGAAAATCCGGTAATATTGTCTATTTTATACTCATATCCAGCCTTCCATCCTTTCCTTTGATTGTCAGGTGACAGTTTAACCATACCAAAGGGCATGGTAACACCTGGAAAAAGCATCCATCTGGCAAATGTGGTTCCCATTAGTGGGTCAATATAGTCAACAGGTACTATTCTATTTTTCTGAGCTGATAACTGAAAAAATATCCCTAGGATAAATGTGATCAATAATAACTTCTTCATAATATTATTTATCTAGTTGTTGAAGAGCAAAAGAATAAGCACCAAGAGCTATTGCGTGGCTTGCCCCAATTTTAGATACTCCTACACCTATTCTGGGCAGCGCATCAAACTCAATTCTCTTTCGGGTATTGGGGATATCAATGGATTGAATATTTCCGATTGCAAATTCCCTAAATATTCTCTCATCATCTAAATCAAATAAATTGATTGACAATCTATCGGTTTCATATCCGGTAAAATGTTTGTATTTTCTATTAATTTCATTGAACATAAAGGGTGAAAATAGATCCCATGCCGCAGTAAGTCCCCCTCCCAGGACCACCAAACCATCAACCACGGTAACAATATTAGCTATTGAACTTCCCAAAGCTTCTCCAAACTGTCTAAATGCTTCAACTGCTCCTAATCTATTACCCGTAAGGTTGCCATTGGCAATATCCGCAATATCTTTTGGCATAAGTGTATCTGAAAATGCAATTCCCGATTCCTTGGAATATATTCTTTGAATAGCTCTTGTACTAATACTTTCCTCGGCATTCCAGTTAGTATCAAATTTATTTATTGTATTATGAACCTCAGCACCACAGGAATTATCACCAACCATAAGATTATTATCGATTACTATACCCCCTCCAAAACCAGTTCCAAGTGTTAGCCCAATAAGATTTTTAAACTGTTTAATCCCTCCCGCTTTAAATATTCTTTCGTTTATATAAGGAAGAAATCCTAAAAGTGCTTCACCATATGCAAAAAGATTACCATCATTATTTATGAAAACAGGCAGATTGAACTCATCTTCCAATATGGGACCCAACGGTACATTACCATTAAAAGCTTTGAAGTTTGGAAGGTTTCCAAGTATACCAAGCTCATAATCTGCTGGTCCTGGAAATGCAAAACTTATTGCCACTGCCTTATTATCCGTGAAAGAATTAATATGTCTGAAACCGTCAATTATATTTTTGATACACTTATGTTGATCATCAGCCTCTGCAGGTAAGCTAAAAGGCTTTGTTATTTCCTTATTTGACTGGATAGCAGAAAAGACAAAGTTAGTTCCACCGGCATCCAGTGTTAGTATAATTCTATCGTCAATTGTTGTTTTCATTACTTGGTTTTAATAACATAATAGGAGGCATATGCAATATAAAGCATACAGAAAATTAATACAAATATTGAAGCCATAATTCCGAACATATCAACTAGTAATCCAATAATTGGTGGAATAATAGCACCACCACTAACTGCCAGAATGATAAGACTAGATAATTCATTTGCATAAACTGGTTTCTTTTCAACTATCAGTGCAAACATTATGGGAAAAACATTGGCAAACCCCAAACCGGAAATAAAAATTAATATCTGTGTCAGGAGCAGATCCTCAGAAACTAAAATTCCAATTAAGCCCAATATTGCAATAAGGGTACTTATTACCATGAACAATTTAATATTAAGTTTACGAAGTAGTATAGCACCTATAAACCGTCCTGCCATCAATGAAGCAAAGTAAATTACGATGCCCATACTTGCAGCTTCAAGACTTAAACTAAATTTCGACACTAGAAAGGTGGCAATATTAGTATTCATGGCAACATCGAAACCCACCATAAAAAATATAGCTAGCACTGTAATAAGGATATATTTATTCTTCAGTAGTTTGAAGGAACTTTTAAATGTTGCCGGTTCCTTCTCTGGTTTTGACTCATCAATTTTTATCGAATTCAACCAAATCGCTGAAAGTACTGAAATAACAGCAAAAATCGGGAACACAAGTCTCCAGTTATCAAAATATAGGGCCAATCCGGCAGTAATCATGGGCCCTAGCATAGATGCAATGGCTTTTACTAGTTGAGAAAGGCTTAGGTTTGCAGCCTTTGAATCAGATGATGAAATATCTATCAACAATGGGTTTGCACTTACCTGTAATATGGTATTTCCAATACCAAGCAATGCAAAGCCAATTAATGAAGTTGGTAAAGTATAGTATATAAAAGGAATGAACAATCCAATTGCGGTAAGAATAATTCCAATATTTACAGTAAGTTTTTTACTGTTTCTATCTTGAAATATTCCTGTGGGAATTGACAACAAAGCAAACCATATAAAAACCATAAATGGTATAAGCTGAGCTACCTTATCGGAAAGGTTGAAATCGTTTTTAACATACCCGGTTGAAACACCAACTAGATCAACAAAACCCATTACAAAAAATGAGAATATTACTGGTATAAAAATTTTAGGATTTGTACTTTTCTTCATGTCAACTTTTTATTTATTTGTTCTAACATAGGCCAGTATGGTTCCACACTCCTTTCCCTTTGATTCTCCATACGGTTCAATAATAATATCTCCTGCGCTGGCCGGGAGTATAAATGTTTCAGCATAGTGAAAAACCTTAGGAGCAAAATTGTTTTCCAGACTTTTTACAATTATTTCACGGCCTTCAATAACATTAAAGACCCGAACTCCAGATTTCTGTTTATGTATAACTGGTTTGATAAACCAATGCCTTCGTGTTTCTATAAACTCGCTTTCATGCAGACCTGTTTTTTCACTTTTCCAACCATCACCGAATTCAATCGGTTCAATTTGGTTAATGAGATTTTCCTTAGTGTAGCTCTCTGTTCGTTCCCAATTGATTACATTTTTACCGTGTTCAATATTAATTGGCCTAGGTTTACCATCCATTCCCAGACGCTCCCAGTCCCAAAGTTTAAAGGTAAAAATATAAGGTGTTGAGCTTATCTCCAGAACCATTGAATTTTTCCCTGAGCAATGAACGGTTCCAGCCGGAATTAGAAAATGATCATGTTTTTTTGCTGGCCATTTCATTACATATTTTTCAGTGGGGAATCTTTCTCCTGTCTCCTTGGAGTGTCTCAGGTCATCGATCATGCCCTCCGAATTGATGCCTTCTTTCAAACCAAGATAAACCACAGCATCATCTCCTGCATCAAGAAGGTAATAGCTTTCATCCTGTGTATAGTTCATTCCAAATTTTTGTTGGATGTACTCAGTAACAGGGTGTACTTGAAGACTTAAATTCCCACCATCCATGGTATCAAGAAAGTCAAATCTGATTGGAAATTCATCCCCAAACCTGCCGTATACAGCTTCACCTAGTAATTCAACAGGCCTATAGTATACAACATTTACTGATGGAGTTTCAAAGTTTATATTTCCAAATTTTAAGTATAAACTATTTTCTTCCGGTACACAATTAAAGCACCATGCATAATTATCTGTTTCTTTATCGAGATCACAAACCTCTTTCATCCACTGACCTCCCCATGGGCCGGCATCAAAATAAGGTACTAGGCTAAATGGCTGGTGGGCTGCAAGATTAATTCCTTCACGGAATAAGTTGCCGGTTATCATTTTTGGTTCTAACATATTATTAGTATCCAGAACATAATCCCACCTATTAAACTGAGTCTTTTTGAATCTGTCAAGTACTCTCCAATCGACAAAGTATGCACGCTTATATTTGGATTCGATTCCCTCATCAATATTTATTATTCCTAGATTATTTACCTCATTACGACGCATACGCATCTGAATTTCCCATCTTGCCATATCAAGGTAAATATAGCAATCAGGATTTTCGATTAAATATGAAGCACCTGAGCCCAATGCTATTGTCAGACCTTCTGTTCTGGATTCAATCTCATTTCTTGCTTTGGCAAGCTTCTCGCTATCAATAAAACTATCAAGAGTTAACCTGGTGATATAACCAAATACCCTGTCTGTGGTAACATCCTGTGCAGTCAATTCCTTTATTCGACCTTCCGAAAGAAATATATCAGAGGAATAATAGAAATTATCGGGCTGAAGTCCTTTTTTTATCTCATCTGCAATTTCCTGCTCCAAAACACCTTGGTTACATTCCATTAATATGGTGAATTTTTTCTTTCCTTCTATATCATGTCTTAACTTTGACACGATACTTTCCCAACCAACCAGGCATTCGTCATTGGATGGTCGGATTTCTACTCCAGGGTAATTGTTAAAGTTTGATTTCAAATTAGTGGCCTTTAGTTATATCCTTGGTTCTGGGTGAGTTTTGAATTTGCATCCATTTCTCTTTGTGGAATTGGAAATACATAATTGTATTCCTGCGGGTTTGCTTCGTTCTTAGCTCTATTGACAAATTCTATCAAATTCCCGGTGCGAACAAGATCATACCATCTGATACCTTCATTAACAAATTCAACACGACGCTCATGCAATACAGCCTCTCTGAATTCATCCTTTGATAATCCATCTAGGTCAGGTAATACATTTTCATTACCATTCCGTGCTCTCTGGCGAACAGTGTTAATTGCTAAATAAGCCTCACTCGATGGACCTAAAAATTCATTTAGCGCCTCGGCATAGATTAAAAGAACCTCTGAGTATCGCATTATGGCAAAATTGGATCCGCATTGTGCAGTTTCATCTGGTGCATAAGTATCTTGATCCCAGTGTTTCCATACATGAGGATAAAAGGTATCAAACCAGTACTGGTCAAAAAATGTAACCTCCTTTCTATAGTCCCCTTCTTCAAAGCTCTGGAGAAGATCTTCTGTTGGCAACATTATTTCCACACCAGCAGAAAACGTACCTGGGATATTAGGTAAACCACTAATAACTATTTGATTTTGCTGGCTTGGCACTCCTGAAAAAAATTGAGCTGCAAATACTGACTCTTTGCCATTACGGTTTATATCCTTGAAGTTACTTGAATAATCATCATATAGTTCGTAAACCCCCAATTCCATGACTTTATTGGCTATCTGGTAAGCATTTTCCCAGTTTCCCATTGTAAGGTAAACCTTTGACAAAAATGCCAATGATGCACCACTTGTTGCACGCCCCTTATCACCACCAGAATAATATAATTGGGGACATCTCTCGGATGCCACATTGAAGTCAGATACTATCTGATTATAAACCTCATCACTAGGTGTTCTAGATACATATTTCTCTTCATCATTTAAGTCCGGGCTGATAGGTTTTATAATCAGAGGAATATCACCATAGATTCTTACAAGATTAAAGTAAAACAATCCTCTCAGAAAATGTGCCTCCCCCAATATTTGAGATTTTTTTGCCGAGTCCATTTCAATATCAGGCACTTTCTCTAAAACAATATTTGCCCTGAAGATACCAAGGTATGATCCCTGCCATATACCTTCAAGATAGGTATTCGTTGTTTCAATATCATAGTTGTTAAACTGATGAATATTCGGGTCATTCAATGTCGTACGTGAAATGCAATCATCAGATGCTACATCCTGTAATAACCATAGATAGCTGTTATATTGATTTACATATGTCAATAAAGAATAAACAGCATTTATGGCACCGTTGGCATCTTCTTCAGTTTGATAATAATTATCATAATATATTTTATAGGGTTCTAATTCAAGTTGTTTCTGGCAGGAAATAGCAATAAGTAGAACTAAAATCAGTGGTATTGAATATATCGCTTTCATGACTAAATAATTTAAGATTAAAAATTAACTACAATTCCAGCTAAATAAGTTCTGGCAGTTGGATATCCGCCATAGTCATAACCTATTCTGGTATTATCAAATGCGAACCTACTTACCTCGGGATCAAAACCAGAATAATTTGTAAATGTGAACAAGTTTTCTACTGTTAAAAATACTCTGGCATCACTTATCTTCAATGCCTTCATCAATTTGGATGGAAGGTTGTATGAGACTGTTATAACTTTAATTCGCACATATGAACCATCCTCAAGATACCTGTCTGACATATGAAGATAATCAGTATTTCTATTGGCTCTTGGATATTTATTGCTTGGATTCTCAGGTGTCCACCTGTCAAGCATATTAACTGATGCATTTGACAAACCATTGCCTGATTCCAGCTCGAACCTGTTACTGTTAAGGATTTCATTACCATGTTGCCCCTGAATAAATATATCAAGAGATATATTACCATAGGAAAATGAATTATTCAGTCCCCAAAAGAATTTTGGAAGTGCATGGCCAATTATTTTCCTATCCTTATTATCAATTTTACCATCGTCATTCTGATCTATGTATTTAAAATCACCTGGTTCTGCATTATATACTGCAGCCTGATCAGCTTCATCAAGCTGCCAGATTCCATCTGCCTGTAGTCCATAAAAACTTCCAAGTTGTTCACCCTGAGTTATTATTGACCAAGTCCCTATTTTTAACTTGTAGGTATCATTATTGATATAAAGTGTTTTGCCACCTAGATCAAGAATTCTGTTGTCATTAAACGATATATTGAAATCCGTATTCCACTTAAATCGGTTTATAAGATTTGCTGTACGAATATTAAATTCAAATCCAGAATTTTTCATGCTCCCGATATTCTCGAAATAACTTGAATAGCCGGTAGTGAATGGCAATTCAGAATTATAAAGCATGTCCGTGGTTTTCTTGTAATAATAGTCGGTAGTGATAGCAATTCTGCTGTCGAAGAATCCCATGTCAAGTCCAATATCAAACTGTGCCGTTTTCTCCCATCTTAAATTGGCATTGGCTGGAGTAATAGGTGCAAAACCTGAAGCAGGATAACCACCGTTAAAGTAATATGATGTCCCTGAAATAGTGCTTATATAAGCATAATCATAAAACCTATCATTTCCAGACATCCCATAACTCAGTCTCAATTTTAGGTCAGAAAAAATTCCTGTTTGCCAGATAAATGATTCTTCGATCAACCTCCATGCAAATGCTGCTGATGGGAAGAAAGCATATCTATAATTACTGCCAAAACGGGATGACCCATCTACCCTACCCGTGACTGTAAACAGATACTTCTTATTGAAATTATAATTAACCCTTCCCAGATAGGAAACAATTGCAGACTCAGAAAATGAAGCATAAATATTTGGCATATTTTCAGCATTTTCAATTCCATAATAACCGAGAATATCATTTGGGAAGCCCGTTGAAATATTTATATAACTTCTTGAGTTGTTCTTTTGGAATGTTAAGCCAGCAAAAGCTGAAATATCATGAACGCCTTGGATATTTGTATTATATGAAAAGGTATTCTCATAGAGGATGGTTTGAAGTCTTGTATAAGCAAATCGAGCCTGGCCATCATTAAAGGATCCCGAATATATAGTTCTTGGGGTATACATATCCTGAGTTTGATTGTATAAGTCCGTTGCAATACTTGTTTTAAATCTCAAATTTTTAATAATCTCATACTCGGCATATACGTTTCCAATTAACCTGCCAATCTTACTAACTGCATCAACCAATCTAGTTACGGCAACTGGATTATCAAGCCATGCATCTGCATTTGGATCCGTTAAAGTATAATTACCCTCCTCGTCATATATAGGAAGAACTGGATTAAAGGTTAACGCAGAATTTACAACACCGGGAAAAAATCCTCCAGGAGTATCAGTCGGAACGGTGTTATTTATTGTATGATTATAACCTACTGATGTTCCAACCTTTAAGCGTTTATTCAATTGCCTGTCGAATGTGAACCTCAAACTGTATCTGGTAAAATCAGATCCTACAATAATACCATCCTGCTGAAATACGTTACCACTCAGAGAATACTGAGTTTTTTCGTCTCCACCCGAAAACGAGAGCTGGTAGTTTTGTATTGGTGCATTTCGATAAATCTCTTTTTGCCAGTCAGTACCCACACCAAGAGAGTCAGGATTCGGATAAAGCGGCATATATCCTGATGGATTAGCATTGTATCCAGCTTCATCATATAATGTTGCGAATTGCTTTGCATTCATTACATCAATTGAGGATGACTTTTCCTGAATACCATAACTGGCCTTAAAGGTTATTCTGTCACTACCCTCTTTTCCTCTTTTTGTTGTGATGATAACCACACCATTTGCTCCCCTTGCACCGTAAATAGCAGTTGCCGATGCATCTTTAAGTATGTTAATGGATTCAATATCATTGGGGTTAATAGAGCTTAACCCATTTTCTGAAGGACTTCCTATCCATGAGAAATTCTGCTGTCCTTCCATTAGTACACCATCGATAACATAAAGAGGTTCTGTACCAGACATAATTGAATTGGATCCACGGATTTTCATCGATGTTGCGCCACCGGGCTGACCACTTAGTGATGTTACCTGGACACCTGCTACGCGTCCCTGCATTTTTTTATCAAACGAACTCACAGGAATATCTGATAAATCATCCATATCCACCAAAACCACTGCCCCTGTTAGATCCTTCTTTTTAACACTTCCATAACCTATAACAACAACTTCATCAAGTCCGATATCACTCTTTTCCATTCTAATATTAATTACATTGGAACTTTGAATATCTATGGTTTCCGTTCTCATTCCAATAAAGGTAAATTGCAGTTTTGTCACTGATTTATCGATCTGAATTCGGTAGATACCATCTATATCGGTAACTGACCCTATGGTTGTACCTATTGCAAGTACCGTAACTCCAGGTATTGTAGTACCATCTGAGACATTAGTAACAGTTCCTGTTATTGTCCGCTGTTGAGCTAAAATGCTACTACCAAATAGCAATAGCAATACTATGAGTACAGTTATTTTTCTCATAATGTTGATTTTATTAATATGTTCATATGTATGAACATATGTTTTACAAAGCAAAGTTACTACATTTTTCCCATAGAAATATAGTATATATATAAATTAAGGTGAGGAATTGCTAGAAGTAAATTCTGGTTATTCCTGAGCCTCCCATATCAATTGGTGCATCACCAAAATCTCGAATTTCATCTACCGTCTCAAGATATTCTCGAATGAGCTCGCGAAGTATGCCATAGCCTTTTCCATGTAGTATGCTTACTTCATTCTGATTTAATAAAATAGCCTCGTCGATGTAGCTTCTTAAATCTGATAGGGCTTCCTCGGAACGTTTTCCTCTAAGATCTAGTTTTAAACTAAAGTTTGCTGCCTTTTGATTAATGTTATTTACTATATCAGAATAGGATTTACGTCGTATGTTTGGTTTTGCTGGTTGATCGGTTTTCTGTATTTTTTCAATTGTTGTGGTAATTTTTACATCATTGATGTTAATAACTGCTTCTTTTCCATTTAATGAAATTACCTCTCCAGCCATAGTGGAATTAACAATATTCACCCAATCACCCTTTTTCAAAATTTCATGTTTTGAACCTTTCGGAACCACAACTGGTTTCTTTTTCTTTGGCAGCTTGGGCTTCTTAGTAGTAGATATTGTTACGTCGTTTTCTTTGGTTATCTCATCCTTTTTTTTCTCAAGCTCCCTTCTAATCTCTTTTGTTTTTTTATTTTCTGCAGCAGCTTCCTTAATTTCACGTATTGTATTTTCAACAGCTTTATTGGATGATTCTATTATCTTTAATGCTTGCTCCTGAGCTTCATTTATTATCTTCTTTTTTGATTTTTCCAAATCAGTAATCAGCACATTATATTCTTCAATCATTTTATTTAGGTTTTCATCATAGGAGCTAGCTTTTTGCTGTTGCTTTTGAAGCTTGATCTTATCTATTTCCAATTGCTGAAGTTGTTTATCAAACCTAACGTGTTTTCCTCCACTCTTTTTCTTTGCTTCTTTAAGAACATAAGAAGGAAACCCTATTTTTTTTGCTATTTCAAAGGCAAAGGAACTTCCTGGTTTTCCTATTTGAAGTTCGTACAATGGCTGCATCTCCTTTGAATCAAAAAGCATTGCACCATTCACAATTCCTTCAAGTTTCTCAGCAGCTAATTTCACATTGGTATAGTGGGTTGTAATAATTCCATAAGAGTTCTTTTTATTGAGTTGTTCAAGTGTAGCCTCTGCAATGGAACCTCCCAACTGTGGCTCTGTACCGGAGCCAAACTCATCAATTAAAATAAGTGTTTCTGAGTTAGAATATCTAAGAAAATATTTCATATTTAGCAGGTGGCTACTATAGGTACTCAGATCATTTTCAAGTGATTGTTCATCACCGATATCAATAAATATATTTTTAAATACTCTAAAAACACTATCGGGTGAAGCGGATACAAGTAGGCCACACTGAAGCATATATTGCAATATACCTGTTGTTTTCAAACATATTGATTTACCACCAGCATTGGGCCCAGAAATTATTACTATCCGTTGACTTTCATCCAATAAAAGATTTAGAGGCACAACATTTTTTCCTTGATCGCTTAGAGTAAGAAATAACTGAGGATGTACTCCATCTTTAATAATAATAGGCTTATGAGAAGATATATTTGGTCTACTTGCTTTTATGCTAATGGAAAATTTGGCCTTTGCATAAATAAAATCAATCAACCCTAAAAATCTGTAGGCATTAAATAAATCTGGAATAAATGGTCTTAATTTATCAGTGAACTCTATTAGAATTTTTATAATTTCTCTTTTCTCCTCATTTTCTAGCTCACGTATTTCATTATTTATTTCAAAAGAAGCAGGAGCTTCAACAAATACTGTCTGACCCGATGATGATTCGTCATGAATAATACCACCTATTGACCTTTTATCACTTGCTTTTAGCGGAATTACAGGTCTACCACCTCTTATGGTTATCTCAGAATTATCAGGGACATATCCAGACTTCTTAGCTCTTTCAAAAGCTTTTTTTGTTTCACTAAGTACTTTATTTTGTTTGTTAACTAGTGATTTTCTTATTTCGGATAATCTCGGAGATGCCTTATCCCTTATTTTTCCTTTTTCATCAATTATCCTTTCAGCCTCCGGAAAAAGATTGTAGGGAAATACAACTTCGCCAGAAAGACTTAATAACTCTGGGTATTCTTCCTTTTCAACATTATCAAAATAACTGAGAATATTTCCAATTGATTCCAATGATGCCTTTAAACTAAAAAGTACATCCTGCTCGATATAGCTGCCAGGAGTGGTTAATTCGGAAAGGTTATCCCTCATATCAAAAAAGTCCTTAGCTGGAAATGAAGGCCCGGTGGTTAATAGTGTAACCATCTCAAATGATTGATCCAATAACTTTTTAATGATTTCTGGATTTGAACTAAACCTTATCTTGTCAACGAATTTAATACCCATATCGCTGATACAATTGTTTCGGAGATAATCTTTTATTAAATCAAACCCTATCTTTTGCTCAAATATTTTTGGATAAATCATGTATGCAAAGGTAAAAGAAACACATAAAATAATGACTCCCCGAATAATAAAGTATTATAAAGTGAAGTGATTCATACATTGGTATAAAAATATTAATGAAAAAATTACTGTTGTTGATAAGGTCAAAACACATTTCTATATGATCGAATGTCTTTTAATCCCTCTTACTATGAAACTACGAAGGGTATGATAACATTTAGCTACCTATACAAGAGGCAATGTTTAAAGAATTTGGTAGCAAATAATTATCCATAATTACTAAAAATTCTTCAAATGAAGGTGTTTTTTTTATTTTTGACCTTTCGTTTGTATATGGAGAAAATAAAAAATAAGAAGGGCGCAGGCAAGAAAGAAAAAATTATGACCTTTTGGGATCATCTCGATGAATTGAGATGGCACATCATGAGGTCCTTAATAGCTATAGTTATATTCGCAATAATAGCTTTTGTAAATCGTAGAATTATTTTTGATGTCATCATTTTGGCACCAAGTACATCCGATTTCATAACAAATAGAGCTCTCTGCGAGCTAGGGAAATTTTTATCTCTTAATGCCCTTTGCATAAAAGACCTCAGCCTAAAAATTATCAATATAAAAATGTCGGGGCAGTTTCTTACGCATATGTACATATCAATTGTTTCCGGTTTCATTTTGGCATTTCCTTATGTTCTATGGGAGATTTGGCAGTTTGTGAAACCTGCCATGAAAGATAATGAAAGAAAATACTCAAGTGGTGGTGTATTTATTAGCTCTGTTTTATTCTTGATGGGTATTCTATTTAGCTATTTTTTAATCGTTCCCCTTACTGTAAATTTTTTAGGAACATATCATGTAAGCGAATCCGTATATAATCAGATTTCTCTTTCATCATACATAAATACAGTTGTCTCTGTGACATTTGCTGTTGGCTTAGTATTTGAGCTTCCTATTCTGGTATATTTTCTTACTAAAATTGGCGTCCTTACCCCAGATTTTATGAAAAAGAACCGAAAATACATGTATGTAATGATGTTAATTGTGTCTGCAATTATTACTCCCCCTGACATGTTTAGTCAAATTTTGGTAGTATTCCCGTTGATTGGTCTTTACGAATTTAGCATTGGGGTTTCAAACAGAATTTACAGGAAAAATCTTGAAGAATTAAGTTAGATTTCTAAGGTAACTTATCTTTTTCATCTGCAGTTTTTTTCCCTTCATCATTCCATGATGAGGTTCCAGTCGTAAATCCCATAGTTAATTGATAAAATTTCTCCATGGCTTCAACATGAACCCAGTGTGATGCCCCTTCAATAGTTACTATATCAGCATTGGGAAAATTAAACCTTATTTGCGGAAAGTCATCTAGCAAAATATAATCAGAAGCGCCACCTCTTATGAACAAAGTTGGTTTTTCATACTTTTCAGTGGTCTCAATGGCGTCAAACATTTGATCTATATTATTTTCCAAACCTTTCAGGTATATTCTCCATTCAAATTCATTATTCTTTTTTCGATGCAGGTTTTTCATTATAAATTGACGTATTCTTATATCAGGAATTAAAGATGCCATTTCATCATCAACTTCTCTTCGATTTGATTTTGAGGTCAAATCAACAGATTTCATGGCTTCAATAATCTGTCGATGATTATCCCTTGGTCCATACGATTTTAAGGAAATGTCTACTACGATAAGCTTCCTGATAAGATGCGGGTTTTCCAATGCAAATCTCATTGCAACTTTACCTCCAAGAGAATGACCCAATAATATTACTTCATCTAATTCATGTTCATCTATAAAGTCAGATATGTCATCCGTTAAAGCCAAATAATTAAATTTATCGCTTTGGGGCGACTGGCCATGATTTCTTTGATCAACAGCGAAAACTTCGAACCCCTCTAAAGCAATTCTTCGAGCATAGGTTGACCAGTTATCTGATATGCCAAAAAGTCCATGTAATATAATTATGGGCTGATTTCCTGAATTACCATATTTTCTGTAGAACAATTTCATTATGCAAAAATATAAAATTGAGCTTTGAATTAATCATTAGTAATTAATAGTGAGTAACTCTAAAAAACATTTATTAAATTTGAGTTTTATTCAAAATCAATAAAAGATGGTAATTAAAATAATAGAATTTATAAGGATTGCAGGAGCAACTTTTGGGACTTTTTGGGCATATCAAGTTGGTATGAATACCATTACACCCTACGAATCGGTTTTACATATTTTAACTCCCTGGTTGATAGTTTCTATAGCAGGAACATCAGCAATAGAAGGCTTATTTTTTGGGAAACAATCTGCTGCAGAAAAAGGATTTGTTAATGATGGTAACTATGCTTACCAATCGAGGATTGGATTACTATCTTATGCCGTAATCTCATTACTCGTATATTTTGAAAATTGGGGGCCAAAAGCAGAGTTGACAATTATACTGACATTCTTATTTTTTATGTTTTTCTCTGCATTAAATCATGGCTATCAAGCTTTTGTGAAAAAGAACTACCATTGGGAAAATTTAAATAGACCATTCCTTACGATTTTACTTATTGTGGCCATTTGGTACCCAGTTTACAACCTACTATTCTAATCATCAGGATTAATAATTTCCGCACCATGCCCTTGAAGGTTAAAATATTTTCGTATTGAAAAAACTGATATATATATCAATGGTGTGTCAAAAAAAGCAAATAATACTTTAAACAAATAGCCACTAATTAATAATTCATAAAAGAGGGTCCATTCAATAACACCAAAGCTACATAACAAAAATAATATTGAAGCAGTGTCAATAAGTTGTGAACCAAATGTAGAAAAATTATTTCGCAGCCACAAATGTTTACCTTTTGTCAGGTTTTTCCAGAAATGAAATATTTGAACATCCAAAAACTGAGCAAGCAAATATGCAGCCAATGATGCACCAACGGCTATGTATGTAAATCCAAATACTTTTTTAAAGACACCGTCGCTTATGGGAGACCAGCTAGTTGCAGGAGCTTCCGTGGATACAACTACAATAAGTAATGCGAATAAGCTAGCAAATACTCCAGCTATTACAACTTTATTGGCTCTTTTTCTACCAAAAATCTCAGAAACCACATCCGTAATAAGGAAGGTTATGGGATAAGCAATTATCCCCACAGAAAGTTCAAATTCATATAACCCAAATGGATTCCATGTGAAGAATTTTTGGAATATAAGGTTACTAGTAACAAGAGATGTTATGAATAATGCCGAAAGAATTAGGAAGAGTGTCTCTGCTTGCTTTACTTGTTTCTTGTCCATGTATAATATTTTGTCACGAATATATGAGAATTATTCAAATCCATTAAGCTCCTACTTTTGGAAATCATAATTGTAATAAAATGAAAATATTAGTTACATGTTCTACAATAAATTAACTTTATATGAAACGAATTTCGATTTACTGTAATTGGAATAAATACTTCTGTATTGTGTTTTCCAAACCAAAATATAGCGAATCACATATCAAAGCATGACCAATACTTACTTCATCGAGCCATGGTATGCAGTCACCAAAATATTTCAGATTTTCAAGATTCAGATCATGGCCTGCATTTAAGCCTAATCCCAATTCCTTTGCTAATATGGCTGAACTAACAAATGGTTCTATGGCCTTTTCCTTATTCTTATTATAGTTATACGCATAATTTTCAGTGTATAGTTCAATTCTATCTGCACCAATTTCCATTGCTCCTTCAACCATCTTCAAAATAGGATCAACAAAAATGGATGTTCGTATACCTGCATTTTTGAACTCAGAAATTATCTCATTAAGGAACTTACCATGCTTTATTGTGTCCCAACCATGGTCAGAAGTTAATTGGCCGGGATCATCAGGAACAAGAGTAACTTGGCTCGGCTTATTATTCATTACAATTTCCACAAATTCCTTAGTTGGATTTCCTTCTATATTAAATTCAGTATTTATTGCAGCTTTTAATCTTGGAATATCCATATATTTAATGTGACGTTGGTCTGGGCGTGGATGAACAGTAATGCCATCTGCTCCAAATTTCTCGCAGTCCCTTGCCATTTGGATTAAGTCAGGATGGTTACCGCCTCTAGCATTTCTTATTGTTGCTATTTTGTTTATATTGACACTTAGGCTTATCATTTTAATATTTTGAAACAAAATTAATAAATTGCACGGCATATAAATATAAACACATGAGAGCAGTTATTCAAAGAGTCACACAAGCACAGGTTAAAATTTCAGACAGAGTAAAATCCAGCATATCTGAGGGTCTTCTAATATTATTAGGTGTTGAAAATGACGATAATATAGAGGATGTAAGTTGGCTTTCAAAAAAAATATCAGGATTGAGGATATTCAATGATGCAAATGGAATAATGAACCTTAACATAAGAGATGTAGATGGAGATATATTAGTTGTAAGTCAATTTACGCTCCATGCTAGAACAAAAAAGGGAAATAGGCCATCTTATATAAACGCAGCACATCCTAACCATGCCATACCCTTATATGAACTTTTCATAAAAGATCTTAGAAATCATTTGGGTAAACCTGTGGCAGCCGGAGAATTTGGTGCTGAAATGAACATTAATCTGGTGAACTCAGGTCCTGTTACAATAATAATAGACACAAAAAATAAGGAGTAATTAAATCTATTTTCTTCCGTTTCTTCTTCTTTCTTTGGCTTCTTTTGTAAGAAATTCATCTATTGCCATTGTCATTGAAGGTGCCGATTGTGTTGGGGCGGGTATATTTAGTTTGAGCTTAGCTTCCTTTACTGCTTTAGCTGTTGTAGGACCAAATGCTGCAATAAGCTTTCCCTCCTGTTTGAAATCCGGGAAATTATTTTGAAGTGATTTAATACCTGCAGGGCTAAAGAAAATAACCATGTCATACTTATCTATGTCAATGTCTGAAAGATCACTTGCTACGGTTCTATATATTACCGCATTTGAATATTCTATTTTATTTTCATCAAGCAATTTAAACATAGTTTGCTTATGTATGTCCGAGGAAGGAACTAAAAAATTTTCCTCTGAATGCTTTTTTATAACATCTATAAGGTCAGCAAAATTTTGTTTGCCATAGAAAATTTTGCGTTTTCTATATTGAACATACTTTTGCAGGTAATATGCAGTAGACTCAGATATGCAAAAATATTTCAAGGAATCTGGTATTTCAAATCGCATTTCCTTTGCCATCCTAAAAAAATGATCAACTGCATGTCGACTTGTTAAAACTACTGCAGTGTGTCCGTGAAAAGATCCTTTTGCTTTTCTAAATTCCTGAGCATTAATTCCTTCTATTGTGATAAATTTATGAAAATCAATATTGATATTAAATCTTCTGGATAATTCACCATATGGTGACTTATCCATATCAGCAGGTTTTGGTTGGGAAACTAAAATATTCTTTACTTTCAATGCTTCTTCGATTTATTCCTGTATATTATTTAGAGTTGCAAATCGCAATTCAAAACACATTTAGGAGGTGTTAACAAACATTCTGATAAGCACCAATGCTGGCACAATATCGAGCGCGCAAAGGTACAAAATAATATGTAATGCATTAAACATTGAAATTGATTTTCCGATGGCAAATGTTTTTGTTAGTCTAACTAGCTGTAATAAACCTATTATAACTATCGCAAATATCAGCAGACCCCCAAAACCTGTATATAACTTTAAAAGAATTATTGGCAACAAAAATATACCGGTAATAAATAAAATATTCTGACCAATCCTTACTTGCTGTTTTCTTAGTTTAATTGTATTAAAAATTATTGATATACCATAAATTAATGCTGTTCTATATATGTAAAATACACCAATGATAAAATAACACCATCCAAGCATCTCAATAGTTGAGTGCCCTTCTATCAAATCTTCAAAAAATTCACCTAGGAAAAGAAACATAAATATTCCAAGAGATATAAAATAATTTATTGCAAAGAAACCTGTAATAAGATTCCCTTGAACAAGCGGGTTTGCATTAACAGACCTCAGATAATGACTTTCCGTTTTAAGTGAAAAAATCATTCTAAACCTGTCCGGCATAAAATGCCATATTAAAGCAGCAGAGCCAATTAGAAAAATAATGACGTAGGTCAAATAGTCAGATTGAGAATTAATTAGGTCTTTGCTAGTATTTGAATTTAGTATTATGGATTGTGAATCAAAAAGAGATTCATATTTATGGATAGGGGCAGAATCAACTTTGGACACATAATTTAATTTTATAGAATCATCATTAATCGAATGTCTTAAACTGTCCATCATTTTTTCAACTTAATACCTGGTGCAAAGGTAAAAAATTGATCTTTATGACTCTTAATTTAAAGGCATTTTCAATAGCTAAAAAACTAAATCATATGTATCATTAGCAATCATTAACTCTTCATCAGTTGGCACAACTAATATTTTTACTTTGGACTTATCTGAAGATATACTTATCTCCTCACCTCTTGTATAAGCATTCTTCATATCAATATCAATACCCATAAAATCAAGACCCGATAAAATTTTAATGCGAATATCCGGATCATGCTCTCCTATACCGCCCGTAAAAACTATTATATCAAGACCACCTAATGCTGCGGCATATGCACCTATATATTTCTTTACTCTGTAAGCGAACATTTCAATTGCAAGCTCTGCTCTTTTATTACCATTTTTTGATGCTTCCTCAATATCTCGCATATCTGATGATACGCCTGATATGCCCAACAATCCTGAGAATTTATTTATTAATGTACTGGTATAGCCAAGACTAGTGCCTTCTTTTCCTGAAATATAAAGTAATGCCCCAGGATCAATATCTCCGGTCCGAGTACCCATCATTAATCCTTCACTAGGTGTCATTCCCATGGATGTATCAATGGATTTTCCATCTTTTATAGCTGCTACTGAAGATCCATTTCCCAAATGACATGTGATTATTTTCTGAGAAGATATGTCAACACCTAAAACCTCACATGCCCTTAAGCTTACGTATTTATGACTAGTTCCATGAAAACCATATCGTCGAATTTTGTACTTTTCATATAACACATAAGGTATAGCATAAAGATAGGAATAATCAGGAATTGTTTGATGAAATGCCGTATCAAAAACACCAACCTGTTTAACATCTGGCACTAATTGTTGCATTGCAAAGATTCCTTTTAGATTAGGTGGGTTATGTAATGGTGCAAGTTCAGAGGAATCCTCTAGTGCCTTTATCACCTCATCTGTAATAAGAACGCTACCGCTAAAGTCTTCTGCACCGTGAACAACTCTATGTCCAACAGCCTGAATATCATTTAGGGTGCTTATACTACCATACTTCTTACTAATTAATATCCCTAGCAAGTATTCTATTCCCTGCTGATGATCTAATATTTCTCCATCAAGGACAGTGCTATCACAATCATCTCTTTTATGTTTAATAGCACTACCCTTTAGTCCTATTTTATCAACTAACCCTTTTGCAATAACTTTAGCTGAGGGCATATCAAATAATTGATATTTGATGGAAGAGCTTCCACAATTTAAAACAAGTACCTTCATATTATTACCTTACTATTGCGCCTGCTAGACTATTACTTAAAGGTTTATCATTGTCATAATTATAAAACCCATTACCTGAATATTTGCCAAAATGATTAGCTCTCACAAGACGCTTAATCACTGGTGATGCCTTATACTTTGATTCACCATACTCTGCATATAAATTTTCCATGTATTTCAAGATCTTATCTAATCCAATTTTGTCTGCCATTTCGAATGGTCCAATATTATGGCCAAAAGTTTCTCGCATCGTTAAGTCTATATCATCTATTGTTGCTATACCCTCCATGAGTATCTCACAAGCTTCATTAATTATTGGTATTAGCATTCTGGTACTAATATTTCCTGGAGATTCATTTATACAAACTCCCTTTTTGCGTAATAATTGACAAAACCTCATTACCTTTTCATGAGCTTCCTTTGTTGATTTTACACCCTTAACAACTTCAACAATTGTTGTTTTATCGATTGGTTCAATGAAATGCATTCCAACAGCTCTTCCAGGTTTTTTAAGTATTTCTGCCAAATCTGATATCATCAGTGTACTTATGTTTGAAGATATAATAGTTTCAGTATTCACAACACTTTCGATTTTATGAAAAATGTCTTTTCTGGGTTCAACCAAAGTTCCCTGCTTTCTCGATCCTATGGCTTCAATAACAATATCACATCTACCAAGTTCTTTATAATCCGTGGACCCTTTAATACGCGATAATACCAGTCTTTTATCTGATGATGTCATACCCCAGTGGCTAATTTCGTAGTCCAACTGAGATTCAATACTAATAAATATTTCTTTTATTCTTGCACTCGAAACATCTATGAATACTACCTCCATTCCATTTCTAGCTGCAAGCAGTACTATCCCCTGACCAATGGAACCACATCCAACAACACCTACTCCACCAAATTTCCCCTTGACCTTTAGTTTATCACCAAGTCCAAACTCAAGTAATTGATTCATTTATCTTCTTTTTTGTGTTTACAAAGATACTAACTAAATGAAGATTTTATTTCTATTTACTCTATCATTTCCGGTAAATATTAAAGCATTTTGTTGCCACAGATCCTTGAATATAGAACCTGTTGTATCGTCATTATAATTTACATTGAAATGAAAAAAATTTCGAATAACAGATACCATAGCCATATTATCTTGAGTAATCAATGCTGATGCCACCATAATACCAACATTTTTGCAATTACAATACAATATATTTTAAGAGTAAGCACCCTTATTATGATCATAATTATATGTAATTATCTCTTGACATCAACTTTAGCTCCTGCAATAATCTCTTCAACTACCCCTGGATCAAGCAAGGTAGAAGTATCACCTAGATTTGTAGCATCTCCTTCACCAATTTTTCTAAGAATACGTCGCATAATCTTGCCAGATCTCGTTTTAGGTAAGCCTGGCACTACTTGGATTTGATCAGGTTTTGCTATGGGTCCAATATGTTTTACTACGGTTGATCTTATTTCATCTTCTATTGATTCGGTCTCAGACTCTGACAGTTTATCACAAATAACATAGGCATATATTCCTGAACCTTTAATTTCATGGGGATATGCAACAACTGCTGATTCATTTACTTTGGGATGTTGGTTAATTGCGTCTTCAACCTCTGCGGTTCCTATTCTATGTCCTGAAACATTTATTACATCGTCAATACGCCCTATTATTCTATAATAACCATCTTCATCGCGTTTAGCTCCGTCGCCTGTTAGATAAAGCCCCTTGAATGCTGAGAAATATGTTTCAAAACATCGTTTATGGTCTCCATAAGTAGTTCTGAGCATTCCTGGCCATGGATATTTTATGCATAGAATTCCTTCCACACCATTACCCTTTAATTCTTCGCCTTCAGGACTCACAAGTATTGGCTGTATTCCGGGCAGAGGTAAGGTAGCAAAAGATGGTTTTGTGGGGGTAATTCCCGCAAGAGGAGAAATCATTATACCGCCCGTTTCCGTTTGCCACCATGTATCAACAATTGGACACCTTCCACCACCAACAATATCATGATACCACGTCCATGCTTCCTCGTTTATGGGCTCTCCAACGGTTCCAAGTACAGTTAACGAGCTTAAATTATGCTTAGTAACCCATTCGTTACCTTGAGCTATCAATGCGCGAATAGCTGTGGGAGCTGTATAAAATTGATTAACTTTATATTTATCAACTATCTCCCAAAACCTCCCTGCATCAGGCCATGTAGGAACACCTTCAAACATAATTGAAGTGGCACCTGTTAACAACGGTCCATAAACAATATATGAATGACCAGTTACCCATCCTATATCGGCAGTACACCAATAGATATCTCCATTATTATATTGAAATACATTTTTGAAGGTATATTCCGAAAAAATCATATAACCTGCAGTTGTGTGTAAAACCCCCTTTGGTTTACCCGTTGAACCTGAAGTATAAAGGATGAAAAGTGTGTCCTCAGAATCCATTACTTCAGCATCATTAATAGAACCTACGCCTTCAATTAGGTCATGCCACCAAATATCTCGTTCTTCCATAAAACTGATGTCCTCTCCTGTTCTCTTGAACACAATTGCATTCTTCACTGAGGGGCAGTTCTCCAATGATTCATCAACTATAGCTTTTAATGGAATTGACTTTGTTCCGCGATAAGCACCATCGGAAGTAATTACAATTTTACATGATGAATCATTAATTCTATCCGCCAGCGCTGTGGCAGAAAAACCTGCAAAAACAATCGAGTGTACTGCTCCGATACGAGCACATGCAAGCATTGCAATGGCTAATTCTGGTATCATGGGAAGATAAATAGCCACCCTATCTCCTTTTTCAATTCCAAGCTTCTTGAGAGAGTTAGCAAACTGCTTTACCTTATCAAATAACTCACCATAAGTAAGACGTACTTCTTTTTCTTTGGGATCATTTGGTTCCCATATAATTGCAACCTGATTCTTTCTTTGAAACATATTTCTTTCAAATATGTTCTCAGTTATGTTTAACTTACCTCCCTCAAACCATTTTACTTGAGGTGCATCTGGTCCATCAAAACGCCACTCGAGAATTTTATCCCACTTTTTACGCCAAAAATTTTCTTTAGCAATATCAGCCCAGAAATCTTCTGGATTTGTAATACTCTCCTGATACTTCTCTAAATATTCTGGTAAACTTGTAATCCTATTAATCATAAGTGTTTCTTATAAAAAGATTAATTAATAATGCTTTGCGATATTGGTAAATTATAATTAGATAAAAAATTATTTTGTCAAGTTTTTATTTCTTATCTGTAAATATATATAACATCAAAATGGTTGACAATTTAAGTAATATTCTAATTCTTATTTAAAATAATATGTTTAATACTACTCATTTATAAGTTTGAAGGGAGATTAAATATCAAATACTAAAGTTCCAGTTCTCCGATTTTACGTGCTATTGTAAGGGCCATTTTATGATTTGATTCATGTGTCCAACCAGCTATATGAGGTGTTAATATAACGTTGTTGTTCTTTATTAGTTCTTTGAATTCTTTTGGGATATTGACATCTTCAAATGATAGCCCCTCATATTCAATTACATCCAGACAAGCTCCAATTACTTTGCCCCTATCAAGAGCTGAAACCAAATCTGCAGTATTTAAAATTTTACCTCTGGAAGTATTAACTATGTATATATTTTTGCGAAATGATTCAAGGAAATCATTGTTAACAAGATCCTGTGTTTCATCAGTAAGGGGAGTATGTAAACTTACTATATCACATTCGTCAAATAGTTTTTCCATGGTTGATTCCAAGACATAATTATCCGAATAATCTGTCTTATATTTATCATATGAAATAACTTTTACGCCAAATCCTGCAAGTTTTTTTGCAAAAGCACTACCTGTATTTCCGTAACCTATTATTCCAACGGTTTTATTACCGAGCTCGATGCCTCTATTTCCTTCACGTATCCACTTACCCTCTCTAACTTCCCTATCTGAAACTATTATTCTATTGAACAGTGCCAATATCATACCCAAAGCCTGCTCTCCCACAGCATCTTTATTACCTTCTGGAGCATTTAAGCAAATTATATTACGTTTCTCAGCATAGGCAACATCAATATTCTCCATACCTGCTCCTACCCGTGCAATAAATCTCAAATTATGACAATGCTGAAGAAAATCAGCATCTAATTTAACCTTGCTTCTTATCACTATACCCACATATCCCAATACAATTTTTTTATATTCATCTCTACTGAAATTAGAAAAAGATTCACATATAAATCCCTGCTCCTCAAGCATTATTATTAACTCAGTGTGAGTACTATCAATAAAAAGTATCTTCCCTTTTTTCATAAAAAAACAAAACTTACTTTTGCGTAAGCTTTTTGCAATTAATTTATACTAAAATTCATAATCAAAATTACAACAAGTTATTGGATTGTAATGAGTTTAGAATTTTTATCATATTTTCGTAATATTAATTTGAAATCTAGTTTTCATGTGGCAATTTCTTGTTAGGTTTATTTTAAGGAACAGATTATTTATCCTCATAGGTATTGGGGTCCTCACCATCTTTATGGCATATATGGGGTCCAAAATAAAAATGTCCTATGAAATGGCTCGAATGCTTCCTTCTACGGATTCCATTAATATTAAGTATGAACAGTTCAAAAAACAATTTGGACAGGATGGAAGTGTTATTTTCGTTGCCATTCAAGATCCTGAACTATTTACCGTAGAACACTTCAATAGCTGGTACAATCTAAGTAATGAAGTTTTAAACATTAAAGGCATTCAAGAAGTTGTAAGTGTTGCTCGATTATTTAATTTGATTAGAAATGATAGCCTTAAAAAATTCGAGTTTACTCCAGTTGTTTCGGGTTTATTAACCAATCAAGCTGAAGTTGATAGTGTAAAAAAGCTAATCTATGGGCTTCCCTTTTACAACGACAGATTGTTTAATAAAGAGACTGATGTTAGCCTTATGATGATAACCCTTGATAAGGAAATATTAAATTCAAAGGCAAGGGTTGGTCTGGTTACTAATATCAGAGAAACTGTAGACAGTTATGGTAAAAAATATAATATTGATGTAAAGTATTCGGGATTACCTTACATAAGAACAGTTACATCAAAAAAAATTCAAGATGAGTTATTACTTTTTGTTTTACTTTCATTATTAATAACTTCAGTTCTATTATTCTTTCTATTCAGATCCGGAAGAGCAGTACTTTTTGCTATGCTAGTGGTTATAATTGCTGTTATTTGGGTTTTGGGCACTATTGTTCTGTTTGGTTATGAGATTACTATCCTTACGGGGATTTTACCTCCATTGTTAATTGTAATTGGCGTAGAAAACTCAATATTTTTACTCAACAAGTATCTTAATGAGTATAAGTTACACGGGAACAAAGTAAAGGCATTATCACGAATGATAAGCCGTATTGGCAATGCCAACTTACTTACTAATGCTACAACAGCAGCTGGTTTTGCTGCATTCATAATTACAAGTAATGAGTTACTGGTTGAATTTGGGGTAATTGCATCAATAAATATTCTAGTTACGTATCTATTATCTCTATTTATACTTCCTATTCTTTTTAGCTACTTTCCTGTGCCTAAAATGAAGCATTTCCAACATCTGGACAAAGGTTTTATAAATACCATTGTTACGGAAGTAACAAAAATAATACTTACTCGAAGAACAATTATTTATATTGTGGCATCAATTGCATTTGTGGCAGCAGTTTATGGAATAACACGATTAAAAACCACAGGTAATATTGTTGATGATATTTCGAGGAAAGAAAAGCTATATAAGGACATGATTTTTCTAGAGAAAAATTTTAAAGGGGTTATGCCTTTGGAGATTACAATCAACACAAAAAGAAAAAATGGGATACTAAGCCTGTCCACATTAAAAAGAATAGATAGGCTGCAAGACACACTAGAAAAATATCCAGAGTTTGCAAAACCTTTATCTGTTGTTGAAGTTGTAAAATCTGCCAAACAGGCCTTCTACAAAGGAAGAGAAAGAATGTATTCACTACCAAATAACCAAGAAAAGAATTTTATCTTATCGTACGTGCCTGATATAACATCTGGAAAGAAAAGTGTTTTGAGTTCATTTGTTGATTCCAACCTACAAACTACACGCGTGTCTGCTCAAATGGCAAATATAGGAACCAACGACATAGATAGAATACTAAGTGATCTTAAACCTAAAATAGATTCAATTTTTCCACCTAATAAATTTGATGTTAGTCTCACAGGAACAAGTGTTGTATTTTTAAAAGGAACGAATTATCTGGTAAAAAATCTCTTTATGAGTTTGATGCTAGCTATATTGATAATTACAATTTTAATGGCTTTGATTTTCTCATCAGCTCGTATGATTTTGATTTCATTAATTCCAAATATAATTCCTCAAATATTAACGGCTGGAATGATGGGGTATTTTGGGATTCCCATAAAACCATCAACTATTCTAATATTTAGTATTGCTTTGGGTATAAGTGTTGATAATACGATTCATTTTTTAAGTAGATACAGACTGCAATTGAGAAATAATGAATGGAAAATAAGACCTGCTGTTCTGGCAGCACTTGTTGAAACGGGATATAGTATGGTTTACTCTGCTATCATTCTCTTTTTTGGGTTCTATATATTCACATTATCCTCATTTGGAGGAACTGAAGCTTTGGGTTACCTTGTATCGTTTACTCTTATTGTAGCATTGCTGTCCAATCTTTTTGTTCTGCCATCACTTTTACTATCACTTGACAAAAGAATAATTACAAGATCATTTAGAGAACCCTATCTTGAAATATTTGATGAAGAAGAAGATATTGACATGGATAAACTAGTCATAAAAGTAATGAAGCCAAAGGAAAGTTAATAATAATTATTCGTTATGAAAGGAATTATTCTTGCCGGAGGTGCCGGCACAAGACTTCATCCGCTAACTATTGCTGTTAGCAAACAATTAATGCCCATTTACGATAAACCAATGATTTATTATCCATTGTCAGTGCTCATGATGGCTGGCATTCGAGAGATATTAATTATTTCCACTCCACATGATTTACCAAATTTTGAAATGCTATTGGGTGATGGTTCACAAATTGGGTGCAGGTTTGAATATGCGGTGCAGGAAATCCCCAATGGGCTTGCTCAAGCTTTTGTAATTGGCGAAAAATTCATCGGCAATGACAAGGTTGCTCTCATTCTTGGGGATAATATTTTCCATGGTAGCGGATTAAGAAAAATACTCAAATCAAGCAATAATCCAGATGGAGGAGTTGTATTTGCTTATCATGTTAATGATCCAGAGAGATATGGGGTAGTTGAATTTGATGAAAATATGAATGCAAAATCCATAGAAGAGAAACCTTCAAATCCAAAATCTAATTTTGCGGTTCCTGGATTATACTTTTACGACAACAAGGTTATTGATATTGCAAAAAATCTATCCCCAAGTGACCGAGGAGAATATGAGATCACCGACATAAACAAATATTATTTAAATGAAGGTAAGCTTAAGGTTGGTGTCTTTAGCCGTGGAACGGCATGGCTTGATACCGGAACTTTTGCTTCTTTAACTCAAGCATCTCAATTTGTTGAGGTTGTACAAGAAAGACAAGGGCTTAAAATAAGCTGTATAGAAGAAATAGCATATCTCAATGGTTTCATTGATGATAAGCAATTAAGAAAGATTGCAGAACCATTAGTTAAAAGTGGCTACGGTCAATACTTATTAGACCTGATAAATTAGAATAATCCTATTTATGAGTAATTACGAAGATCTAATATTATATTTTGAAGAGCAGTTAGATAAAATTCAGTACAACAATAGACCCATTGAACTATACGACCCCATAAAATATACCTTAGGGTTTGGAGGGAAAAGAATTAGGCCTGTTACAACACTGATGGGTTGTGAACTGTTTTGTAATGATTTTAAAAAAGCACTACCCCAATCAATAGCAATTGAGCTATTTCATAATTTCACTCTTATCCATGATGACATTATGGATGATGCTCCAATAAGAAGAGGTAAAGAAACTGTATTCAAGAAATGGAATTCGAATATTGCCATCCTCTCTGGCGACACACTATTTGCCCTTGCATATCAATATGCCCAACAGGCAGATACTGTAATTCTGAAAGATATTCTCTCTGTTTTTAATCAAACTGCTATTGAAGTATGCGAAGGACAACAGTTTGATTTAAACTATGAAACAAGAAATAGTGTAAGTGTTGATGAGTATATTAATATGATTCGATTAAAAACTGGAGTCCTTTTTGGTGCTAGTTTAAAGATAGGAGCTCTAATTGGAGGGGCTAGCAATAGTGATGCTGACCTATTATATGATTTTGGTGTTAACATAGGTTTGGGGTTTCAGCTAAAGGATGATCTATTGGATACATTTGGCAATGAAATTGTATTTGGCAAGAAAAATGGTGGTGATATTGTTTCTAACAAAAAGACATTCTTATATATAAAAGCGCTTGAATTAGCTAACAATAATGAACGTAAAATTCTTTTAAAGCATTATAAATCAACCGAATTACAGTCTAATTCCAAGATAAATTTAATAAAAGATATGTTTATTAAACTCAACGTTGATGTAGCAGCAAGTGAAGTTATAGATGGCTTTTTTAATTTAGGTATCAAAAGTCTTGATAAGATTAATCTGCCAGCAAAAAGAAAAATTCAGTTGATGGAAGTAGCGGTTAAAATGATAGATCGCAATAAATAATTTATTTTTTATCCAATTGTTCTGTATTCAATTCCCAGCTCTTATAGGCATCTTTTAATTTAAGCTCAACTTCATCATGTGCTTTGTAAAGTTCTCCCGATTTTATTTCCTCAGAGAATTTATCAGGATTTGAGAGTTTCTCATTAATGAAGTTAAATTCTTCTTCTAGATCGGATATTTGTTTCTCGATTTTATTTATTTCGGTCCTTATCTTTCTTGATTTCTTGTCTAATTCCTTTTTATTTTCCCAACTAACCTTACTATTAGAGGAAGTAATTTTGTCTTGTGAAGTCACAATTCGTTTTGATTCTAATTCATGCAAAGATGCCAACTTTCGTTTATCAATAAATTCTTCAATGTCACCTCTGAATTCAGCAATTTTCTTATCCTTAAATTCATATATTCTGGTTGTTAAACCTGATAAAAAATCTCTATCATGGCTAACAATAACAACAGTTCCTTCATACTGTAATAAAGCATTTTTAAGTATGTCTTTAGACCTCATATCTAGGTGGTTAGTAGGCTCATCAAGTAAAAGTAAATTACTTGGAGTTAATAACATTGTAGCCAAAGCTAGCCTAGATTTCTCTCCACCAGATAATACCTTTACCTTTTTATCAACATCATCACCCCTGAATAAAAAAGCGCCTAAAATAGATTTTATTCTTTTGCGAATTTCACCAACTGCTACATCATCTAATGTTTCAAAAACCGTTAAATCAGGATCGAGTTTATCCCCTTGATCCTGGGCAAAATAGGAAAGCTCAACCTGATGTCCAAGCTTAAGAGTTCCAGTAAAATCTAAATCATTGGCGATTATCCTGGTAAGAGTTGATTTACCTTCTCCATTTCGACCTAAGAAAGCAATTTTCTCTCCTCTTATGATTTCAAAATCAATATTACTAAGTACTTTGTTGTCACCATATTTTTTTGATATGTCTATCCCTTCAATTGTAACTTTACCACTATGAGGTGCTTTAGGAAATAAAAAATTAATTGATTGCTTGTCTACCTTATCCAATTCAATTTTATCCATTTTCTCGAGCAACTTAACACGAGACTGAACTTGTTTAGCTTTAGATGCTTTATATCGAAACCTTTCTACAAACCTTTCGATTTCATTAATATCTCTCTGCTGGTTATTAAATGTTGACTGGAGATGATGCTGCCTTTCTTCTCTCTGAATAATATAATCACTATAGGGAACTTTATAATCATATAATTTGCCCTTGCTTATTTCTATCGTTCTTGTGGTAACATTATCTAAAAGTTTCCGATCATGGGAAACTAAAACAACAGCTCCTGAATAATTAAGCAAAAAATCTTCAACCCATTGTATTGATTCTATATCTAGATGATTTGTAGGCTCATCAAGAAGAAGCAACTGAGGTTTAAGTAGCAAAAGTTTAGCAATTTCAACTCTCATTTGCCATCCTTGACTAAACTCTTTCATGGATCTGAACAAGTCATCTCGTTTAAACCCCAGTCCCATTAAATATTTTTCAGCATTTGCAGCTATCTTATCTGAAGAATAAACACTTAATGAAGACTCAAGATATTCCAATCTATTTAGATGCTTTTCATATTCTATACTATTATACTCATCGCTTTCTAGCTTATTATGAATAACGTCAATCTCATTTTTATAATCATTTATAAACCCAAAAACTAACATGGCTTCATCAATAACAGAAAGTTTAGATATTATAACTTTCTCCTGCGGCAAATAACCAACATTAATACCATTTGGAATAACTATATTGCCTGTTTCACAATCAACACTACCTGAAAATATTTTTAGTAAGGTAGATTTACCGGCTCCATTTACACCTGCTAAGCCTATCCTCTCCTTTTGATTTATATTAAATGTAATATCGGAAAACAATGGAGTCCCGCCGTATTCTTTGGTTATACTATTTACTGTTATCATAATAATTATACAAAGCCCAAAAATAGTATTATTAAATGTCTCCTACCATTTATTTAATAACAATGAGTACCAAACATCAAAAAAAAAGAGCTGCTCGTGCATTACGAACAGCTCTTTTAAGAGTATTATTATGTGTCGGTTATTAGTTAACCATTCACAGGGTTATTATCTTGTAATAACAACCTGCTTGGTAACTATTCCGTTATCTGTATCTATCTTAACTAAGTATACACCCGCCTGGTAGCTACTGGTATTCAATTCAACGCTTGTCGCATCAAACATCTCTCCTGTATAAACAACCTGACCTACATAGTTTGTTACTGTCAACTTGTTCATAGGAACAGATGATGTTACAGTTACATTATCCTGTGCAGGATTTGGATATAAATTAGTTAATGCTATTGTGTTAGGATCATCGATACCTGTTA
>PANC01000020.1 GCA_002708315.1 Lentimicrobiaceae bacterium
AAATATTAGTATTTGGGATGTGAGTAATGTGACTATTATGAGTTATATGTTTAATGGTGCTACTGCTTTTAACCAAGATATTAGTTCTTGGGATGTGAGTAATGTGACTAATATGAGTAGTATGTTTAATGGTGCCTCTGATTTTAACCAAAATATTAGTATTTGGGATGTGAGTAATGTGACTATTATGGGAGGTATGTTTAATGGAGCCTCATCATTTAACCGAGATATTGGTTCTTGGGATGTGAGTAATGTGACTGATATGAGTAATATGTTTAATTATGCCTCTGATTTTAACCAAGATATTAGTTCTTGGGATGTGAGTAATGTGACTGATATGGATAATATGTTTAATGATGCTTTTGTTTTTAACAAGCCTATCGGAGATTGGAATGTTAGTAATGTGACTAATATGGGAGGTATGTTTAATGAAGCTCGCTCTTTTAATCAAGATATAAGTTCTTGGGATGTGAGTAATGTGACTGATATGAGTGTTATGTTTGATGGAGCTTTTGTTTTTAACAAGCCTATCGGAGATTGGAATGTTAGTAATGTGACTGATATGTTTTATATGTTTGCGACTACTGAAGTTTTTAACCAAGATATTAGTTCTTGGGATGTTAGTAATGTGACTAATATGAGTAATATGTTTTATTGGGTTTATGCATTTAACCAAGATTTAAGTTCTTGGAATGTTTCAGGTGTTACAGAGTGCAATGGTTTTAGTGAGGGTAGTACTACTGTTTATACAAAACCAAAGCCTAATTTTACTAACTGTAACCCAAATTAACCCCGCGCGTGAGGGTTTTATATTATAGGCCAAGAATGTTTGAGAACGCTACTTCTTTTAACCAAGATTTAAGTAATTGGGATGTTAAAAATGTTGATAATTGTGATTACTTTTGTTCAGGTGCTACATCTTGGACAAAACCAAAGCCTCATGCCCCTTGCTGGGATTGTAATTGACAAATCAACTGTTCTATCAACCTATAAACGTTATGTAATCGAAGTTACCCCAGGTTTCTTTATTGGAAGGAAGTAATGTTAACTAGCTCCATACCTTAGATTTCGTGTATATCCAACAAACAAACATATTTAACTGCAACTGAATTAAAAATTTCTAACTTCGCTGCAGAAAATAAAATAATGACATTTAAAGAATTAGGATTAAATGAACAAATGCTCGAAGCTATTTCTTTTATGGGCTTTGATAAAGCAACACCCGTTCAAGAACTTGCCATTCCTGCCATACTCAGAGGAGATGACTTAATCGCATGTGCTCAAACAGGTACTGGGAAAACAGCTGCATTTGTATTACCTGTGCTGAATAATCTAACAGCAGATCATAAGCATGAAACAAGTGTTTTAATCATAGTACCAACAAGGGAGCTTGCCATTCAAATTGATCAGGCCATACAAGGCTTTACTTATTTTACACCTGTTGAATCTATTCCTGTATATGGAGGTGGAGGTGGTAGTGATTGGGATACTGAAAAAAAGGCTCTAACATCCGGTGCCGATATAATTGTAGCTACTCCCGGAAGACTTATATCTCACCTTAATATGGGTTATGTGAAATTTGACAGTATAAAACATCTTATTCTTGATGAAGCCGACAGAATGCTTGACATAGGTTTTTATGATGATATTCTAAAAATAATCAAATATTTACCCAAGAAAAAACAAACTCTGATGTTTAGTGCTACCATGCCATCCAAAATAAAGCACCTTGCATCTAAGATATTAATAAACCCTAAAGAAGTTACCATAGAAATATCTAAACCTGCCGAAGGAGTGCTACAGGCGGCATACTTAGTATACGATACACAAAAAACACCTCTTATAACAAGTTTGGTAAAAGATAAACCTGACCTTAAAAGCATCTTAATATTTACATCTACTAAATTAAAAGTAAATGAAATTGTTAATGGTTTAAGAAAAGCTGAAAAAAATATTCAAGGAATTTCTTCCGCATTGGAGCAAACTAAGCGCGAGGAGGTACTATCGCAATACAGAGCAAAAAATACTAGAATTTTAGTAGCAACAGATGTACTAAGTAGAGGAATTGACATTAAGGATATTGACCTTGTGATAAACTATGACGTTCCAAACGATGCCGAAGATTATGTTCACAGAATTGGCAGAACTGCACGGGCTAAATCAACTGGAATTGCTCTAACCTTGGTTAATGAGGATGATATGTTTAAGTTCAAACGTATTGAGGACCTAATAGAAAATGAGGTTACGAAAATACCACTCCCCAGTGATTTGGGAGATGGTCCGGAATGGAATGTTAGAGAAAACTTCAAAAAGAAGTTCAACAATAAGGGGCACAAAAGAAAAAATTTTAAACCTAAGTTTAATAAGAAAAAAAACAACTAACCTATTTCCAACAAATAAATGACTTCAGAAGAATATCAGTCTTAGTGGGTATATTATGAGTTTTGGGTATGTAGGTTCTTATCACTTTGATGTGATTGCTTATATGTTTGCATTTCCTTTGACCTCCTTATACTTGTATTAAGTTCAAAACCAATGAGTATTATCAATGAGTTGTAAAACAACCATACAAGCAGTATAATCAATGAACCAATTGAACCATAAAGAAGGTTATAGTTAGAGAAATTTTCAAAGTAGGATTTAAGTAATAAGCCGCCAACTATAAATAATCCTGTTGAAAGAACTGAACCTGCAGAGAAAAACTTGTAATGTTCTTTTATGTCTTTCTTTTGACCATAGTAATAAAGCATGGAAACTATGAGCAATAAGTTTCCAATTATTACAATCCATTGAACCAACGTAAGCATATAAATTGTTACCTCACCTGTTATCAATTCATATTCGCCCATGGTATTGATTATAAGCTTACCTGAGGTGAGTAAAAGCATTGATATAAATCCCAAAAAAGACATGACAACCATCATTATAAATGCATAAAATTTTTGCTTCCACCATGGCCAGGTCTTAATTCTATGATAACTTTGGTTGAAACCCTCCAAAATAGCATCCACACCATTTGTTGCAAAATAGGCTGCCATTACAAAGCCCAGTGATAACAAGCCACTTTTTGGCCTACTTATAATTTCAACTAGCGTAGATTCAACCATTGAGTAGATATTCGATGGAATCAAGTCATAAAGTAAGCCCAAAAGCTCATTTTGATAATTTTTGCTTGTTACATATGGTATTAGGGTGAATAGAAATAGTATCAAAGGAACTAGGGCTAAAAAGAAATGGTATGCTATTGCAGCAGCTCTATACCCTAAAACTCCCTTGGAAATACCTCTTAAAAAAAACACTAAAACATAATATAATGGCATACCATCAAATCCTGGTAATACGACTACTTTCAGTTTTTTTCCAATGTTCTGGGAAATATCATTAATTCTCAGATTTAACTTATCTATTATTTTTTTCAAAATATTTATAAAATAACGGTCAATATTATATCAAAGATAATAAAAGAAAGATGTAACAATAATTAAATTATATTGTAAGCACTTGTTTTTATACATTTGACAAAAATGAATATTTTAACAAAAATAAGGTCATTATCATGAATATAATTATTACTGGAGCTAGCAAAGGTATCGGTTTGGAAGTAGCAAAGATGCTCATAGCTGATAATAACAATAAAATCATATGCATTTCAAGAACTTCTGATTTTCTGAATCTAAATAACATGTTTAATATATCTAGGTTCTTTCATGTTAAAGCAGATATTAGTAAAACGAACTTTAGTGATTCCATTATTCCAATTGTACTAAAAGAATTTAGTGGTATTGATATTATCATAAATAATGCTGGAATATTAATCAACAAACCATTCACTGAGCTAACGGACGATGACTTTGATAATAGCTTTAATATAAATGTAAAAGGACCATTCAAATTAGTACGGGAACTTCTTCCACACATAAACAAAGGTGCTCATATACTGAATATTACCTCCATGGGAGGATTTCAAGGTAGCGCAAAATTTCCTGGACTTTCCTTATATAGCTCCAGCAAAGGAGCACTGGCTATTTTATCAGAAACCATGGCAGAAGAGTTAAAAGAATATGGCATAAAATCAAATGCTTTGGCACTAGGTGCAGTACAAACAGAAATGCTTGCTAATGCATTTCCTGGATACGAAGCGCCCCTGCAACCAAAGCAAATGGCTGAGTTTATTATGGAATTTGCTCTTAATGGTCACAAGTTTTTCAACGGAAAAATTTTACCAGTTTCCATATCTACACCATAAGCAATCTATTATTGTATTTTACATCGCTTAAAGACCTGCTGAAATAATTATTCAAATTGGTTATCTTTGGAGCAAAACAATAGTATTAATGGATAATTCCTCAGTAATAACCCTTTCAAACCTCTCAGTGTTCCAAAAAAACAAACTGGTTCTAACCAATGTTAACCTCGAGGTTACGCAAGGTGAGTTCTTATATATGATTGGTAAAACTGGTAGTGGCAAATCTAGTTTAATGCGAATTCTTTATGCAGACCTACCAATTGAAGATGGTGAAGCAACTATTTGTGGTTACAGTCTAAATAAAATAAAGCAAAAAGATCTTCCCTTCCTCAGGAGAAAATTAGGAATCGTTTTTCAAGATTTTCAACTTCTGGAGGATAGATCAGTCAAACAAAACCTAGAATTTGTTCTAAAAGCAACAGGATGGAGGGATTCATCACTAATCAACAACCGCATACTGCAAGTTTTAGAGGATGTTGAGTTGATAGATAAATTAAATGTTATGCCTCATCAGTTATCAGGAGGCGAACAACAAAGAATAGTGATTGCTAGAGCCTTGCTAAACGAACCAGAAATAATACTTGCCGATGAGCCTACGGGTAATTTAGACCCTGAAACATCAAATGGCATTATGAAAATACTCTTTGGAATTAAAGATTTGGGGAAAACGGTTATTATGGCAACACATAATTACAATATAATTCATAAGTTTCCAGGAAGAGTTATAAAATGTGAAGAAGGAACAATATTGAAGTGATTACTTTAATAGGGTAATTAATTTATTGACGTTTGTTCCATTGCAGTATACTTTTGCAAGACTTTTCTTTCTCGCATCAATATTAGCTTGGGTAAAGTCCTTATTAAATAATATCTTCAGGCGGCGGTTAAGAGATACATGATTATTAGCAACCTCACATAACTCATCCAAGCTACTTCCAATTAGCATTTTATCATTTACCAATGCAAACCTTCCGTTATATAGGTTGTTAAGCAACTTGAGTTTTAGACCCGTTTTTTGAGCAGTTATTGAGATATTAACATGTGCATTTTCAATTAAATCTTGCAGAATATCATCATTAGGATTAGCTATTAGTTCTATGCTTGGATAATTTTCTATCTTGCTTTTTAAGCTTTTGTTAGGATTTAACCCAGCTATCTTCAGCGGTATATCAGTACCAAGGAATACATTATCAATTAAATAATTAACTGCATTCTCATTTTCAGCTACGGATAGGTTTCCATGATATAATGCATAATTTCCCTTCCCTAACTTGCTTTTCACTTCTTTAAATGGATGGAATGCTGGAATGTACTCTACTCTGCTAAATTCAGTGTTAAAGTATTTCCTATCACTCTCAGAAATAGCCAATATACTATCTGCCTTTTCAAGCACTTTCTCATAGCGCTTAAGTTTAACAGATTCATTGTAGAAATAATATTTTTTAAAGATATCATTCTCAACCTTGCCGAGGTTTTGATAATATTCATGCTCAATATTATGCGCTCTAACCAGTTTTCTCCTAGTTTTAAATCGGTTATCTTCTAAAATTAATGATGTATGAAGCCCTTCCATTAATATGGGATAATCGTCTTTAAGCAAGTTTCCAATTAATTTATCAGATGCACGAGTGCTGACAATATATGGAATACTCTTAAAAAGATGTTTCTTTGAGATATCGCGTCTGTAATATTTAACTTCATGGAAAGTATCCTTCATTATCGAATAGTGTTCCCTTCCATATTGGAAACAATGCATATGCACCTTTACTCCACTATCTGTTAGCGATTTAGCCTTGTAAAACACATCAATAACTCCTCCATAATTTGCTGGAAAAGGTATATCAAAGGATATAATATGTAAGTGTAAATCAGACATATTTTGAATAGATATTTTTCAGGGTTACCTCTTCATTTTCCCAGGTTAATTCCTGGGCGGCAAAACTACAGTTTTTTTTCCATTTCATTAGCTGATCAGGGTCGCCAAGAATATTATTTATACCTTTAGCTATGGATTCTGGATTATGATTTTTAATGAAGGCACCTACATCATATTTATTAATGACCTTTTCAATTTCAGGAAGACGAGATGATAATACTGGAACACCTGCCTGGATATAATCAAATAGTTTATTTGGTAGACTTAATCTGTAATTAATATTACTAGACTTGTCAAATGTTACACCTAAGTCTGCAACTGATGTATAATCCATAAGGCTTTTATATGGCATACGTGGCTTAAATTTTACCTTTTCAGACAAACGCATGTTTTTAACCATGTCTTTAAGTTTATCAACAACATCTCCACCCCCAATTATCAATAATAATGTTCCGTTCACATGCTGCATTGCCTCAACCAATTCTTCTGCACCCCTATCAATATTTATCCCGGAACCCTGAAGTATTATTATATTTTTATCAGATGGCAACGCCAATTCCTCCCTCGACTTTTTAATAAGAACTTTAGGTTTTCTGGGTATATTTCTAACTACCGATAACTCAATGCCATATTGATCCTCATATAGCTTCGCTATTGAATCATTAACTGTTATAATATCCTCAAGATTGGGGAAAATCCTACCTTCAATATATTTCCATACTTTTTTAATATATTTTCTGTTATCAAGCTCAGGAACTCCAGTAAAATATTCGTGAGTGTCATAAACTAATGGTACATTCTTCAATTTACTTATCAAGTAGTTAGATAGAAGGGTATCTAAATCATTTGAGACTAGAATGTCAACCTTATTAAATAGTAGAAATAAGGTAAGTCTAATGTTAAACTCAGCATAAAACAAAGGGCCCTTAGTAAATATAAGTTTCATTCTATGAACCTTATAGCTTCTCTCATCCATTCTTGGACTATCGCTAAGTCTTCTTCCCACAAGAATTACCTCTAGATTCATGCTCTCAAGAGTCTCACAAACCTTTTTAACCCTTTGGTCAGTTACTAGGTCATTTATTACAGATACTATTACCTTTTTATTCAATGTTTATATCACAAGATTGTAAAAATAGTTTCAACAAAAATATAACATTGTAACAGAATATAAATTGTTTACAATCAGATTGTTTTATTAACAACATTTACACACATTATTTTTGAAAAAAATGATTACATTTGATTTTGTGATAATTAAGAAAAATTTCTGCCTAGCTCCCTTTAATACCTTTGGTATTGAAGTTCTTGCAAAAAGTCTCTCAATGATTACAAGCACAGGTGACCTTGAGCAACTCCATAAAGCTAGCAAACTAAAAGGTAGAGTACTAGTTCTAGGGGAAGGAAGTAATATATTGTTTACTGAAGATTATGAAGGTTTAGTACTACTGAATCAAATGTGGGGTAAGAAAATTATTAAAGAATCAGAGCAGCACATCTATTTAAAAGTAAACGCTGGTGAATTTTGGCCCAGTTTGGTTGAGTATGCAGTTGAAAATGGTTGGGGAGGCCTGGAAAACATGACCGATATTCCAGGGAAAGTAGGTGCGGCACCAATTCAAAATATAGGTGCCTATGGTGCTGAGATTAAAGATGTAATGGAAAGTCTGGAGGCTTTTAATCTTGATAGTGGAAAGGTGGAAACCTTTTCAAATAAGGATTGTAAATTTAGCTATCGAACCAGTATTTTCAAGACAGAGCTTAAACATAAATACTTCATAACAAGTGTTACATTTAAACTTTCAAAACAACATAGCTTAAACATAAGCTATAAACCCCTATTTGAAGCATTTAGAGATAAGAATATAGATGATATTACCATAGCTGATGTTAGTAGTGAGGTCGCAAAAATAAGAGCCTCCAAGTTACCAAACCCAGATAATCTTAGAAATGCTGGAAGTTTCTTTAAGAACCCAGTTATTTCAAAAGATAAATTCAATGAGATTAAACTAAGTTATCCTGATATTCCAAATTATCATCTTGTTAATGGCGACTATAAAGTTCCTGCTGCATGGCTCATAGAGCAATGTGGATGGAAAGGTAAAAGACAAGGCAACATTGGGGTTCACGAAAAGCAGGCATTGGTAATAGTTAAATATGGTATAGCTTCGGGCAATGAAATAAAACAGCTGGCAGATTCAATTAAAAATAGTATTTCGAAAAAGTTCAATGTTGAGCTTGAAATGGAAGTAAACATCTTATAGTTTAAAGTTTTCACCTGATAGACCTAGATATAAGCAATATAAATGGACTATTATAAAGTTAATGTTAATGTATTAATGGGCAATTCAATTAATTGGGTATTATGCATAAGTTCTAGTTTAAAATAATAATTTTGTGTCAAATTTATTGAATGAAAAAAATAATATCAGTAGTTGGAGCAAGACCTAATTTCATTAAAATAGCTCCAATTCACAGATCATTTCAAACGTATAAATCAGATATTAACCATCTTATCTGTCATACTGGACAACACTTTGATGAAAAAATGTCTAAAATTTTCTTTGATGAATTGCAGATGCCAAAACCTGATTTTTATCTCGGATTGGGGGGTGGAAGCCATGCTCTTCAAACATCCAGAATAATGGTTGAATTTGAAAAGATATTATTGGATGAGAAGCCTGATTTGGTTATAGTGCCAGGTGATGTTAACTCAACCATTGCGGCAAGTCTTGTTTCTTCAAAATTACATATCCCAGTAGCACATGTTGAGGCTGGATTAAGAAGTTTTGATAAAAAAATGCCCGAGGAGGTTAACAGGGTTCTCACAGATCACATATCAGATTATTTATTTGTTACTGAGAAAAGTGGTATCGCTAATCTAAAAAAAGAAGGAGTGAGTGATGCAAAGGTTTATTTTACTGGTAATGTAATGATAGATAGCCTAGTTAATTTTATGCCTTTCATAGATAAATCTATGTTCATAGAAAAAATTGGAGTTAGAAAAAAAAATTACGTTTTAGCAACTTTTCACAGGCCTTCAAATGTTGATGAGGAAAAAAACCTTACACAACTAATACATGCACTTAATAAAATTAGCAAAGTTAGAGAGGTTGTTTTCCCAATACATCCTCGCACAATGAATAACCTAAAAAAGTATGGGTTATTTGATAAACTAAATGACAATATTATAATACTAGAACCCATAGGATATATCGATTTCTTATCACTATCTAAAAATGCTGAATTAGTTGTTACAGATAGTGGAGGCATTCAAGAAGAAACTACATATCTTGGTGTACAATGTATAACAGTTAGAGATAATACCGAAAGGCCTATTACTAGCGAGATAGGAACAAATCATATGATTGGTACTGATTTCAATAAAGTTGTTGATGCTTCAATGAGTATACTTTCTGGAGAGGTCAAATTAGGAAGTATCCCAGATTTATGGGATGGTAACGCATCCGTTAGAATCACAAAAATTATTCATGACAAACTTTTCAGCCAATGAAAATTCTAATGGTACTCGATCATGAGTTTCCACCTGATATAAGGGTTGAAAATGAGATTGAAGCACTTACTGAAAACGGTAATGAAATTCATATTGCATGTTATACCATGAAAGGATATGATTTAACTGATTCTTATGACTCAGCAACTATACATAGAAGGTCTATTTCCAAATTAACCCACAAAACAAGTGTCGGAGCTATAAAGTTTCCATTCTATTTTAATTTCTGGAGGTCTTTTATTGCAGATATTTTCGAAACTGAAAAATTTGATGCAATTCATATCCATGACCTTCCTCTTGCAAAAGTAGGTTATGAATTTGCAAAAAACCACAACATAAAACTAACCCTTGACTTACATGAGAACTGGCCTGCACTTCTCAGAATTGCCACACACACACAATCCATATTAGGACAGTTTTTATCCAATGATAAAGAGTGGATTAAATACGAGATCAAATATTGTAAACTAGCAGACAATGTTATAGTAGTTGTGGAAGAGGCCAAAGATCGTCTAATTAACTTGGGGGTTGAGGAGGATAAAATATCCGTTGTATCTAATACTTTAAATACAAAACACTTTGATCTGACAAATCACATGCCCAACCCTGAGTTCTTTACCTTGTTATATGCTGGTGGTATTAACTTACATAGGGGTTTACAATATGTCATAATGGGTCTTAAACATCTTAAAAACACTACCCCAAAGGTACGTTTACAAATACTAGGTGATGGCTCCTATTTACCTACCCTTAGGAAATTAGCAAAAGATGAAGGAGTTGAAGAAATTGTTGAATTCACCGGATGGAAACCTTATAAAGAAATGATAAAATATGTGGGAGAAGCCGATGTATGCCTTATACCACATGTTAAAAATGATCACACAAACTCTACCATTCCTCATAAGATCTTTCAATATATGTACGCTGGCAAGCCAATAATTGCATCAGATTGCCTACCCATAAAACGCATAATAAATACAACAAAGAGTGGTTTAATTTATGAGTATAATAATCCGAAAGAGTTTGCAGAAGCTGTTTCAAGTATTATTTCTGATGAGGATTTAAAGTTAAACCTCATTAATTCTGGGAAAAATAAAGTTCTAAAAGACTATTCTTGGGAAATAGATTCCAAGGTTCTAAATCAATTATACAGTGGATAATAAGGAAGTTTACGAAAATTTTGACTGGAGTAATCTAAAGCATAAGGATCTTGCTGATAAGATTATTAAAGTGTTTGACATTATTCCTGATGATGTTAATTCAATTGCAGATATTGGATGCGGAAATGGAGTTATTACAAATGCCTTAAATAAAGAGTATGATGTTACTGCTGTTGATAGAAGTGAGAAAGCACTTGAATTCGTAAAGGCAAAAAAGGTATTGGCTAGTGCCGACAGTATTCCTTTACCTAGTTATCAATTTGATATGGTTTTTTCAAGTGAACTACTTGAACATTTGGATGATAAGACTTTGGCCGGTACCGTTGAAGAAATTAAACGACTTTCAAAAAAATATGTTCTTATAACAGTGCCCAATGATGAGAATCCTGATAAACTTCAAATAAAATGTAAGAAATGTGGATACAAATATAACCGTCCCAATCACCTTAGAAGTTTTAATCTGGATAATATATCTGAAATATTTTCAGAATACAAAGTGCTAAAATCCTTCACATTTGGCAAGAAAGTAAGATACTACAACCCTTTATTGCTTAACATTAAAACTTCAATAACACCATCAAGTTCATGGATTCCATATTTTTGGATAGATAAAAGCAATAGAAAAACTATATGTCCAAGCTGTGAATATGAGTTTAAAAATAATTATAAGTTCAATATTATTTCTTTATTTATAGATACAATCAATGCGGTTGTTTCTCCAAAAAAACCATATTGGTTATTCGTTCTCATGGTAAAAAGATAATTTCATAATTTTGTTTAATTGATGGGTATAATTCAAAGGCAGAGCATATCGGGTACAATATATTCCTATGTAGGGGTTATATTGGGTTTTATTACCACAGCATTGCTATTCACACACTTCTTCACAACTGAGGAGGTTGGCTTATTCCGAATTCTTGTTTCCTACTCCATATTATTTGCCCAATTCGCTGGACTTGGAATCAACACCATAACTGTTAAGTTATTTCCTTATTTCAGAAATGAGGGTAAAAACCATCATGGCTATCTTGGCCTTGCCTTAATAGTTTCACTGGTAGGTTTAGTGCTAGCCATACTTGCCTATTTATTATTTAAGCCCCTTATTCTGGATAATGCTAAAGATGGTAGCCAGCTATTTACAAGTTATTTTTATTATGTAATTCCACTTATTGTTTTTACCCTATTGTTCAATGTATTTGATACCTATTACAGAGTATTATACAATGCTGTGAAAGGAATAATCTATAAGGAAGTTATCCAAAGAACTCTTGTTCTTGCAGTAATTATACCCTTTTATTTTGAAGTGTTTGATTTTCATCAAACAGTAATTTTATATACTCTGGCGTTAATATCACCAGGGGTATTGCTGTTTGCATCTCTGGTTTATAATCGAAAACTACACATAAAGCCTGACCTCAGCATAATTGACAAAAATTTTGCAAAAGATATGGTTAAGATTGGCTTCTTTGGCATAGTTGCCAGCTTTTCCGGTGTGCTGGTTATGACAATAGATTCCATTATGGTGGAAAGGATAATGGGATTGAGTGCAACGGGAATTTATTCAATTACATTTTTCTTCGGAACCCTTATTCTTGTGCCAATGAGAACAATGGGAAAAATAAGTTCGGTGGTTATTTCTGATGCTTGGAAAAATAATGATATTGCCGTTATAAATAATATATACAAAAAAAGCAGTATAAGCCTCAGCATTGTTGGCCTGCTACTACTAATTGGTATTTGGGGAAATATTGATAATGTGTTTCATATAATTACCAATGACTACTTGCCAGGAAAATATGTAATATTAATAATAGGTCTGGCAAACCTAACTGATATTGCAATGGGAGTTAGTCCACATATAATTGTAAACTCAAAATATTATCGATATTTATCCTATTTCTTACTAATATTTGCTGTTCTAATTGTAGTTTCAAACATATTGCTAATACCTATCTATGGTATAATAGGTGCCGCAATTGCAACTCTTATCTCAAAATTAATTTATAACTGCATAAAATTCATCTTCTTGTATAGGAAATTCAGACTGCAACCATTTACATGGAAAATCGTATTACTCTATTTAATCGGAATTACTGTATATTCAATTTCACTACTTATACCTGTCATGTCAAACTATCTGGTTGATATCATCGTTAGAAGTTCTATCATCGGTGTGTTATTTATAATTCCCGTTTACTATTTCAAAATATCAGAAGATATTAATAATAAAATTGAAGTAATTTTTGAAAGGTTGTTTAGACACAATTAAAGTTTTATAAGATTCTAAGCATTAAAATATGGAGAAACTATTAAAAATATGTTTTATTGGAAGTGGAGCTATATCCACAGCTATGGGCAATGTTCTTGCTCAGAAGCATAAGTATGATGTTTATCTATTATCAGTGGAACAAGATGTTGTTGACTCCATAAGTAATGAACACATAAATCGTAAGTATTTTCCAAATATTGAATTGGACAAGTCTCTGAAAGCTACTTTTGATAAAACCATACTTACTGATTCAGATATTATTTTTCTTGGTATCCCATCAAGTATTATAGTTGAATACATAAGAGACAATAAGCAATTTATCAAAGAAGATTCTCTTATTGTAAATCTGGCAAAGGGTTTCGGCGAAGGTCAAAAAACGATACCACAGTCTCTAAGTAGAGAAATTCCCAATCAAATATTTGGCATGAAAGGACCTTCCTTTGCACGAGAGATAATCAACAATCTCCCCACAGCATTTACTTTGGCATCAAAAAAAGATAAACAATTTAAACTATTCGAATCTATTTTTGAGAACACAAATGTTCAGATGGACTATACAACGGATGTTATGGGCGTTGAGCTTGCCAGCATATTAAAAAACATTTATGCAATAATAGTTGGTATTGTGGATGCGAACTTTGATTCACCAAACCTTAGATCATTAATTCTAACCAAGGCAATAAATGAAATGAGGGTTATAATTTCTAAGTTTGGGGGTGAAGAATATACAATGTTTAATTATTGTGGGTTTGGTGATTTCACCTTGACAGCTCTAAATGACCTGTCTCGTAACAGAACCCTTGGACTTCTCATTGGCAAAGGTTTCTTTACAGACTACATAAGCGAGAAAGTAGTTTTAGAAGGCAAAGTAGCAGTTAATGTATTCGTTGAAGAAATAGCAAAAAAAAGAGGAGTAAAAACTAAAAATTTAATGCTCAAAGAATTATACAAGGTGTTCAATGATGAAGACTACGACATTAATAACTTTGTTAGTAATATTACCAGGATATAAAATCTTAGATATTTAAGTCATACTATCAAGAAGTGAACTCATTTCACCAGTAAGCCTTTTCCTTTCATATTTTTCAAGGTTATTACTTTTTGAAACGAGATTTCCTTGCTTATAATCATTGTAATAGTCAGCAATGCCAGACAATAAATCACTCTCATTGTTAAAATCATACACAGAGCCACTATTTGTATCAATGACAACCTTTGCTGCATCTCCATCATTAGGCCCTATACAAATAATAGGTGTATTAGAAATTAAATATTCAAATATTTTACCAGTAAGAATTAATTTAGCACTGGGAGTATTATTAATTAGCAGTAGCAGTAGAGATGCTTTTTTTTGTTCTGCTATAACCTCATCATGAGGCATGTAATCAATTTGTCGCAAATATTGTTCAAGATTATATTTCCTTAGCGATTCAATTGCTGAGATATCAATTTTACCAATTATCAATATTTCAATATCCTTGGAGAATCCTGGAGTTTTTTCTATAAGAATAGATATGGCTTTCCAAAGGTTTTCTGGGTTCCTAGATTTAGTTAAGGACCCTATGTGAGCCAAACTAAATTTTTTGGTTTTTGCAACTTCTATATTCCTAATGTCATCCTCATCAAACCCGTTGGGTATAATATGGTACTTTCTTGCATATATCTTAGAAAAATCAGTTACCATACCTGGGCTTATAACAGAAACTGCATCTGCTTCTTTTAGAACTTTCTTCTCAAGTTTATGGTGTAACCTATCTGCAAATCTGGACAACTTTAGGTCGTGATAAAAATCAATGTTAGTCCATGGATCTCTAAAATCAGCAAGCCATGGTATTCTAGTATGGTTTTTAAGTTTTATACCAATTAAATGGGTACTATGGGGAGGTCCTGTTGTAATTACTGCATCAATTTTATTAGATGCCATATAGTTTCTAATAAACCTTACCGATGGTGCTATCCAATATCTTCTGGCATCAGGTATAAAAAGATTACCTCGAATCCACACTGACATGTTTTCCAGAAAGCTAGATTTGGTTTTCTTCTCACTCAGAAATGCAGTTTGAATTCTGTCCTTCTTATTTTTTCCAGTAAATTTTTTATAAAATGAATATGGTTCCCAAATCTTATTCTTCAAGATGGTTATGTCATGCGGTATATCCTTAATCAAGGATTCATCATAGGATGGAATTTCTGGATTTTCAGGCGTGAAAACAATTGGTTCCCAGTTATATTTTCTTAGATACTTAACAAACTTGACCCACCTTTGAACTCCCCCTCCTCCACTTGGAGGCCAATAATAGGTTATTATGAGTACTTTCTTCAAGTGAACTTATTTGTTAAATCTAATTAATAAAATATTTCTTGCCTTCAACATATATACCTCCGAGTAGAAGTAAGATTAGAAGCAAGGAGCTAGCAAAAGATATACGTTCTCCTATCTTAAAAATCTGTGGCTCAAATCTAAATTCAATGGCATGCTCTCCAGAAGGTATCTCCAATGCTCTAAGAACATAATTGGCTCTAAAATAATCTACTTTCTGTCCATCGATATATGCATTCCATCCCTTATCGTAATATATTTCTGAAAATACTGCTACCTGATTGCTATTGGATTTGGACGAATAAACCAAATGATTCGGTGCATATGAATTTTGAACTATTGTTGCAGATGAGTCATCCGAAATATTGATTTTTGAAGTAATTTGAGAGAACTTATTGTCAACAATTGCCGTTGTTCCAAGATCATAATTATTTAATTCTGCAATTTCCTCATCGGGATTAGCCACTGTAATAATTTCATTAACAAACCACGCACTTCCGAATGCGGAATTATTTATAAGAGGCATGCCATCAGGATTATAAATAACATATTTTGTATTTAGCATGTTAAGTACATCCAAATTATCAAAAACCTCATTTATCCTCTGCAATGTTGATCCTGTTTGAAGCTCATTAATTACCTTTTCTATCTCCCCCTGTATATTATAATCAATCAAATCTTGATACCTCTGAAGTTTGGCGCCATGATAACCGCCTATACTCTTATGAAAATATGAAGTACTTGCATCGTTAAATGTACTTTTACTGATATCTAGAACTCTAAAATCGCTATTATCATTTAGTATATAGTTGTCAGCAGAGCTTGCAGTAAAGGGGTTATCAAATTCTCGTGCTCGTATAAAATTTTCATTGTTGAGATATCTGCGGTTAACAGATGACATGTCCATTAATATTAAAACACCAACACCTATAATAAGCCACGATCTTTTAACTTTCTGCATTGAAAATAAATATACCAATCCAGCAGCAGCTAGAACAAAGAAGAAACCTCTAATGGCATCTGCCTTAAATATCTCTATTCTTACCCTTTTAAGACTATCAAGGTATTGATTTACCTGCGCAGCATCGTTCGTCTCCAATAATTGAGCAAATTGCAACTTTTCACCACCACTCATAAAGCTAAAAAACGTCGCAGGTGTGAGGTAAAATAATAATGCTAAACCTCCTGTTAAACCAAAGGAAATAATTAATGCATTTCTATTTCTTTTCAATATGGAAGGGTCTTCAACTATTTTTCCCAATGCAAGGAATGCAAGAATTGGTATCGCTAACTCCGCCATTACAAGAGTCATTGAAACGGCTCTAAATTTATTATACCCAGGAATATAATCAATGAAAAAGTCGGTAAACGGCATCCAGTTTTTCCCCCATGCTAGGAATATTGATATGATTGTTATGGTAAATAATGTCCATTTCAGCCTCCCTTTTACAAGGAACATTCCCAGAATAAATAAGAATGCAACAATAATTCCAACATATACGGGGCCCGAAACCCCTGGCTGATCGCCCCAGTAGCCGTTTGTTTGCTGTGAGATTGCACTTCTATACGCGGGGTCTGCTTTTTCAATGGCATCAACATCACCTAAAACCCCGGATGCTCCGCCTTTTACATTTGGAATTATTAGAGACCATGATTCACCTATTCCATAACTCCAATGGGTAATGTAATCCTTATCAAGACCTGAAGATTTAACATTTGCATTCTTTGTTAACTCAGGTTCTCCCCTCATTGTATCCTTTCCATAATCATATGTAGCCCATAGGTTCGTTGAGTAAGTAAGAACAGCTAATATGGCGCCAGCGATTAATATTCCCGCCGCCTTCAGAAAATGGGAGTAGTTACCTGTCTTTATTGTTTCAACAATCTGAAATATTCCATAAATAATAACAATTATCAAGAGGTAATATGTTATTTGAAGGTGCCCTGAATATATTTCAAGTGACAATGCGATGGCTGTTAACAAACCACCCTGCCAATATTTTCCTCTAAAAGCCAATATAATTCCAGCTAGAACTGGCGCCATATAACCAATTGCATGTGCTTTTGAAGTGTGCCCTGCTCCCAATATTATAAAAAAGTAAGACGACATGGCAAAAGCTATTGCCCCAATAATTCCAATCCATGGATCAACCTTTAAGACTAGCATTAATATGAAAAATCCAAAGAAGTATAGAAATACATAACTTGCAGGATATGGCAACCATAGTGTAACAACTTTATCGATATATGACATAAGGTTACCATCATACTTTACACTAATTTGCCATGCAGGCATTCCACCAAACATTGAGTTAGTCCATAAAGGTTCTTCTCCCTTAGCCTCCCTGTGATCAACTATCTCCTTGGACATCCCCTTGAACATGGCAATATCATGCTGTTTTAGTTTCTTTCCCTCAAGAACAGGTGAAAAATAGGCTATGGTTATGGCGAGGAAAATAAATATTGCAGCCATAATAACCACAGTATGCTCACCTAAAAAATTAAACTTATTCTTCTTCAAATGGTCCATAATTTCAGCTTTTGTATTTGCAGATGAATGGTTAACTAATCTTCGACATCTTCAAAATCCACATATTCTCCAAAATCTTTATCATTATTATTTCTAATATCTGAAGCTTCTTTGAAATTAACATCCTCCGACTTGGAGTTTTGTTGCTGTTTACCGAAGCCTGACATATTTGCATATTTCTCTTGTTGCTTTCTCATAAACCTTGCCAATAACCATGGCACAGCATAACGGAAAAACAGGCGAAACCCGTAATAAATAATAATTACGATGAATATGAGTCTTAATAGTGCTTCCAATTTAATCAATATATAAGAAATGCGAATTTAATATAAGTTTGGATATTGTTGAAGTTAAAAGTTATTAAACTAAAAAGGGAGGTATGAATTCACACCTCCCAATTAGTATTATTTATATTCGTATCGCCTTACTAGCGCACTTCGTCAGAAACAGTAAGCTTCTTTCTCCCTTTAGATCTTCTTCTTTTGAGTACTTTTCTTCCATTAACACTTGACATTCTCTCGCGGAACCCGTGTTTATTCTTTCTCTTTCTTACCGATGGTTGAAATGTTCTTTTTGACATCGCTCTTATATTTTCTTTTGGAGGTGCAAAATTAGAAATTTATTTAATATCTCAAACTTTTTTGGGAAAAACTTGAAAATTATATGGATTTAAATTCCCAGAATAAATTCGTAATAAAAGATCTATTATTTCTTAGGAACATATTTAAGTGTCTCCACAAGAAATTCCCAGAATAATTTTACGGTTTCAATATTGACCATTTCATCTGGTGAATGAGGGTTTCGTATTGTTGGCCCAAAAGAAATCATATCCCAATTTGGATAGATAGCTCCTAAAATGCCACATTCCAAACCTGCATGTATTACTTTTACTTCTGGAACTTTGCCAAATTTATTCTTGTATACTTCTTTCATTTCCTTTAGAATTGTAGAATCGGGATTGGGCTTCCATCCAGGATATGAACCTGAGCTGGTTGCTTTTGCACCAGATGCCTCAAAAAGTTTACACATTTCAACACCTAACTTATCTTTATCCTCATTAGAAAGGCTTCTTTGTAAAGATGCCAACTCTATCTTTTTACCTGTGGATTTAACTATTGCAAGGTTTGATGATGTTTCCGTAATGCCTTTAACACTCTCACTCATGGCAATCACTCCATTTGGACAACCTGCAACTAAGGTATACAGATTATGTGCTGTTTTATCATCAATTAATTTTTTGGGCATATCCGTCTCCTCAGCTAATACAACCACACCAGCATCAGTATCTTTAAATTCATCTTTAACAATACCCTCAAACTCCTTTACAAATTGTGTAAAATCATCCTTATTGACTTCTGGTACAGTTGCTACTACAAATGATTCGCGTGGAATTGCATTCCTTAGACTTCCTCCATTTATTTCAGAAAGTCTGAGCCCATATTTTTCGCTTCCTTTGAGAAGGAGAATATTCATTATTTTATTTGCATTTCCTCTTCCTAGGTTTATATCCAAACCAGAATGGCCTCCTCTTAGTCCTTTAACGGCTAATTTAAATGCTATCATACCTTCAGGAACATCTTCTGCTTTAAATTTAAATTCCCCAGTAGTATCAATTCCTCCGGCACATCCTATGTATAATTCTCCTTCGTCTTCTGAATCCAAATTAACAAGTATATCTCCGTCAAGCATACCAGCTTTTAGATTCTCAGCACCTGTCATGCCAGTTTCTTCATCCATTGTTATAAGCACTTCAATGGGGCCGTGTTCAATATCTTTTGCTTCAATTACAGACATGGCAGCAGCTACTCCCATACCATTGTCTGAGCCTAAGGTTGTTCCTCTAGCTGTAACCCAGTCTCCATCTATATATGCATCAATGGGGTCCTTTTCAAAATCATGTTTTGTATCAGCATTTTTTTGTGGAACCATATCAATATGAGCCTGCAAAATAATACCTTTTCGGTCTTCCATTCCATCTGTTGCTGGCTTTTTAATAATTACATTGCCTATCTCATCAACTATGGTCTCTAAACCTAAATTATCACCAAATTTCTTGAGGTATTTAATTGCTTTCTTTTCCTTCTTTGAAGGACGGGGAATCTGAGTTAGCTCATAGAAGTTTCTCCATACAGATTCAGGTTTGAGTTTTAGAATATCCTTACCCATAATAGTTTAAGTTTTAAAATTGTTTCTAAGTTACTAGGGAGCAAAAATACATTTTCTTTCTTCTTATTATTAATTTATGTGATGGGAAGTATAAACAAATTAATAGATCCCCTAGAATCACAAAGTAGAATAATCAAATTAGCATTGTATTCCTTTGTTTATGTATTTAAGCTTTCATTTGCTATCGATATGTTAATTCAATATCTACTCTTATTTCTAAGTGCAATAATTGACATTTAATATACAATTACAAATAAAAAGGCACCCATAGGTGCCTTTCAAATTCTTTAAAATGAATTAAATTACTTAACTCCGTGCATAAGCTTATTAAGAGGCTTAGCGAGAAAAGCAATTAATACTGCAAATGCAATCAAAACAAATCCAATTGTAGAGAAAACATCTGTGTATTGAATAAGTCCACTTGCAGCAGTAGCTTCTCCTTCGCCACCGCCATGTCCACCAGTTAAGGTGGCAATTAAACCACCTGCATAATTTGCTATGGCGAAACTAAGGAACCATCCACCCATGGCCGTTCCAGAAATATTTTTTGGAGCTAGCTTGGTAACCATAGAGAGGCCAATTGGAGATATAAATAACTCCCCTGATGTATGAAGCATATATAAAAACACAAGTGTTAGCAATGGCACCATATAGTTTGAATCAACAAACTCTAAACCTAATAGAGTTACTAAAAATCCTAATCCCAATTGAAAAATTCCAAGAGAGAACTTCATTGGAATACTTGGATTTTTACCTATCTTATCCAGTTTTACCCACATTATTGAGAATATGGATCCAAATATTACGATAAAAAATGGGTTAAAAAACTGAGTCATGGAAGCTGGCATAATCCAACCAAATATCTCACGATCTACATTTCTGTCTGCGAAAAGTGTAAGTGATGTTCCTGCTTGTTCAAAACAAGCCCAGAAAATGATGTTTATCACCATGAATATGACTAGTGCTACCATTCTATCTCTATAGGTCTTACTAACAGCAACTCCTGCTTTAATTAAGCTCATTGCTACATAAACGAAAAGGGCTATTAATAGCACTGTCATAAGTGGAAAAGTGAAACCATTTCCACCAACATAGATTTCAAAAGTGTTATTAAGTATTAATACGTAGCATAGAGGAATAAGTAGCAATGATCCTAGGGTTATTGCTTGATAAGTCTTCATTCCCCACTTTTTGGTTAGGCCAGCCTCGCGAATATCTAAACCTGGTGCAGCAGCATATTGGGCCCTACCAGTATAAAAGATAATTAATCCTGCAAGCATACCTAAACCAGCCAATCCAAAGCCATATTTAAAACCATAAGTCTCTCCCACATATGCAACAACAGTTGTAGCAAGAAGTGCTCCGATATTAATTCCTATGTAAAATATAGTAAAACCTGAGTCCCTTCGAGGGTCATCGTCTTTATATAATTTACCTACTATTGTAGATATATTTGCCTTAAAGTATCCATTCCCAACAATTAAGGCTCCCATACCTATTAACAAAAATGCTTGATTTCCTCCTAAAATGAGAAATTCACCAATTGCCATGAGAACAGCACCTAACAATATTGCATATCTATATCCTAAATATTTATCGGCTAGTTTTCCTCCAAGTACCGGAGCAGCATATATTAATGCTGTATATGCTCCGTACATTAAACTAGCTTCGGCATCGCCCATCAAAAGGGATTTAACCAAATAAAGTGTAAGTAGTACGCGCATGCCATAATAGCAGAATCTTTCCCACATTTCCGAGAAGAAAAGTGTCATTAACCCCCTTGGGTGTCCTTTGAATCCGCCTTCTGTTGGGCTTGCAACTTTGTCTTTTAGACTATCATCTTGTTCCATATACGATTGATTTATGTTTGCTTAAAAGTAGAACTCTAAACTGTACTACATTTTTTAATGAATGGGCGAATTTAAGATAAATTATTTATGAAGTCTAAACTTTTTAAGATTATGTGGTTTGCTCTATTCTATTTTGTCTAACTAACGTAGGCATTACAAAGGTGATAATCACGCATATATATAATTGACAACCAATACCCAAGTAAATTTTTAACCCCTATCTAAAAACATGTATTACTTTTTTTGTCTCAAAAAACTCCTCATCAAAAAAGTCTGGGATTCTATATGTAGACTTTTTAAATTTTTTTAATGACATTAATTCCGATTGAACATCTCCACCTTTTAAGTATAATATTCCATTTGGAATATCATTAAATGATTTACCATGAAATTTATAAGATGTCCATTTCATGAATATTGGCAGAGAAGTAACAGCTCTGCTAATTACAAAATCAAAATTTAATTTTACCTGTTCCATTCTAAGCTGGTGTGCTTCAACATTTTTAATTCCCAAACTGTTAGTTACCTCATTTACAACTTTTATCTTTTTCCCTATTGAATCAACAAGGTAGAATTTAGCCTCTGGAAATAATATTGCGAGGGGAATACCAGGAAACCCTCCACCAGTCCCAGCGTCCATAATCTCAGTATAGTTCTTAAATGAAACAACCTTTGCTATGGACAAGGAATGTAATACATGATGGAGATAAAAATTATCCATGTCCCTTCGAGAAATCACATTTATTCTTTGATTCCAGTAATCATATAGTTCCTTCAATTGGGTAAATTGTTCAATTTGTCTATCTGACAAGTCATTGAAATATTTCAAAATTAAGTTATGGTCCATAAAGCTAAATTAGTGTCCAAAAATACCTAATTATATCTCTACGCTGCTATTAGTAACAATGATTTGTTTAAAAAAGCGTTGCTTACATTAATTACAGAAATGTTAATCATATACATTTGTTTTTATTACAATCTTTAACATTGGATATAATAAACTTTAAATATCTGGTTCTCTACCTGTCAGTAATGACATTGGTTTCATCATCATTAATAGGTCAAACCCGAATAACCACTGAGGAATACATAACTGTTTACAAGGATATCGCCATTAAAAAGCAGAAGGAATATAAGATCCCTGCCTCCATAACTCTCGCCCAAGGAATTCTCGAATCAGGAAGTGGTAATAGCACCCTTGCCAGAAAGGCCAACAATCATTTTGGAATAAAATGCCACAAGGGTTGGGATGGCAAAACATTCCATATAGATGATGATGAAGAGGATGAATGTTTTAGAAAATATAAAAAGGCAGAAGATTCCTATAGGGATCATTCCAAATTCTTGACTCAAAGAGGTAGATATTCATTCCTTTTTGAATATAAAATAACCGATTATAAAAGTTGGGCATACGGATTGAAGAAAGCTGGTTATGCAACAAACCCTAAATACCCACAACTATTAATAAAAATAATCGAAAAGTATAACTTACAACAGTACGATAAGGGAAGAACAACAAGAACAAATAAAAAACAAGTTGAAAAAGGCATTTCTTCAGCTATTTCTATTTCTGAATTTAAGCATGTTGACACATGGCCTTCGGGCAGAAAAATATATGAAAATAATGGTAAGAAGCTTATATTTATTAAAAAAGGAGATACTTATTGGGGTTTGGCAGAAGAGTTTGAGATCTATAGCTGGCAGGTAAGAAAGTATAATGACTTAAAGAAAGATAATACCTTACAAATCGGTGAGATAATATATTTAGAGCGTAAAAAGCGTAAGGCCGATAAAGATTTCAAATTCCATACGGTTAAACATGGTGAGTCTATGCATAGCATATCTCAAGATTTTGGAATTAGATTAAAGAGACTCTATATCATAAACAACCTACCCCAGGGTATACAAGTTGAAGTTGGCACTAAGCTTAAATTGCGATAATTTTACAAGAGTTCTCACATTAATAGACCGTAGTTATTTTAGTTCGTCCAATTGTTTCTCAATAACAGTAATTCTATCCTCTGAATCTGCCTGCTTTTGACGTTCTTTTTGCACAACGGCTTCAGGGGCATTGTTTACAAATCTTTCGTTGGAAAGCTTTTTTGATACCGAGTTTAAAAATCCTCTTGTGTATTTAAGTTCTTCCTCCAGTTTTGCAATCTCTGATTCAACATCAATTCCCTCACTCAATGGGATATAAAACTCTTGAGATCCAACCGTAAATGTGAATGAGCCTTCATGTTTTTCCTTTACAAACTCAATGTTAGATATATTACATAGCTTGCCAACAAGAGGATAAAAATCAAACTTAGATGAATTATTTTCCTTCACCATTAGCTCTATTGATTCTTTTTGAGGAATATTTTTTTCTTTTCGAATATTTCTAATCGCTACTATTATACTTTCTGCTTTTTCAAATCCATCAATTATTTTTTCATCAAACATTGCCTCTTGAGGTTGCTGGGATATGATAATGTCATCTCCTTCTTCTCTTTTTCTAAGTTGGTGCCAAACTTCTTCTGAAATAAATGGCATAAATGGATGCAATACCTTCATCAAGTTTTCAAAAAAGCTAAGGGTAGATTCATAGGTCTGACTATCTATGGGTTTTTGATATCCTGGTTTAATAATTTCCAAGTACCAAGAACAAAAGTCATCCCATACTAGTTTATAAATAGCCATTAATGAATCTGAAATTCGATACTTAGAAAAATTAGCCTCAATTTCACGGAATATTTTATTGTACTTGGCATCAAACCACTTAATACCAAGGCTATTATTTTCTGTTTGCTCTAATTTATCATCAATTTCCCACCCCTTAATTAGACGCAATGCATTCCAAATTTTATTACTGAAATTTCTTCCTTGTTCACATAATGCAGGGTCAAATGGAAGATCATTTCCAGCAGGAGCCGTTAATAGCATGCCAATTCGCACACCATCAGCACCAAATTGTTTGATTAAATCCAAAGGATCTGGGGAATTACCTAAGGTCTTAGACATCTTTCGTCCAATCTTATCTCTTACTATCCCTGTGAAATAAACATTTTTAAAAGGAATATCTTTTCGGTACTCTAGCCCTGCCATTATCATTCTTGCAACCCAGAAAAAAATAATATCTGGTCCTGTTACCAAATCATTGGTAGGAT